>NVXG01000036.1 GCA_002733805.1 Robiginitomaculum sp. | reverse complement strand
AGGTATTGGTCGAAGAATTGTCCGAGTCGCGCCCCGGCTATGGTTTTTTGCTGGAAGAAGGCGGCGAGATCAAAGGGACTGATCCGTCGCACCGGTTTATTATTGACCCATTAGACGGCACCACCAACTTTATGCACGCCATTCCGCATTACGCCATTTCCATCGCGCTGGAACGCAATGGCGAATTGGTGGCCGGCGTGATCTATGACCCGAGTCGCGACGAGATGTTCCGGGCCGAAAAAGGTAAAGGTGCCTTTTTGAACGATCGCCGCTTGCGGGTGTCGATCCGCACCGATCTGGAAAGTTCCGTATTGTCGACCGGCATCCCGTTCAAGGGAAAACCCGGTCATGCACAATTCCTAAAAGAACTACACGCCATGAGCCAGCACGTGTCGGGCATTCGGCGCTATGGTTCCGCTGCGCTCGATCTGGCTTGGTTGGCCGCCGGACGGTATGACGGATTTTGGGAACGCAATTTACAGCTGTGGGACATTGCCGCCGGGATCGTATTGATCCGAGAAGCAGGCGGGGTGGTCACCGATATGGATGGTGGTGCCAAGATAGATGGCCGCTCAATCTTGAGCGCCAATTCCGAAATTTACGACCTGATGAAGCAAAATCTGGACGCGGTTAAACCGGGCAAATAATTGACCCGGTAAAGGGCTGATTCACTATAAAGTTGCGCGAGTTTCGCGAAAAACCAGAAATTGCCTGATCTTTGCCAACTTTTGCGCTAAGGTCCGCGCATTGCCCGCAGATGGGTTGTGCAAAGGAATGGCTATGGATCCGCGTACTGGTTTGGTTGCCCGCTTTAGCGGCCCGTCGAGATATTTGTTTTGGATGGCTGGTTTTACCTTCGTGGTCGGGGTGTTGGGCTATGCACTCGAGGACCAGATACGCACTGCATTTGAAGCCAATCAGGCCATTAACGGGTTGATATTGCTGGTGTTTGCCGTGGCGGTTTTGTACTGCTTTCGGCAGGTGTTGAGCGTTTATCCGGCGGTGCGTTGGGTGCGAAGGCTCACCCGGGCCAGAGATTTTGACCGGATGCCGCGTCCGCCTGGCCTGATCGCTCCGATGGGGGTTTTGTTGTCGGAAACGCCGGGGCAATTGCGCCTGTCGGCTGGTTCCAGCCAATCCATTTTAGATTCGGTTTCGGGCCGTATGGACGAAGCTGGCGAAATCACCCGCTATCTGGGCCGCTTACTGATCTTTTTAGGATTATTGGGTACCTTCTGGGGCCTGTTGCAAACCGTGGGTTCGGTCGGGAACGCTGTGGCGGCGCTTTCAAACGGCACGGGTGGCGAAGAAGATGTGGCGCTATTGATGCGGGCGCTGGAAGAACCGATCAAGGGCATGGGCACCGCCTTTTCGTCCTCCTTGTTTGGTTTGGCTGGTTCACTGGTCATCGGGTTTTTGGAATTACAGGCCGGACAGGCCCAAAACCGGTTTTTCATGGAAGTGGAAGACTGGATTCACTCCATTTCGCGAGTGTCGGCGGCGGCCGGGCAAGACCCGAACTCTCCGGCTTATGTTGGTGCATTGCTTGAACAATCGGCTGATAATATCGCCTCATTGGAAAAAACCATGCGCGCAGGCGAAGCCCAGCGCGGGGCTGGAATTGAAGCGGTACGCCAAGAGATCAAGCTGCTGACCAAAACACTGGTCGGGCTGTCTCGGGATAAAAAATAGTGGCACGCGTCCGCAAAAGAAGAACCGCCACTGAAGATTACTGGCCGGGCTTTGTCGATGCTTTGGCCACCATGTTGTTGGTGGTGGTGTTTCTACTGGCGCTGTTCATTGCCGCACAATTTACACTGGGCCGGGCTTTGTCGTCACGAGATGCGGCTTTGAACGAGGTGCGATCCCGTTTGGCCGCTTTGGCCGAAATGTTGGCATTGGAAAAAGCCAAGGGGGCTGAGGCCCAAAGTCAGATCACGCTTTTACTGGCCACGTTGGAGGAAACGCAGGCCGCAGCCGATGAGCAAGCCGGTCTGCTGGCCGTGTTGCAAACCCAGATCGATGAAGGCGCGGCGCAATTGGGTCTGGCCGGTGATGCTTTGAAGGATCAGGAGGAACTGACCGAAGAAGCCCGCGACGAAGTGGCGGCGCTGACCCGACAATTGGCGGCATTAAACGCACAATTGGCCATTTTGAACCAAGCGCTGGAAGCTGCTGAGGCCAAGGATACGGAACAAAAAGTACAGATCGTCAATCTGGGTAAACGATTGAACGCGGCTCTGGCCCGACAAGTATCTGAACTGGCCAAATACAAATCCGAGTTTTTTGCTAAAATGCTAGAAGTGATGGCCGATCGCGAGGGCGTGCGGGTCGAGGGTGATCGGTTTGTATTTGAAAGCGATGTGTTGTTCGCCAGTGGCTCGGCCGATTTTAATCCGGCCGGGGAGCAGCAATTGATAGTAATTGCCAATGCGATCATCGAAATTGCCAAGGACATCCCGACCAAAATCGAATGGGTAATTCGGGTGGATGGCCATACCGATGTGGTGCCGATCAAAGGGCGCTATGCTAATAATTGGGAATTATCGACCGCGCGGGCCTTGTCGGTGGTGCAGTTCTTTGAGAGCGCCGGGGTACCACCTAAACATCTGGCGGCGGCTGGATTTGGGCAATATCACCCGATCAAAAAGGGCCGCAGCGCCGAGGCCTTGGCTGCTAACCGGCGAATTGAGCTGAAAATGGATGCGCGTTAAGCGCAGAGCGCTTGCCCCGAAGCCATGCCGGGGCTACAAAATGCCCAACCAGCACACTTGAATTGTTACAAGGAATTATCATGGCAGGGCACTCCAAATGGGCCAATATCCAGCATCGCAAAGGCCGGCAGGATAAAATCCGCGCCAAGGCGTTCTCCAAACTGTCCAAAGAGATCACCATTGCTGCCAAAATCGGTGGCGGCGATCCGGACGGTAATCCACGTTTGCGACTGGCCATTAAAAATGCCCGGGGCGACAGCATGCCCAAGGACAATATCCTGCGGGCCATTTCCAAAGGTGCGGGCGGCGAAGGCGAGAGCTATGACGAGATCCGCTATGAAGGTTTTGGACCGGGCGGCATTGGGGTGATTGTCGAGGTATCCACCGACAACAAAAACCGTGCGGCGATGGAAGTGCGAACCGCCTTTGCCAAAAATGGCGGCAATCTGGGTGAAACCGGATCGGTCTCCTTCATGTTCGACAATGTCGGGGAGATCAAATACTCGGCGGACAAGGCGGATGAAGAAGCCATGTTTGAAGCGGCGCTAGAGGCCGGTGCCGATGATGTGGTGTCCGATGCCGAAGATCACGTTATTTACTGCGCTCGCGAAGAAATGATTGACGTAGCTGCTGCGTTGGAAACAACCTTTGGCGAAGCCAAAGCGGCCAATCTGGTCTGGAAACCGCAGAACAATATCGAGATGGATGCCAAAAACGCTGCCACGCTCCTAAAAATGCTCGAAGTGTTGGAAGATTGTGACGATGTGCAAAACGTCTATGCCAATTTCGATATTTCCGATGAAGTCATGGCCAGCTTGGATGAGTGATCAATCCAGCGCGTTACGTTGCCGATCCTTCGAGGGCGCTATGCGCCACCTCAGGATGAGGTTCGTGATATGGCAACAACAAGCAACCTCATGCTGAGGTGCGAGCGAAGTGAGCCTCGAAGCATCGGACTATTGCTGATCCTAGCCTTTGCGCTGGCGGCGTGTGGCACTGCGTCGACCTTGCCGAGCCACGCGGAAATCGCAGCGCTTGAGCAAAGCGCCCCGACTTTGGCCCCGGCCCGCAATGCGCGTTATCTGGGCAATGCCGGGGTGATGGTCACCGATGGCGATACCAAGCTATTGTTTGATCCGTTGTTTGACGAAAATTACCAGCAATACCAATTGGTCCCGGACGACATTCGCGCCGCCATGATGGCCGGAACTGCGCCGTTTGACGGGGTCGATGTTTTGTTCATTTCCCATGCCCATGGCGATCATTTCTCGGCCGCGCCGGTCTTGGCTTATTTACAAGCACATCCGCAGGTCAAATTAGTCGCGCCGGTACAAGCGGTAGAAAAACTAGAAGCTGCCGGATTGAGTGATACCGCCAACATCATTGCCTTTGACCAAAGCCCCAATGATGCCAGTCTGACCCTGCAAGCCGGTGCCATTACCGTCGAGGCGATCACTATTCCGCATTCGGGCGGGGCGCGCTTTGCCCATATCCGTAACACGGTGTATCGGGTTCATGTGGCCGACGATCTGCGAGTGCTTCATCTGGGCGATGCCACCACCGAAACCGCGCCGATTGCCAGCCAGCAGCAATTTTGGGATGCCGCCGAAAATAATCTAGTGTTCACGCCATACTGGTTGTTCAAAAACGATCAGCGCCGCGCCGCATTGGACCTGCACATCCGGCCCAGAAGCGCCATCGGCGTACACGTCCCAACTGATCTGGCCACCTTAAAAGAGCGTTACGGCACTGCGTTGGACGATGTAGATTTGTTCACAAAACCGGGCGAAGTGCGTGATTTGGCAGTGGTGGAGTAAGCACTCGGCCCTAAGCCACTAACCCGGCCAACACAGCGCCGGTGAAATCGTTGATGCGGCGGCGTAGGATTTTGGCGGATGCAGCATTGGTTTTTTGGCCATAGGCACCGTGGATCAGCAGATCAGCCAACCGGGGCACGCTTAAGTCCGATGCTTTTAGATTGATGTCGCCGTCTTTGACTGCTTTTCGTAAGTTACTTTGCAACAGCTTGGTAAATTCTTCCTCGCCGCCTGCCAAAATATCGCCGGCTACTTCCATACCGGTTTCGAACAATTCCTGTCCATGTTGTGAACCTTCGACCGCCTCCAAGAATGCAGTGGTGCGGGCGTGCATGGCATTGGTCAGGCGTTCTTGAAACGGAGCATCGGACGCTAAGGCTGCCTTGGCATTGGTTATGGAGGCGTCTTTTAGCATGACCACCACAGCGCGGGCGATCTCACGTTTGTTGGCAAACAGGAGGTAAAGCGCCGGGCGAGACATGCCAGCCGCCTTGGCAATATCGGCCATATTGGTTCGCTTGAACCCATAGGCCGAAACCACTTCAAACGCGGCCATCACCACTTTGGCTTGTTTGGCAGATGTGTTGTTTTGTCGAGCCATAAAGTCTATTGACATTTTATGCGTGGTTTGTCAAAACTGACAAATATACAAAAAATGTCAGAACGTTTAGATATTCAGGAGATCAGAAATGGCGGAAAAACAGACAGTTCTTGTCACGGGCGCAACGGGCTTTATCGCCAAACATTGCATTATCCGATTGCTGGATGCGGGGTATAAAGTGCGCGGCTCTATGCGCTCGTTAGCTAAGGCAGATGAGTTAAAAGCCGTGTTGGCCGAACATACGGACGTGTCGGACCTGTCGTTTGTTGAGCTGAACCTGATGTCCGATGAGGGTTGGGCAGATGCGGTAAAGGGCTGTGATTTTGTGCAGCATGTGGCTTCGCCTTTTCCAGCAGGTGAGCCAAAACACGAAAATGATCTGATCATTCCAGCTCGCGAAGGCGCATTGCGGGCGTTGCGGTTTTCAGCCGCAGCCGGGGTTAAGCGCGTGGTGCTGACCTCGTCGATGGCCTCGATTGCCTATGGCAAGCAAAAACGCAAACCGGGGCCGTTTACCGAAAAAGACTGGACCAATACCAAAGGCAAGGTCGGGGCGTATCTGAAGAGTAAGACCATTGCCGAACGCGCCGCTTGGACCTTTATGGGTACTGACGCAGCCAAAGGCATGGAATTATCTGTGATTAATCCGGGCGCCGTTTTGGGTCCGGTGTTAGATAAAACTTGGTCAACTTCTGGCGAGCTCGTGCGTAAATTGGTGCGCCGCGAAATGCCCGCTTGTCCACGCATTTCGTTTGCGATGATAGATGTGCGCGATGTGGCCGAAGCCCATTATCAAGCGATGATCCGCCCCGAAGCGGCTGGCGAGCGCTTTTTGCTGGTGACAGACTCGGCTTGGATGGTCGATATTTCAAAAGCTTTGGCCAAAAATGGCTACAATACCCCAACCGGAATACTGCCCAATTTCATGGTGCGACTGGTCGGTATTTTTGACAAAACCATCCGGCTTGCCTCGCGCGATCTGGGCAAGGAAACCTTAGTTGACAATACCAAACTTCGTACCGTATTGGAGATCGAGCCGCGCGATCTCGAAGAAATGAGCGTGTCTATGGCCAAGTCCATGGAAAAATACGGCGTGGTATAAGAGGTTTTTGCGCGCTTTAGGTTTCTGTATCTGGAGCGTGCAAGGCTGGGGGTGCCGGGGAAGTCGGGGGTCCGGCTTCTCCGTCCGCCGGACGCCATTCACCCAGCAGGCGGGAAAACTCTGCTAAGGCAAATTGATTGTCGGCGGCTTCTTGGCTTTCAAATTCATCTGGTTCATCTGGTGGGGCGAGCTTGCCGCCGTTTTGTTCGGCGCGGGCCAATCGTCCGGCCGCCATCGAAAGGGCCGTGCTGATTCGCATGGTCAGCACGGGATCATTTTCAGGCGCTTCGGCCAAAGCGGTTTCCAGCGCGACTACCGATCGACGCAACGCATCTAAGCCCGTTGTGGTAATGCGGCTCCATTTTTCGCGCCGGGCTTTTTGGCCCAAGGTCGAGAGCGAAACCCGGTGCTCTCTGGCCAGATCACAATGGCGCGCCCCTTGTTCAAATCTCTGTCGAATACGCACCCAATCGGTCGGCGCAGCCCCTTGCCAATTTTGTTGCTCGGCTTGGCGTTTGATCCGGCTAGGTAAAATGTCCAGTTGTCGAGCGATCTGCCGGGGGCTTAGCCCCGCTTCAAACAGACGTTTGGCTTCGATAAACAATTCCGGTGTTTCGATCATGACGGGCAGTATAGCCCGGGTGGGTGGTGCGGGGATAACTTGCAGGGTCACTGTGCCTGATTGTCTGTTTGCATTGTCACAAATGGTTGGGGCCGACAGATAAATCACAAAACATTCACACTAAAGCAACAATCAACTTGCGCTTAACCTACCCTTAAATGACAATCGTCGACACTCATTGACACTTTCCTTCACGGCTTGCCGGGGTACACTGGTCCGATGAACCAACCAATTCGAATTTTGGGAATTGATCCCGGTTTGCGCCGTACCGGCTGGGGGATCATTGAAACCCAAGGCAATAAAATGCGCCATCTGGCCAGCGGGGTAATTACTCCGAAAACCAGCGGTCCATTGTCGGAGCGGTTGCAAACCGTGTTCAGCGAACTGACCACTTGTATCGTCACCCACGCGCCGGATTGCGCGGCGATCGAGGGCAGCTTTGTCAGCGTCAATGCTGGCTCCGCCATGAAGCTGGGCCATGCTCGCGCCGCCGCCATGCTGGCGGCCAGCAATCGCGGGTTAGACGTGGCTGAATACGCGCCGCGCACGGTCAAACTGGCACTGGTCGGTACTGGCGGGGCCGACAAGGCCCAAGTCGCGGCCATGGTTGCCATGTTGCTGCCCGGCACCCAAACCACCGGCGATGAGGCTGATGCCTTATCCTTGGCCATTTGTCATGCCCATCACGCCCCCAGAAACCTACGGTCAACCGGATGATTGGCAAACTGACAGGCACGGTTGATACCATCGGCCAAGGTGAGCTGATCCTGGATGTGGGCGGCGTGGGCTATCTGGTACAGGCTGGGGCGCGCACCTTGGCCGGTCTGGCTCCCGGCCAACCTGCCGTGCTGCATATTGAGACCTATGTGCGCCAAGACGTATTCAAACTGTTCGGCTTCCCGTCTGAAGACGAGCGGGCCTGGTTCATCCGCTTGCAGGATGTCCAAGGCGTCGGTGCCAAATCGGCATTGAGCGTGTTGGATGTGTTGGCACCAGCTGATCTGATGCAAGCCGCGTTGATGGAAGACAAAGCGTCCGTGGCGCGAGCCAATGGGGTTGGCCCCAAGGTCGCGGCGCGCATTGTGGCCGAACTGAAAGACAAACCGGCTCCGGTGGGTCGCGGTGGTGCCTTCATGACCAACACCGATTCAACGCAGACAGCTATGACTAGCGGTAGCGGTTTGCAAATGAGAGACGCAATCTCGGCGTTAGTCAATCTGGGGTTTGCCGGCCCGGATGCGAGCCAAGCCGTGCGGGTTGCCGCCGGACAATTGGGCGATGCGGCCAGTTTGGATGAGTTGATCCGGTTGGGCCTAAAAGAGTTGAACCAATGAGCGAAGAGCGCGTTTTGGACCACGAACAGCAGGTTGGCGATGGGGCAGACAAAGCGCTGCGCCCGCGTCAGTTTGATGAGTTTGTCGGCCAGCAGGATCTGGTGGCCAATCTGAAAGTGTTTGTCAGTGCGGCTTCTGGTCGAAATGAAGCGTTGGACCATGTGTTGCTGTCTGGCCCGCCCGGATTGGGCAAGACCACATTGGCGCAAATCCTAGCTCGTGAACTGGGAGTTGGCTTTCGCTCGACCTCGGGGCCGGTGATTGCCAAAGCTGGCGATCTGGCGGCGATCCTGACCAATTTGGAACCGCATGATGTGCTGTTCATCGACGAGATACATCGGCTTAGCCCACACGTAGAAGAAATCCTCTATCCAGCCATGGAAGACTTTGAATTGGACTTGATGATCGGCGAGGGACCCTCGGCCCGCTCCATCAAAATTGATCTGTCACCATTTACCTTGGTCGGGGCCACTACGCGGGCCGGTTTGCTGGCTACGCCATTACGGGACCGCTTTGGCATTCCCTTGCGGCTGGGTTTCTATGAAACGAATGAGCTGACCAAGATTGTACTTCGAGCCGCCAATAAGCTGGGGGTGCAAGTCACTGATGATGGAGCGGGTGAAATTGCCTGTCGTTCGCGCGGAACGCCGCGCGTGGCCGGGCGACTATTGCGCCGGGTTCGTGATTTTGCCGATAGTTCCGGTGTGGTCCAAATTGATGCGGCCATGGCCGACAATGCCCTGACCCGGCTCCAAGTGGACAAGTTAGGTCTGGATGCACAAGACCGGCGGTATTTGTCCGCTTTGGCCGAAAAGTTTGCTGGAGGTCCGGTTGGATTGGAAACGCTGGCCGCAGCCATGTCAGAGGCCCGTGATTCACTAGAAGAAGTGATTGAGCCATTTCTGATCCAGCAAGGATTTTTGCAGCGCACACCACGCGGACGGGTGGCGACAGAACGGGCCTTTGCCCATTTGGGGTTGGCGACCAAAGGACGTCCAGCGGCAAATCTCTTTGAAGAGAATGGCAAATGAACACGGCTTCAAAACCTACAGAACCTGCATCCGGTTGGATCGAGGGGACGGATCACTTCCTCCCGGTTCGAGTCTATTACGAAGACACCGATTTTACCGGATTGGTCTATCATGCGGCCTATCTGAAATTCATGGAACGTGGCCGCTCGGAGAGCCTGCGCGCTACCGGTACCACACACCAAGACTTGCTGGATGGCGACATGGCATTGGCCTTTGCCATTCGACGGATGGACTTGGTGTTTACGGCTCCGGCCCGAATTGATGATGCGCTATTGGTTCGCACCCGGTTTTTGGTGGCCAAAGGGGCCAGATTACAGGCCGAGCAAATCGTATTTTGTCAGGGGCAGGAATTGACCCGGGCCAAGGTCGAGTTGGCTTGTATCGACCTCACCGGTCGACCCCGGCGCATCCCAAAAGCAGTTTTGGCTAAAATGATGCCTTTCCTTTGTACACAAATGACCTGAAAATGGTCACAATCTTTTCTCAACATTCATCTTAATTGTATCGAACAGGAATTTCACATGGATGTCAGTCTGATCCAGCCCGCATTTACCGAAACCGATTTTTCGTTTCTGGCTCTGTTTTTGCGCGCCGATATCGTGATCAAAATCATTATGGGCCTGTTGGTCTTTTCGTCGATCTGGTCATGGGCGATTATCTTTGACCGGCAGTTCTCGTTTATGAGCCTGCGCAGCAAAGCCAACAAATTTGAGACCACATTCTGGTCGGGAAGATCGCTTGACGAAATGTTCGACCGGATTGGCGATAAACCCGGCGACCCGATGGCCCGGGTCTTCATGTCGGCCATGCGCGAGTGGAAAGAAGGGCGCAGCGGTACCGGCTCTGATTTGCAGATCATTACCCTAAAAGAACGCCTTGACCGCGTGATGGCCTTGCGCGTTTCGCGCGAGCTGTCGCGGGCCGAAAAAGGTTTGGGCATATTAGCCTCGATCGGGTCGGCTTCACCGTTTATTGGCCTGTTTGGTACGGTGTGGGGTATCATGAACTCGTTCCGGGCCATTGCGGCCAGCCATGACACCAATTTGGCTGTCGTGGCCCCTGGTATTGCCGAGGCATTGTTTGCGACCGCTCTGGGTTTGCTGGCAGCGATCCCGGCGGTGATTTTCTACAATAAATTTGCGTCCGATACCGAACAATATGCCACTCGGCTGGAGGGCTTTGCTGACGAACTGTCGGCGATCTTCTCGCGCCGTATTGCCGGGAGGAAATAATGGGAGTGATGTCAACATCGTTGAGCGGCTCCGGACGGCGGCGCGGTCAAAAATACAAGCCCCGGGCCGAGATCAATGTGACCCCGATGGTCGATGTGATGCTGGTCTTGCTGATCGTGTTTATGATCACCGCGCCTTTGATGACGCCGGGCGTACCGGTTGATCTGCCCCAGGCCGATGCCAAAGCGTTAAACGCGGACAGCGAACCCCTGACCATCACCATTTTGGCTGACGGCAAGGTGTATCTGATGGAAAGCGAGATCGAGGTCGAAGATCTAGTCGCCAAACTAACCGCGATTGCCGAAAACGGTGTGCAGGAGCGAATTTTCCTGCGGGCTGACAAAGCAACGGATTACGGTTCGGTGATGAATGTGATGGCGCGGGTGCATCGGGCCGGATTTGTCAATCTTGGTTTGGTTACCGAGCCAAATTGATCCCATTTAAGTGAAAAGAGACCATAGACGTGCGTGCTGGTATTCCTCTTTCTGTTTTGGCCCATTCCGGGGTTATTCTGGTCGGCATTTATGTGCTGCCCAGTACGATGGATGATCGTTTGAACGACACGCCGATTATCCCGATTGAACTGGTTGTCTTGGCCGAAGAAACCGACATCAAGGCGAGTCCGCCCAAACCAGAACCTGAGCCAGAAATGGAACAAGAACTGGCCCCGGAGCCAATCATCGCCCAAGCCGCTCCGGTTGTAGAGCCTGAGCCGGTCAAACCAGAACCGGTGCCTGAGCCTGTTTCCAAAGCCCCGGAACCCAAAGTAGAAAAACCACCGGCACCCAAACCTAAAAAAGTGGCCGAAGCGCCGAGGCTCAAACCCAAGCCCAAGCCGAAACCGAAACCGAAACCGAAACCCAAGCCGCCATCGTTTGATCTGGCCCGACTGGAGAACAAACTAGCCAAGGCTCGTCCCGCTGTACCCACCGAAGATAAAACCAGCGCCTCTGATGCTCTGCCACGGGAGGCTGCCGGCGCGGCGATCAATTTGACGGTGGATGAGATAGATTTGTTAAGATCACAAATGTATCGATGCTGGCGCGCCCCGCTCGATGCACCCAATCCGGAAAAGCTGGTAGTGCGGGTCCGATTGCGCTTGAATAGTGACGGTAGTTTGCAAGGAGCACCTGAAGTGTTGAACCGAGGACAGATCGAACGCTCCGGCGATCCATTTTGGCGGGCTGCTGCCAATTCGGCACGGCGCGCGGTGATCAAGTGCCAACCGTATGCGTTACCACCTGAAAAATATTCCAACTGGCAGGAAACCATTATGCGTTTCAGTGCTGCCGAAATGATGGGGAGTTCCACCCGATGAATTTGAAACGTGCTTTGCTTTTGGCCATGATGGTATTTGCAACTGGTTTTGCAGCTCCGGCTTTTGCCTCTCTGGAAATTGACATTACCCGAGGGCATTTGGAGCCAACACCTTTGGCTATTCCGTCCTTTACCGGCAGTTCCGAACCAGAACGCGAGATCGGTCGGCAAATCGCCGGGGTGATCCGGGCCGATCTGGAACGATCCGGGTTGTTCAAGGTGCTCGACCCGGCATCCTATATCGAACATCAAGCCAATATTGATCTGCAACCACGATTTGCCGAATGGCGGGTGATCCGGGCCGATGCTCTGTTGGCCGGTCGCGTGGTGATCGAGAATGAGAACCGGGTGCGGGTCGATATGCGGTTGTGGGATGTGTTTGCCGAAACTCACTTATTCGGGCAGCAAATGGGAACCACGCCAGAGAACTGGCGGCGGATTGCTCATAAAATTGCTGATTCAATTTACCAAAAACTAACTGGCGAATCCGGGTATTTTGATACTCGCGTGGTGTTTATCGCCGAATCCGGTCCCAAGATAAATCGGACCAAACGGCTGGCCATCATGGATCAGGATGGGGCCAACCCGACCTTTTTAACCCCCGGTAGCTATACGGTGCTGACCCCGCGCTTTTCGCCAACCGCCCAGCAAATTACCTATTTGTCCTATTCGTCGATTGTCCCTTCGGTGTTTCTGTTCAACATTGAAACTGGCCGACAGGAAGTGTTGGGGGATTTCCCCGGTATGACCTTTGCGCCTCGGTTTTCGCCCGATGGTAAAAAAGTGATCATGAGTCTGGTCCAGCGCGGCAATTCCGAGATCTGGCTGATGGACCTGCGGACCCGTCGGCGGGTCCGTCTGACCAATTCACCAGCGATTGATACCTCGCCATCGTTTTCGCCGGATGGCTCGAAAATTGTGTTCAATTCAGATCGTGGCGGTTCGCCGCAATTATACATTATGAATGTAGATGGTTCTGCCTTGCGCCGGATCACCTTTGGCAAGGGCCGCTATTCGGCCCCGGTTTGGTCGCCGCGCGGTGATCTGATCGCCTTTACCAAGCATTATCAGGGAAAGTTTCATATCGGAGTGATGCGGCCGGATGGGGAGGGAGAACGCACCTTGACCACGGCCTATCTGGATGAAGGTCCAACTTGGTCGCCCAATGGTCGGGTTTTGATGTTTACCCGCGAAACGCGTCCCGGTGCTGGACCTCATGTCTGGAGTATTGATCTGACCGGCGCGAACTTGCGACGCGTGACGACACCGGGTGATTCGTCTGATCCTGCTTGGTCACCCTTGATTGAATAATCCTGCGGGGCTAGTTTGCTGCCATGAATTATTATGGCGGGGACGTAAAAGCCTCTGTTTCCAACCCCACTTTGTAATAAGGAACTGAACATGAAAATCAAATTGCTAAAATCATTAGGGTTCGCCGCTGTGTTTGTGGTGTCCGCTTGTGCCAGTGACCCGCAGGTCACACAGACCTCCACGCCCGGCCCGACGCAGCAACAACCATCCAGCCGTCCGGTAACGCCGGTGCAAACCACACAAACCTACGCACCGCGCCCCGGCTCGATCGAAGAATTTTCGACCAGTGCCGGTGACCGGATATATTTTGGCTATGACAGTTATACCTTGAGCGCGCAGGCACGGGCCACCTTGTCCAAACAAGCCGCTTGGATGAACAGCTATCCGCGCGTGCGGGTGCTGTTGGCCGGGAATTGCGACGAACGTGGTACCCGGGAATACAATCTGGCGCTGGGGGCTCGTCGGGCCAATTCAGTCAAGGATTATCTGGTCAATCTGGGTGTTGATCCATCGCGGATGACCACCATTTCCTATGGTAAGGAACGGCCCATTGATCCGCGCTCCATGGGTGAAGCTTGGTCGATCAATCGCAACACTCACACGGCGATTGTCTCTGGCGCTTCCAGCTAGAGCTGTATTGGGGGTAAAATGCCCGGTTCGCGCCGGGTTCCTGCCCTTTTTTGGCTATATTTGACCTAGAGGATGTCGGTATGCGTATTCTGACCCCGCTCATTGGTGCTCTCTGTTTGGCGCTGGTGCCCTTGGCTCCAGCCATCGCGGCCGAGTCACGCAAAGAGCTGGGCTTGCGCCTCGATGCTCTGACCCAACGCATTCTGGTTTTAGAAAACCGGATGCTGACCGGTGACCCGGCGGCGGTGCGGCTACAAGAACGCACGGATGATTTGGAACGGCAATTACGTAATCAGGTTGGTGAGAACGAGCGGATGCGTTTCGAAAACGCTCGCCAGCGGGCCGATATTGATGATTTGCGCCGTGAACTGGACTTGCTCAACACCGATGTGCAGACGGCTCGTGATGATGCCGCGATCGCCCGGCGTGCCTTGGGCGGATACATTTCTGGCGGACAGCCTGCTGATTTGGTCGATGACGGGCAAAACCCGTTTGGGGCCGCGAGTGGTGCTGCTCCAGCAAACTCTAACACCTCTGGTGAACGTACCACAGCCGATCCGGGATTAAGTGCCGAAGCAGATTTTGCAGCGGCACGGCAAATGCTCGAAAGCGGCTTCTTTGATCAAGCCCACGGGGCGCTCGAAAACTTTGTGAACACCTATAGCGATCATCCTTTGTCGGGTGATGCTTTATTTTGGCTGGGCGAGATCCAAATGGTTCGCGGCAATGCCTCACAGGCAGCCGAGCGTTACTTACAATCGCTAAAATCATTTCGCGGTGGAGAGCGCGCCCCCGATGCCATGGTAAAACTGGCCGCAGCTTTTGCGGCGATCGGCGATACGGCTGAAGCCTGCCAAACCTTGAAGCTGTTTCCAAAAGAATACCCAAAGGCTTCTGCTGCGGTAAAAACCAAGGCTGATATAGAACGGCGTCGCGCTGGCTGTACGCCGTAAGTCTGGTTATGGGTTCGGACCCGCAACAAATTTACCGTTCTGTATTGGACCGACTTGGCGCCTCGGAGCCGCTGGTCTTGGGGTTTTCCGGTGGCAGCGATTCGCTGGCGCTGCTGGTACGCTTGCTAGAATTTGGCCGACAAACTCGGCGACCCGTACATGCACTGGTGGTCAACCACCGAATTAGTTCAGGGGCCGATGCACAAACTGCCCGTGCGCTGGACCAAGCCAGTGAGTTAGGGGCCAAGGCCCAAGGCTTGGTTTGGGGCGGTGCGTCCCTAGTTGGCCACGCCCAAGCTCGCTCGGCCAGATATGCTTTGCTGGCCGGGGCGTGCCGTGAATTGGGTGCCCAGCATTTGTTGTTGGCCCATACGCGGGACGATCAGCACGAGACATTTTTGTTGCGAGTTTTGGCCAATTCCGGCCCAACCGGGTTGGCGGTGATGGGCGTGGACGCGCCATATCCACTTTGGCCGGAGGGTGCCAGTTTGCGGGTTTTGCGTCCGGTCCTGCACGAGAGCCGTGCTAAGTTGCGACAGTTCTTGACGGGACAAAATCTGAGTTGGATTGATGACCCGGCCAATCAGGATCATCGATATGCCCGGGTGCGGATGCGCGAACATTTGGCCCGTTTGCACAAAAATGGATTTCGGGCCGAAATGCTGGATCGCGCGATTCAGCGGTTTCAAGCTCTGGCCCGCGATCAATTGGCCGCTTTGGCTCCAGCCATACAACAGTCGGTGCGATTTGACCGGCTCGGGTTTGCAAATCTTGCTGTGGAGTCAGTGGCCAAACTGGACAGTTCAATCCGGCAATTGCTTCTGGAAAAAGTGATGCTGGCGGTGTCCGGCGCAGGGCGCTGCAAACACCGGGGGCTGGTCTTGGAGCAATTGTGGCAACAGGTAGCCATCATCGGCCAAACCCAAACTAAAAATGGCTGTGTGCTGCAAGTCAAATCCGGGCAGCTCTGGGTCATGCGTGAACCGGGCGCTGTGTGTGGACGCGGTAAAAAGCCGGGGCTTCGTGTGGAAGTTAAAACAGCGGGGCAGCCTGTTTGGTTTGACGCCCGCTGGCAGATCAAACCCCCTATGAGCGGGACAATTGTGCCATTGGGTAATTGCCGGGAGCCGTTAAGCCCGGCCCAATTGGCCGCATTGAAGGCAATTCCGAGCTTTGTCCGTCAAACCTTGCCGGTTTTATTGTGTGATGGTCACAAGCCAAACCTGCTCTGTTTGGATGCGCCGCAGACAATTTCTTTTGCAGGTGCAGCTCGGGGTCTGGAAACTGGCACCTGTTTCGCATAAACTATCACTAGAATGGCCAAAACGAGACGATTCAACACAAGTACACCATTGTACACGAGCTAAATCGTTCCCATTTAGGACAAAGAACACCATATCGGAAATCTCCGAGCGAATTTGAGGACACTATCCATGGCAATGCGAAATCTTCTTTTGTGGGCAATCATCATTTTATTGGTGGTTTCGCTATTTTCCATGGTGCAGGGCAATGGGGCCAGTTCCCAACCCAATGAGATCAGTTTTTCGACCCTGATCCGCGAAGCCGAAGCTGGCCGGATTTCCTCCGTTAGTTTGAACGGGATGAAGCTGAGCGGAACTTATGGCACCGGCGAACGGTTTATTTCGACCACGACCTACCCGGATACTGATTTGGTTTCCAAGCTGAGTGAAGCGGGTGTTGACGTGACCGTAAAGCCGGAAGGTCGCGGTCTGTTGTTCACCATTTTGATGAACTTTCTGCCGATCATGTTATTGATCGGTTTCTGGTTGTTTTACATGCGCCAGATGCAAGGCGGCGGCAAAGGTGGCGCGATGGGGTTTGGTAAGTCCAAAGCCCGATTGCTGACTGAAAACCAATCCAAGGTCACCTTTGATGATGTGGCAGGGGTCGATGAAGCCAAGGAAGAACTGGAAGAGATTGTCGAGTTTTTGAAAGACCCGACCAAGTTCCAACGACTGGGCGGCAAAATTCCACGTGGTGCATTGCTGGTTGGCCCTCCGGGTACAGGTAAAACCTTGTTGGCCCGGGCCATTGCTGGTGAAGCCGGTGTCCCATTCTTTTCCATCTCGGGTTCTGACTTCGTAGAAATGTTCGTTGGCGTCGGCGCAAGCCGGGTTCGCGACATGTTTGAACAAGCCAAGAAAAATGCACCATGTATTATCTTCATTGACGAGATTGACGCGGTTGGCCGCTCTCGTGGGGCCGGTCTTGGCGGCGGTAATGATGAGCGTGAGCAAACCCTGAACCAATTGCTGGTGGAAATGGATGGCTTTGAAACCAATGAAGGGGTCATTCTGATCGCCGCAACCAACCGTCCAGATGTGTTAGACAGTGCGTTGCTACGCCCCGGCCGTTTTGACCGACAGGTCGTGGTGCCAAATCCGGACATTCTGGGTCGCGAAAAAATTCTGAAAATCCACATGCGCGATATCCCGATCGCATCCGATGTTGACAGGCGGATTATTGCCCGTGGCACACCCGGCTTTTCCGGGGCTGATCTGGCCAATCTTTGCAATGAAGCAGCTTTGCTGGCGGCGCGCCGTGAAAAGCGCGTTGTGACCATGATTGATTTTGAAGATGCCAAAGACAAGGTGATGATGGGTGCCGAGCGCCGCTCAATGGTGATGAGCGAAAAAGAAAAACGCAATACGGCCTATCATGAGGCCGGCCACGCCGTGGTCGCGCTTTATGTCAAAGCGGCTGATCCGGTACACAAAGCCACGATTATCCCGCGCGGCCAAGCGCTGGGCATGGTGATGCAGTTGCCCGAAGACGACAAATACTCGCAGAGTTACGAAGAAATGACCTCTCGTCTGGCCATTTTAATGGGCGGCCGGGTGGCTGAGGAGCTGGCCTTTGGTGCTGAAAAAGTTACCTCTGGCGCCGCATCGGATATTTCGCAAGCAACCAAACTGGCTCAAGCTATGGTGACCAAATGGGGTTTTTCCGAGAAGCTCGGCAATATCTCGTATGGTGATGATGGCGGCGAAGTCTTTTTGGGACAGCAAATCATGCGCAGCAGTTCGGTTTCACCGGAAACGGCGCGGATTATCGAAGCAGAAACCAAGCGCTTTGTTGATGAAGGCGAAGCCGAGGCTCGGGCGATTTTGACCAAATACAAAAAGGGTTGGAAAACCGTAGCCGAGGGGCTGATCGAGTTTGAAACTTTGACTGGCGATGAGATCAAAGGTCTGCTCAAAGGTAAGCGTCCATCTCGGCCCGACCCTGAGGACACCTCTAAACCCAAAGGTCCGGGTGCTGCGGTGCCGGTAACATCGGCTCCAAAGCCTAAAAAACCGCCAGCAGGTAAACCTGAAAACCCAGAGCCACAGGGCGCGTGATCGAAACTGGTTTTTGGCAAAACGTAAGGTCTACGCAAAACCGACCTCTGGTCTGTGGCATCCTTAATGTCACGCCGGATAGTTTTTCCGATGGTGGCCAGTATCGAAGCGCACCCCGCGCCATTGAGCATGGTTTGCAACTAGCGGCGCAAGGGGCTGATCTGCTGGATATTGGCGGCGAGTCGGCCCGGCCCGGTGCTGATCCGGTACCCATCGAGGCGGAACTGGAGCGGGTATTGCCAGTGATCGAGGGCATCAGCCAACAATCCTCAATTCCCATTTCTATTGATACCATGAAGCCAGAAATGGCCCGTGCTGCTTTGGCGGCGGGTGCCAAGGTCTGGAATGATGTCAGTGCCTTGGCATTTGATCCAAATTCGGCGGCAATGGCCGCAGAGCTGGATTGCCCGTTGATCCTGATGCACATGCAGGGCGCGCCCAAGACCATGCAAAAAAACCCAACATACGGCGATGTATTGGCCGAAGTGATCGTCTTTTTGCAGTCTCGTATTGAGTTGGCGCTGCAAGCTGGGGTCAAGCGGTGTAATATTATGGTCGATCCGGGAATCGGATTTGGCAAGAAACTGGCCGACAATCTGGCGTTATTGGCCAATTTGGATCGGTTGGCGGAGCAAACCGGATGCCCGGTATTACTCGGTGCCTCGCGCAAACGCTTTATTGCCGATCTCGATCCACAGGCATCTGCCGATCAGCGTCTGGGCGGGTCATTGGCCAGCATTGCGGCGGCGTTCGCCCAAAAAGTGGCGCTGGTCCGGGTGCATGATGTGGCTGAAACCGTGCAGATGTTGCGGGTGTTGGAGGCAATTGAACATGGCAAAACGTAAAGCTGCTATTGTGCTCAGCATTGCTGGATCGGATTCCGGTGGCGGGGCCGGGGTACAGGCTGACATCAAAACCATTACCGCCTTGGGGGGCTATGCTGCCAGTGCCATCACCGCGATTACCGCACAAAATACCCAAGGCGTTTTGCAGGTGCAGATGTTGCCGCCGGAGCTAGTACAAGCCCAGATCAAGGCGGTACTGAATGATATCGGAGCTGACATTATCAAGATCGGCATGTTGGGCAATGCGGCCATGGTTGAAGCGGTCGCCGAGATTTTGCGCGCATTTGACATCCCGATTGTGCTGGACCCGGTGATGGTGGCCAAAGGAGGCGCTTCGCTGTTGGATGAAGGTGCCCGTGATGCGTTGGTGCGCGAGTTATTGCCGGTGAGCCGATTGCTAACCCCAAATGTACCTGAGGCCGAAGCATTGAGCGGCCAGACCATCCAAAACCTGTCAGATCAAAAGCGCGCTGCTGAGGTCTTATTGGACATGGGGCCAAAGGCCGTATTGCTCAAAGGCGGGCATTTACCGGGCGAGATCATTCATGACGTATTGGTTTGGGAACAGGGTGAGGCGGTATTTGAAAGCCCTCGGATTATCACCCGCCACACCCATGGCACCGGATGCACACTGGCCAGCGCCATTGCCACCTGGTTGGCGCTGGGATTACAACTCGAAGAAGCCGTGCGGCTGGCGAGAAGATATGTGCAAAAAGCCATTGAACACGCCCCTGAGCTGGGCGCAGGTCATGGGCCATTGGGTCATGGTTGGACCTTCCAACCTCCCGGTTAGGCGAACAAAAACAATCCACCCAAAAGCAATAATGGAATAACCGCCATTCCAAACAAATTGCGGGTAAACACATAGCGTTTCACCCAGCGGTCCAATTGTGCATCACCACTAGCGGCGATGGTCGTAATCATTTTGACGGTGGGGCCTTCGACCTTGGTTTCTTCATCGACCACAGAATCAGCCAGACCGGGCGTAACAATTCGGCACAGGAAGAAAAACAAGGCGCTAAACACAATGGCCGAAACCGCAAACAGGATAACTATGGTGACCAGATCGGGTTGTAAAACCTGACGCCAATAGACGATGCCACCGGCAAAAACCAACGCACCAACCACAAGAGAGCTGGCCCATATCTTTTTCAACATTTCAAAATTCGGCAATGGCTTTGTCATGAGCAAATCGCTTTCAGCAGATCGGTGGACAGGCTTATAGTAGCAGGGTACTCAATTTGGGCGAATTGACCAAATTACGGACCGTACAGGGATAAAAATGAAACTTGATCTTTACCAGATTGATGCTTTTGCCGATGCCATGTTCACCGGAAATCCGGCGGCGATCGTTCCGCTGACCGAGCCGTTGGGTACCGATCTGATGCAGAACATAGCACTGGAAAACAACCTGTCCGAGACCGGCTTCATTGTAGCCAGTGACCGGCCAGATCGGTGGGATTTGCGATTTTTCACACCGACCACGGAGGTCCCCTTGTGTGGTCATGCCACCTTTGCCAGCGGGGTTTGTGTGTTACGCCATTTGCATCCAGAGCTGGACAAGGTTTCGTTCAATAGTCCAAGTGGCGTTTTGACGGTGGAGCGTGATGGCAATCGGTTTATCGTCAACTTGCCGGTCAGTGCGGCCAGAGATTGGGTGCCATCGGCCGAATTGAAAGATGTGCTGGGGGTTCCGGTTGTTGCCAGTGGCGGCTCGAAATTCCCTTTTATTGTGGTGGAGAATGTCAGCTTTGTGCGGGGACTCAACATTGAAACCGGTGTAAGGGCGGCCAAGCTGACCTCGCCGGGGGAGCTGATCATTGCCGCACCGGGCGATGGGGATCTGGATTTTGTAGTGCGGGTGTTTGTTCCCGGTGTGGGGATTGATGAAGATCCAGTCACGGGAGCCGCGTTCGCACAAATCACTGCCTATTGGGCCAAGCGTCTGGGCAAGCAAAACATGCAGGCCGAACAGGCGTCGAAACGCTCTGGGCTGGTTGCTGTGGAATTGCGCGGGGATCGGGTTCTATTGGGTGGCGGTGCCAATGATTTTATGCGTGGGCAGATCGTTCTACCTTAAAAAATGTTCCCGAGAGTTTGGTCAAACCGGTGCAGGTCTTGCTGATTGACCCACAAATGGGGCGTGATCCGCAGCCGGTCACCCCGATGGGAAAAATACAACCCTGCCGCACGTGCTTGTTGCAAAATGTCCGATGGTGCATCGGTCGGTACTTTCAGGCTCAGATAATTGGCGGCTCGTGGGCTGGCCATATCAGGTTGCAGGCCATGTTTGGCCGCAATGCTCGCCAATTGATCAGTAATGTTCCGCAAGCTGTGTTCAATGTTTTCCACGCCCCATTCCAGCAATTGAGCCAAGGAGGCCTCCACAGCGGGCAACAATGCAAAATTGGAACGCTCCCCCATATCATAGCGCCGGGCGCCGGCAGCCAATTGATCGGTATATTGGGTCAGTTCGGCGAAGTTCTCGGAGCCAAAACGGCTTTGCCAGCATTGTTCCAATGGTTGCCCGCTTTGATGCCGGGGCGCGGCATAGAGAAACCCGGTCGAATAGGGACCAAGCAGCCATTTATAATTAGCTACTACGAAATAGTCGGGATCGACCGCAGTAACTGAAAATGGCACCGCGCCTAAAGATTGGGTTAGGTCGAGCACCAGCAAAGCGCCATTGGCTCGCGCCTTTTTTCCAATGGCGATCAGGTCAAGTTCTGCCCCTTCGATCCAGTGCACTTGCGGCAAAGCAAGCAGGGCAGTCTCGCCATCAATCGCGGCCAACACGGCTTCGGTCCAGCTGTGCCCTGCTTCGGGTGAAATATGGATGATCTCGGCCCCGGTGCGTGTGGCCAGATCGCGCCACGGATATACATTGGATGGAAATTGCCGGTCCAGAATCAAGACTTTACTTCCCTCGGGCAGCTCTAGGTTTTTGGCAATGACTGCCATGCCATAACTGACCGATGGGACCAGCGCAAAGTCCCCGGCCTTGGCGTGGGTTAGCTCGGCCATTTGGGCACGCAGCCGTTCAGACAGATCAAAAAAATCGTCACCAGTAATGGTCCATGGTTGGGCTTTTTTCTGCAAGCCGACACGCCCGGCGAGGATGGTCTTGCGCGGCAAAGGCGACATATAGGCACAATCCAGATAGGTAATGGCTTCGGGTATTTCGAATTTGTCGCGTTGGCAGGGTAAATTCATTTTACGACTTTTTTCGCTCCACCAGAATTCCAACAAAAATGATTGCCAGTGCGGCAAAGGCCAAAACGGATAGTTTTTCGCCCAAAAACAGCACGCCGACAAACACCGCAAAGGGCGGCACAAAATAATTGGAGGAGGCGATAAAACTTGGGCCCGCGCTGCGTACCGTTTGCATATAGAGGATCGAACCCAACCCGGTGGCACCCAATGCCAGCGCCACAACGGCAATGATGGTGCCAAGTGAGGGCATAGGAGTGTGGCTAGCATCAATCAACGCAAAGGGGGCCAAAGCAATCCCGCCGACCAACAACATCCCAGTTGCCGCAACGCTGGGTGGTGTTTCCGGCATGAAATGGACCAGCACGCTATTCACCGCGTATGTCACCGCAGACAGCAGCACGGCAAACTGGGCAATCGCGGTTGGCCCGCCCAGATCGTGCAGTGCTGCCGGGCCAATTAGCAAAACAATCCCGAACAGTCCCAAGACCAAGCCAACAACTTTGCCCACCGACAATTGATCGCCGGGAATGGTAAAGTGGGTGAGCAAGGCCACCGAAAGCGGCATGGTGGCCAGCAGAATAGCCACTAGGCCGCTATCCAGCGATTGCATGGCCCAAGCATTGAGCAAGAACGGCAGGGCAGAGCCGGTTAGCCCAACCGGCAAGAACCACAACCAACGCACATCAGGCTTGGGCCAGATTTGCGGTAATTTGTGTTTTCGAAACATCATCCAGCCATATAAAAGCCCGATCGCAACCCAGATGCGAACCGCCGCGACAATGGTTGGGGACAATTCTGCAATGGCAATTTTGGATAAGGAAAAGGCTGATCCCCACAGGCAGACCAGCACCACATAGCGGATCCAATCGCCGCGACCCGGTTGCGGTTTCATTCTGTTTTCAGGAGAGGGCTGGCTCATTACCTACGCGGTGCCAGTTGCGTGGCGCTCTGTCAAACACCGTTTTGGGGTAAGGCAAACTTATTCTAGTTTGAACTGCGCCGCAGTCCGGCCAGAGCCAGACCCAACAAAATCACCACAAGGGCGACCCAGACATTCAGGCCCAGTTTTTCGCCGATCAGCATGCCAACGCCAACGGCGACCATTGGCATCAGATAATTGGACAAAGCCAAGAAGCTCGGCCCCGCATCGCGGATTACCATCATCATCAAAATGCCGCCCAGCCCGGTCGCACCCAGACCCAGTGCCAAGATTGAGATCAATGCGCCAGTGCTTGGCATCGACATGCCGATGGCATCGACAATTCCAAACGGCGTGATGAAAATAGCCGCACATAACAATAGTCCCGCCGCAGAAACAGACGGGCTAATCGGCGGCATGTTGCGAGCCAATATGGCTTGCACGGCATAAAACAAAGCTCCAAAAATTACCGCTATTTGAGCAATAAAGGTCTCCCCGCCCAGATGAAATAGTATCTGTGGCCCCATCAGGATCACCACGCCGATAAACCCCAGCGCAAATCCGGCAAATTTCCGCAAATTCATTTGCTCACCGGGAACAAACACATGGGCCAACGCAATGGTGGCCAAGGGCATAATTGCCATGAAAATTCCGGTCATGGCCGAATCCATGCTTTGCTGCCCCCAACTGATCAGGGAAAACGGGATGGTTGCGCCGGTGGCTCCCAACAGGGCAAACCATTTCCAGTGGACATCCATTGGTCCCCAGAGGCGCGGCATGGAACGGCCGCGTATGCGAACCCAAATTAACAGCATCAAGGCACCCACCCATAGACGCCCCATGACCACGGTGGTGGGTGGAACCTCAGCCACCGAAACTTTCAGCAGGGCGAAGGCCGTGCCCCACAATAAAATCATCACCAACATGCGAGCCCAGTCGATCAGCCGGTGATGACTGGGCGCGCCCGGTTTGCTGTTTTTGGCAGGTTGATCCATGGCGCTGTGTGGCGTGGCAAATTTGCACTGTCAAATAACGATTTTGCCTCTTCACAAGGATGTGCGCGCATTTTTGTTGACAAGTGGCTCGCCATCGGCAATTTGACGGCGGGCCTCGCACCCCCAACGGTGCGCGCCTGTCCAGTGAGGATAGGAGACAATATGAAACTTCACGCCAAACCGGCACTTATGCCGGTAGTATATCCCGACGATCCACGGTTTTCGTCCGGACCTTGTAAAAAACGACCAAATTGGTCGCTCGACCATTTGGCCGATGCGCCATTGGGTCGCTCCCATAGACATAAAATCGGTAAAGACCGGCTTGCCCAAGCGATTGAGCAATCGCGCGAATTGTTGCAAATCCCGGATGATTACCGAATTGCCATTACCCCGGCCTCAGATACCGGAGCCATGGAAATGGCCCTGTGGTCGTTATTGGGGCCACGTGCCGTTGATGTGCTGGTCTGGGAAAGCTTCGGCAAAGGCTGGGCCACCGACATTCGCGATCAACTGCAAATCGAAGATGTGCGCGTATTGGATGCACCCTATGGGAAATTACCAGATTTGGATGCTGTGCGGCCCGAGGCCGATGTGGTCTTTACGTGGAACGGAACCACGTCAGGGGTGCGGGTGCCGGATGGCAACTGGATTGCTGATGACCGAACCGGGTTGATCATTTGCGATGCCACGTCGGCTGCGTTCGCGCAGGACCTGCCGTGGGAAAAATTCGATGTGATTACTTGGTCTTGGCAAAAAGTCATGGGCGGTGAAGCTGCCCACGGCATGATTGCCCTGTCGCCACGTGCCGTAGAGCGATTGGAAAGTCATCAACCGGCTTGGCCGATGCCGAAGATTTTCCGCCTGACCAAAAAAGGCAAAATCAACGAAGCGATCTTTGCCGGCTCGACGATCAACACGCCTTCCATGCTGTGTGTGGAGGATTATCTGGATACCCTGAACTGGGGCATGGGATTGGGTGGCTTGGCTGCCTTACATGCCAGATGCGATGCGAATCTGGCCGTATTGGAAGCTTGGGTCCAACAAAGCGACTGGACCCGGTTTCTGTGCGAAGACCCGGCCAATCGCTCCAATACAGGGGTCTGTCTGGCCTTTGCAGATGAACAGGTCTGCGCGCTGCCCAAGTCCGAACAACAAGCATTGGTCAAACAAATCACCGGCTTGCTGGATGCAAAAGGTGTGGCCTTTGACATTGGGGGCTACCGCGATGCGCCGCCGGGACTTCGCATTTGGTGCGGAGCCAGCATCGAAGCCACGGATTTGCAAAAGCTGACCCCTTGGCTCGATTGGGCCTATGGGCAAGCGCTGCAAAGCCTTGCAACCAAATAACCAAACAAAAACTTATGATGGAGGCAGAAATGCCAAAAGTACTGATTGCCGATAAACTATCCGATGCCGCCGTTCAAATCTTTGTCGACGAAGGGGTGGAGGCCGACGTGCGGCTTGATCTTTCCCGGGCTGAGCTGATTGAATGTATTGATCAATATGACGGTCTGGTGGTGCGTTCGCGCACCCGGCCCGATGCGGAACTGGTTGCCGCTGCATCCAATTTGAAAGTGATCGGTCGGGCTGGTATCGGAGTCGATAACATTGATATTCCGGCGGCTAGTGCCAAAGGGATCGTGGTGATGAACACGCCGTTTGGCAATGCAATTACCACCGCCGAACACGCCATTGCCATGATGTTTGCCTGCGCCCGGAATATCCCGGTGGCGGACCGCTCCACCCGCTCTGGCAAATGGGAAAAATCAAAATTTGTCGGCACTGAATTATTCGGCAAAACGCTGGGGCTGATCGGCTGCGGCAATATTGGCGCTTTGGTGGCCGAGCGTGCCTTGGGCTTAAAAATGCAGGTGCTGGCTTATGATCCCTATTTAACTGTTGAGCGGGCCATTGAAATCGGCGTTACCAAGGTCGAGCTAGATGATCTGCTGGCCAAAGCAGACGTGATTAGCTTGCACACACCCCTGACCGATCAAACCCGCAATATCCTGTCAGCCGATGCGTTGAACAAAACCAAAGCGGGCGTGATGATTATCAATTGTGCGCGTGGCGGTCTGGTCGACGAGACGGCGCTTTTTGCTGGATTGTCCAGTGGTCATGTGCGCGCTGCAGCGCTGGACGTGTATGCCCAGGAACCCGTGAAAGACAATCCGTTGTTTACCTTAGACAACTTTGTCGGCACCCCGCATCTGGGTGCGTCCACCCGTGAAGCGCAAGAAAATGTGGCGGTGCAAGTGGCCCGGCAAATGAGCGATTTTTTGCTGAACGGTGCGGTGTCAAATGCCTTGAACATGCCATCGGTTTCGGCTGAGGATGCGCCGCGCTTAAAACCCTATTTGGCCTTGGCTCAGAATTTGGGCTTGCTGGCCGGACAATTGACCACAGGCGGCTTGTCCCGGGTCGAGATCAGCTTTCAAGGGGCAGTGGCTCGGATGAATGTAAAACCGCTGACCTCGGCAGCTTTGGCCGGTATTTTGCGGCCCATCCTGTGTGACGTGAATATGGTTTCGGCCCCGATTATGGCAGCAGAACGGGGTATTCATCTGGCCGAAACCTGCGAAGAGCAAAAGGGTGATTTTGATTCAGTGATCCAAATCAAACTAGTAGACGAATCCGGTACGCGTGAGCTAGCCGGGACTTTGTTTGCCGGTGTACCGCGCGTGATCCGTATAGATGATGTGCAATTGGACGCACCGTTTCAGGAGCACATGTTGTTTGTCTCCAATGAAGACGAACCGGGGCATATTGGTGCCTTGGGTGAACTACTGGGTCAAAACGGGGTGAACATTGCCACCTTTAATCTGGGCCGTACCGAAGCCGGATCCAAAGCCGTTTCGTTGATCGGGGTCGATGCGCCGGTTGCGGCCAATACCTTAAATGCAGTCAAGGCGCTGTCTCATGTGCGAAACGCCTATGCGATGAAATTTTAGCATAAAGCAGGTGTGCAGCACCCGATTGGCGGATATGCTGCACACCATTGCCGGGCGAGATACCCGGTGCTTGGGAATTGGCAAAAGGGATGGCACGTATGCAAAACATAAAATGGATCGCCATGGCCGCCGCAGCATTGGGCATTGCCGGGATTGCGCTCCCGGCGCAGGCGCAATTGGAAGAAGTTCGCTTTGGCGTTCTGATGCACGATGTGAATGTTACCGGCAACGGAGCGGGCGGCAAGGAAGGCGGGGTTAATTTTGCAGCAGAGCTGGTTTTTGCTTCTCCTGAGTTTTTATCATGGGTTGGATCACCGCGTCCGTTTATCAACGGCTCAATCAATTCGGATGGCTTGACCAATTTTGGCGGAGTTGGTCTGGCTTGGGCTGTGGATTTTTCTAACAGGTTTTATGGCGAAATTGATTTTGGCGTTTCGGTGCATGACGGCATCACCGAATTGCCACCCAATCCAGCTGATCCGGTACGCATTCAACTGGACGCAACGCGGGTTATTCTGGGCTCCGATGTGTTGTTTCGCACGGTATTTGCCTTGGGCACACACTTGTCGGATCGCTGGGATGCGGCTTTGGTGTTCGAGCATTTGTCCCATGGCCAGATATTGGCACAGGGGCGCAATGAAGGTCTGGATAATATCGGACTGCGTATTGCTTACAAGTTTGGAAACTAAGAGGGTTTTTTCATGGCCAATGTAGTAGTCGTCGGCTCGCAATGGGGCGACGAAGGCAAGGGTAAGATTGTCGATTGGTTATCGACCCGGGCTGATCTGGTGGCGCGGTTTCAGGGCGGCCACAATGCCGGTCATACCCTCGTGGTCGATGGCGAAGTTTATAAACTGTCATTATTGCCCTCTGGCGTGGTGCGCGAAGGCAAGTGCTCGGTCATTGGCAATGGCGTGGTGGTCGATCCATGGGCCTTGCTGGCCGAAATTGCTCGCATTGCAGAACAAGGGGTAAAAGTTGGCCCGGACCGGCTGACCTTGGCTGAAAATGCCGCATTGATCCTGCCGTTGCATTCTGATCTGGACGTGGCGCGCGAAGAAGCTGCCGGAAAAGCTAAAATCGGTACGACTAAACGGGGCATTGGCCCGGCCTATGAAGACAAGGCAGCGCGCCGGGCGATCCGGGTGATCGATCTGGCCGATCCTGAAACCTTATTGGCCCGCATTGACAGCATGTTGCAGCACCATAATGCCCTGCGCCGGGGTTATGGTCTGGAGGAAATTATCGCGCAAGAATTGGTCGATTCCCTGCTCGAGATTGCCCCAAAAATTCTGCCCTATGCCGGTGCCGTCTGGAAACAACTGGATGTTGCAGCGCGGGCCGGACAAAAGATTTTATTCGAGGGCGCGCAAGGCGCGATGTTGGATGTGGACCATGGTACTTGGCCTTATGTTACCTCGTCGAACACCATAGCCGGACAGGCGGCCAGTGGCACCGGGATTGGTCCGCATCGGTTAAACTATGTGTTGGGGATCACCAAGGCTTACACGACCCGGGTCGGGGCGGGGCCGTTTCCCACCGAGCTGGACGACGATATTGGCCAGCGATTGGGCGAACGGGGTGCGGAATTTGGCACGGTCACCGGGCGCAAACGGCGCTGTGGTTGGTTTGATGCGGTGATGGTTAAACAAGCCATTACCATTGGCGGCATTACCGGCATTGCGTTGACCAAATTGGATGTGTTGGACGGATTTGCCGAACTGAAGGTTTGCGTGGCCTATACCTTGGGCGGCAAACGCATTCACCGCTTACCAGCCGGGATCAAGGAACAAGCCGAGGCCAAGCCGGTCTATGAGACCTTTGAAGGCTGGAGTAGCTCAACCAAAGGCGCTCGTTCCTGGGTCGATTTGCCAGCGCAAGCGGTCAAATATGTACGTCGCTTGGAAGAACTAATCGGCGCGCCGGTTGATATGCTCTCCACCTCGCCTGAGCGCGAAGATGTGATTCTGGTGCGCGATCCGTTTAAGGGATAAGCCATGCCCAAACCGCTCAAACGATTATTTCTGGTCACAGATATTAGTTTTTTGATCTATTGGGCGATCACGGCTTTGGTTGCGGTAAACCTGCTTGGTATCCCGCAAGACTGGTTATTTCGCGATTATTCAGATCCAAATATTGTCGCTTGGAACTGGTCGTTCATGCCGCTGGACATCTTGGCCTCGATCAGTGGGCTGCTGGCCGTGCGGATGGCAGGCACCGGCGGTAATTGGCGACAAGTGGCACTGATCTCCATGGTGCTGACGTTTTGCGCTGGATTTATGGCGGTCAGTTTCTGGACGTTTCAGGCTAGTTTTGATGCCCTGTGGTGGGCCGCAAACCTGTTTTTGATGCTGTGGCCCTTATTGATGTTTCGGCGAGTTCTCAAAGACTAATTTCCAAAAAATAAACCTAAAACGTCCTCTTTTTATTGGGTCAATTCAGGGGGCTGGCAAAAGGATATAATTTGCGCCTCGGTCTCCGAAAGCATGGGCCAAAGAGCGTCAATTTCAGCTTTGTGCCGCTTCCATTTATCAGGGTGTGGCGGTGACACTGTTGTCCGCGAAAATGGCAGGTTCTGTGACGTAAAATCAGGAATTTCAGATGCAAGCTCAAGGGCAGTTTTGATGCCGCCCAGCGCCTTGGCTGGATCTTCGACTAGGGCCGAATAGTCGATTGATGTCCAACAGGAACGAGGCACTTCTGCCAACCCATCGATAATTGCCTGATTGCTGGCCCGCCACTGAAACGCGGCTATTTCGGCCAAGGGCTTGTTCTTCAATTCCCGCCAGCCCCGAGGCAATAAAAAGCACCAAGCTGGCAAAGTCCAATCGGGCAAGTCGCGAAAGGTAACAAACCGTCCTGTTTGTAAGCCGATGGTCCAAGCTTCCATTAAGCTAGAAACTGTTTGCCTAGGATCACGGTGCTGAAAAATAAAACGTGCCTTTGGAAACACCTTGCGAATGAAGGGTATATTCAGAGCGTTTCGCGGCGTTTTTTCAAGCATGTAAATCTTGGTCGGGCGCTGCTGTTTTGGTAATGAAAGAAACGGCACACCTTGATGATTTCTCATCAACAAGACAAAACAACGGCGAAATACTGCGCAGATTTCAGGACTGGCATGCCCCGCGCTTAACGCCATGGAATCAAAGTCAGCATTTTCTGTGCGAAGCGAGGGAAATGTTTGAAATATGCCGTGGCTTTCACCGCCTATGGTCCAAAAACAATCAAAACGACTGAGTTGTTCAAATAGTAATGTGCTCCCGGAGCGCGGTGCGGAAAGGATGATAACGGGATTGGCCAGAATATCCAAAATTTCAGCATCGGATATTCCTTGGGTGGCACGCATCGCTGCTGCTGCCATGCTCGGTTGAATCTGCATCACAGTATCCTTGAAAAATCCCTCAACCCGTTCACCAGCCGTTGGCCCCAATTTCTATTTCAGGATAACAATGACACGGAATTTTCAATCGATCGGTCGCCATACATATCTGTGGGTTACAAGCTGTGCCGGGGTGGGTTTTGGCACTACAACAACATGGCTCCCAAGGAAAAACCCAATCGAGGATCAGATGAACCCGATCGGCCTCGCCTTCATTTACCACTGAATGCTTTCGCCGATTGTTGATTTCAAAGATTTCGCCCTCTTTCATGTTGATCGTTTCCTGACCAACATTGAATAAGACAGAGTCATTTGTAACGACCGGAATATGGATCCTGTGCGAGTGCGCGAGGGAAAAATTCATGTCTTGGTGTTCAGTGATTTTACCGCCAGAACGCAATTTAACCAAACTTACCCGAATAAAATATCCCCGAACTGGCCGTCCCAGTTTTGCTCTGATTTCGGGGCACGTTTCATAGTGTTCGGCGATCAAGGCAAGCGCGGGTTTTAATACGGGTTGAAACGATGTGAACGCAGCGCATTTGGTTGGTCCGACATGGCGAAAATCTTCATCATAGACAATTCCAATAAATTGCGTGTCCTGATGAACTTCATATCGTTTTTGGCGTGTGGAATTTTGCGACCATTCCTCTTCTGTAAATTGCTCAACAAGTTGTTGGATCGGTGAAATGTCTATGGCACCCAGCCGTATGAAATTGCCTTGAAAATTCATAGAAAACCCAAACATGAATGAATGGGGTATCTGTAATAATAAATCGAATAACCGTCAATAAACCAGTTACATTCAGGCTTTAGAAGCGTCGGCTCCACTGTTGAGCGATAAATTGCGAAAACCCGGATCTGCTTGAGCGGTCAATGTTCCGTCGGCAAAATGCCTTGATCGGCGGCAGCGGCCAGCATGGCTTCTTGTAGCTTTTCGAAAGCCCGCACTTCGATCTGACGGATACGTTCGCGACTGACGCCATAAACCTGTGCCAGTTGTTCTAGCGTCTTGGGTTCGTCAGACAGTTTGCGTTCCGAAATGATGAATTGCTCGCGCTCGTTCAGGTCTTTCATGGCGGATTTGAGCAATTCCATGCGCGATGAAAACTCGTCGGTTTCGGCCACATAGGTTTCTTGATTGACCTGATTTTCATCTTCCAGCCAGTCTTGCCATTGTCCAGCATCGCCATCGGCCGATTTAATCGGTGCGTTCAAGCTGGCATCGGGACCCGCCATCCGGCCATTCATCGAAATCACCTCGGTTTCGGTCACGCCGAGTTTGGTGGCGATTTCCTCGACCTGATCGGGGCGCAGATCACCCTCATCAATGGCCTTCATCTGGCCTTTCATGCGGCGCAGGTTGAAAAATAGTTTTTTCTGGGCGGCAGTGGTACCCATTTTGACCAAGGACCAAGACCGCAAAATATATTCCTGGATCGAGGCGCGGATCCACCACATGGCGTAAGTCGCAAGCCGAAAGCCTTTATCCGGCTCAAACTTTTTAACCGCTTGCATCAGGCCAACATTACCTTCGGAAATGACTTCGCCGATCGGCAAACCATAGCCGCGATAGCCCATGGCAATTTTGGCAACCAGCCGCAAATGTGAGGTGACCATTTTGTGGGCAGCTTCGCTGTCTTCGTGCTCTTTCCACGATTTGGCCAGCATAAACTCTTCGCCCTTTTCCAGCATGGGAAATTTGCGAATTTCGGACAAATACCGTGAAAGCGACGCTTCCGGGGTTAACGCGACGGGTAATGTGTTGGCCATTAAATCCTCCAGCCATTTGTTCGGCTTGTTGGTTATATTTGGGTAGATAGGCATTTTTAAGGCAGGAAAAAGAGGCAAGTCGCCGATTCCCACATCAACAAGCCGTGATTGCCAAACCTGTTGCCGATTGGGTACAGTAGGGTTTTCCCGGAAAAGGCACGGATAATTCATGAAAATTGGTGGCAACAGACGTAGCTCGAACGTGGAAGACCGGCGCGGACAACGTAGCAGCGGAACACGCTTGGGCGGCGGTCGGGGCAATAACGCACTGATCGGTACGATCATGAAAGTGCTGTTCTCGCGGGCCGGGCGGCGGTTTCTGCTGCCAATCGGAGTGATTGCCGTGCTGGGCTTTGTGCTGTTTCCGGCTCAAATGAAAGGCTTGGTTTTGGCTCTGATGGGCGGCGGGTCCCAAGTGGCGCAGACCGCACCCGCCCCGCAATCGGCGACCAGCAACCAGCAGGCTGCTTTTTCCAGCGCAGTTCTGGCCACCACCGAAGAAGTTTGGAATGATGTTTTCACCCAAGGTGGCGCGACCTATCCGGAGCCGGGCATGGTGCTTTATTCTGGTGGTACGCGCTCGGCTTGCGGGTCTGCCTCGTCAGCCATGGGACCGTTTTACTGCCCTGCCGATCAGAAAGTGTATCTGGATGTCAGCTTTTTTCATGAAATGGCCACGCGGATGAATGCCGCAGGTGATTTTGCCCAAGCTTACGTGATCGCGCACGAGGTCGGCCATCATGTGCAAAACGTGTTAGGCATATTGGACAAAAGCCAACGGCTGAAACGCGGTTTGTCCAAAACAGAAGGCAATGCGGTGCAGGTCAAAGTGGAACTGCAAGCCGATTGCTTTGCCGGGCTTTGGGCCTCCAAAGCGCGCGGCCTGTCGTCCGTCACACTGGAAGCCGGTGATTTCGAGGAAGCGATCGGCGCAGCCCGCGCGGTGGGCGACGACACCTTGCAAAAGAAATCCCAAGGCTATGTAATACCCGAAGCGTTCACCCACGGCTCCGCCGCCGACCGGATCAAATGGTTCAAGCGCGGCTTTTCCACCGGATCAGTAGACGCGTGCGATACGGGGGTTTGAGGGGGAGTTGGCATCCCAATGAAGGGCATTTTCGTTTTTTAGCTGGGCTTGCGTGACCGAAATTCGATTTTGTGACTGGAAACTTTGAAGTTCCTTATAGTTCCTCCTCAGGATAAGGAAGCTAACGGCAATTCAACAGACGTATTTGGCGTTCAAAACTATATGGTTCCAGCAAAGGCAGGTTTTTTTGCGAAAGATTCATTCCCCATTCCGGCCTGCTGGCTCGATCTTCATATTGCCGATCGACAAAAAGTGGATTTGGTTGTTTCCAAGTGACCCCCGGGATTAGATATAAAGCGGGTTCTTTACGCTCTTCCAAAAGCACCAATGCCAAGAAATTTTCATTCGTGAGGAAGAATTTGTCCTTTCGAACAAAGACATAATTAAGCGCTCGTGTGGATTTTACCTGAATGCAAAGAAATGGGTTGTTTTCATACCTTACAACAAAATCGATTCCCCGATCATCAACTTCGGTTCTATAGACCTGAAAACCAAACATCGTCAGCTCCATTTTGACGAAATACTCGCCATAAGCGCCGACTTGCTGGTTATTAAGACGATCCCATTCAAATCGTTTTGGGGGATTCATTCCCGAAAACTATTCCAACCCGTCCGGCATGCCGACGGCGTGAAAGCCTGCATCGACGTGGACTACTTCGCCGGCTACGGATTTACCGAGATCGGATAGGAGCCATAGCGCGGAACCGGCCACGCCTTCCATCGAGGTGTCTTCTTTGAGCAGGCTCCAATTCTTGCCGGTGGACAGCATGCCGCGCCCGCCGGATATTCCGGCCATGGCCAAGGTCCGCATCGGTCCGGCTGATATGGCATTGACCCGAATGCCCTGTGCGCCCAGATCCCGCGCAATATAGCGGGTACAGGCTTCCAAGGCCGCTTTGGCCACGCCCATCACGTTATAATTCGGGATGACCCGCTCTGAACCCAGATAGGTCATGGTGATCATCGAAGAGCCGGGTTTCATCAGGGGTGCAGCCAGTTTAGCGGCGGCTACAAATGAAAAGGCTGAAATATCCATGGTCATTTTGAAGTTTTCTCGGGTGGTGTTTTCGACAAAACTACCCTTTAGCCCTTCGCGACCCGCAAAGCCGATGGAATGAACCAGAAAATCCAGCTCGCCCCATTTGTCTTTGACCTCGGCAAACGCCGCTTCCATCGAAGCATCGTCAGAGACATCGCATTGGGTAAAAATGCTGGCATTAACACTTGTCGCCAAGGGTCGAACCCGTTTTTCCAGCGCTTCGCCCAGATAAGTAAAGCCCAATTCGGCTCCTTGGGCATGTAATTGCCGGGCAATGCCCCACGCGATCGAGTTTTTATTGGCCACACCCATGATCAAGCCGCGTTTGCCGCGCATGAGTTTGCCTTTTGGAAAGTCTAGTTCTTCTGCCACAATTAACCCTCGTGTTTTGTCATGATGATGGAGCCATTGGTGCCGCCAAATCCGAATGAGTTGGACATAACAGCATTTAGCTCGGCATCGGTTGTTTTGGTGATAATATTGGCCCCGTCAATTTCCGGGTCAATGGTTTCGATATTGATCGATGGTGCGATAAAGCCGTGCTTCATCATCAGCAGCGAATAAATTGCTTCTTGGGCGCCTGCGCCACCTAAGCTATGGCCGGTCATGGATTTGGTGGCAGAAATAGCGGGCATGTCGCTCTCGCCAAATACCCGCCGAATCGCGGCGATCTCGGTGCCATCGCCAGCCGGTGTCGAAGTGGCATGGGGGTTGATGTAATCAATTTGCGACTTGTCCAACTTGGCCTGTTCCAGTGCCAACAACATGGCGCGTTCGGCTCCTTCACCGGAAGGTGCCACCATATCATGGCCATCGGATGTGGCCGCATAGCCGGTCACTTCGGCGTAGATGTTGGCCCCGCGGGCTATTGCTGCCTCGCGTTCTTCCAAAATGACAATTCCGGCACCGCCAGCAATGACAAAGCCATCGCGATTGGCATCAAAGGCTCTTGAGGCCAATTGTGGCGTATCGTTATATTTGCTCGACATGGCGCCCATGGCATCAAACATCACCGACATATTCCAATGCACTTCCTCGCCGCCACCGGCGATCATGATGTCTTGCTTGCCCCACTGAATTTGCTCGGTAGCCGCCCCCATACAATGCAGCGAAGTGGTACAGGCGCTGGAGATCGAATAGCTCATGCCCTTGATTTTCAGGCCCGTAGCCAATGTGGCCGACGTGGTCGACGACATGGCCTTGGGTACTGCAAACGGGCCAACCCGTTTTGGGCCTTTGGTCCGGGTGACATCGGCCGCACGCAATAATTCTTTGGTTGAGGGTCCGCCGGAGCCAACGATCAAACCCGTACGTGGCGTGGAAACTTGTTCCGGGGTTAACCCGGCATCAGCAATCGCTTCTTCGGCCGCAGTCCAGCACCATTTGGACGCATCCTCCATAAAGCGGGCAATCCGTTTATCGATTTTGCCGGTCAGATCAATGTCTGGAATGGCTTTAACTTGGCAACGAAACCCCAGCTCGGCAAAATCCGGAGCAGGGATAATGCCGGAGCGCCCGGCTCGTAACGCCTGATGCACTTCTTCAGCATTATTTCCGATACTGGAGACGATCCCGATTCCGGTTATGACAACTCTACGCATGGAGACTCTCCTTTATTCGTCGGATGCTGGTGGCTGGAAAACCCCAACCCGAAGGTCTTTGGTCGTATAAATCAATTCGCCATCGGCTCGTATCTCACCATTGGCAATCCCCAGAACCAACCGGCGATTGATGACCCGTTTCAGATCAATCCGGTAGGATACTTTTTTGATCTTGGGTGTGACTTCGCCGCGAAACTTAACCTCGCCAACTCCCAAAGCTCGACCTTGTCCCTGCGCGCCGGTCCAGCCGAGATAAAACCCGACCATTTGCCATAAAGCATCCAAGCCCAGACATCCCGGCATGACCGGGTCGCCAGCAAAGTGACAGGCAAAAAACCAAAGATCAGGATTTATATCCAGCTCGGCTTCCATAAAGCCTTTGCCGTGTGCGCCACCCTCAAGCTGCATATCGGTAATGCGATCCATCATTAACATTGGTGGCAAGGGCAATTTGGCATTGCCCGGGCCAAACAGGCTGTCATTGCCAGACTGGATTAATTCATCAAACGAATAGCTGCTTTTGGGTTCAAACATAGATTTTTCTTTTTATATAATTCGAGAATTGTTGCACAAACGATCGTTTTTTGGGTACCATGATGCTGGATTCAACCTTCGCACAAATTTGCGTGGAGGGCGCAACCAGATCAAACCGAATTTAAGTCATGAACTAGCATGTCATGCAGACACGCTCAAGCGGTGTAAATTTTACGGTTGTCCCATTGGTAGAAGTCGGAACAAACATGAATGAACGACAACAACAAAGCCTGATGATGCAGGCTGGTTTGCGGATCACAGATCAACGTTTGGCTCTGAGCGCGTTACTGTTTGCTGACGAACAACCCCGTCATGTCACGGCGGAAGAGGTTTATGATGAAGCCAAACAACAGGGCGTCCGCATGTCATTGGCCACGGTGTACAATACGTTGCACCGTTTTACCGCTGCCGGGTTGTTGCGCGAAGTACAAGTTGATCCGGGTCGGGTCTGGTTTGACACTAATGTGAGCGAACACCACCATATGTATGATGAAGACACCGGCCAGTTGACTGATATTCCGGCTGGGTCATTGGGCTCGGTGACCTTGCCGAAGCTAAAGGCGAACAAACAGGTGAACCGGATTGATCTGGTGATTCGGATTGGTACCCGGAACTGATCAATAGATTTGTCTCGACAAGGTTCAGGGAATGGGCCCGACCTGAGCTTGCACCGCACCCCATAATGTATTGGCCCGGACTCGGCCTTTTTTGTCCTTGATCCGTACCGTACACCAGATGTCCTGACAGCTTTCAATCCGAAGAACCACACCCGGGGCCAATCGAGCCAAGGTTTTCTGCTTTTTGGTGCCCAATGCGTATAACGGCACCGGCTCGGTTGCGATCACGATGGCGGTGGGGCGATTGTCCGAGAGCAAGGAATTGTGCATCCAGGTAATATCACCGTCTACATCCTGCACACGGGACCATTCAGAGGCCCGTCGCAACAATAACAGGGGCAGGTTTTTGCGATGGTACTCCCAGCGGATCGGATAATCCCGGCCCGGCCCGGCTCGGCCATAAGTCCGGCCATAGGACAGGCTGACCCACTGCGTTGATTGCGCGGGTTGCGAGGCAGCGGCTTGCACCGGCGTTTGCCAGAGCGAAAAAACCATAAGAAGCGGAAAATAAATCATCGAATCATCTATAAAGGCAAAAAGTGAACGCTATCCGAATCGGCAACAGCAGCAGGCAAGCTATGGCAAATAACAAAATCAAAGTTGGCGTGACCCGCAAATTACCCAATGCAACCCATGAGCGCATGTTGGCTTTGTTTGATGTGCAAATGAACCCGAATGATCAGGCCTTGGGTCGCAATCAGTTATTGGCGTTGGCGGCCAGTTGTGATGTGTTGTGCCCGACCGTGACCGACGATATTGATGCCGAAATTTTCCGGGCTGGCAAAAATAACTTGAAACTGGTCGCTAATTTTGGGGCGGGCACCGATCACATTGACTTAAAAGCGGCTAATGCGGCCGGTATCCCGGTGACCAACACGCCTGACGTGCTGACCGATGACACGGCTGATCTGACCTTTGCCTTATTGTTGGCGGTGCCACGGCGAATTGTTGAAGGCGCGCAATTGCTGCGCTCCGGTGGCTATGAAGCCGGTTGGTCGCCAACCTGGATGATGGGGCGTTCCTTGGGGAATAAAAAACTGGGCATTGTCGGTATGGGCCGGATCGGTCAGGCGGTGGCAGCGCGAGCGCGAGCCTTTGGTTTGGAAGTGCATTATCACAACCGCAAACCAGTTTCGCCCGCCATCGAGGAAAGTCTGCACGCGCTGTATTGGAGCGATCTGGATGAGATGTTGGGCGAAATGGATTTCGTTTCACTGAACTGCCCGCTGACCAAAGACACGATCCATCTGATGGACCGGACCCGATTGGGCAAGCTGGCCGGACATGCCATTTTGATCAACACAGCCCGGGGTAAATTGATCGACGAAGCAGCCTTGGCTGATGCCCTACAGGCCGGGCAATTGGCCGGGGCCGGGCTGGATGTGTTTGAGTTTGAACCGAAAGTAGAACCCCGTTTGTTGGAGCTGCCCAATGTGGTGGCTCTGCCGCATATGGGGTCTTCTACCTTGGAAGCCCGCACCGCGATGGGCGAGCGGATGATCATCAATATCAAGGCGTTTGAAGACGGCCACAAACCGCCGGATCGGGTGATCCGTGGGTTGACCACTTGATCGAGCGCGTTTTTTCCTAGAGGTTATTGGGATGAAGACAGTTATGAAGCACCCAAAGAAAACCCGTGAGTACACCCATCACCCGTTGATAGATGGCACTCGTTGGCAAGCGTATACCCACCGTCCAAATGATATTGTGATCTCCACGTCCTATAAGGCCGGAACCACATGGATGCAGACCATTGTGGCCAATTTGCTGTATCAGGATGGGAACTATCCGGCCCCAGTTTCGGTGATGTCTCCGTGGTTGGACATGGCCCTACCACCTTTGGACCAGATTGCTGCTGGCTTGGAGGCGCAAACCCAAAGACGGTTTATCAAAACCCATTTACCGCTGGATGGCCTTCCGTTTTTTGACGGCAACCGATATATCGTCGTTGGGCGTGATGCTCGCGATGTGTTTATGTCGATGTGGAACCATCACACAAATTATACCGGGCAAATTCGAGAGGCTTTGATTGGGTTTAGTCAGCAGACCGGCCGCGCTTTTCCTTTGGACTATCCTGACATTCATTCTTTTTGGCAGGACTGGATATCCAAAAGCTGGTTTGATTGGGAAAGTGACGGCTTTCCGTATTGGTCACACTTCCACCATATCAAGACTTGGTGGGACTATCGCCATCTACCCAATATTCATTTTGTGCACTTTGCCGACCTGCTGAATGATCCGGCCAGCCAGATCAGGGATATTGCTGCGTTTTTAGATGTGCCCATCGAAGAGGATCTCTTTGCCGGTATTTTGCAACGCATTTCCTTCAAAGGGATGAAACGTAATTTTACCGCAATCATGCCCGAAGCCGCTGATATTTGGCGCGGTGGCGGCAAGACCTTTATGAACAAGGGAACCAATGGTCGTTGGAAAGACGTGTTGAGCGACGCGCAAATTACCCAGTATCAGGCAGCGATCAAAAATGAACTGTCTGACGATTGCGCGCATTGGTTGGAAACGGGTGGAGCTGTAAAGCTCTGACGATCGACAGGCCGGCCTTTGGGGCCGCTTTGATGCGCCCTATGCGCCCGATTTTCCGCAAACCGGACAATTGGGGTCGGCAGGCAAATTGAGCGTGCGCGACTTGGCAGCTAATCCTTCCCAAACCAATAACCGCCCCAACAGGCTTTGCCCGCTGCCGGTAATCAGCTTGATGGCTTCCAGCGCCATGATCGAACCGATAATGCCAGTCAACGCCCCGACCACGCCGACCTGCTCGCAAGTCTCGGTATCGGGTGGTGCGCCGGGAACCAGACATTGATAACAAGCGGTCGGGGTAGGTAGTACCCGGTCATACTTTAACGGTTTTGGGTTGGACTGGTGGGCCGAAACCTGTCCATCAAACCGTCCAACCGCCCCAGATATTAGGGTTTTTCCCAAAGTATGGCAGGTCTGGTTGACTAGAAACCGGGTGGGGAAGTTGTCACAACCATCCAAAATAAACTCATAATCAACCAATACCTCGGCGGCATTGTCGGCGGTCAGGCGGGTATCAAAGGTTTCAATCACCGGATCAGGGTTGAGTTCCGCCAAGCGTTTTGCGGCCATACCAACCTTTGAGCAGCCGGTCATACCGGTCGTGAACAGAATTTGTCTTTGCAGGTTGGACAGGCTGATCTGGTCATCATCAATCAGCCCGATTCGGCCAATTCCAGCTGCTGCGAGATAAAGGGCGACGGGCGCACCCAAGCCACCTGCCCCGACGATCAACACACTGGATTGCAGCAAGGCGGCCTGACCCGGCCCACCGATTTCTTTTAGAACCAAATGCCGCGCATAGCGCTCGACCTGCTCCGGCTTCAAGCTCATTCGGGCTGAAACAGGGCGGTGGACAGGTAGCGTTCGGCAAACGAGGGGATGATTACCACAATGCGTTTGCCTGGCATATCCTTGCCAATTTGCAAGGCAGCGGCCAAGGCGGCACCGGAGGAAATGCCGCACGGCAAACCTTCAACACGGGCCGCTTGCTGGGCAATCTTGATGGAGAGCGGCGTATCAATCGGCACGATGGTGTCGATCAATCCAACATCCAGATTATCCGGAATGAAGCCTGCACCAATGCCCTGAATTTTGTGGGGGCCAGCTTCTTTACCGGCAATGACCTGACTTTCTTTTGGCTCGACCGCGATCACTTGCAAGCCTGGTAATCTGGATTTCAAAACCCTGGATACGCCAGTTAATGTCCCACCGGTACCCACGCCCGACACAAACGCATCCAACTGGCCATCGGTATCGTTCCATATCTCTTCGGCCGTGGTTCGTTCATGTATTGCCGGGTTGGCCGGGTTGGAAAATTGTCGGGCTAAAATGGCGCCGGGGATTTCAGCAGCGAGTTCGTCAGCCCGGGCAATGGCACCCTTCATGCCTTTAGCAGGATCGGTCAGTTCAATCTCGGCACCCAAATGGCTCAACATTTTACGTCGTTCAATTGACATGCTGGCCGGCATGGTCAGGATCAGACGATACCCTTTAGCTGCCGCTACAAAAGCCAGTGCGATGCCGGTATTGCCCGAAGTTGGCTCGACAATGGTACCGCCTGCTTTCAGCACGCCTGAATTTTCCAGATCTTCAATCATCGCCACACCAATGCGGTCTTTGACCGAGGCCAGTGGGTTAAAGAACTCCAGCTTGGCTAGTATTTCCGCTTTGACATCATGGGCTGCTGCCAAGCGATCCAGTCGGACCAATGGCGTATTGCCCATGGTCGCCGCCATGTCTTCAAAAATTCCGCCACGTCCGATGTTTGCTTGTGTCATGCCTGTTCTCCTGAGGCTTGGGTCCATACCACGTTACGCCTAATATGGGGCGCGGGGCGGCTGACTACCAGTGTCAGTCTGAACTTTTCAGATCCGGGTCGAAATGCGGATCGCCAACTTGCATCCGGCCCGAATAACCGAAGAGAGGATCGGATACCCCAGTGCGTCTTTGGCACCATTGGCCAATGCTGTGTCGCGGTGTTCCAGTTCGTCTTCGCGGAATTTTGTAAACATTTCGCGCAATTCTGGTTCTTGATCTATTTGTTCCAGCTCGTCGATCTGATGCTGGTAATGTTGTTCAATGACGTCTTCTACCGCTTCGGTACAGGCATGGGCCGCCCGCTCACCCAGCAGGGCTGTGCCGACACCCAAGGCGTAACTCATGCCTTGCCACAGGCCGATCATCGCGGTTGGTCGTTCGTTTCGGTTTTGTAATTGCTGATGAAACGCGGCCAGATGTATCTGCTCTTCCGCTTCCATTTCGGCAAACTGATCGGCCAGTTCCTGTTTGTGCGCCAACCCACCAAACACCGCTTGCTGGCCACGATAGATCCCGACCGCAGCGGTTTCTCCGGCATGATCCACCCGCAACATCTGGGCAATGCGCTTGGCATTACCCGGACCGGGCGTGACCGGTTTTGGTTTGCGGGTCGTTTGCTGCCGGGTCATAAGGTCACCTGTTCTTTTGGAGTGGGCATGGCCAGTTTGAAACTGATCATTGCCAACCCCATGGAAAGCAACGCATTCCAGCCCGCCATAGAAATACCCAGCATCGACCAAGGGATTTGATCGCATTTAGGCATTTCGCCCGGTTGATCCAGCCCAGCCAGCAAATCGCCGCCCAAATTGCTCAAGCCTTCTAAATTACCGGTACACGAAGCCGGTCCCGGCCAGAATTTCCACTCGACTCCGGCATGATACCCGGCGATCAAACCGCCGGTCAAAAAGACCAAGCCCAACAGAGCCAAAGCGCCACGCTTTGTGAAACCAAATTTTCCTGCCAAAGTCAGGCCAAGCCCCAAGGCCAAGGCAACCCAATAGACTTCGCGTTGGCGTAAACACAGCTCGCACGGGGCCATGCCGCCGAAGTGCTCAAAGCCGTGAGCCGCTGCTAACATCAAACTACTGAACATAGCAGCCAGCAGCGCCCAATGATTGCGTAAAGATTCTATTTCCAATTTCATGGGGGCACACTGCCCGTTCTTGTTCGTTTTGCCAATATGTTGGTCACGCGACTTTTTGACCCTGGGGGTCCTGCTTTATTGTGCAAGCCCTAGTGAAGGAATTTGATGGCGGCAAAAACCGCAAGTAACATGGCAAACAGCCCAAAGGTGATCAGGCCGAAATGTTGTTCAATTCTGGCCCGGGCTTTATCGCCAGCAAAGCGGATTACTGCCGCCACAAGGAAGAAACGACCGCCGCGTGATAAGATACTGGCGACCAAAAACACTGCGAAATTGAGCTGTACTGCGCCGGAGGTAATGGTGATTACTTTATAGGGAAACGGGGTAAACCCAGCGCCCAAGGCGGCCCAAAACCCCCATTGGTCAAACCAGTCCTTGAATGCGGCATACGCATCTTCCTTGCCATACATTTCTAAAATCGGCTGGCCGATACTGTCCCACGCAAACCAGCCAATGGCATAACCCAGTAATCCACCAAGCACCGAGGCAATCGTGCAAACCGCCGCAATATGCCAAGCGCGCTCCGGCTTGGCCAACACCATCGGGATCAGCATGACATCAGGCGGGATCGGAAACACCGAGCTCTCAATAAAAGATATCCCGGCTAGAGCGCGCAAAGCGTTCTTTCCCCGAGCCATTTCCAACAGTTTCTGTTTCATTCGGATGTTTCTTGTGTTTTGGCAGAATAGGCATCTATTCCGTCCACAATGGTCCATAGCACTTTTGCGGTTAAAATTTCCTTGGGCTCTACCGTCATCAGATCGAGATCAAACACGGTAAAATCAGCCCGCTTGCCCACTTCGATTGTACCCAGCTCGTCTTCGCGAAACGAAGCAAAAGCTGGCCACAAGGTGAACATTTTCAAGGCATCCTCCCGGGAAACCGCTTCTTCCTCGTGCCAGTGTTCGTCCGTAAACCCGTTCAGGGCCGCCCGCGAAATGGCTGCATAAAATTCAATTCGTGGATCACCGCGCTCGACCGGTGCGTCTGATCCGCCGGGAATGATCGACCCGGCATCAATCAGCGATTGCCAAGCATAGGCGCCTTCTAGTCGGTCCGCCCCCACTCGGTCTTTGGCAAAATACAGATCGCCAATTGCATGGGAGGGTTGCATGGACGGGATCACACCCAGTTCGGCAAACCGGGCAATGTCGGATGGATCAAGCATTTGGGCGTGCTCGATGCGCCAGCGGGGGTCGGCAATTTTGCGTTGATCGGCTGGTATTTCAGCCATGGTCTGTTCCATCCAGTCCAGCGTTTCACGATTTCCACGATCGCCAATCGCATGGATTTGCAATTGCCAACCTCGGCGTAAGGCTTCGGACAGAATGGGAATTGTTAGCTCTTTGGTGCTCAGCATCAAGCCGGACTGTTCTGGGTCATCAGAATACGGTGCGAGCAGGGCCGCGCCGCGTGATCCCAATGCCCCGTCCATATACAATTTGATGGCCCGGGTGATGACGCGATGGTCCCCGGCAAAGCGTAGCCCATCTTGCAATAAATCCACGGCTTCCCTGTTGAGGCCATTATAGACCCGAATCGGCAGGTTTCCCTTTTTGGCCATGTCTTCCAGCAATAGGACATCATCCCGACCAACCGACATATTGTGCATGCCAGTCCAACCGTAGGCCGCCATGACGTCAGCGCCTGCGGCCAAAATGGGCCGTCGGTCCTGACCAGCCAGATTATCGATCAGCGGGATAACTAGCGCCATGGCATTATCAACCAGCATGCCAGACGGCGCGCCTTCGCCGTCACGTTCAATCCGCCCGCCTGCCGGGTCGATGCTGTCCGCATTGATCCCAACGGCTTCCAATGCGGGTGTGCTGGCAACCAATGCGTGCCCATCGGCCCGAGTTAACAGGACAATGCGTCCCGGCGCTACGGCTTCAAGGTCAAAGCGATTGAGAAAGCGTCCTTCCGGCCAGTGGGTTTCGATCCAGCCACGGCCCATGATGGTGCCGGTTTTTTGGGTGGTGACTTTTTGTTTTACCGCGTCCAGCAGGTCGGCCAGTGATTTGGTATTTTCCAAATTTAACGAAATTTCGCGTTCACCGATCCCAAACAAATGGGCATGAGCATCCGTAAAACCGGGGAACAGGTGCGCCCCTTTAAGGTCGGTAACGGTCGTAGCACTAAAGTGTTTGGCTCCCTTGGCATCGCCAACATAGAGGATGCGTCCCTGATCGACCACAATGGCCTCGGCTAAGGGCGCGTCCTCGACGCCTGAATGAATAATTCCGCCGGTTATGATTCGGTCAATTTGCTGCTTGGGGGTGCACGCGCTTAAGCCGACAAATAGAATCAAGGCAGAGATAAGGGTGATTTGGTATTTCATCGCTTTACGGTCCTTCGTCATTTCGTGTGCGAACATAACGAAAGAGTATGCAATAAAAAAGGCGGCTCTTTGCGGGAGCCACCTCTTATCAGATCAAAAGCAATTGGGCCTTTAGGCCGCAGCAGCTTCTTTTTGTTTTTTGCGAATAGATTTTTTGATCTTCAATGCATTTGGCGACAGGCCTTCGTCAGCGCATTTGGCCAAAAAACCGTCTAGACCACCATTGTGATCGACCGAGCGTAAGGCCGCTGCAGTAATCCGAAACTTGAAAGATTGTTCCAGACTATCCGAGATCAATGTGACATTGCACAAATTTGGACGAAATTTGCGGCGGGTGCGGCGTTTGGAGTGACTGACATTATTGCCGGACATAACACCGGTACCAGTAAATTCACAGCGACGGGACATCGAAATTCTCTTTATTCTATCTTCGTTTCAGCATGGATGGTGCGGGCTCGCGAAAATCCATGCCCCCCGACAAACCCGTAGGCTCGAAGGTAAGGAGCGGTCAAATACCTAAAGCAGGGCATAAGGTCAAGCGTCTGTTGCCTTGTTTTGGGTTCATTGTCAGGTCTTTGTTCATCTTGCAGCCATATTCGCCCCTTTAAGCTTGCGCGCAAGACGCAAGCAGTGAGAATAAAAAGAATGAGAAGTAAACCATTGGGCCTTGGTGTATTGGTGTTGGTCACAACCTATTTGTCGGGGGGCTTGGCAGCTTTCGCCCAGACCGACCCGGCTCAGAAGGATACAGCACCCATTTACCTTGGTCAGGAAATGTCACTGGACATCCTCTATAGTGGCCGGGTGTTTGGCATCCCGGTGATGCGGGCCAAGGTGTCGGCGGCTTTTGTCGGTGAAAGTTATGCGGCCCGGGCCCATTTCAAATCGTCGGGACTGATGGCCTTGTTCAAGTCAATCTCTGTGGTGGCCAGCGCTAGCGGCCAGATTAAGCAAAGCACTTTGATCACTCAGGATTATTGGCACAAAGAATTGGACGGACGCAAAAACCGCCAATTGTCGATGGCGCGCGACCCGGAAAAAGTCACAGTGCGGGCCGACCCGCCTTTGCGCAGCATGGGTGACCCGATCGCATCGATGGAACAACGTCTGGAAGCCTTGGATCCAGTCAGTGCCATTTTGGCGTTGGCCTTGCGCGGCGGTGCGGCTGGGCGAGCCGATCAGTGCGCCGGTTCCATCAAGGTGTTTGATGGCAAGCAGCGCTATAATTTACGCCTTGAAGCCATGGGGCTGGAGCATATCCGCACCCGGGCCTATCAGGGTCAGGCCTTGCGATGCAACGCTTGGTACGTGCCGGTGGCCGGGTTTGACCCAGATGATCTGGCTGAGGCGTTGGCGCATCCACATCCGGTTACCATCTGGCTGGCCGACGAGGCGCAATCAGGTTTGCGGGTCCCGGTTCGTTTTGAAGCCAGACTTGACTTTGGCACCGCCCGGGTTGATGCCCGAAAAATCGAGATCAAGGTCAAAACCCGACCCTGATCCATTTGGGCATTGGAACGGTTTGATGAGCCTGCATCATTCGGCAGATCGCAAAGTAGTCGCGGCATTGGGTCCGACCAATACCGGCAAGACGTGGCTGGCGGTCACCCGCATGATGGCACGGCGCTCCGGGTGTATTGGCTTGCCCTTGCGTCTGCTGGCCCGTGAAGTTTACGAGCGCATTGTCGCCGAGAAGGGTGAAAAATATGCAGCCTTGGTCACTGGCGAAGAAAAAATTGTACCCAAAACCGCGTGCTGGTTTGCCTGCACAGTGGAGAGCATGCCGCCTTCCTTGAACGGCCAACCGTTTGGTTTTGTCGGGGTGGATGAAGTGCAATTGGCCGATGATCCGGAACGGGGCCACGTCTTTACCGACCGCATTTTGAAAATGCGTGGGTCTGATGAAACCATGCTGATGGGCGCGGGCCGGATGCAGAACCTGTTGCAAGGGTTAGGTGTCAGCAATTGCCATGATTTGCGCCAGCGGTTTTCGCCCCTGTCGCATATTGGACACATTAAGCTAAACCGTCTGCCCAAACGGACCGCCATTGTGGCGTTTTCAGCCGATCAGGTTTACGCGCTGGCCGAGATGTTGCGCCGGACCCGTGGCGGTGCGGCCATTGTGATGGGCAATCTTTCGCCGCAAACCCGCAATGCCCAAGTTGCACTCTATCAATCCGGCGAAGTGGATTATCTAATTGCCACTGACGCCATCGGGTTGGGCCTGAACATGGATATTGATCATGTAGCCTTGGCCGAGACCGCAAAGTTTGATGGCAGATTGCGCCGGGAATTGTTTGCGCACGAGCTAGCACAGATTGTCGGGCGAGCCGGGCGCGGCACAAGGCCGGGTAGTTTCGGCACAACGGGTCAGGCCCGCCCCTTGGACGACAGCACCGTGGCTCAAATTGAAGAAAACCGGTTTCAAGCGGTGTCCAAATTGTATTGGCGCAATTCGCGCCTTGGGTTTGGGAGCGTCGATGAGCTATTGGCGGGTCTGGCCCAAAAACCTAATCAGAGCATATTACGACGTATTCGCCGCCGCAGTGACGAAGAGGCTTTGCTCGAGTTAGCCGGACACCGGACCATGGGAAATCCAGATGCGGCACAGGTTCGGCGATTATGGGAAGTTTGCCAATTGCCGGATTTTCGCAAAAACGGGATAGAGCCGCATTTGCGTCTTCTGGGCGAGTTGGCCGATCATGTATTGGACCGGGATGGGGTGTTGCCGGACGATTGGTTTGCGGCGCGATTGCAGCGCCTTGATCGCGTGCAAGGCAATGTGGATGCGCTCTCGGCCCGCCTTTCGCACATCCGCTCGTGGAGTTATTGTGCCAACCGGGCCGACTGGTTAGCTGACCCATCCCATTGGCGCGATCAGTGCCGCGATCTGGAAACTCGCCTGTCTGATGCCTTGCACGAAAAATTGGTGCAGCAGTTTGTGGACAGGCGCACGGCGGTTCTGGTACGTATCGCCCGGTCGAACGAGCCAATCGAGGCTCTGTTCAAGCCAGACGGTGCGGTGGAAATTGCCGGGCAACTGGTCGGACATTTAAAAGGGCTGGTTTTTCGGCCACAAAACCGCTCCAAAACACTGGCCGGGCGCACATTGCGTCAAGCCTCGAAAAAAGTACTGATCCCGGAGATCAAAAAACGAATGCAGGAACTCGTAGAGAAAAAAGACAATACCTATTCCCTGAACGATCAGGGCGAAATTGTCTGTGGCGAAGTGGCTTTTGCAAAATTATGCGCTGGGGTGCATGTGTTGCAACCGGCACTGGAATTGCTCGAGGGTGGCATTGCCAATGCGGATGAATTGTCGGTGGAGCGCGAAAAGGTTTTGTCGCGTTTGAACGCTTGGTTGCAAACCGAGTTGAACGAGAGATTGCGCCCGTTGTTTTTATTGCGCGACAAAATCGAGGCCAAACAGTTGAACTCAGCCGTTCGCGGCATTGGTTTTCAATTACTCGAAGCCTTGGGCGCGATGGACCGGCGCAGCATTGCCAAGGAATTGCGCGAAGTAACCCAAGAGCAACGCGGGGATTTACGCGAGTGCGGAATTCGCTTTGGCGAGTTCTCCTTGTTCATGCCGCTGCTTTTGCGGCCCGCCCCGAGCCGGTTGCTGGCGCTCATTTTGGCCTTTGGACCCAAGGGCAGCAAGACGCCCTATATTGCGCCGCCGGGCCTGACTTCGTTCGTGAGCGATGCTGAAATTGCACCCGCGGCCCTGTCGGCTGTGGGGTTGCGAAAATGCGGCAAACGCCTAATCCGGTTGGATGTGTTGGAACGTATTGGTGGTGAAATCCGTAATGCGCGCCAGAAAGGTGAAAAGGGAAGTTTTCAACCAACTTTAGAAATGGTTGCGTTGTTGGGATGTGCCAAACCTGATTTGCCAGAGATACTCGGTTCACTGGGTTATCGCCGGGAAAAAATAGAAAAAGATGCGGAAGGGGAAGTTGATGAGCTGGCTTGTACGTGGATCCAGCGCAGCATTACTGCCAAGCCGAGCCAAGCCAAAAAACCAAACCCTGCTTCACGCGGTCCTCATAAAGGTACATCGAAATCGGGCAAAAAACCGGCGCGTGGACCAAAACCCGAAAAGAAAATTGATCCCGACAGCCCATTTGCGGTATTACAGGACCTCAAGCTGGGCAAAAAATAGATCCAGAGCCGTACCTTTAAGAACCAAAACCCAAGGAAATGCAGATGTTTGACCGATTGCGCCGCCTGTTTGTGCCAGCCTCCAAACTCGATCCAGCCAATGATCGGAATGATGCCCGGGTTTGCTCTATTGCCCTGCTGGTTGAGGCAGCCCTGTCCGATGGCATTTATGCAGATATCGAGCAGGAAAAAATCTTGGATGTAATTGAACAAAGCTTTGAGTTGAAGGGTGAGGCGGCAGCTCTTCTGCTGGACCAGGCCGAAGAGCGGGCCGAGATGGCGGTGGATCATTACAGCTTTACCCGCAGCATCAAAAAGTACATGCCCAAGGCCGAACGGATTGGTTTGATCGGGCATTTGTGGGACGTGACCTTTGCCGATGGCGAGGAAAGCCCGTTTGAAGATGCGTTCATTCGGCGGGTGGCCGCCCTGCTGGCGGTAACCGACCATGAACGGGCTGAGGCGAAACGTGCGGCACAATCTCGCAGCGATACACCTTGACGAGATGGGCAGTTCCTCTCTAACAAGCCCGACAATTGAGATCGTTACAAAGAAAACCCATGACCTATATCGTTACCGACGCCTGTGTGCGCTGCAAATACACTGATTGCGTAGAAGTGTGCCCGGTCGATTGTTTTTATGAAGGTGAAAACTTTCTGGTCATCCACCCAGATGAATGCATCGATTGCGGCGTGTGTGAACCAGAATGTCCGGTCGAGGCCATTAAAGCGGATACCGAAGACGATCCCGATGGCAAATGGTTAGAGATCAATACTAAATTTGCCGATATTTGGCCCAACATCACAATCATCAAACCAGCCCCGGCCGATGCGGACGATATGATCGATGAAACCGGCAAGTTTGAAAAATACTTTTCAGAAAAACCCGGTGAGGGCGATTAACGACCTTTGATCGGGCTTGTAGTTCCGCATGGGCTGAATTGCTGTATTTTGAAGTAAACAGGCGATGGAGACCGAGATTTGGTTCTATTGCCCGGCCTTTTGACAGTATCGGCTTTGTTTTTGCTTCAATTTGTGTTATGGTGCCTTCAAACCATAGTGAGCTTGCGAGTATTTTTTGATTCTTCCCCTTCGACAATTTGGACTGCAAGCCGCCTTGTAAAACCAGAAAAACAATGAACTTTTCCGCCGACCATTGGATTGGCACAGGTTTTATTTGACCTGTTGCTCCCATGAACCGGTGTGAAACCATATAGATGAGAACCCAAATGGCTAAAAAACCTTCCGCAAAAATGTTCAAGATCAAAGATTACGTTGTCTATCCAGCCCATGGGGTGGGTCGGGTGACCGGCATCGAGGTGGAAACTATCGCCGACATTGAAATGGAAGTTTACGTGGTGGACTTTCCGCAAGATAAAATGACCTTGCGGGTACCAACTGCCCGGGCCAAATCGACCGGTATGCGTTCCTTGGCGTCAGTGGCCGTGATGGAAGACGCCATGGAAACCTTAAAAGGCAAGCCAAAGGTCAAGCGCACCATGTGGAGCCGCCGCGCCCAGGAATATGAAGCCAAAATCAATTCAGGTGATCTGATCTGGATTGCTGAAGTGGTGCGCGATCTGCACCGCAATGATGATCAACCGGAACAATCTTATTCCGAACGGCAATTGTACGAATCAGCTATTGACCGGATGGCCCGCGAAGTCGCAGCCGTTCAAAAAATTGAGCGCGATGCAGCGTTTGAGAACCTGACTGAAACTCTGGTTGCCAAAACGGTTGCTGCTGCCTGAGCCAACGCTTTTGCTTAACTCCCGGCCAGCACTTCGAGCTGTGCCGGGTGGTTCAGCCAGAGCATTGGCCCATTGCGATACCTTATGGTGCCGCGCACCCGGATCATGGCACCAGATAACCCGGCCATATTGATTCCGGCTTTGGCAAACAGCTTGGCAGTTTTCTTGTCTGCTTGTGCGGTAAAATCTCGCCGCCAGTCGGTCCCAAAATTCAAATACACCATTTTTTTGGTAATTGACGCATCGACCACTTCGCCCTCGACGATCTGGTAGCTACCGACCGCTGCCGAAACCGCTTCTGGGTCGCGCACCGCGTAAAATGCTCTGGCCCAAAGGCCGATTTTGGCTGCTCTGGCGGTATGTTCAGTGGTCAGCATCTGCTCGGCCCTAGCTTGATCATCGTTCCAGGTTCGCACCCGTGCCATGCCGGTCCCCAGTAATTCGCCCTGTAGCCAATTCTGCTCCCGTCCCCACAACACATGAGCCCGCAACCGTCCAAACCGATCCGGGGCTGGATCGACAAACTTGACCGTCTTGCCTCGGATCAATTCCTGCAAGTTTATTCTGGCCAGTTGGCTCAATGGTTGGGCGCTAGCTTCACCTTGGGCGGCGCGGGGTGCTTCGATCCCGGCAAGACGGACTTGACGCCCATCCTCCAGCACAAAACTGTCACCACTTAAAACATCACTCACCGTTCCGGGTTCCAGAAAATCAGTCAGGGCCGGGGATTGCGACCGGGCCAACCCGGCCTGTGCCAAGCTCAGTCCGCTGGCCAGTACGCCCATGCCAAAATGTCGGCGATTGATCGGCAAATTAGCAAAACCCTCTCGCCAACGACCCTAATGGCTTTGCGCTAGGCTTACCATCCTGTAAGCAGGAAAACCATCAAAGCCAATGGCCCCGTAGCTCAGCCGGATAGAGCATCAGATTCCTAATCTGGAGGCCGCGTGTTCGAATCACGCCGGGGTCACCATCTTTGCTTGTCCTATCGCGACGGCAAGCCTCGCTACTTGAGGAAATCTTTGCTGGTCCTATCGCGATGCTGGCGCTCGCTACTTGAGGATGTTTTTGCTTGTCCTCCTCATCCTGAGGTGCTGCGAAGCAGCCTCGAAGGATCGGCGAGCGGAACCAACCCTAAACCCGACCCCGGATCAAGTCCGGGGACCGGAGGCTGGCTGCACCCGTTACCCAAACATGGCCAAACGCTCACAATCTGGGTGTTTCGTCTTGGGGTGGGGTTTGCTAGGTTGGGCGACATTCATTTGTCAGGGGGGGACTTCCGTGTCCAGATTTTTTGCAGCCGTTTTATTAGTAATTTTCAGCACATCGCCAGCTTTTGCGTGGGGTCCGACTGGGCACCGGGTGGTGGGTGAAATTGCTGATTCGCATTTGAGCGATCAAGCCCGCTTGCAAGTTCAAGCCATTTTAGGCACAGAAGACCTGGCCGAAGCTGGCCCGTGGCCAGATTTCATGCGGGCCAGCCCGGACCCGTTTTGGCGTAAAGAGGCGGGTGTCTTTCATTATGTCACGGTTCCGGTGGGTGTAACCTATGGGACGACCAGCGCGCCGCCGGAAGGCGATGCTTATACCGCGTTGCAGCGCTTTGCCAAAACCTTGCGCGATCCGGCGGCCAGCCGTGAGGACAAAGCGCTGGCCTTGCGCTTTACCGCGCATCTGGTCGGCGATCTGCATCAGCCCTTGCATGTGGGCAATGGCAAGGATCGCGGTGGCAATCGGTTTGACGTGGTATTTTTTGAGGAAATGACCAATTTACATTTTGTCTGGGATGAATTGATCATCAATCGCGAACGGCTGTCCTTTTCAGAAAAAGCCGCTTGGCTAGATCGAAAAATGACCCCGGAACAAGTGATGAATTGGTCCAAAACCGATCCCTTGGTGTGGATCGCTGAAAGTGCCGAGCTGCGTGAGACCATTTACCCGGAACAACAAATCTTGTCTTGGCAGTATATTTACGACCATCAGGCCGAGCTGGACCAGCGCTTAAGCCAAGCCGGTATCCGGTTGGCAGCCTATTTGAACGAGTTGTTCGAGAAATAGCGAACCGCACTAAACAAACAAAAAGCGGCCAAGGAATTCCTTAGCCGCTTTTCTTTTGGTTTCGGCACTGCTTTACCAGCTATAATACGCAGGGCGTGTGTAGCGGATTAACCGTTTGGTGCCGCGTTGGAACTTTGGCTGTCCGTACATGTCTTCGCAATAGCGCACGGTAACGATGGCAGGTGAGCCTTGATAGCGGCCTTGGCGCTTGACCCGGAAACAATTGGAATACGCACCGCGACCAACTTTGATAATGGTGCCGCGCACCTGTCGCCACGAACGCGGGACACGATAATCATGGCCGTAATGACTGCCACGATTGTTACCCCGGTTCCATCCGCGATGACGATTGTCATTGCGGTTATGCGACCGATTATGTTCGCGATTGTACGAATTCCCGGAATAGTTCTGGGTTTGCATATTTTTGTATTTGCCTTGATTGGCGTAATTGTTGTGCCCGGCCATGGCTGGTGCAGCCAATGTCAAAGCGGTGAAAGTAAGCAAGGCAACAAGGCCTTGTTTGGCTAATTTGGTATTCATGTCTGGACTCCCGTCTCAAGAAGAAGTCCCTCGGCAGGATCAAAACTGGACCATGTGACCTGAAACCAGAATGAACGCGAGGTTCAGGCAATTGACAGGGCGTCGCCCATTTGACGTAAAGCCTTGATTTTTTGATCGAATAATCCCCAATCATCATGCTCGGCGATTGGTTTCCACAGGTTTTCGACCTCCTCAATGACCAAAGTTTCTGGTGTTTCGCGCTGAAACCACAGCTTCGACACTCGCGCCGAATCAATCGGCTCGTAGTTTTTGAGGCAATTGGCCAAGGGCGCAAAAGCCTGACCTTGGTAGTGAGCCAGATTGGGCCGGGTCAGGGCGCGGGCTTCATCCCCGCCAAACCAGTCAAAGAAAAACCCATCAAATGAAACTTGCGTTTCGTGCAAGGCTTGGGTCAGAGTTTTGACAAATTCCAGATCGTTTTCCTGACCGGTAGAGCGCAAGCCAAGCCGTCGTAAAAAGGCGGCGGGCAGGGCGCTTTGCCAATGATCAGAAAAACTGGCATGGGCAGCTTGTAAGGTTTCAACCGGGGCCAACAAGCTCAAGGCTTCGCCGAGCCGGGCCAAATTCCAACTGACGGCTTCGGGCTGTCGTCCATAGGCATATAGACCTTGTTGGTCAAAATAGGCGGCGGTAAATTCTGGCTCAAACCGGGGTAGAAACCGCCAAGGTCCATAATCAAAGCTCTCGCCATTGATGTTCATATTATCGGTATTGAGCACCCCATGCACAAAGCCGGCAGCCATCCAACTGGCACACATCAAGGCGGTTGATTTGGCATTGCGGCTCAGAAACTGAACCGCTTGTTCGGCCACGGGCAAGCCAACCAAGTCTGGCATGTAGTGTTCGGCAATATGGGCCAACAATTCGGCCATTTGGTCGGCTTGCCCCAAATAAGCCAAACGTTGAAATGTGCCAAAGCGGATATGCGAGTGCGACAACCGGGTCAGTACGGCGCTACGGGCCGGACTGGGTTCGTCACTTCGCATCAAGGGCTCGCCGGTTTCAAACACGCAGAAGGTTTGCGAGGTATTCACCCCAAGTGCCGTCAGCATTTCGGTGGCTAGGATTTCGCGCACCGCGCCCTTTAGGGTCAAACGACCATCCCCGGCCCGCGACCATGGGGTTTGTCCCGACCCTTTGGTACCCAGATCAAGTAAGCGGTTTTGGCTGTCGGTAAGTTGGGCAAATAAAAATCCCCGACCGTCACCAAGGTCCGGGTTATAATTTCGAAATTGATGGCCGTGATAGCGCAACGCCAAGGATTGCTGTAAATTGTCGGGTAGCGGTACAAAGTGGGCAAAATGATCCACCTTTTCGTGCGGCTCCAGATTGTCCAGCCCAATTGTTTTTGCGGCCGCATCATTAAAGTAACGCAGGTTTAGTTTGGTAAATTCGGCCGCTTCAACCGGGTCGCCAAATTGCGAACCCAGTTGATCAAAAACCGGCGTGGGTTGGTAAGCGCCGTTAACCGGCATTCGCCGGTGCAACTTCTTGAATTGTGGCGGGTTCCGTAGCCAACGTTGGCAGGCCTTGCAAAAAGGTACGAGTGTCAGCCGCGCTTAATTCGGGCACTTCGGCCATCGGTAAATGCCCAACCCCGTCATAAATCGACATGATAGCTCCGGGAATGGTTCGTCCGAACCATTCGCCATCGGCCAGATCAACGAACCCGTCTTCACGACCCCAAATAATTAAGGTGGGAATATCCAGTTCAGCCAATTGGTCATGATATAATCCGCTATATTCGGGTACGGTAAAGCGCATCCGCATGGCGGTGCGATTGCCGGGGCGACGACTGAGCAGCCAATAGCGATCAATCTTCTCTTCGGTGGCAAACCCTTCCACGCTGGTTGCATCTTCTATGCCTTGCTTGACCATAGATCGGGGCGTGAACAGTTCGAGTAAATGGTTGACCACCGGAATACCAGCCAGACGAAAGGCCAAGGTCAAAGGTGCCGGGTTCAAATTGGGACCCCCGCCGGCGTCCGATAAGATCAGTCCGTCTACCTTGGTGCCGTGCGCCAGCGCATAGCGCCATGAAACATTGCCACCAAACGAATTGCCGCCGATCACGAAATGATCCAGCCCGAGATATTCAACCAGATCATCGACCAGTCGCACGGCGCATTCTACCGAATAATCGCAACCGGGTACTGGCCCGGTCAGCCCATGGCCGGGTAGATCCAATGTGATGATCCGAAACTCATCGCCAAGCAGAGCGACCCATGGCTCCCAGGTGTGCAGGGATGCCGATGAACCGTGTAGTAGAACCAGTGTCCGACCGGCTGGATTACCTTGATCGCGGATATGCACCCGCTCGCCCAAAGGCAAGGTGATGAATTGCGATGGGGGGCCGCCATATTTGGCTTCCAGTTCGGCAATATCAGAATCCGGGGTTCGAAACATCCAGATGCCAGCGGCCAGAATCGCGACAAGTACCAATAATAATCCGAGAAAACGCATTGGTTTTTCCTAAAAACACACAGGGAATAGAAGGTGATGCAAAATATGTACCGCGAAACCTGCGCCAAAACCAGAAACTAGCTGGATAATGTCCCGACAAATCGTCCATAGGCCTCAAAGGCGTCCAAGCTGGCGGCTTCTGCGCCGGGGACCAAAGCGGTCAGGTTGATATAGCCATGCGGCATCATTTTGAAATGCAACAATTCGATCCGAACGCCAAGGCCGCGCAACATATCGCCATAGGCTGTTCCCTCAACCCGCAACGGGTCCAGTCCGCAGGTGATAATCAATGCCGGGGCCAAGCTGGATGTTTTTGTCCCGAACAAGGGTGACAGCCGAGCATCATTCAAATCAGCTCCAGCTACAAAATGCTTGCGGATGGCTCGCAGCGCCGGTTTGCCCAAAATATGATCATCGACCGATTTTTGCTTATTTGCTTGGCTTCCAGCTAATTGCAGTAAGGGAAATAGCAGCAATTGGCTTTGCAATGAAATACGTTGCTCATTGGCCCATTGGGCCAACCATGCGCTAAGAGTTCCGCCAGCGCTGTCGCCACCGACCGATATTTGATCCGGGTCCATTCCGTATTTTGTCGCTGTTTCCAGAACATGGAGCAATGCCGCCTTGGCATCATCATGGGCCGCCGGAAATGGATGTTCGGGCCCAAGTCGATATTCGACGCTGAGCACTCTTATACGCGCTGATGCAGCTAGCCGGCGACAAGCATTGTCATAGCCATCCAGATCGCCAACCAAAAATCCGCCGCCATGAAAAAACACCAAACCCGGCCCCGGTGCATGACCGGCTGCCATCGGCGTATACAGCCGGGCGGGTAGGATGCTGTCTGGCCCGGCAATGGCGAGGTCTCGCACATCGGCCATTTGCGGCGCTGGCTTTTCCATTTTTTGTTTGGATGACGTCATGGCACTTCGCGCCATTAAAATGGTTCGCTCGCTGATATTGTCATTCAGCTGAGCAAAAGCTCCGTTAAACAGATCAAAGACGCGTTGAACCATCAGGGCAATGTAGAGATTGTACTGCGCCCGGCAAGGGCTGGTTCTGGCGCTAGAGCGTATTGCGAATGCCTGTACCTTATTATCATCACACGGCTTGTCCGGGTGATCCAGTCCATGTTGCAATTATCATTGTATTTTGCGTAGTTAAGCCTGCTGGGTTGCCCGGACAAGCCGTGCAATGACAGGCGAAGGTGGTGCCTATTAGAAGTGACGTGCCCTAATGCAAGGTCAGCGGCTTGGCTCTGGATATTTGACCACCCAGTGCATCGCCGATCACTGATTGCAAAGCCAGCCATGCGTCAGTTCGCCGGTTGTCTCCACATTCGCGCATTTCGGCAATTGCGTGTCCAGCCAAGTCAAACGCCTTATCCCCATGCCGGTCGACCAAAATCCATGCGATGTATTTCAGCTCGTCCGGGGTGATTTGTGATTTTTGCATGGGTGCGCCTCTTGCTATCTGCTAATTGCACTAGCAAGTCATGCGCCAAAGCTAAAACTTTGTTTTTATAGCAGTTTTTGTGGTGGTGCCGCGAAGGGGATCGGCAAAAATGGCCGCTAGAAACGAACCGACCCGGCGATAATCTCCTGTTCCAGCTTTTGGGTCAGTCGCACATAGGCGTTTTGGATTTTATCCAGCACAAACAATGGGTCTGGTACCTTGCTCAAGGCAAACCCGTCGGCGACCAGTTCGGTTTTTTTGAATTTGAAGGTGCCGGTTGTGTTGGTATCCGTCACCAGTCGCAAGAAAAGCGGACGGGCATAAACCGGCAATTGTGGCTCCAGCCAGCGATACAGGGCTTTTCCATCAAACGGACGATCCAATGCCAAGGCGGCCATGCCGGCTCGCCCATCACAATTGGGTACTTCCACCCCGTACACATTGGCGGTTTGCACTCCCGGAAAACTGCCCAATACGGCGGCGACTTCGCCGGTGGCAACATTTTGGGCCATCCAGCGAAAGGTGTCGCCAATCCGGTCGACAAAATAGTAATAGGCTTTTTTGTCACGGCGCATCAAATCGCCCGTGCGAAAATACCGATCTCCCGGCACAAAAACATCGTGCAAGATTTTTTGTTTTGTGTCTTTGGCATTGCCATAACCTTCAAATAAAAAGCGCGGGTCATCGGGGTCGATCCGACCGATGGCCTCTCCGGCCTCCCCGGTTTCTACGTTTGTGCAAAGCCCATTTGTATCACGTAAAACATCGCCGGTTTCAAAGTCATGAGTCACCAGCTCCAAATTAAAAGCCTTTTTGACAAACCACGGAATACGGCCCATTGCCCCGACCTGTCCGTCGGCATTCATCAGGCCAACATTTCCCTCGGTCGAGCCATAAAATTCGGCAATGGTTTTTACGCCGAACCGTTCCTGAAACTCGGTCCACACTTCGGGACGCAGGCCATTGCCCAACATGGCGCGGATCTTATGGGTGCGATCGGCTGGACCCGGCTTGGTATTGACCAAAAACCGGCAAATCTCTCCGACATAGGTAAACAGGGTTGCACCTTGATCGGTTGCCCTCTGCCAAAAGTTACGGGCTGAAAATCCGGTTTCAACGATCACTGCGCCACCACTCATCAGAGCGGTGCCAACCCCGCACAATCCACCAGTGGCATGATACATCGGTAGAACCATCATCATTCGGTCGTTCGAGTTGGCCCCGGTCGCTGCACCAAATGAGTGCATGTAGCGTTGGGCCCGTACATGGGAGACCAATACGGATTTGGGCATGCCGGTCGTGCCGGAGGTAAACATTTTGAGCAGGGTTTCGCGGGCCTTGATCCCGGCGCGTAACGAGCGATCCGGGCGTTGGTCGGATGCGGAAGCCAGCGCCGCTGCAAAATCGCGGCATCCTTCCAGTTGGCCGTCAAAGCTCCAAAGTGGTAAAGGTTTGGGCAAATAGGCTTCGGCTGCGGCCATGGCTGGGAATAGCTCCGGTTCACACAAAACCAGCTTGCTGTCCGCCACTTGCAGACAATGGGCCAATCCCTTGCCGGACAATTGGTCATTGACCAAAGCGGCCATCACACCGACTTTGGATAAGCCAAACCAGATGGCCACATATTCCAAACGGTTGCGTGCAAAAAGGGCGAGGGTGTCACCGGGCACCAATCCGGCGGCAATCGCCCAATTGGCCACTCGATTGGCGTAGGCATCAAATTCGCCATAGGTCCAAGCCGTATCACCGGCCAGAAAGGCGAGGCGGTCACGGTTTGCATCCACCATCTGTTCCAGTTCGTCGGATACCAGAAATTCAGAGGCCGGATCAATGTGCGCCAGCTTTTTCACCGTGCCGAGCATGCTGCTCAAATAACGAAATTCTTGGGTCAGACCGGCAAACGGGTTCATGGCTCTCTCTCTCAATGCTGTCCGTTCAGCTTGCGGTGCGGGGCTGATTCGGTCAATTGAGTGAGCTTAAAAAAGTGGCCTCCTGTCGGGAAACAGGAGGCCGGGATCGTCTAGCACGGAAAAATTATGAATACGGATGCATTCAATCTTGATCAAAGCAAACGCCATGCCAAACTCTGTTGTCCCGAAAAGACGCAACACAGGATTGATTGATTTGACCAAAGTAGAAATCCCGATCACCCGAAACCCGGTTTCCCCCGAGCGTGCCGAGGCGATCCGGCGCGCCGTGCAGGGCGCCAGCACCATGCCCAGCGCAACGGGCGGCTCGCGGTTGGCTCAGCCGTCCGATGCCGAGGCATTTCTGGAGTTTTTGCAAGACCCGGCTATCCATGCGCCGATTTATACGCTGCCGCGCCCGCTAACCTTGGCTAGTCTTGGTGACTTTATCGCCGATCATCTGGAGCAAAGAGAGCGCGGCGAGGGGTTGTTGTTCCTGAACTTTACCGAGGATGATCGTTTGAGCGGCTATACGGATCTGATCATCTGGCCCCAGTGGGCGGCTGGCGAATTGGGCGGTGCGGTGCGCTCTGATCTGCAAGGGCAAAGGCGCGGCGTAGAGGGTGCAAAAACCGGGTTCAACTGGATGTTCGAAGTGTTGCAGCTCGATCTGATTTGCGAAACTGCAGCCCCTGACAATATCCGCTCGGCTCGTCTGCTGGGTGGTCTGGGTTTTAAGCGTAAAGGCGAAGTGACGAGCCATAGACCAGATGGCGGAACTCGAGCCTCCCTAGTCTGGGAAATCAACCGCGAGGATTGGGGAAATGTGGTCTGGCGTGATAAAACAAAGGCGCATTGAAATCCCAGTGAATCGCATTTTAGGTATGTATTGGGATGACAGAAATTCAGTTAGATGCCAAAATGGGCTACTATTGAGGTGACGGTAGGCATGGCGGAAAAGTGAGGGCACTTGATGAGTAATGAACCGCAAATATGGGGTATCCATATGGATATCAGCGTCGGATCAAAGCCAGTGGATGATAACTATGTTGGCATTGGCTGGCAGGAACTAGGCGATCTTTCAAAAATTGGCAAGGATCGAGAAAGTTTTAAAATGGCATTGGAGCAGGCGTTTCCAGAAATAAAACCTGGTGCAATTCCGGTTAATGCAGGTGTTCTTTACAGGTTTGTGCATGAGATACAAAAAGGCGATATTGTCGTATATTCTTCGAAAATTAATCGTACCATAAACCTTGGTTTTGTTGACGGTCCTTATCGGCATGACTTTTCTATCAACAGGTCTTACCCAAATATACGACCGATAAAATGGATAAAGCATATCCCTCGTGAAAACTTCTCTCAGGCAGCACTCAATGAAATTGGGGCGTTTATTACGTTGTTTTCAATTAAAAAATATTCTCATGAGTTTTTGGATGCCATAGAGGGTAAAAAACCAACTGAACGAATTTCTGCTTCAGATATCGCCATTGATGATGCAACAATTACCAAAGCGGTGGCGTTACAAGCAGAAGAGACCACCCAAGATTTTGTAATAAGACAATTGAAATCCGGGATAGACCCATATCAATTTGAACATTTTGTTGCTCATTTACTGGAGTGTATGGGATACCATACTCGCGTATCTGCCAAATCTGGCGATGGCGGCGTCGATATCATCGCGCATAAAGATAAATTGGGATTCGAGCCGCCTATTGTCAAAGTGCAGTGTAAACAAATCACAAACTCTATCGGGCGACCAGAGGTCACTCAATTGCTGGGGAATGTTGAAAAAAGTGAGCATGGTTTGTTTGTGACTCTGGGGAGTTACACAAGAGATGCTAGAGAATACGATAGATCAAAGCCAAATCTTAGATTGATAGATGGCGAACAACTTGTTGAGCTCATATTCAGTGAATACAAAAAATTTGACCCAAAATACCAATCATTACTGCCTCTGAGGCAAATTTATGTGCCCTCGTTAAAAGACGTGAATGGATAATTGACAGCACCATTTGCTGTGCAAGTAATAATGGAAGCTTCTTTGAAGCTTGCCATCGCGTCCTTCGAGGCTGCTTCGTAGCTCTTCAGGATGAGGAGGCCCAAAAGCCAGAAGTTGACCAACGTCCTCAAGCAGCAAGCTTTAGCGTTGCGCTAGGACCGACAAATATGGTGCCCCCGGCCAGAATCGAACTGGCACGACCGTTAGGTCAACGGATTTTGAATCCGTCGCGTCTACCAATTCCGCCACGGGGGCCGCATGCATAAAACACATCCGCCAATCGGTCGCGGAGCATAGTGAACTGCGTCCAAGGGTCAACCGATGATTTGGCTCAAATGGAGAGATTTGCAGTTTGTTGGCTTACAGTGCTGCGGCCAGCGCTGCATTGATCTGTTTCAGGTTCAGATCGAAAATTTCAGCCCAGTCCTCAAAGCCTTTGGCTCGGCGTGCTCCTTCAGGGTACAGCACACCGCGCGACGCGTTTACCACCACGCCTTCGCCGTTGACGGCGGCGGCTAAGGCATCATCGGCGCTGGCCCCTTGTGCCCCGAAGCCGGGGACCAAAAACGGTACGCGCGGCAGTATGGCTCGCAAACGTTTCGCTTCATTCGGCGCAGTGGCACCAACCACCACCATCAATGAGGACCAGCCGCTTTCGCCCACTTGTAGATCGCGGGCAAATGGCGCCAGTTTTTCAGCGATTCGTTCAAAAACCGGTGTGCCTTCGTTCAATAATTCCTGAAAGTCGGCTGCACCGGGATTGGAGGTGCGGACCAAAACGATCACCCCTTTATCGCCACTGCTGGCCAGTTCAAAAAACGGCTCAAGGGTTTCCATGCCCATAAAGGGATTCACCGTGATCGCATCGGCATGCAGCCAAGCATTAGGGCCAAGATAGGCCTCGGCATAGCCCCGTGCAGTCGAGCCAATATCGCCGCGTTTGGCATCAAGCAGGACTAAAATACCGACTTGCTTGGCGGCTTCGGTCAATTCGGCCAACAAAGCCAGCCCGGACGGTCCCATCGGTTCAAACAGGCCCATTTGCGGCTTGATAATGCCGACCTTGCCCTCAATCCGACTTAAAACTTCCAAAAAGAAGCTCCGAATCGCCGCTTCGCCTTCGCCAAATAGTTCGGGAATTTTCCCCGGATGCGGGTCAAATCCAACACACAAAGGACCATATCGGCGGATGGCATCGGTTAATTTATCGGCAAAAGATACGCTCATAGGACAAACAAGACCTGATTCCGGGGGTAATCACAAGGGAAGGATTGTCGCAAATCCATTCGGGTCTTTTTCGAGTTTGATCTAATCGACCATGCAGATGACTTTGACCACCCGCCCGGTGGCCCGCAAATAATCGCCTTGATCGGCATAATCGGTTTGGGAGAAAACTCCGGCAGCTACCGGGCTTTTAGGTTTAACCCCCCATTTGCTGACTGCTTTGTGGATCGAGCGCGGCGCGGCGCTATATAATCGGCCCCGACGCATGGTTTCGGCAATGGTGACACCGATCACTTGACCCCGGGCATCAAACACTGGCCCGCCGGAAATGCCGCCCACCGTGCCGCTCATCCCCTTGGAACGCCCGGTAATGGCCCAAACCAAAACCGGCTCGGCGCGATGTCGTCTTCCGGCAAAAATCGCCCGTCCGCGCCCGACCAGTTTGCCGGTAACCTCACCAGCCAACCCTTGTGGGTAGCCAACAAAAAATGCGGTTTGGTTGCGCTGTAAATCCCTTGGGCTTGCCAAGACAAAGGCCGGTTTTTCCCAATCCGTAGTTAACACCGATAAATCAGATCTTTGGCTAATATTGGAATAGGCTCGTACCCGGTCACTGCCCCAACCGCCTTGCCCGGTCAGGATATAGGTCCGGTCGCAGTCTTTGGCCACATGAGCGGCGCTCATCCACACGCCGTTGCCTAGCGAAAACGCGGTGCCGGACGAAGACTGTCGCGGCCCGCCGCCTTCGACCAGAACGGACTCGTCATCGCGTGAGGGTGGGCGAACCGCTCCGGCACCCAGATCGTCCGGGTTCAACTCGACTATTGGTGGCTTAGGGTCAGCCGAGCTGGAGCGATATCTGGCCAGCATTTGAAAGGCGACCAATACCAGAAAATAGAGAAACAGATTTCGCAAGGCTTTGATCCTACCCGACCAAAGCCGCGCCCAAAATCAACGAGCCAGATATTTTGATGCCGGCCAGCAAGACCGCGCTGGCAATTTCGCCTGCTTCGATCCTGGCCGATATGCCGCGCAAAACCAGATCGGTCAGTTGGAATAACAATAATTGCAAGATCAAGGTGGCCGCGCCCCAAATGGCAATATCGGCCACAGATACCCCAGTGGCCAAGGTCACGGCAACTGGAATGGCCAGCCCGACCAGAGCTGCACCCAGCGAAATTCCCGCCGCAACATTGCCGCTACGGATCAATTCTAGTTCCCGGTGCGGGGTCAGCCGGACGTAAAGTATTGCGCCCACGACCAACACAAAAGCAGCGGTGCTTAAATGCAGGATCAGGATTGGCAAGCCGATACTCAAAGATTGAAAGGCAGCATCCATGTCCGTTCTCCTCTGTTCAAATCAGAGAAGAGCCTGAACTAAATTTTCCGCGCAAGCAAATGCTCAGATGCTCAAGAATACCACGGCTGCGGACAAGGTCAGATATTGCAGGGCATTGGCAAAAATGGCCGAGGAACGGGACCGGGCAAAATCGACCATGGCTTGTCGATTTCCGGCGCGGGCTGCATCGCGGGCCGTCTCTAAGGCCGGGGTGATTTTCCAACCGGCAATGACAAAGGCGCAAGTGGCCACCAACAAGCAGGTTGCGGCAAATGGCTTACCGGCAATGGAAGCGGACAGGGTGGCCAATACGGCCAACACGGCGAACAGATCAAAGGCTCGCGGAAATACCGCCCGGCTTAATGACACCACCATGGAGGATGAACCCGCGATCGCGGCTGCCGGAGCAACAAAAAAGGCGAAGAAGGTCATGGCCCCCAAAATAGCGGCGGTCAAAACTAAAGCAAAACTAATCATTACGGCCTCAAATCGTGTCGTTACGGGACAGGGCGAACCGCCCTTTGCCTATCCCACAGCAAAGACCGGGCCAAATGTGGGAGTGGCACGCCGCTGTCCGATGCTTCGAGACGATTGCTCCGCAATCCCTCAGCATGAGGTGGGTGGTGTAGGAACATACCCCTTTCCTCATCCTGAGGTGCGACCAACGGGAGCCTCGAAGGATCGGCAAGCGGTAGTGTATGGGAAGGCCACAAGGAAAACCCAAGCGCTGATGCAAACGGATCAGCCCTTAGCCGTTTATTCCGGGGCGGGTGTTTCGGCTTTTACCCGGGGGCGGCGTACACGGCGGCGCACGGGTGCTGGTGGCTCTTCAACGGCTTCAGCAGCCTGTTTGGGAACCACCTGCATGGAAGCTGGAACGTCATTGCCATTGCTGGACGGTGCAGGTGTCTCCGGTTTGGCTTCTGCTGGTTTATCAGCTTGCGTGGGTTCTGGCGCTTTGGCTTGTTGCTTGGCTTGATTGGCCGCTTCTTGTTCCTGTCGGGCCGCTTTGCGCGCATCATATTCGGCTTGGCGGGCATCGCGCTGGGTGCGTTGTTCTTCTTCGCGCTTTTCTTTCTCGTCGACCTGCCCCTGTACCAGACGACCATAATGTTCGGCGTATTGATAATAGTATTCAGCACTGACCCGATCGCCTGATGTGGTGGAATCCTGGGCCAATTGTTTGTATTTTTCGAAAATAGTCGAGGCGGCACCACGAACTTTGACACCGGGGCCATTGCTTTCAAATGCCCGGTTTGGATTGGGCTTGCGACCTTGGTTGGATCTGCCTTGATTGTTTCTGGAACGTCCGCGTTTCATTCCGGTTTCCTTATTTGGTGCCAAGGCTTGTCTGGTACAAAGCCATTGATCAAAATCTTGTATGTATGGTCAGTTGGTTGGTCTTGAGGTTATGATCGAAAAGTACCCGAGAAATTACAGTTCAGGTGTAAGAGGGTGCGAGCATTTCCAAATCTCCCAACCGAACTTCCGATTTGAGATTTGTCAGGTCCGAGCGAGCCTTTTACGCTGGGCCAGTTCTGCATCGATAACAGACCCTAGACCGGCTTTGCGTACATTCCAACCCCCTTTTTGTGTTTGTTGTCAGGGGATCAAATTTTGGTTTTGTCCTGTGGCTTTGTTGCCATTTGGCCGTAAACCACTCTGTCGCGTCCGGCCAAGTCTTTTGCGCTGGCCAGTTCGGCAAAGTACCCTTGTGCCGCCAACAGGTCGGTGACGGGTCTGGCCTGTTGGTAACCAATTTCAAAGGCAAATTGACCGGCATCACTCATCCAGCGTGGCAGGTTTTGACTTAAAAACCGATAAGCATCTAATCCATCTGGACCGCCATCCAGTGCGATTTGTGGCTCAAACATCTGCACCTCCGGCTCCAACTGTGCCAATTCATCATGGGCAATATAGGGTGGGTTGGACAGGACCAGATCATAACTTGCATCTGGCAAGTTGGTCCAATTCTTACCTGTGAATCTAGTTCTTGCCTCAAGGTCGCACACCGCAGCATTGCGAATTGCCACAGCCAACGCATTTTTTGAAACATCAATCCCGGTGCCGGTCCAGCCGGGACGTTCTGACAAAAAGGCCAATAATACTGCCCCGGAACCAGTGCCTAGATCCAGCACAGTTCCGGTTGGCTGGTTATGGCTTAGGCGTAAGGCGGTTTCGACCAAGGTTTCCGTATCGGCTCGTGGGGTCA
>NVXG01000035.1 GCA_002733805.1 Robiginitomaculum sp. | reverse complement strand
GTCCGCAAACGATGAGGATGCCAAAGCTAGTATAGCAGCTAAAGCCGCCGCACCCGCAATAGCAGAGGAACCAAAAGAAGCCGTTGCCGTCAGTGCCGCCGCTGGTGCCGCCGCCGTTGCTACGGTAGCAGAGGAAGCCACAGAGGAAGCCGTTGAGGCGGTCTTTAAAGTCTCACCCAAGGCGAAGTTAGCCGCCTGCTGAACACCGATGTCAATTATTGCAGATAGCAGTGACTGGCTTATGGTGGACGCTGCACTACGGAAAACATCACCGAAGTTTTCACCGCTCACAATGGATTCGGCTACCGCGTCGGAAAATTCCCCACGCAAAGATACCGCCGCATCGGAGAACGCGTCAGTTAACTTGGTATTCAACCCGTCAGCGGTACCGGAAAGATCCAATAATATATCCTTACCTGCATCGGCAAACGACTGTATTTTGTCAGTGTTCAGATCAATAGGTTGGTTTTGTTTAGCAAGCGCGTCCTCTAAACGTTGTTTAGCTCGTGCCGCTGTTTCCTCTTCCAACGCCTTACGACGTGCAGCAAAAGTTTTACCTTCGATGTCGGCTTTTTCAATCAAGGCGTCACGTTCTTGTAATATGACGTTGAGAGTTTCAAGGCGTAACTCGTTATCCATTTCAACAAGCTTATTAATCCGTAGCTGTTCCTCTTTACCTGCTTCAAGTTGTATCTTTGTTTCACCAATCAAGGTATTTAATTTAGTGATACCACTAGCAGCGCCTGCAAGGTCGCCAAATATTGGCAAGGTGGCAGCCGCCCCACGCATTTTAGCCAGGAAGTCACGGATACGTACTGCATTCTCTTGAATGAATGTCGTTAATGACGTATCGAGATCTAGAATTGTTTGGTCATACGTTAGCTGTATTTGTTGCATGAAACTTGCAACTTCAACCGCACCTATCTTGGTTACCGCAATAATGTTTGCCGGAAAATTAGTAAACGCTTCTTGACCAAGATCTAACAAATCATCCGCAATATCAGTTAACAGTTGTAACTCGTTACCGAACTCATCCCCCGCCTTGGTTACTTCATCAAAACCAGCTTTCCATAACACCAACTGACGCAAGAATTCGGACTGAATAAACCCAGTATCAATGGCCTTAGAAATGTCCGTGACCGTATCAACAACAAGCGCGCCGTGACCGGATAATTCCCCAAGCTCACCAACCAACCGCGTCACACTGTTAGCCATTCGAGTAAAGGCTTGTGTGGGTCGAACGGCAATACTTTCGAATTCTTTCGCTATAGTTGCCGCTTGTGATTGTAGGGCTAAGGTGACGATTTCAGAGGTCAACCGTCCTTGTTTTGCAAAGTCGCGTAACTCACCTTGCGTTTTATTCAAGGCAGTACCAAGCGCTTCTGTTAAACGCGGTGCTTGTTCTGAAATACTGTTATATTCTTCACCACGCAATACGCCCGATGCGAATGCTTGGTTTAGCTGAATTAATGCCGCAGTTTGGGACTGAACAGAACCACCGGAAACAACCATAGCTTTGTTGATGGTCTCGGTGATTCCGGCAACGTCTTGTTGTGTTAGAGATAATTCTTTGCCTGACTTGGTTAGTCGAGCATACAGCTCAGCCGTTTGGCGTAATGGCGAAAGGGTATCCTGAGCAATGGCGAAGACGTCCCCTTGGGCAATAACGAACTCGTTTGTGGTATCGGTAACAAGACCTATACGGGTGTTAACAATTGCCCAGGCTTCGCTGTATTCGTTTATTGCACGAACAGAAAGAGCACCCGCAAGCAATCCCAAGACACCGCGAAGACCATCAAGTAAACCGGCTGATTTACCCGCACTTTTACCAATGTCACCTATATTACGTTTAGCGGACTTTGAACCCGTTTCCGTTATAACTATATCAATACGTTCATCGGCCATTAGCCTATTATCCCCTTGAATGCTGGTGATTTGACAACGGCTTTAACGGCCAACTTCACGCTATCAATGATAAAATTACGTGGTGCCTGCAGTGAGTAGCCTTGGTTCAATCGTTGGATGTAATCGAGATTGTTTGATAGGAATATGCCGCCGCGTTGGCCTTTGTAGGTACCAATAAGAACGGTACCCTTACCTACAGATTGTTGCTGAGCAATGGCCCCATTAGCATCACGTTCCGACTGTGAACCACCGGAGTCAGCACCAAGTGAAAATGAATCTATCTCGGCTTTGTTGGCTTTATCTATACCCACTTGCCAGTTGGATCTGGCGCGGCCGGTATCCACAGGAGTGGCAAAAGAGACGGTTGTTAAGGACTGTATTGCTATAGCCCTTACCAACCGGTTCGCGTTAGATGGAATGTTTTCTGCTACCGCATCCATACGTTTAGCAAAACTAAACATGGTTCTTAGCCCCTTTACGCCCTTCGCCATCGGCTTGCCCTTTCATGTATCGCATATAAGCGGTGTCTAAAGCGCGTATAAAAAATTCTAAACGCTCGAAATCTTCACCAAGTATATCATACCTTTTTGCGAATTCATTTATAGCGCCCCATGGCGTAGCGGTACCAGGTTCTCTACCTCTTTCTAGTTTCATCCATGTATTAAAGTAATGATCTAAACCGTTATGTAGGGTGGGTTTATCACTAATAATTTTTGGAGGGGGTACACCCCTTTCGCGTGCCATTTTAGCAATGGCGATAAGCTCCTTTTGGAACTCACCGCCATAGGTCAAATCCCATGCTAAACACGCTGCTAGTTTTTTGCGTCGGCTTCCTCGGCTTCGGCTTTGAACTTTCGAATATCATTTGATAGGCGAATAATATCCGTGAAGAAACGGGGAATTTCCTTCAATACACGGATCTTATTTTCGAGGGTCGGTTCTAAAAGCTCACCGTCTTTATCCGTGAAATCAAACCAGGTTAACAGCACCGTTCGGGCGTATAGTTCCCGTTCAATTTGTTGGACAATCTCATCGGGTAGGGTGCCCGCTTGAATATCAAGGCGGTGTGGTTGCATTAGTTCAGCCTTCACCTTATCGTATTCCGTATTACCATAGCCCGCCGCCGCAATTACTGCTTTGAACGAGCCATAGTCAATAGTGACGCCTGATTTTTCTAAGTTTGTATCTGTTCCAAACAATTCATATGCACCGGACATAGAACGATTTTCCTTTTTAAGTAGTTGGCGCGTATTTAAAACGCTGCAACATTAGGGTGTACCCGAAATCGGGATGTTCAAACGCTTCAAAGGGAATAGGAACCGTTACAGGGCTACCCTTTTCCACATTGGGTCGACCGTCCGAAAATGTGATTAACGGCATGTCGAATAAAAATACACTTTGATTAGCACGTAGCGCTAGATCGAATGTAGCGCTTGTGTTGTTTCTCACGGCTTGCGAAAGCAACTCGTCTGTAAAGTATACCTCTAAGTCACCACTGACCGCAAAGTTATCAAGTGATACATCCAACGCACTCAACGCGCCTACTTGCTTGTTAGCCGTAACCCCGTTATTGATGTTGATGGCCGCAGAGGTAACGAAAGTGGTTAAGCCGGAATCCGTAGCAATACGTAACCGCGCAACGTCTGAACTAGTGTTAAGTAAGTCCGCTTCCACGATGGGTAAGCGGGTGATCCCTGCTATTTCGGTGCTGGTTACGTTACCGTCCTTTGAAATAAAATCAAGGTTGGCGACCATTTTAGCCTCGGTATCCAATGCTATAGCCATCTCATTAGGTACAGAACCAGGGATAACCTCGTAAGCAGTGGTAACAAAAGTACGTTCAAAAGTATAAGAACGGACAACTTGCAACGCGGTGGCCTTTTGGTTTTTAAGAACATCACCAAAATACAAATCAATGTCTTCGGTGGTAGTGGTCTCAACTGTCCAGCTTGAACCAGGAACCTTATCGAGTTCCAATTCATTCGCGCTAATGCCGCCAAAGGCAATACGTGCAAAACCGTTGTTTTCTGCTGCAATAAATTTGTTATCAGTAGCCGTGCCACCGATGTAAATCCACTCACCTTCCTGTAATCCTAGGGTGGTGAAATCCAAAACGGTGGAATCAAGTCGGCCCGCATTACCCGCAATGGATGCTGCGGCGTCAATGTCGCCAGGTGCGCCACGGAAACCTACAACCTGTACGGTTGCATCAGTCGGTGGGGAGGCTTCAATGGTCAACCCTGCTACTGCTATGTTCCCAACTGCAGGAACGCCAGCAACCACCTTAAAACCGTTATTGTTAGCAGTGGTGAAACCTTCGGCGAATACTAAGGAGTCTACAACCAAGGGTACGGCCAAATTGACGGCTAAGCTGTATTCACTTCCTGTAACGGCAGAAACAACCCCACTTACCACCTTGTTTTCCCAAGTGGATACCATGAACCCTTGTAACAAATCCTGTTGACCTTGGTAGGTGAAATCGATCTCGAAACCCACCGCAGCATCAACACCAACAACGTTACCTTTTTGGTTTTGACGTCCTGGGTTTAATGGCTCACGGGATACTGAATTAACATTAGCGCCCGTGTCCGCGTAACTGTTAGGGTCGATTAATTGGATAACGGGGGTAGCTGGTGTAACCCCGTAGGTGACTTCTTCTACATAACCCAAACCAACGCGGTTCGAGTCTAACGTGGTTCTAGCAACCATTTTGGGATTCCCCTATTTATTTAATAACACGGTACTCAAGTTCAACATTCACAAGCGCTTGGTAGAATTCACCATCGCGCCCAGTATCTATCGTGGTGGCGTTACGGAAAACGCAAAACGACCCATCTAATAGGTCGATCTCTTCACCTTCAAAAATGTTTTCTATATTCTCGCTGAGTGTATCTGACTCAACAGTTCCGCCAGTGTACAAGGGGGTCATCACCATAACAGTAATCAACCCAGCGCGTTTATACTTCCGGTTTCCCTTCGACCCAAGCGACTCTTGACCGGCACCGCCCGAAAGTACGATGATAGATAACCACCGTGTTTCCATTGTTGGGCTGAACTTAACGTTAGGGTACGCAATTTCAGGGGGGTTTGTTGGATACGCAGCATCAACCCCCGTTTGGAAAAATTCAAATATCTTATCTTTGACAAAGGCCTTTGACGCCATTACAAACAAACCTCTATCAACAACTCAGGATTCCCGCAATCATCCTCCCAACGGATACCGTTAGGGTTAGCCACGTCGTATATCGTGATGCGCGCCTCTTGTGCTGATGCTGCTACAGAAAAGAGTAAACCAAACTTTAGCCAAACTTCGCCTATCTCTGTCGGGGTAGTCCAGTCAATGGCAGAGGGGTTAATGTCACTGTCCACGGTGATGGTGTCCACGACAATAACGATGCGGGTTACCTCCGATAAATCGGCAGGTACACCCAACGTCAAAAGTCTAATTTTAGTGAGGTTATCAACCCCAATAAAAACCGTTTTAGTAACAGCCATTTTAGTCTTCCGTTAGATCTAGTTCACCCGTTGCGAAGGTTCCTGTATCGCCATCGTTAAACGTTCGCGAAGCAGTCAAGGCGGCAAAGTAAAGCATATTACCAGCACCAATCGTAGCGTTATCCAACACGGCAAAGTGAGTTGCTACCGCACTAAAGGCAGCACCGGTAGCAGTGTATGCAACGGGGGCCGAGTTAGCCGCAGCACCACCAGACGCCACAGCAAAGGCAATAGATTGACGGGCATAACCACCAGCGGAAGTTAATTCATTCATAGACGCACCGGTACCCGCATCAGTTGGATCGGCTGACGCCAACGCAACAAAAAGCACGGTAGGCTGAGTAAAAGCGGTGTTCTTTAGCACATGATCTAGTATTGCATCTTCGAGATAATTGGATTTTGACATTTTTCTATATTCCTACCGTAATTAATGGCGCTAAGCCCATATTATGCAATTATTTAGTTGTGTATTCAACCGCCTGAAATTACGGTGAATTCATCGGCGGTACCTGCCACGGTGCGGCCATCGGATACACCGAGTACTGTAAGTTCTTGTGCCCCGAGTAATATTGAAGTGGGGGACGTTAAGTTACCGGTCATGACGGTGGAACCGGCCGCAGTACCGGATAAGACTAAATCAAAACCAAGGTTACCTGTAACAACGGTGGAGCCGTCGGCCTGACCACTGAGGGCCTTTGTAATTGATATCGAACCTGCCGCAACCGCTTGACCTACTGCAGTACCCGCTAGGGATTTTGTAATATCAATCGAACCTGATGCAGTGGAAGTACCCGAGGCAGTACCAGACAGGGAAAATTCCGAGGTCTGGGTAAGGTTACCTGTAACAACGGTGGATCCGTCGGCCTGACCTGCCAATGGCCCCGATAGTGTCATGGTGCCGGTCATGACGGTGGAACCGGCCGCAGTACCCGCTAGATCTAACGCGCCAGATAGTTCAATGTTACCTGTAACAACAGTGGATCCGTCGGCCTGACCACTAAGCGCCTTGGTTATATCAATGGCCCCAGCGATAACAGTGGATCCGTCGGCCTGACCTGCCAATGATTTGGTAATGTCAATAGCACCAGCGACGGTCGTTTGACCATCGGCCTGACCTGCCAAGGCCTTTGTAATGTCAATAGCACCAACAACGGTAGTGGAACCCGCCGCAGTACCAGAAAGAGAAAAGGAACCCGCTAGTTCTATGTTTCCTGTAACAACGGTTGATCCGTCGGCCTGACCACTAAGCGCCTTGGTAATATCAATGGCACCGGTGGTGGTAGTGGAGCCGTCGGCCTGACCACTGAGGGCCTTGGTAATATCAATAGCACCAGTGGAGGTAGTGGAGCCGTCGGCCTGACCTGCTAGTGATTTGGTAATGTCGATGTTGCCTGTAACAACGGTTGATCCGTCGGCCTGACCTGCCAATACCTTGGTTATATCTATGTTGCCTGTAACAACGGTGCTACCTGCCGCAGTACCAGATAGAGAAAAGGCAGGCCCCGTAATAGCTGAAATATACTTTCCCGCATCCATACCCATGGCACGGTTTAACGGAATGTGGAAGCTTTGTGTTTCCCCAGTTATTACACCATCGTTTTTAAACTGTGATCTATCCGGCTGGGTTGTTCCGACAACGTTCCAACCCATTTGCATGTCTATTACTAGATCGGGGTGGGGTCGGTTGCCACGTTGTTCCTTGATTAATTCCGGTAATGTTAACAGGCGGTTATAGTGCTGGAATTCCGCCGTGGTGGCGTTAAGGAAACGGTTCCCCTGGTTCGTTATGTTGTTACATATAATCAAATCACCGTCGTGCTCATCTAGCACACCCGACAACTGGTTATTTGTTCCGTAAGTAGATTCGACGACGTCCGACGTCAACGAACCGTGGTAAACCGAAAGTTCCCCCGTGTCCTCAAAGGTCGCAGCAATGTAACACCACGTATTTAGCAAAACGGGTTGGTCGTCGGTTACAACAAACGCCGTGCCACCGGCCCGCCACACAGCAAACTGTATATCACCCGTTGTGCCACTTAACAGCACTCGGTAAACCGACGAGGCGGCGGCGTTTAAACGATAACAAAACGTGTCATCGCTTGCCCGTTCGGTGACAAAATACCAACCGGCAACTGTGAACCCTGTTAACGAGTTTAAAGATGAACTCGTAGGTACAACAATTTTCCGGTTGGCTGCTGATGTGATTAAACCCATGGTTTATTCGTCCGAGTATTCGAAAAACAAATCAAGTAGTAAACCAGCGGCGGCCATATCGTCACCCACCTCTACGTCATTACGAAATAGCGACCACTCTATAGTTGCCTGTGCCGAGAAGTTGGTATCGAGTACATCAATATCGTTCAACATTCGGTTGTGTGCCGTCGTTGGTGCCGCCGTTGCGCCGAGGGCTACGGCTTGAGTCTCCCCCGTTTGATCCATAGAGGTTGTGTCAGTAAGACCGGTCACAACGCGGTAATCAATATCCCAAAAAGTATCACCAACTATTGCGGTACTCGTCCATTCAACAATAAAATTAGCTGAATCTACGTACCCAATTGGTACGCGAAAACGACCGGTTAGGCCTGTTCGGTTACCATTGTCAGGGAACACCCACACCAAGCCGTTCCACACATCGTTTGTTGCGTAAATCGAGTACGGGTTTTGGTATGCACCATTTGTTAACGCCCCGTTTATGGACGCATTTAATATTGGTAACTGTACGATAGGCATTAGGTTTGCGCTCCTGCTTCGAGATAAGCCAACCGAACAATAATACTTAATAACTCCGCGTTTGGACTAAAGTCAGGGTTAGCATTGGTTACACATGTATTTATATCCGACACCATTTCTGCAGAAAGGATACAATCGACGGCATCTTGTAGCATGTTATTAAATTGATTTGTTGTATACAACACGGAATCAAGTTCACGTGCTGATCTTTGTCGCGCTGCGGTTAATGCTGCTGTATTAATTGTAGCCATATCCTTATTTCCGAATGTTAACTAAATATAAAACCGCCGAACCGGCAGGGGCGATAGTTTCCACGGGCGGTAGGATTGACCACACCACCCCATCAATTTCTATGGTGCCTTGATCAGTAATTGCCACGGTTACATCAAGGGGACTAATCAAAACTTGTTTGTCACCTTTTTGGATTGTCGTGTTGTTGATTGTATCCGCAAGGACATCAAACACGGGGCCAATAAAATCATGGCGGGTAACGGTGCCTGTTGTACCTAACCATGGTTGCGCTGGGTTAACTTCGGAACCTTCGACAGGTTCCAAATAAACCATTCCCGTTTGTTGCCCGAATTCATTTAAGATTTCGAGAACGTCCGCTGTGATTTCTGAGTAATCGAAAACTGCCATGCTATGCCCTTAAGATTTGGGTGCCTGAGATAGTCAACCCACTGAGGTAGTTGTCAGCCTCGGGCAATTCTCGAATAGTGTTTTTTGTGGAGCTGGGTGCGTCTTGAAAGGTGGTTGTGATATCAATGGGCCCAACCTTCTTGCGGGTGGTCTTGATATCCTGTCCACTAGCGGCATAGGTAGGGGTAAGGAACAAAGGGGCGGTGGCGGTTAATAGGGCGTACTCCGCAACGGCTTTTAGGACTTCTGGTGGTACGCCATCCAATAAAAAATCATCATCATCGTAGGCGTCGAAACGAGGCCAATCTAAACCCTGTTCTTTGGTACGTCTCCAACCAATAAAACTAAACCGTTGGTCAATGTAATCGCTCGCCTTGATTAATGCCGCTTGCTTAGCTGCGGTGGATAAGGCTAACCAGGTAACGTTATTACGGTCGGTGTGGTACGTGTCGGCATCAGCTACCGTGCTATAGGAGTTTGCGCCGTCTACGGTGCTACCGTCTTCAACAAGGAATGCCATGGTTTTAATCTCTTCGGAGGTTTTCCCTATTCTACACTAGAAAAGAAAAACCCCCAACTTAGCTGATTACGACGGCACCCATACAACGCGCTGTACGGTAACTTCCGAGGAAAAAGAGGTCATCCAAGTACCTTCCGCAGGGACAGTAGCAATAAGGCCCCCACTGTCATTCCCTTCGCTACCGCGCATTATCTCAACTTTAAGTTTCCAACCCTGTTGTAACTCCAAAAGCGCCCTTTCCGTTATGCTTTGGTCTTCGTTTGAGTTAGTTATCTTGGTAAGTGTGCTACCCGCCGGTTGAATGAAGTTGACCCCATCAAAAGCTACCATTGTCCTGAAATAAATCCATGATGTCCCCGCCGCCCCAGACCGCCCGTATTGGGCCTTGAATTGTATGGAGTAAAATCCTGTTAAATTTATAGATATAACACCGCCCGCGTCGAGTGCTACGTTGTCCGTAGGCCCACCTTGCGCGTCACCGAAAATAACTGTTAAAGGCACGTCCGTACCTGTCGGACTTTGGTCTATGTCGCATTCCGACCGAAGTTCATCGACATAAGTAACAGTGCCAACCGCACCGCCATAAGCAATACCTAAAGTCATGGTGTTACCTCCCAAGACTGTTAACGGGGTTTGATCCCCTGGTCACTCCTCAACGGCGTTTGCCGTTTTTGATTAGATAGACCGGTGTTTACCGGTCGGTTTATTTTCTTAACTGTTAACTACGGTTTGTTGCTACACGTAATCGATAATAGTTGGTGCCTGCACTTATGCCAGTGGGGGTTGCCGTAACTGATACGGTATTTCCGGCGAAACTAAGTACTTCCCGAGAACTTGCCGTAATAGGGCTATTTACAACGGCCTGTTCTAAATCACAAGTTACACTTTTTACAGTGATAGCCACGGTTCCGGTGGTTGGTTCGATGGCGTTAGTTAGGGCTTCGTCAGTGAAAAAGTCTACGCCAACAAAACTGTGGGCAAACTCCCAATTAATGGATCTTACCAAAGGGGTACCGATAGGGCCTGAAATACTAAATATTTTGGCAAAACCGGCGTCTGATAAAGGCTTCATGTCTTAGCTCCAATCGTTAACGGCTTGAGCCGCGTCGGGGACGGTTGCCCGCTCGCCCTTTTCTAGGGGTGGTTTGTACTCGTGAGGTTGTTTGTTTATGCTTTTTCAACCCAGTAGACGACCTGTGAAAGGTCGCCTTGCCTTTGGTGGGCCGACTGGTGTTACGATTTATTTTTACCCTTACCGTCGCCATTCTTCACCTCTTTAACTGCTTCGGCATCCTTTTCTACGGCTGCCACCGCTACGGCTGCTTTATCGGTTATCGCCTTCTTTTGTTTCGCGGCCTCGGCTTCAAGGTCGGCTTTGGCTTCATCAAGTGCTTTCGCTTGTGCTTCATTCTCTAACACCTTTTTTTGAGACTCTTCAAAGTCAGCTTGTCTTGTCTCGAATTCGTTTTCGAGGCAAGCACTATAATTACGTAGGGAACGTTCAACCGCCACGGCATCTAATTTATCAATGGGGCAAATACCATTAACAAATCGATATTTTTTAATCGTCATCGTCTTGTCTTTATGCGGGCCGTACAACTTAAATTCGATTGTGCTTGGTCGGTTTTCTTCGATCATAATTAACACCGGTTTTTAGTTAATAAAAAAGGAGCCATACGGCTCCTTTCATTATGCAGGAATAGCTATTAGTTTGCTATACCAGTAAGAGCGGCTAGGCCTTTCTCACTGAACAATGCAAGACCACAATACCACTTCACACGAGTGATGTGCTCGTCCTTAGTTTCAGACTCACCAACGCTAACAACAGCAATACCTGACGCGTTTTGCGCAGTTAATCCAGCGATACCAGATGAACGAGAACCGTCGTCAAAAGTACCAGCATACAAAGTTGCACCAGTCGTCAACGAACCAGTGGTTTGGTTAACAGGGACGTAGTCATTACGGAACAATGGAATTCCACGGTAAGCTGAGATAGACGTACCAGACGGCAACGTAATAGAGTCCATAATGGAAGCTCCACCCAATGCACGTAGTAAGCTGTAATAGCTTCTTAATGTACGTGCGTTTCCGGTTAGATAATCAACGTTTCCGTCTTTATCTGTAACCAAATCGATAAGCTCATCCATTTTCTCAAGCGACAAATCACCACCGTTAGTTTCAACGCCTGCAGTGTCTTGAACGATTGATTGACTACCTGCAACAAGGTTTTCTAGACCTGTGAAGTCATCACCAGTACCGTCACCAGTAATTAACTGCTGCTGGAAAGAACGTCCGGCAGACTTCGCTTTAGATGCAATCTGCACAGCGGTTTGGTCGTTGCCATCGCTTGATCGAGTAGCTTGGATCAATCCGTTGACTTCTGCATCACCGATGATAGTTGTTAGCGAGCTGTTTACTTTGGTGAAAGTAGCAGCGGCTTTAGCGGCAATAGTTCCGCCCACGCCTAGAGTCTCAACGTCACCTAATACATTTTCACGGTTATACGCAAGAGAGTTACCGTCGATGCCATCGAAAGGGATCATTTCGAACATGTGGTTGACGGTGATGATATTTTCGATAATGCCCGCAACAAGATCATCTAGGGCAAGTTTTGCGGATTCGACAAGAGTAACTGAGGCCATTAGTGAGGCTCCTTAAAAGTTCAGTAGGGTATGGTTTGAATTTTTTGGGGTGCATCACGCATTTTTGCCAAGACATCCAACGGGCATCGCGCCATGTGTTGGTTGAATTGGTTCGGCCTCACGCCTTTATGTAGATAGTGTATCACAAATTTATTACTTGACAAAGGGGTGGGCCTCAACCCTTCCGGTGGGAGATAGCAGGCGAATACTACCAAGGGATGAGGCCCTAACTGTTAGCCGCGCTTTCGCAAGCCAGCCGATATTTTTTGGTTTGGTGTCATACCGCCCTTTTGGGTACGCATACCTCCAAGGTTTGGTGTAACTGTTTCAAGTCCTTTCTTCACTTCCGCATCGAATGCACGCGACAAACCAGGACTCGCCTTCATTTCAACAAGAAGTTCTTTTACTGACATAAACCCACCATCACCGTTTGATCGATAGTGACCTGGGTTTTCTAGATCCTTAACGCGAACAACGTACTTACCATCGTCACCTTTCACGGCTTCGGTTTGTGCGCGCACGTGGGGCATGATCAAGTCCGCAGAACCTGCTAGGCCTTGTTGCTTGTCCGCAAGTATGCCGGTAGCTGCATTGTCTATTAAATATTCTCGAACAGTGTTGTTCGCCTGGTTTACTTCTTCGTCTTTTGCTGACAATAGCTTATTAGTCTTCGCCTCATTGTCTAGACGCCACTTATCAAAATCAACACTACCCTTTTCACCAGACGCAACGGCGTTCTTCATTTCTTCGAAAGCTGTTTGAGCATCTGCTACGGTCTCATAACCAAGCCCTCGCCATCCTTCTAACGTCGCCGCACCTTCACGGTTTTGGTTACGTTCTTTGTTAAGTGCGTTCTTTAGTTTGCTGGTATCGAGTCTGCCAGCCAGATCTGCATCAAGAACAAAGGCGGTGCTATCTTCGTTAGCAACATAAAGTGATTTTGAATTGTCAGGGACTAATTCGAGGTCTGTTACTTCGTTTGGATATTCAAAAGGCATAATCATATTTCCTGTATGGGTGCATCACGCATTGTCGGCATCGCGCCTAGGGTCAAACTGTTTCTTGGTGAAACAAACCAGGGCCACTCACGTGACTCATCCGGCTTAACTGCACAATTGAAATAGATTTATTGTGAATCTCTAACATCAATCGTTTAAATATTTCTAACGCAATACGGCCCGCTCGTTCACAGTCGATATGGTCGCCGTATTCAGCGCATTGGTGTTCGGCGGCGGCACAACCGGCAACTTCTACTGCCCGCAGTGTTTCGCCTGATGATTTGTATTTGCTTGGTTCCAAGGTAACGTTAGTCCACAGGTTATCCTTTACATTGGACTTAATACGTACGAGGAATCCATAAACGGGACGAGGTACCCTTTCTTTGGATGCCACAGCAACGATCCGCACTTCTAAGAGATGGTCTGACATATTGCTCACCGGTTTAAAATTTAAGTTATATCTTACTGAAAGCGTCCGCCTCTCTAGCTCTCAGTTGATCGATTGTCCACGGGGTACTCGCTGTATCATTCACGAAGTCGTTTAAATCCAATCCTCCCTTAGTATATAGATCATATTTCGTGGGGCCAAGTTTTGCGCGCTGAAAGTCCGCTGATTGTTGAGGGAACCATTCAGAATAGGTGGTTGCCGCTGGGGTGGTGCCTATTGCCTCGTTCCCCCACTTAACGCGCTGACGTTGTACGGCCTTGTTTCGTTGCTGTGGTGACATGTTACCCCACTGCCCTCTTGACTGTGCTTGGGCATCCGCACGAAAATCTATTTCTCGTTTCTCACGGGTGCGAGTGTCGGTCACTGTCGGCCGATTGCCAACGATACCTACACCGAACAAGATAGGTAGGTAGATACTTCTGCAGTTCGGGTGCGCGGGTATCTCAGGACGGAACTCACCGAGCTTATACTGATTACCATCACGTGATGAACAGATGTCTGACGTTCTACCATCAAGTGTTGCAGTGTACCGAGCAAATTCTATTATGTCCGAGTTGTTACCAAACAATTCGTCACGTGAGGCACTCGCCATGGTAGACATCGACGTTCTAACAATCGTTTTAACATTGTTTCGAGACTTGCGAAGGTCACCAGGTACAGAGCGGGTTCCGAATATTCCCCTAACGATTTCGTCATTGCTACGACCTTCGAAGAAACCAACCTTCAACGCATCATTGAGGCGACCAAGTTCAGCCGATTGTGCTTGGTCAAACCATTCATTGAGAAACCGGCCGCGTATTGGGGTTGCTTGTGCGGCGGCTACGATTTGATCCCGTGATGCGCCCACCATGGAGAATTCTTCCATGGGTACGACGCTAACAACCGCCGCCTGATTGAATGCCGCCTCATGCACGCCGACTTCAATTAATTGTTCGGTGAGTTCCTTCTCAATGTCTCGGAATACTTTTCCGCGCATCTTCTTAACGTCTTTTAACAAAGCGTTTAATCTGCGGGTGGTTCCTCTACCGTATTTTTCCTGTCCTCTTCCTGTGATGTTAGCAATACGACCTGCAATCAATTCTTTTAGACTCGACTCACTCGCATCTAACAACTTCACCATATCGTTAGCAATCCCCGTCTTAACTTGTTCTAAGTTAAGATTGTGGGAAACCATAATGTCAAAGTATTCTTGGTTTGCTGTGGTCATTACTCACTATCGCCCGATGGTGGTTTGGTTGTGGGTTCATCCCCAAACATATTGAAACGATCATCTACAGGTTGTTTTTCTATGAGTTTCAATTCATTTTCATAGGTAACCGCGTCGGCAAGCAATGAACGTCGTTTTACTTCAGAATAATAACTCACCCAAGATAATCTGTTCGCAATGGCCATATCATAAAGCAAACGAAGGTGATCAATATCACTCTCTGCCATTACTAGATTATCGGTATTAACTTCGACTGTTCCAGGGGTTTCCTGCCCCGCCCACACCGCTGCAACCTCTATACAAGAGTTTAGAAAGTCTTGGTAACGTAACGCCATTTCTCGAAGGTCGCTGGTTTCCTCTGCACTATCCAACGCTCGACCTGTAGCAGTCTCACCTGATTTACGCTGGCGGAGTAGGTTTAAACCTTCAAGGGCCATTCGTCCCTCGGTGTCTTGTAATAGATCTCTATTTGATTTAATTGACGCGCCACTGTGTTCTACGTAGTAAAACTTTGCGTCGGTTTTGCTCGAAGTTAAAACTTCTTTCGGGCCTATAACTATTTTTCCGTCCTTCCCTGTACTTATCCCAGTAGCCGCAAGTATTGGGAATGAGGCAACGGCTAACGTGTTTTGCATGTCGCTAGATACCTGCCAGTGCGACACGTTTAAATAACCAAGGTCACTGAGTGGTGGAGTTCCAATCATGAACTCGTCGCGCTCGGCGTAGAAGGTACGAAGGGGTATAAAGTCTAAATCAAACTCTCCACTTAATTCAGGGACTAATTCGTAACCGCGTTTACTTTTTTCGTAGATATCGAATCTACCAGGTTCAACAACCTTGATACGTTGTACCGTCACCTCTTCAAAATCCACAACGGCGGTGGACTCTTCGTATATTCTAATATGGGTTAGAACTTCAACACCATCTATTATTTCAGAGTAGGCGGCTATTAAATTCTCATGCGGAATCATTGTGAAGTACGGGGTTGCCTTTTGGTTTAACTGATCTTCTGCCGTCTCCGCTGCAATCGTAGGGAAAGATATTAAACAATGTGTTAGCGCACTGTTCATACCATCACGGAAAGAATTACGCGCCCACGTGTCTAGGTTGTTCCCTTGGCGGTCGACATCGTCGAGCATAGTTCTAATTACCGGCGGCATATCATCAGAGGGTGTAATGGGCTTGGAGAACACACGACCCACCGAGCCATTCAAAGTCTTTTTGTAGGCATTGAACAAAACAGCTTTTTCTAAACGTGTTTCATAGTTCGTTTTACTTTCGCGCTCGTATTGTGGAAGGTATGCTTTTTCCGCATCACGCATTGCAGGGGTACCGCCCAACAAAGTTTTGCCGAGCATTAGACGAGGTTGCATGACCATGTATGCACTAGATGGTGTCTCCACCTTGTTCTTTTCAGTCGCCATTATTTAAAATTCCTCTTGTGTAAAGTTACCAAATTGGTGAAGTGCCATGTATCTGAACTCGTCTGCAATATGATCTTCTGCCTCTGTATTCACATCATCCATGTCGGTGGAGTCACGTGGAAGGGTTGGAATTGTTCGCAAAAAGTCGGTGCAAGTGTCGAAAATATAACACGATGGTTTATCGCGTGGAAGAAACTCGCCCTGTATCACGTTGCCATCATCGTCCTTTGCTTGGATGGGTATGGCCGCTTCGAGAAGGTTTCTAATGAGTTCCCAACCATTTTTTCGTGACCCTTTGGACTTATTTGCGGGAACAAAGTACATCCCCTCAGCTTCCATATTGTCCCCAATACAGTTGCCATCCTCAAGCGTATAAATGGATGAATCCGCAGGCCCTGGCAATATTTCATTGATGCCATAGCGTTGCATCAGCCGTTCTTCTCGTTCCAATCCGAGTTGGGCGACCTTACCCGAGGTCAATCTAAGGCCCTCATTGGGTTTTCCTGTACATCCGTAGAATTCCCCAATTCTGTATAGATCGCCGCGTATGGTCTTAAACGTCCTACCATAGGCGTTGACATTGCTACCATCACTAACGGCCCACCAGCCTACGCTAAATGGCTTGCTAGACCCCCAATCGAACGCCCTATACACTTCCCAGCCCCCAGGAATCTTAAAAGGCTCAACTTTGTGGATATCTGAGCGCCAAAATTCGTCGAACATTCCACCCGCCGTAATGTCCCAAGATCCACGCCACCACGCAGCATGTTTGTTTGGATCTTTGATGTTTCGAATGGTGTCCAGATATTGCGGATCTAGAAATCGGTTCTCGGTTGGATGTCCGAAGATGTGAACGGCCACACGATTGGAGTCAGCGAGAAATGGGCGGCCTGGTTTCGCCTTGTCGATGAAACGAGACTTAACCCAGTTATGACCAACACCATATGGATTTGCAGTAGATACAACCTCCAATGGTATGGGTGCCTGACCCTCGGGTGGAAGGTAACCGGATCGATTACAGGAAAACATCACGTCATAGCAATCAGGTGATGGCCATGTACAAAGCTCCTCGAATCCAATGAACGGGTATTCGTGCCCGTGATAGTTCCAATAGTCTTCTTCGGTTTTTATTAAACGGAATAATAATTCTTCACCATCAGGGAACACCCATTTTAATTCTGATGCTGAACGAAGAAATCTTGCACCTGGAAATATTCGAGGGAACCAACGTTTTGATTTTTTAATTATATCGTTTAATTCTTTGTACTCACGTCGGAAAATAATACCTGTCCAGTACGGGCCAAAACCCAAACCAACACGCATAGCATAACGCATAAGAATCCAATCAGTTTTACCAGGGCCACGAGCACCTTGGTAAAGTATTTCCGTAAACGGGCAAGTGATTGCAAGAGTTTGAGAACCAGGTTGAGGCTGCCAAACGATTGGGTATTTTTTATGGTCGTGTTCATACGGTTTAGAATAATCCAAATCGAATTGCGCGAACGGGGATTTAACAGGAGTGAAATGTTCTTTGTAATTAAACTCAGGTTCAATTATTGCGCTGGTTAGTTCGATACTCATTCGTTTTCGTATCCTTCGTTTGCGACTGCTAGGACAGCGTCTTGTGACTCTGACGCATCATCCGCCCACCCTTCGGTGTTGGTTGCAGAAGGTAACGCAAGTACACCACCAGAAACTTCAACGTTAATTGGTTTTCCATCCTTCCCTGTAATTTCCATTTTGTGTTGCGCAATTGGTTTACGGATTGACGCTAAAGTTTTTAATGCACCAGAACGATCATAAGTTTTTAATTTCTCTCGTCGCATGTTATCGACGTATTCAATTTCAACCGAACTTACACCGCCCGCCGCTTTTTCAGAAAGTTTATGGATAGGAATTTGTTTTCCATTTTCATCGTAATAATCTTGTATCGTTGTGGTCGCTATATCTTCCAATTGACCTTCGATCCAGTCCATAGAAATTCCGCTCGCACGAACCTTATCGTTCATCCTACGATTGTAAATTTTTCCCACGGCAGGTTTAAGTAAAATCTTATGTGCGATAGTCGACGCTATGTTATCTGTTTCACATCCGTAGACTTTGATAGCTGCTTTGTTTTTGTGATTGCCGTTCGAAAGTAGTTCATCGATGAACTCTAAATCTTTCAAAGTGGGAATGTCGGGGTCGTCAGAAAGGAAGTCAATCGGGGTATAATCAGCCATGGCGTCACGCACTCGGTTAATTTTAAAAATGTTTGGCATCGCGCCGGTTAGGGCATCGCGCCCATGGCACCATTGTACGGAAACCTACAGTGGGAGTCACATTTTCAATTAGTTAGCCTAACTAACCTTTTAGGGGTTTACAGAAGTTACAAAGTGGTGTACTTACACACGCATATAGAGGGTGATTTTTGATAATTGATTTAAGTTTATTTTTTATAACTATTTTGAATATGTACCCTAGTCGACGCCTGACGTGATAGCACATTTTAAAATGTTTTTCCATTATTATAATTTACCCTCTTAGAAAACATTTCCGCATATTCAGCCAAAAACCTCTGTAACCCATACCCCACTAAGCCTAGAACCCTTTTTGCCCCTAATCCTCTATATCTAGTTAGTGATTGCCCGAATTGACCAAAAATACATTTCTCAAATACTTATTGCAAAACACCACGCCATCCTTTAATCTAATTGGTTCCCTAGGTTTAGCGGCCAAAAAGGCGGATTCATTACCCGCCCTGGGATTTTTACCCTTTCGTAATGATAAACCCTGATGAGGTTATAAGATGCCACGCAAAAAACCCGTTCCTGTTCAAGAAATCACCTACTTTTCCATAGAACAGATCCAATCATCGTTCTATTACTGCCCAATTGATGGTCGATGTTCCTATAGACCTGTAAAACTTTCATTATTTTACGATTATATCACCGCCAGAAAAGACATATTACGCCACAATCACGGTGGAATATCGGGTGATTACCTGTTTATAGGACAGTATAAGTTCAAAAAAATGGCGGTGTTATGGGTGTTAGCCTTCGGTGAATACCCCACGGAACCGGTACGATTTAAGGGCGCAAGAGAGTTAGACTATCGCCCTGAGAACCTTTGTTATGTGTCGAATCCACCACTAAGCACCCCCAAACCAATACCCCACTATACCCCAAAAAACCGTGGCCCAAGGTCACCTTTTGGCTGGCGTGAAGCAGAGGGAAACTACCCAACACTCTCCGCCTATAAACAGCACCTAAAAGATTTGGGCCATCCTAACCACGATGCGTTTTGGGAAATGTACACCAAGGCCACCACCCCTGATTATTTGTAACCCCAACCACCGGCCACGAAAAAGCCCGCTATCAGCGGGCTTTTTAATAACGATAACTAAACGGTGATATTAATCACCAACAGCATCAGCATCCGCCTCTGCTTCTTTACTGTCAGCCAAAAAGTCTTGGCGTGATTCCATTGTAACAATAGAAATAACGTTCGAGATATCGATCGACAAAGCCAAACTAATACCCACCGCTGACGCCTTCGCTACTGCATCGTTTAACGCGTCAACTGAACCGATTACTTTTAGTGCTAATTTTTCTGTAGTTGTAGCCATTGTATCTCGCCTTTATATTGAATTAATAATAAGTAATTTATGATGTGGCGCTGAATTAATTCAGTCCACTCCCACCCAGAAAGGGCCGCTATTATAACATAGCCGCCCTATTCAATCCATTCCCAAGCCTCTTTGTAGGTAGAGAAAGGTTTTGATGACCAACCAACCACAGGCCACCTTGCATCCCACTTGCCCGAACTCCAAGTCATGGCCATATAACCTAACCCTGTAGGTTCCCCGAAATTATACTTAACGGCATAGATCCCGTTAACCGTAGGTTCCCCCTCATAGTTCCATTCCATTACATCACTCAAGATGGGGCCACATACCGGCCCATAATGTAATCAGGTCGTCGTTGCTCGGGTTGAGGACACGCGGCGACCATGCGCCACCCTTGTTCCAAATGATCGTTCAAACGGTCGGTACAGGCATCTTCCAGTAGCAGCACATTGTTATACATAGACAACGCTTGCCCAGGTTGATGAACTTCGCATTTAACATTGTAATTACCTGGCTCAACCGGTGCGGTACCCGCCAACCTATCACCTACCTTGTTACACATATCCTCTAAATCTTTCCCGATGGTCACCGAGGACTTAAGGTCACCCTCTACCTTAAATTCTACACCGGCTACCACCAATTCAACCAACCGTTCTTTGTCCACCACAATATCGGAGCCTTCAACGAAGGGTGAACCCCAATGACTTTCTTTGTCGTAGGGTTTGGTTTCAATCCCAAATGCTACGAACTTTTCACAAAACTTATCGTGATCCTTCTCACTACCACAATAACCTGCTGTTAAATTAATTTTAAAAAACTGTACGTCGATCTTCATTTAATGCACCACATCCCCAGGCTTTGCCTGTTCACCTTCCAAATATTTAAGAAGCTCAGCACCGTAACACTTCAATAGTTCCACTGCTAAACCGTTATGTAGTCGCCCGAATTCATCCCGCTGTATTGCTTCTGTACAGAGGGCGATCAAAACAAACGCCCTAGCATCCATGGGTATAACCAAGGTAGAAATCACCAATAGCCATGTGGATAGCAACGCGGCCCATGTTCCCAAGAAAGGTGGCATCTTCTTTGCTCATGTCTTCCTTTTCAATCAGCAGCTTTGTTAATCGGGTATGTGGTGCATTAGTAGGGTGGCAAGCAACACGCCCCAAGCCCAAACCGTCACGCTCATCTAAACGCATCAGGTAAAAGCTATCGAATCCTAATGAACTTGCACAGCCTTCCAAAAATATCACCGTGTCGATAACAAACCCTTTCTGCCCGAGTTCCAACCGGCATTTAGACATGGCGTTTTTGAATTCGAATAAAAACCGAGTATCCTGCGGTATGGGTGCCGCAGGTCGAGTAGCCCCCGCCTTGGCTTTTGCTGCAAGGCAAGTTCCACCGGTTGTTCTAATAGCTACCCCGTGTTTCTTCAGTACATCACGGATGTACTTCAACGATTGAGCAAACGTCGTTGCTATGGATTTAACAGAACGGCGTTCCACCGCGTAAAGCCGTACGACATCCTCTTCTGTAAATTCGTCGTGATCTGGTAATGCTTGTGCTAACTTTAATTCACCGTGTGTAAATATCATAATCGCCCACCGCCTTATCCAATAGTTACTGTTCCAATCTTTTTAAGTAAAGCGTCGCTCAATCGACGCCGCTTTGTTGGATCTTCGTCTTGTTCAAAGAATTCCCGCAGTATTTCAACGTGAACCCGTCTAGTACCTCGAAACTCCACCCGAGAAACCCCGAGCACTTTCATCATACGGACGAACTTACCTCCGCCAGCCCCTGGCATGTCCACACGAAGCCCCGTACCTTCTGTTACCTTACCAGGCCCGAGGTCTTCTATATCCAATTGGAAATAGGCCGCCCCCTCCTTACTAAACTGAATGTCCAGAAAACCAACGTCACTTAATCTCATCACCACGCCTCTTTGGTTTAATTACGTAAGGCATCCACCATAACCGCCCCGTCTCATCATCCATAAAAGCAAACACTTGGTACCGCTTCCCTTTCCAGATGATTTCCCGTGATTCAAATTCTACCTTTGGTGGAGGTAGACGCCCTAGCCGTTCGTTAAACAAACGCCGGTCACGTATTCTCAACCCCCAGTGTGTCACCAACATACAAAGCAAAAACATACTTAGATACAGCATTATTAAAGCCTCCCCCATTTAACACCACATTCAATACGCCCTGAATCACATAATGCGTACAACTTAACCTGCTTACCGCGCCAAAGAACGTACATCGTCTGAAGGTGATAAACAGGGGGTGGTAGTTTCGCTACCATACGGTTAAATCGCCAACGATCCAACCCCACCGCAACCACCAACCCAAACAACCCACCCATAATAAAAATTAAATCGTAATTCATTTCACCCCCTTGAACTTAACCCAACGTCCGTTTTCAGTAACCAACACCACATCTTTACCATGCCACGTAGTGAACCGGTGATCGTTGGGGTAAGTGGGTGGCTGTAACTTATCCACCATCCGCTGAAAGTCCCGACGGTCTGCAAGTACGCAAAGCCACAAGCCAGCAACCACCAACAAGGTGATGAATAGAATCATGATGTTCATAAGCTATCCCCCAAGGCGTCGATTACTTGGTTAACCCCTTCCGCACCTTTTCGAACATGCCAAATTAACGGTAGTTCCAGGGGATACAAACACACAAAACCCTCTTCCGTAACCAAGAAAACATGACCTTCTAGTGGGTGTATCTTTTGATCCCCAACCAAAGTTAAGTGCCTTTGTATCCTACACACACCGGTTATGTATGATGACGGGCCAACCCCCACATAGAACGAAGATAACTCAACCCGCTCACCCGATGGTATTGCTTCTGCAGGTAACTGAATAGATATTTCCATCATAATCCTCTCTGTTCGTTTCTAATCTTCAACGCCAATATATCAAATTAGGGATAGTCAGTCTACTACTTTACGCGCAAGCTCTAATAAATAATCAATGTTTTGTTTGGTGATCGACCTAGCGCACCAATCGCAAACGGCTTCCTGTTTCATTTTAATAGTAAAGGTCACCTTGGTTTCATCACCACATAGTTTACACTTCATTCAATCCACCACTTTGTAAATGTATTCGATACCGCCCGAGGGGGCCGCGAACTCTTCCCGCGTGAGATAGCCCAACTCCCACAAAGATTTGAGGCGATTACTGGCACTAGGTACAGAAATAGCCAACGATGCCGCCAATCGCCATGAGGTACTTTGTCCCCACAAACCTAACACCCTAACGATAGCTATTTGATCATCCGATATAAATAGGGGTTTAAACACAGCACTACAACCCCCCATCACAGCAAAACGTAGGCGTTCTTTTACTTTATCGATTTCACTATGCGCCATGATCAAACCCCAATTTTTCTGCCAGTCGTTTAAATTCTTGGATGTCCACGGCGTACTGCGTTTGGAATTCCCGCCAGTTGACCAACAACACCTTGTCCTTATTCTTTATCTGTGCAATAGAGTTCCAACCCACACCAACATCCAGGAAATCACTGTAGGTGCGCCATAGGCCCTCGCACTTACCCCTTTCCCCGATGATTTTACAGAAGGTGTCGTTTTGTTTCTGTTCAATTTCCAGGCCATGGATAACACCCAAGGCATCCAACTTAAGTAACACACTGTGTGGTTTATTCGGCTTCATGACTCACCTTTGTTGTAATCAGAAATAACTTTCAACGCGGCGTTGCATCGTATCAGCGCCTCACCTTGAATATCGGTTGGACGTTGTATAACGTCTTTGTCGCACAGCGTATCCCAGGTATCGAAAACCATGTTGGGGGATAGCGCGTAATCTATTTTATTAAAAAGGTCTTCGAGTTCCGCACACCGTTTTTCCATTGCCTTAAGGTGGGGAAGGGGGTTAGCCCTTATCTGACAATCGCGGGTTATAATGGCCGCTCGAAGGGAAGCAAGTCCCTGCAAGAACTCTTCCCTACTATTCATGACTCACCTCTTGAACATGGATTTCTAACGGCTTACCAAAAACGTCTTTAGCAATGTAACCACCACAAGGGAAGCCCAACACCTTGGCGTAACCGTCAGCAACAAAAGAAACGGATTCCATACCTACCTGCTTTGCCGCCTCTTCCTTGGTGGCGAAAACTTCCGAGGAAATACTAACTCTTTCATTCTCTCTTACGATAAATTTCATAACCGTTTCTCTATTTCGTTTCTGTTTACTCTCTCAACACAAGCATTATATAAAACTGTTTGATTAATACAAGTGTTTTCGTTAGAAGTGGAAAACTCGTATAACTAGTTTTAGTGCGGCTAGAGTACTGTAATTTTTAGTTGTAACTATTTTCCCTGCTACCATTTTTACAACGTCGTAACCTTTTTCCGCCTTCATTACTAACTGGGTTTCCCCCTGGTAGATAGTAAGGGCGGGGAAAGTGTAAATACAAAGTGAACCATGTTCTTTGATTGCAGCGGCAGTAATTTGCGCTTTAGTCGTCACAGTCTTCATTTCTTTTGAAAACCTGGTAAATCCTTAAGTACGTTGGCTTCGTACAGCGCCCAATGTCCCTCGTCGAGTTCGTGGGTACCTAAAGATAAACCCTGCAATAAACCAACCGACATATGTCCTAGCTGGCAGGTACGGATAATTAGCAGGAGACGCCGTATATCACCCCCACACGTCTTTTGGTAAAGGTGCCCTATAGCTTCCCCGTAGATCTCGAAGGAGTCCAGGTGCATGATGGCACCAATACCACCAAGGACGTTATCAGGGTCGATCTCTTCCGATTTGGCGACCATTCTCGTCATCGCCAAAACGGCGGAGGTATCACCATTGGACATTTTTATTGTTGCTGACAAAATACCATCTGTTATTTCTATTCTGGGTAACATTGTGCACTCTCCTTAAGTTGACCTAAAGTACTGTGTAAATCGAATCCAAAAATAAGATTGAAAATGGTAAAAGTTACCATGGCACCAATAAACAACCAAGTAGGTATAGTCACAGTGGGTTCCCGTCGCCATCGAGTTCCACCAACACAATACCCTCTATCTTGTACACCCGCCCCTCGTGCGGAAAATCATACATCAATTTATTTTCGTGCAAATGGGTCGTGTATTTCAGCAACATATCTAGTGCCGCCTCGGCCTCGGCATGGGTTTCGAACTCACGCACGAACGGTTCTAGGTCTTGCCCCATCGCAGGAGTAAACGTCACTTGATAATCCAGGGCTTGGAACTCGAAGAAATGCAAAACGTGATACCACTGTACGTCCGTCCGCCACATAGAAAACAATAATCCATTTTTAACAGCCTTGTAGGTGTGGTACTCGGTGTGCGGTTTACTTCCATCACTTTCACACCCCATAAACCGAGCGCGGTATAACTTCCCGTGCTCCAACTGTGAACCGTCCGAGCCTTCGCCCTGCGCATTGTATGTAGTAGTCATGTCATTAGTCCCTGCATTACTGCACTTATGTGCACGCCTTCCAATACCGCCGCGAATAGCAGTGGTTTATCTTTAGACCAGTTGTCCAACGTCTGACCGCTAACAACCGGCTGACCGTTGGCTTTGGTACCCAATAAATTAGATACCTCTGTAAGCGAGTTAAACCCCGCTTTCTTCGCTTGCTCCGATCCGGTCATGGGCCACCTCTCTTTCGTAAAAGTGCGCAACCAATGCCTTTAGGTTATACCCCACGGTAAATTCATGTTCTATTCGAGCGGTGATAACTTCCAACGATATACCAAGGTGTAACGCTGTTCTAACCTTGGTACGTATTCCATCGCGAACAAACCCTGTGTCAATCACCGGTTCATCTGCTGCCGGTGCTGCCAACAGTGAAATTAGTGGCTTACTCATGATAGCGGTTCCCATATTTGTTTCATTACTGCCCAGTGTCTTAACATCAACGCTTGGAAACGCTCGACCTCATCTTCGCTTATACTGGCGATTGAATGTGGAGCAAAATTCCCTTTGCGTTGGTGCATGATAAAAACCTCCGCTCGATACCCACCCACCGCGTCAGTATCCTTTTCAACATCCCACCGGAAAATGAGGTTCATATCAATATCACAGTCTTCGTATGAATCCAAAAAACCTGTCATGGTAGCCCACGATTTACTCGACTCAATACAGGTATAATTCGAGTCGTTGCAGTAGTACGGGTGGTCGACTGCTAATTTCTTTAATAAACTCATAACGCCAAATCCTTTGCTTTGATTATTGTGGTCTTACGGTAGGTGTAAGTTCTGTTTGTAACCAAAGCACCACACTCAACAGTATTAGCGGCTTTGTTCTTGCGAAAATCGGCCATCATGTGGAACATTTCTTTTTGGATCTTTTGGGCTTCGGTCATAATCGTTTCTCTATTTCGTTTCTGGGTTTCTGTTTCAACACAATCATTATATCAAACTGTTTGATTAATACAACAACTATCTCACTTCACTCGTCATATGCAGGCGAACAGTAACACTTGTGCTCGGTTACCGTGCCGCACTCGTCACAGCGGGTTTCTGTTAGTTTTTCAAACAGTTGCGCTTTTTGCTCGTCCGTAAAGTCTACCATTACCTGGCGCAAAGCGTTAACAAGCGCCTCTGTTCCCGCGTCAATAACTAGTGATACCATAGCGTTTCCTTAAAACGGTTTTTCGACATAATTTATATTTAGCAGTCCCATTCCGAGTCTGGCATGTTTGGTAACTGCACCTCTCTGTAGTGCTTTTTTGCCATCTCTAAGCATTTTATTATGTGGTCGCGGTAGATATGACTTTCTGGTGCGTTTTGCTTTAACCAGTCAATATCTTCATCTACCATTTTATCGAACGTGTCTGCATTTACTGGCATTCCCATAACTCAAACCCCCGACATTACTTCGACTTACTTAGCGCCAACTCGCACGCTTCAGCTAGAAATTCGTTAACCGAGCTTTCAAATATCAATTTAATAATTAACTGAAGGGAGTCCTTTGATTGAGCTAACTTTTCGTAATCTTCGTTTGTTAATTCAACCGTTTTAAACCCCATGCAGTTTCCTGCTATTTCTTTGACCTCTTGGTACGAGAGTAGGTTTTGATCTACCATGATTCCTCCTAATTATTAAATTTGCGCTAACGACATTTAAGCGTCTTGTTCTCGTTCTGCGTCAGCTTCTTTCTGTTCACGTAGCGCATCAGCAAGCCGTCTTGCTGCTATTTCGTGAACCTCTGCAACGGCAGTTAGTCGAGTGACTTCTTTCCTTGCTTCTAATGCTTTCCATTCGTGCGCTCCAATTTCTTCGCTTATGTATGCGTAAGGCTCTCTCATATCTGGCATTTAACTTTCTCCTATTCGACAAAATTACGCTTCGATGTGTTTTGATAGCTGGTCTATAGCTTTTGTTAAGTCAGCTACAGTGTCATCTATTTCTTTTATTGTATTACCAAACATTACTGTTCGGCCGAGTTTCGCAGAAGACATCATAAGCTCAAGGCGGGCAACTCCCAGATGGTGCCGCACTTCTAAAATAGTATTATAATTGCTCATTCTAAATTTGCTCCTTCGACACTACTTAGTTTTGACGTTCTGACATTTAGGATATGTACACTGGTAATACTTTCCCATGTCTTCGTAATCGTGATCGCATTCACCATATAGTTCATGGCAAATTAGGCACGTAAAACCCTTAAATTTAGTTACTGGTCTAACTTCTTGTAAGGGCCATATGCCACATTTTTCACTACCCACAATCTCAGTTGTGGTAACAAATTTCTCTTGATCTTCATTACCACAACTGCACTTTAATTCCTTAATTAATGGTATTGTCATAACTCAAACCCCCGACATTAAAGCGTTTTACGAAGCCCGATAAGGAACAATTTGACGCGCTCGTGTTCTTCTGGTGCGGCCCAAACTTGGCGAGGAACACGACCTAACGCCTTTTGAGCTTCGGCCCTTACTGCCGACCTTTGGGTGCTTGTTTTAGGTTGACTCATGATAGGGCTTCCCATCCGTGGCACTCTAAGCAAGAACCGGACTTTAGTATCATGTCGTCCCATTTTTCCTCTGCAAAGTACGCCGCGCAATCTCTTAGCCAGTCGTTAGCGTCGCCCACTATGCTGTCAGCCTTGATTAACATTTTTTGCGTCTTCTCGGTGTACTCATCAAATAAGGACATTTCGAAGAACGACACGATGGCGTAAGCCCTCTTTTCGTTCTGTACTCTCAGTTTTATCATTTTTAATATTTGCATGTCTGTCTTAGCTGCTACAACTTCTGCTAGATTATATTTGTTAGTCATTTTATTTATCCCGCTTCATGTTTCGATGCACCTATAGTGTCACGCCGTTGGTACCAACGCAAGTGGTTTGGGCAAATAAGATGAAATATTTAAAACTGCGCTAACGACATTACTTAGTTTTAGGCGGTATCAGTTCGCCGCCCCAGTCACCACCAGGCGTGGGAAATGTGGAACCCCCGAGCGATTGCCAACCGCAAGGAGTCTTTACCCAATGGCCGCCAATTACAGAAGGGGCTATTGTTCCAATAGGGGCGTTTTCGATTGTTAGTTTCAAAACTCTATCTCCCGACAAATTCACGATTTAGCGAAAGTGTCCATGTTCGTTTCGTAGTTAGTGACCTTGAAAAAGCACCACTTGTGAAAGTTATATTTAGTGACTTTTCTAACCTGTGATGCATTGATCCATTTTGTCTCTGTCCAGGTATTGAAGAAGCCACCCTCTGTATCTTTAATAGCTTTTAATTTCTTTATCATTTCAAAACTTTATCCTCCGACATTAAAAATGGGGCTAGGCTTGCGGGCTTGTTACCCGACGATTTGAGCGTCCCCAAAACTTTTACTAACGACATTTTTACGCGTTGTTAAAATTATCCCACCACATACGCTTTCTAATGATCTTCATATCTCTTGGCGAAGTGTGGACACCTGCCTCATCTATCCAGAAGTTTTCTGAAAAGCTACTCCTTTGTATCTCCAAACTTTCGAGGCTTGGCGTGAACTCATTAGCTATGGTGATTTTGTAACTGAGTTTGATCAGTGTTAAAAAACACACAGTGATTACAACTAATAAAAATATTTCTAAATACATCTAAGTCACTCCTATGCGACAAATCTACGATTTAGGCCGCAAAATGTCCCTAATGTCGACCCCTGATTTTCTTGTGTCGATCGTTATTTCGGTATGTGAAACGTGCTTAATTTCTACCAAGGGTTCTTCTTTAAACTTCCCCTGGTCTACGGGTTTTCCGCAATTACAACACGCGTCGTCATCTTCGTAAATTTCTTCGCCGCACCCACATACATAACATTTTATAGTTTTCATTTAAGTCACTCCTATGCGACAAATAAGGAATTTATACCTCTTTGCCATCTTCTCGTTTGTGTATAAAGCAGACATAACATGAATCTTTAAGTTCTCGGTAATCCCAATCTTCACCGACGAATTCCACCCATTCAGTTATGTAGCTAGGGTCTTTAGGCTCGTCTTTTTTGAACTGAAAAAGCGTTACCCAGTACCACCCTGGTCTTTCTACTTTAACCTCCATTGCTTCAAATTCTTCTTTGTCCATCAAATTCACCTCTTCGACAGAACTACGTTTCGATTGGTAGCATCTTATAATTGCATCGGTACTTACAATCTTCATCCCAACCCTCTTCTTCGGCGGTTTCTTGATCTTCCGGTTGGCGCTCGACATCGGTTTTTGTAGCACTATGGGTAATTACGCCAATGACCAGGTTCGTCACGCTCTCATTCCAGAAATCATCTAAATAATATTCGATTGACTCTTCCGCCGCCTTCTCACATTCCAACTTGGTTTCGTATGTTTCGAATCCATTTTCAGGATCATAAAGAAAGTATTTTTTCTTCATTTTTAAGTAACTCCTATACCTAGTTACAGAGAGTGATTCATGAGGGGAAAAGCCACGTCAAACCGCGCCCTTGCCTCATCTTCTGAGGTAGCTTGGGTTTTTGGTGTATGCATAAAATCACCAATATTTGTTTCCGCTCCAGACTTAACCAGCTCATCGAAGCACTCATTGCATATGTAGCCGTAGGTATTGGAAAGCCTATCACACATCACATTCTCACAACCGGATCTATCACACGCTAATACGCCCATTCTATTCTCCTTTATTTAAAACAGTACTTTTATAGCGTTATCGAAATCAAAACACTTACCAGTACCATTACACTGTGAGCAAATACAGGAGCCAATTACACCATCCCCTGCGCTAATAAATCCAGTACCATCACACGCGATACACTTCCTATCATTGAACTTAGTAAGCTTTTTAGATATTTTCCGGTGGGCTATCCTAAACTTAATATCCATAACTTTATCGGGTAATAATCGTCTGATCTGCTTCACGTTAACTTTCTCCTTATATCGTACACGTGAATTTATCGCCCTGCTTAAGAATTTTAACCGGTTGGTTCATATCCCGATTATCTGGGGATTGGTTATACAAATTGTTAACATCAGTTATAGCGTACTCGTTACCTTTTTTCAGGAAATTGTAATGATAACTACAGACGAAAAAACATTTCCTATCTTTCGATACAGCGATATCACCAGGTACCATGTCACCTAGTCTTGTATATTTTTCTTGGAATTCAGTGTGCATGGTGCTTACTCCTTTTGTCGGCCATGGCTTCGGCTTCTTGCATGCTGTCCGCGATAAACACTAACGGTATATGTACCGGTTGCGCTGATGTCGTCGCGGACTTTATTCTATCCTTAACATCCTCACTTGTATCAATAAACCGAACCGGTGTTTGTTCCCCTTCTGGGTAATGTAACGTCCACATAGAAGGGAAAACATTTCCCTTTTCCGCTTCGTCCATTAGTGTTCGCTTAACATCTTCTAAATGCTTTTGTTGTAGCTTAACGAGCTTACGCATAACACGTTCTTTAATTAACACACCGCAACCTATACCACCGCTATAGTCGTACAAACTACCGGTGTGTGTAACCACCTCGACCTTACTCATAGCTTAGTGTCCCTTAAAAATTCAACAAGGCTTTGAGCTTCGTATACTGCCGTCCCTGCTTCGCTATGCCTGTTTTGATGTAAAAGGTCTTGAATATGATCTAACTTTCTAATGATCTCAGCTAAATCAGCTTTCATAACCCCAAGTCCTTCGTTGCTCGAACCAGTACGTCAGGCATCACGGTTTGTCGAGGGTCGCCGCCTTTGTCTAGCGTTACACAGCAATCAGCATACGCCCAACCAATAGCTTCAATTGCCCTATCGTCACCAATGCGTACTGCAGTTATTTTTGTACCGTCGGTAACATCTGACAGAGGTAACAACCCGCCGCCATCATGCGTGTTAAATCCAAAAACAAACGCCCCGCCCATGTCAGTACATTTATAACCGTGTACCAGTACCGGTTTTGGTTCTGCTTCGGATGTTATGTGATAAAAACCTTCTTTGTATTCCATAATCATTCCCTGTTAATTTAACCACTTTCATCCAGTGGATAACAAAAGTACAGAGTTGGTTTGGATCGCTCTTTTATATGACTCTAACTTTCTTTTGCTAATCACTGGCACCTTGCACCCCCTCAATATAGCTAATTAGTGATATACCGTCAACTACTCATTGGCCCTATCTTCTTCGGTTAAATCGAGATGGTCGTCACGTTCTTCAATATGATCAATACACAAACCAAGTTTCTTTTCTTCCTTGGTAGGCAAAAAGCATTTACACCGTTTACAGAAATCCATGTCAACACCTATCATCCCATTTTCGTATGGCCTCGGCCTTGGCGCGTTCGACGTACTCTTCCGCGTACCGGTAATCAATAAAATCATCACCGGCCCGTTCATCAATCGTCATTAGGTCGGATATTTGCACGCAAGATTGCGCCATACCACATGCGCATACAATCTCATATTGAGTACCGTCACCACTCGGCAGTTCCGGCACCTCTTTACAGAAAGGGCAGGTCTTCACGTTAACAACTCCCAAAATAGAATGATAGAAAACCACCTTCTGAATTAGGGGTAAACCCTAATTCAGAAAGTTTACGTTTATCAAGTATTGATACTGCACTTGAATCTATATCGACGTGTAAAACATCATGTTCGCACCACGTCGGGTGCTTAGGGTTACCATACTTACGGAATAGGGTTAACGCCTCGATTAGTTTATCCATTAGTCCACCTTTTTATAAAAGTCAGTGACGACATGTGTAGCCTCTTTCAACTCGTCATAGGCAGCGGTGGCCCGTTCTAGATCAATACCGTTGTACCGCATTAATTGCCGCGACCGCTGGTGAATTTCTCGTAATAGCTCCAGCTCACGCCGTACACAGTGCGTCAACTGGTAATGGTCACCCTGTTCATTCAACTGGCTGTGACATTTAGTGCACCATTTCATAACGTTAACTCACCCCGTTAGAATAATCGATTGCCATTTGTCGGGCTTCGTTAAGTGTTAAGGCCGTCCACTCACCTTTACCATATTCATCAGGGTACTGATTGTTAACCCCCGATATTTGCCCACGTACCTTTTCGTTTGGTGTATCAGGTGCATAAGTCCAACTTACATAAACCCCATCGGCTCGGTGCTCCCCCCTGACATTTATGCGGTGTTCATCGCTCCAAAACTCAACAATTGATTTTAGGAAATCATCTTTATCTACGGGGTTGTATGCGCAATCACCTCGCTCAACTTCGCTACCGATACCAAAACCGTAGATACCACGTCCCCAACCATACCACTTGTTTTCCTCCTTACTAAACCCGATTTGCGCGCATCCACCCAGGTGAATGGCGTACACTTTATTTACACCGTGTTCATTTAAAAACTTTAATAACCCCGACTGTACCGGCTCGGTTGCGTGGCAGATGTACGAACCATCTTCACGCGATTTGTAAACGTCGGTAAGTTCCCCCGCAATTTCCGTAACCGCACGGTGACCAATTATTTTTAAATATTCGTTAATGCCATTCATACCACAAAGTCCTGTTACCTGATTTAGATATTCGCCCGCACCATTTTTTGGTGTAGACATATATATTCACGGTTGACGTTGGCTCGATTGACTCACCGTTAGCAAAACACGGTTCACCTACTGCGGGCTTTGGAAAAGCTTGGAACACATCAGTATCATACGTGCGATATTCGCCGTCCAACGGCCCGCCAACACACAACCCACTAGTGCCACTCATAATGCCCATCCGCAAACCACTTAATTACGTTCTTCACTTTTTAATCCCCTAAGTAATTCGCCGAGCTGCGCAATTTCCGTAACCGCACGCGTTTGTAATTCCGTAAGCTTCCGCATATGAGTTTTACGGGCCTGAATGGTATAACGTAACTTGCATTGCTCATTCTCCAACCGTCTGATTACAGAGACCAGGGCGTTGGCTTTAATTTCGTTATCCTTCTGTTTTGTTGACATGTTTTATTTTCCCTGTTATTAGACATTTTTCACAAAACCCCAATTTATCATTAAGCTTAGACCACTTGTGGTTGCAGGTTACGTTTGGGGTTAACTGCTTGGGGTCGGTGTCGTCGATTATTGACCGTAACTTTTGCATGTAATCAACACTAACGTCTTCCCCATGCTTCATAGCTAATCGTTTATAAATAAATAATAAAAACTCTTTATCGTACATTACGATCTACGCTCTAGTAGTTTTTGTGTCATTTCAACGGCTAACTTCTTACCGTCGTGTTTGTCAGGATGACAGAGGGTAATTAACTGGTTAATCTCTTCCGGTGTAAACGGTGTCGACTGCATAAAGTCCTCACCTCCCTTAGCATTGATGCGTTTAATTAGTACGTTCCAGTTACCAAGTAAATCGTTGTAAGCGGCAAACAATTCGGAACTCGTTAACAGGCTCACGTCATCACCTCGTTAACCCACTGTTCGAAACCATCGACTATTGGCACAACATTTTTATCGTCAGCCCAACCACCAAACCCTATAAAACCGTCACGGTTAAAACTAACGGCTTCCCTGTCACCGAAATAACGCGATTTGCACCGTATTCCAGCCCAAAATCCACCCGCGTTATCGGGTTGGAATTGGCACCGTGGGCGGCATCGGTATGAATCATCGAGTAACTTACTCCCCATCATCTTCTTATTGATGATATAACGTAGCTCCTGGACGTTTTCGCGTGTCAGGTCGGCGTAGGTCAACCCCTTGCTCTTAAACAGGGTACGGGCCTTATCACGGCTACTCATGATCTTTCCTCGCTTGCTCTATAACGTCACGTAGTTCAGCGTCTACGATAAGTTCGGTAAATATCTTATTTGCCATCAGCATTAAATCGGCTCTGTGTTCCTCATTTTTTACAGGTATACAAACAAAATCGATACCTGCCTTAGCAAAGGCCATCGCTGCATCCAAGTTCTTAAGGGTGGTGATTGGTTGGCATCTGTTCATTATGATCTACTCTTACGGCGGGCGGCGCGTTGTGCTTTACGCTTCGACTTGTACGACTTCGGCATTTTGTGCGGTGCCTTACCAATTGATGGGAACACTTGAAATGCCGTGCAAGGGTGGTCTTCGTACGGTGGTTGTATAAGTATTCGATTCTCGGCTTGCATGATATACTCTCTGTCGTTTCTGTTGATACGGTGATATTACTAGCTAGTGATATCCTTGTCAAAGGGTTTCGCGTCCTGTTTTATCCAACGGTAAACAGCCCATTTATCCCAATGAACACAACTCTCATCTTCAACACCGGCTTTAATGTAGAAAAAGTGCGAGTAGTCACTGTTTAACAGAAGGGCGTAGTTTCCTGGTACCGAGACGAAGCCCAACCTTTCGCTGTAATCAAGGCAACCCACGTCAAGGTACCATTTCAATTGCGCGGGGTCGTTATACCTAGGCATCAGGGTACTTAACTTTAAGTTGACGCAATACATGGCGTTCGCTAGCTTCGTTCTCGTCCGCTGCTTTCTTGTTTATTTCGGCACTCTTTCGGATGTAATCTGCCTTCGTCATCAGACCGGCACACAACAAATCCACGTCGCTTAAGCAACCTGGTTCATCTAACACTAGTTCGACACACTCCCCGAAACGGTTAATTTCTACAACGGTGAAAGAATCATCTTCGAAAACTAGTACGAGCTTTTCGTCGGAATCAACAAGGCGGGTATATTTAATCGTTTTTCCCACCAGTTCGGTAAAATCTTCTAACTGTTTCATGGCCAACCCAACTTATGTACTGTTAAGTTACTTAAAAATCCTTTATCCATCACCGCATTACCGTTACCCACAATTACGCCACCCTCAAGGTTAACATAAACGGGATAACCTACGTCGGGTTCCCTGGGGTTTGCTACCCAATACCAAACACCGTTTTCCAGTTCGTCGAAAGGTACCACAGGTCTTTGGTTTTCGAGTAACGCCAAGGCCATGAAATAAATTAAACTATCACCACAACAATCTCGCCAATCTTCCCCGTTACGAAGGCAGGTAACACCGCCGTTATCGTCAACCTGTACGGTGTATTTACCGTTGTCTAAATCAATCGTTCTCATCGGCTCATCTCGATTTCTTGCATTGATACCAGGGCGTCTATTGCTAGACTACTATTATCCTCGGCTATACTGTTTAAGGCTTCTTCTGCCACTTCAACCACACCAAACAAATCGTAGCTAGCCATACCGGTAATAGTACCGTTCCCGTATGCCTTTTTACCAATCATTAAATCTTCGTGGAGGGTTGCCCCCTCCGGCAGTTGAATATTAATCGTCACATTTACCATGATTACTTTCCCCTTTCGTATCTTCAGCACTGTCCGAATAATTAGTAATGTCGTTATACATCACGAACGTGTCATCGTTGAATGACTCCACCGGCCTTTCTAATTCCGCGTCGGTTAGTGGGTATTCAAACATTTTCGCCCCCTTAGTATTAACGGGGAATAACTCGGTTTTGCTTATCGTACGTTCCTTTTTTAAGAAGGGAATAATTAACTTAACAATTATCCAACACCAAATAAATACACAAGTAGCGGAGACGCCTATTGTCCACCGCCAATCGCTAAACGTCATATCTTCCATAAGTACCCCGTTTTCGTCTTCGTGGTGCCGTTCTATTTGGAAGGCTACCAGAAGGTTAACGAGAAAGGTTAGTAGCCAAATAGTGAACCAGCTCAATACTTCTTCCCGCCTTTCGCTGCACGGGCCTCCTTTGAGTGGTCGGCGCGGTTGATGTTGTAAAGCAGTTTTTCAGGAAACGCAATAGCGGTGTCAGCAAGAAGACCGCCGATAATGTCGAATGATCGAATTAAAACGTCTGCCATTTCAACATCAAACATTTTGTGGTGGGGTAGGTGTTCATCCATTAAATCTTTTCTATCCCCCTCCAGTGCTTCGGCAACTTCTGAGACGATTAACATTAACATGTTACCTACGTCGCGTTCCTCACCCTCGGGCCACCAGCCCCCTTCCTTTGCTAACCCATGGCAAGTTTCAGTAAGGAGAACCAAGGCGTCAGTCACTTTTTCTTGTCGCTCCTTTGTTTCCATAAGCCCACGCATGGTCACCGCTTCGAAGTTCGGGGACTCGGCCCCTTTGTGAGTCTGGGCAATAAAGGCGTTACTAGCGTTAACCCCTTCGTAATATTCCGCCTCTGAGCCAGGACGCGGGGCGGAGTTCCTGGATTCCGTAGGAGCAAAGACTAAATCCGCCTCGACTACTGTGTTAGTAACAGTAACCGGTTGACCCTTATCCAACGCCGACTGGATCCGAGTAACCACGTCAATGGGTGCTACGATGGGTGCGGTCATATCACCGAAATCAATTAGATGCGCTTGGTTTTCCAGCTCCAAACGGGCAACCAAGCGTCTCAACCTGTCGTTAACCCCCTCCAACGCAACAACCTTCTGGGCGAGTTCCTGTTCATTGCTATACGATACCGTCTTTTTAGACATCGCCGAGCGTTCGTTAACTAATTTCATGTGTTCTTCTTTTAGAACGTTGTGCTCAATCTGCAGAAGGTCGTAATTTTGGTCTAGTGTTTCGAAATCAGGTGCCGGTGGTTGTGCAACATAGGCTGCGCCTAGTTCTTGCATTAAAAAGGCCAAATCTTTTGTTAGACTTAGGAGGCCCGCATGGTCTGTCAGTTCAAAAAACTCGTTACCATATAAAAGTAATTTAGTTTCACCTGATTGTATATAAGTGTGATCACCTTCGTGGCGTACTTCTAATTTACGTTCTGTCATGGTCGTTCACTTTTTCCATTGCGGATAAATACCCGCCGATTAAAATTAATAATGATTCCGCCGAAATAGAAACCTGCTTGTCAGCGGGGACATAATCTAATGATCCGTGTTTTTCTTCTAACACCCTGATTATCTTTGTACAGAGGTCGAGGCGCTGCCGGTCGGTAGCGCTCCGCTTCTGGTTATAAATAACCGCCCGTTCTTTAGCCGTCGTTGAAGTCATAATGGCGTATCTCTTCCACCAATTTAGCTAATGTGAGGCCCAATATTTCCGCCCGTGGATCTTCACGGTTTTCTTGGTCGTATAGTTTCTGTTCCATGATTATTATTTGTTTGCGAAGGTCTTCGTTTTCTACCGTCAAATTACTAATACTTAACGACTGGTGCGACAACTCGTCGGCGTGTTCCGTTTCCAGGATAGCCATTTCGTCACTGAGCTTACTATTCACCGCTTGGAAGCTTTCCGTTTGTTTTTTACAGAAATCTAATTGTTCTTGTAACTCAGCTTCCGCCGGTGTGCACGGTGTTAGTTCAACTCGGTGTTCTTCGATCCCTTGTAAGTAGCGGTTGATTTCTTTGAGCTGGTAGATGGTTAACGCGATTGATTGCGTGTCCGGTGTTACCCGTTCTAACTTTAATTTCATCTCTTCTTTAAAACTGTCAAAGCTGGGGCTTTCAAATTCAATCGACATAATTGATCCTTAGATTCTAGTGAGTTTTTCCCAAATTTCCATGCAGTACCGCGCTTGAAATTTAGCGTCATCTAGTGCGCAATGTTCAACACCGTCAAATTGGTTTTCGTTCTTGGGGTCGATACCTATGGCTCGGCCGAGTTCAACAATTGTTCTAACACACTTATCGCACGAGTAATGCCAAAACGGTTTCATATTGACGGCAATGCAGGCAGAGGATAACCAATTTAAATCAGCACGCGGCCCGTTCGCCCAAATATGGCTACCCTTGTCATGTGAGGCGTTGGCACAAGCATTTTGGTAGAACATTTTAAATTCCAACAAGGCTTGTGCTAGTGAAGTCCCCTTAACGTCGGTAATGGTTTTCTGTGCTTCATTACTTTGACCTAACCACCAAAGTATCGTACTAGGGGAAACGTGCAACCCCGCATCAACTGACGATGTTAAATCAATGTTTATTGAAATCTCTCTGCCGAGTTCACCGGCTACCGGATCAAATTCAACCGCCCCCAATTGAATTAACGCGGCGTTATGTTCTGTGCTCATTGACTCAAAGTCGAGCATAATGTGGTTCATCGTAAATCCCTCTAGTAAATATTGATTAATGTTAGGTGTACTCGTTACCCATTCCGCATTTTTTTAACATAGCTAGGGTTGCCTTAACCGCTGGGCGTTCTTCGAAGGCGTCAGGGAGGGCATTCCAAACCGCGTGTATTTGTTTGAAGTCAATAAACAGGTCGTTAAGTGCTATAACAAGGTCATCGATTCGATCTTCTAACACAACCCGCAACTGAATGTATTCGACAGGGTGGAAATACTCTTCCATTTCGTTGGGGGTTAGGTTCATCAGGTTTCCGGCATCGGTTAATACAATGGCATGCGCGCTTATACCTTCACGTTCCGGTGCTATAGCGACAACGACAGCGTTACCGCATGTACGACCATCCTTTGTGCTCAGTTGAGCCAACAAAGTCATGTACGGGTATTTACCCTTTGAGGCTGCCCACGGTGGGAGGTAGTGGTCTTGATAATTGGCATCAATCATTGTTAAGCTTCCAACTGTTGACGTAGACAGTACGACCGCCTCGAATTAATTTTATTTGCCCGTTAGCTTCGTAACGAACACGTATTTTCCTGCCGTTAATATCACACCCATCAAACAAACGGTAATACCCACGGGAAAAAGATTTGTTCTGACTAACCAAGGCTTTCTTTGTGCTACAGATTAAGGAACCCTTTTGTAAATGCGTGGCGTAAACAGAATCACATGCTAACGCGGCAATAAGTACAAAAGCTATTCGCGGAATCATCTCAATTCCATTAATTTAATACCGATGGCACAAATTGCGCGGGGTATACAATCCTTTCCCGCCGTTTGTACACTAACACCGCCTACAACAATGACGCATGTGTGGTTTTTAATTTGTATATCTAAGTCCATATCTGTTTCAAAGAAAAGTTCGGAACATAAGTCCATTGACTCTGTTAAAGGTGGGTAGACCATCATACCCGCTTCTTCCAAAGCAAATCCGAAGGGGTCAACCTCCCGTTCTGACAAGTAATTAAAAACACGGCTGGATAAAACGTTGGTACCCTTGGGGGCAATCATTAAATCGTTTACTAACTTACCGGCTAATCCTGACATTATTATTCGCTCTTTCTGTTGTCGTTTCTGGTGTCTGAAATATAGTTAATTAGTGATAATCTGTCAAACGCTAATTAACCCTCTCGGAAAATAACTTAAGTTAGCGTGGTCAAACTCGGTATCGAAGTAGCAGAAACACCATTTATCCCCAAAAGTTGCGAAGGCTATCAATCTACCTTCTTCCGCGCTATTACATTCAATCGTTGCGACACAATCCTTATCGAATGTTTTACCGTTCACGGAATGGGCGTGGTTTTGACCAAAGGTAATATAAGTTAAGGGCATTCGTGTTTTCCTTTCTAAGAATTTAGGTAGTTTCATAATTAGGTCTCGTTTCTGTTAGTTTCTACCCAGAAAACCCGCGAGTGCGGGTATATGGGGTTTCACGGTTGAGGTAGCTAATGCCGCATGACGTCGAAAAGCCGTTCTTGCCCTGCAGCCATGCTAGTCATAGAAAAGGACACGGTAGCCCAATCCCAATCCACACAACCGGCCCATTTATGCACCTCGCATACGTTTTCGGCATTGCTAGCGCCTACGTGTACAGGGGCGTTATACGATGGTCGGGCGTCATCAGTTTCGATGATGTCCTGTCGAATGTCCCCGTATGCTACGGCCATACTGACCATAAGCATTAGGAACATCCCCACCTTGACGATAGATAATCGTCTTAACACAGATCACCTCCTTAGTGGGGCCGATAAAAGGCTCGGCCCCGTTGCCTAACTGCTTTGAGTACTTGCGATAAAGTACAATTCTTTTTCTGCACGCGTATAGCTCACGTACCTTAAATTATTTTCTTGTTGTATCTGCCAACCTTGCTTTGCATAAGGGCTTGGTAGTAAGTTCTCATCCAACAAAAATACGCGGGGCCATTGTCCACCCTTTGATTTATGAATGGTGGAAAGTGTTACACCACCTTTTTGGCTAAACAAACTATCAATCTTTTTGCGAAGGTTTTCAATGGTGTTAACTTCTAAGGAAGCAATTACCGCTTGAATACACTCAATTTTATCTAACAGTGATTCTAGAACCCCCTGCTCTGACTCTTTCGTTTTTAACGATAACTTAGTGTAGAAGGCTAGTAAGTTATCTTCAAGGTTTTCTGTACTGTGGGCTTTCATCTTATCGACAAGTTTTATTATACCCTTACCAATATCTCGGCCCAAAAGGTGCGCTTTTAACCCTTCTGCGTACATTCTTAGGGCTAAGGTAATCAAAGGGCGTATATTTCTGCAGAGAACCACGTCAGACGCTACGAACTCATCTAACCCATAGTCTTGGCCCAAGTCCTTAAAAACACCCACTGGCGCGTTCTCACGGGCTTCTATAGATGGGCAGTACGGGCGGGCCATATCCAAAACAACTGTCGGGCAGCGGTAACAGACAGATAGCGGTAACTCGGCGCAATCGAACTCGTCTTTGATTAAATCCATGGCTTCGGAATCCGCACCACGAAAGCCGTAAATTGCCTGTGACCGGTCGCCAACAAAAACGTAATGTTGCGCCCGCAGTAACCGGAGGAATTCCCGCTGTAGTAAATTGGTATCTTGTGACTCATCCACAAAACACCATTTGTAGGTGGCGAAGCTCATCATACGGTTAACGGGCATATACAGCATGTCGTCAAAATCAATTAGGGCTATGTCGTTATTGGATTTCATCAAGACATTGCTTGTATACATTGCCGCGATAACGTCCTGGTATTCGTGGTGTTCGGAATCAACATCGTGACGAAAGGCCAAATCTTCGATTTGATCCACCGCTGAATCCGTGGTGGGGTCGATGTTCGCATTCTTGGACAAAGATACCAATTTAAGTACGTTAGCTTTGTATAAGCGTTTGTGATCTTCCTGTATATCCATATGGTCGAAAATATCGGCGCACTTGTATTGTTCAATTGTTGGTTCTATTAACTTACCCCTACGGCAATATTGATATATCGCCGCCAATCCCAACGAATGAAACGTGGCCGCAGGTAGGCCCTTCTTTTTAAGTTCGGTGGCTATGTCTTTGTTGAATGCCAACAAAACGGCGCGGCCTAACTTGCCACGTTCCTTAAGAATTCGAACAAGGTGGAACAAGGTGGTGGATTTACCCGAACCGGCTACCGCTTGAACGAGTAGGTTTCTAGGGTTGATGTTGGTAACACAGTGATCGAAAATAGATACCTGGTTTCTGGATGCTCTGAATTCGCCGTTCATAGTAACTCGCTTGTTGAAAAAAGGCCCCCGAGGGGGCTATAGGGTCGGGCCGTAGATGTAATTTAAAAGTCCGCACATACCATGCTTACTTATATATTTTTCTGCTTCTTCTCGGTTCGCTTTTCGTACACTACCTTCTGATATCATTCTATTATTACTAACCAGTGGGGCCTGGTCTGGGGATAAGTCCCAATCCATCCTGTTACCACACTGGGTACACTGCTTTTTGTTAAGACTACTAAACTTGATCCAATTCGGGCCGTCGTATTTGCAAGCCGAACAAATCATGTTACGCCCCCTTCACTTTGGCATAAACGTTATGACCGTACCCGTCACAACCACCCTTGTTATCAGGGAGGTGAAAAGACATTTTACCGCCTAGGTTTAGTTCGACTTGAAAGGTATTCGTTTCTTCGTTGATTCTGCATATCGGTGCTTCGAAAGATGTTGCCGCAAATACTACAATAATTGTTCCTATTGATAGTGACATTGCTGTTTTTCCTTATACGAAAAAGTCAGTGATTTGTTGTTGTACGCTATCAATGTTAATTGTAACGCCTTCTTTTAATAGTTCAATCTCAGCGATCAAAGATTGTTCCTTTTGGCAAATAAGATTGGTTTTCCCGTTCCTATATAACAAAAAGTAATTAAGTTCTTTCTGTTTTTTACGTAGTAGTTCTTTTGTGGTGTTCTCGTTACCGAAGGTCATCGTTTCTGTCTCGTTTCTGTGTGTTTCTAGTTAGTCCGTGCATATTAGTGATTAGTTATATTCCTGTCAATCACTTTCAAACAATGTTTGCAGGTTACGTTCTCGGACACCTTGGTTAACGAACTCTTATTCGTTATTAATACCATTTTGCCATCACAGGCGCGAAGTTCGGAAGGTACCAACCCCTCATGTTCCCAGGTTTCTAGCGCGTCGATTACTGCAGGCCAAATAATGGGTGGGTGTGGGGCTGATAAATGTATTTTCATATATCCTCGGTTTTCGATGAGACGATCCGCACTAACAAGGGTAGGGCATGTAGGCCCATTAACTGGGGCCAATGTGCGGCGTTATGTTTGTACCACCAATCTTTTGGTACACTTCCGATATGTTGGGCCTGCTTATAATCGAACAGGAAGTATTCCTTACCGACCTGAACGAACAAGAAGCAACAGCCGCCTGTTTCGCCTTGATCAAAAAGCCAATCTTTTTGTGCTTGGGTGTAATGCTTTATTTTGACGATGGGCGCACGCGGCGGCCATCGTTCCAAATACTTAAGTTCAATAAACCCCGTCACCTTGTTGAATTCCGTTAATCGGATGCCAAAGGTAACGTCAGGCTTTCCTACATCAAACTTATCTTCATTCCGCGTCATCCTGACGTTACGGTGGTTCTTCAACTTATCCCGCAACGTCGCCCAAGTGCTGTTTTCACTCCCCATTTAAAAGCGCCTCCAAATCAGGGAACCGTTTACAAAGTGTGTCAGTAAATGTTGCGTTATAACACCAACGGGAATATGGGTCACACTCTCCGGTTCTATAAAAGAAATGTTCAACCCGACCAACTGTGTTTTTAATACTGTACCCAACATAAACCCATTCGTAACCTTTAATACACTTGATTATCGTTCCGTAGGGTAAAAGTTCACCTTTAACGTTAGGTCGGTCTTCGTACTCGTCTTCGGTCATGAATAGAAAACCGTCAACAACGTGTCCCGTTATCTTACCCATTTTCTGAATTCTCCGCGTTCTCTTCGTCTGACTCTTGATTTTCCATTACTTTTTCTATTACTTCGCACATGTAATCAGCGCCCAACTCAAAATCACTTCCCTCGCAATTAACCTTGGTTTGGCAGGCATTGATTAGCGCTTTACAATAAAGGGCGTCCACCCCTGTTAACTGTTCCCGCAGTACGTGTATATTTTTTAGATCAAACTCGTTCAACTGCACTGCCATTTTAATAAAATTGGATATCGGGCAACGCCATCCGCGAATGATAAACTTACGCGTACGGAACAGGGAGGCTAACGGGTATTTTGACCCACTGTAGATAAGCTCACGTGACATTAAGCATTCCATTGATTTGACGTTTAAAACAACACCGGTTTCTAACGTCCACCAATTTCGAGCGTGAACAAAGTCAAAGTTACTGTGAATCTCTTTGTGATCACCGTAGAAACGAACAATGATTTGAATCTTGTCGGAAAGAGTAATAGCGTTGGAGGATAAAAAGACGGTGCGGTATTTCCCTTGTTCTTCGTTCGCCGCGTCGTGGCTGTTTTCCTCTTCGTTAGACGCAACCATACCAATACCGGATTCCAAGCCAATTTCTATACGGTCACCTTCTTTCAGACATCCGTACAAACCGGAAAGGCTGTGTTCTGTATCATACAGTCTTTGGTGGGGTTCATTGGGGTCGCGGTCGTCGTCTTCGTAGGTGTCTGAATGATGAACAATAAAGGCGGTTCCTTCGCCGTGTTCTTTGTTGAAATCTTTAACGTAATACTCAACCAACATAGCCAGCGTTGTAACGTTACTGATGTAAATATCATAATCGTTTACAGGTTCTTGCAACAACATGGATGCAATGGAACCGCCCGTGATCACAATGTCCTTTTTAAGGAGCTTACGTAGCTCCTTATGATCAATCGATTCAATCCAATCGTTGGTTTTAGCAGTTAGTATCTTATTAATCGTCCGTGTTTTCATCGTTTCTGTCTCTGTGTGTTTAGAAGAACCTAACCATATATCTAATTGGTGATACTGTCAACGGGGCATCCAAAAAATTATCACCGCGTCAGTGGTTTGTGATTCCTGCTTAACCCATTGTAACGAAGGGTCACCGTAGGGAACGGTACAACCGGCCTTTTCAACACACCGGCCTATGTGGGCTAGATAGGCCGCACCACCCAGAACACTAAGTTCAATACCTGGGATACTTACTCGCCCATTAATGTTTTCGTCGCTCATAATGTTTTACCTGTAATTTTAACACCTGGTTTTATTTCCCAACTTACCTGTGTACTGTTACATGCAGTCATGGCGTGTACTTGTGCGTAATGCCAATCAAACCTTGGATCTTCGAATGGAACGGGACAACCGGCCTTGTCCAACTCTTCGTCAAGGTTATAGTCGTCCTCTTCGTCAAGGTTGTAACCGTTGGGTACGTCACCAAGTCGGCCACTTATGTCTATAGGTATAAAAATACTACCACTGTTTTTTCGAGTAGATAACCATTCTTTAAGATCGGCAAGGCGTTTGCGTTCCTCTTCTATGATAGCGTCTATAACCGTTGTAGCGTATACCACGGTTGAGTATTGTAACTGTTGTGAGGTGTACGCAACACCCTCAATTTTAACGTTCATTTCTTTAATTCCAATTGTATTTTATCTTTTGATGAGGTTACTTCAGAGGTATAACCAAGTCTAACTAAAAAGGTAATTAACATTCCTACTGAGAATTCAGAAGCTTCCCCATTTTTAAGTGAGCTAATGCGGGGCTGTGTTGTTCTCAAAACAGTCGCCGCCTGTTTTTGTGACCACTTGTTATGATCAATTACGTCTCGAATATTGAGCATAAGGTGGGCGCGGGTTGTTAAGTCCGCTATCTCTTCTATATCAGTACGACCCACTTCAAAGGGGGAATTAACTTTAATTACGTTCATAGTCTTCTACCTGCTTCCAGTTTGGCCCCATCTCGACATCTACCAGGGGGAATACGCCAAGGTCATACGAGGTTTCCATATGATTTTTGGCTTCGAATATTGCTTCCACGTGTGCGGGGTTTTCGGGGTCTGCTGATAAATCTAGTTCATCGTGTACCGTTAACTGAGGTACTCCAATTTCGTCGTACACACCCGCCTCAAATGACTCTACCATGGCTTTCTTGATTAAGTCGGCACTACCCCCTTGTAGGATGGAATTAAGCGCCTTGTGCGTCTCTACGCGTTGTGCTGAACACCCAAATTCGGCAAGTATTTCCTCTTCACTATCGCGGGTAGCTGAACCGTAACCGTTTTTATCTTCGTACTTTTTGCGTATGTCCCAGTTTTTCGGTGACCAACGGTCAAAACGACGTCGACGACCCGAAAGCATAGTGATATAACCACGTTGCTTTGCTCGGTTGCTGGCAGCCTTTGCTAATGCGGGAATAAATGGGTTCGCTTTGTGCATTAAATCCTTAATACGTTCAGCTTCTTTTTCAGTGATACCTAACGCTAATGCCATGCTAGCCAAACCACGCCCGTACATGTCAGCCAAGGCAACGACTTTTGCGGGCGGTCGTTCAATATTCGCCGCGTCTGCCGCAATCAAATAAAAGTCAGTCTTGGGATTCTTTTTATACAATGCCCGTAGGGCGTCGGCACTTGGGCCGCTTCCGTAATGCGCGCATAATCTTGGCTCGATAGATGAGTAATCGAGCTTCCACCACCTTTGACCAGGTTCTGGCAAAAAGGCTTCACGCAAAACTGAGAATTCCCCTCGGCTAGTGACATTTTGTAAATTCGGTTGGGATGAGGAAAATCGGCCTGAGACCGTGCCGCCGTCATCTGAACGAAGCTGATTAAATTGGCAGTGTATCCTGCCATTAATAACGTGTTTTCCGAAGTATCCATCTACATACGTCCCTATCGATTTTGTAAGCTGTCGAATACGTTTAACTTTATTAACAAAGGGGTCGTTGCTAGCATCAATAACGGCTGCCGCGAATGATTGCTGTCCTTTCTTTGTTTTTACAACGGGTAAATCTTGTTTATCCCAAAGTAGTTTTAAGTGGCCTTTATCATCGGCATTAAATTCTTCTCGGATGTTAACGAACTTAGAAAGGTTACGAACTAAAATACCCCGTTCTTCTCGCCATTCCTGCCCTAATTTCTTTACCATTTTAGGGTCAACCCGTACGCCTTTCTGTTTCATCTTTAACAGCATAGGCATTAATCGGGATTCCATATCAAACACGTTTTCAAGGTTCTGTTGTTTGATAATCATTTTTTGATGTTCCCAAATACGCAGGGGCAAATCAATGTCAGATATAGCATAAGGGCCAACCAATTCTGGTGGGCACCTCCAATAGTTTCTAGCCTGGTCTGTTCGCGTGGGCTTACCGCCGTAACTTTGGGCCGCCCATTTGTGTAACGCTTCGTCTTCTTTTGATTCTCCCAAATACTTATTCGCGATGCGGTCGAGGGCGTATGAAAAGTTATTTTCATCAATCAAAGGTTCTGCAATCTGAACATCAATAATCTGACCGCACCAAGTAACACCGGCGTGTTCCAAATATTCCAAATCATACAGAAGGTTGGCCCCGATTTTAAACTGTTCTTTTCTACCAAGCTCACGGCTCAACCATTTGAAAACGAACTTCGCGGGCATGTTGTGCGGTGACATAATACCACCAACTTCATGAGCAATCGGGTAGTACGAACGAAAACCGTCATCGGTACCAACGGCAACCCCTGCTATATAACCATCACGTCGCACACTGCTACCCATGGTTTTTAAATCAGGATCACGGGTTTCTATGTCGATTGATATAATATTAGCAGAGGACAAATCAGGGTAGCCGCTCGGCTTTACCCATCCTGTTTTTGGTATCGGTGCCAACGGTCTAAAATCCGCCCGCTTCTTTTTACCGTTCCCGTGACCATCCCAAAAAATACCATCTAACATACAAATTCCTTAAATGATCGAGCTGAAATTATACTAAGAAGGGTGTAGGGGTAATTTGCCGCTGTTCTAATTTCGGAAATACCTGTCTCAACACTAGGTTGGTTTTTTATTGGAAAGAATAAAACATATCTCACTGTGATATCACCGAGATTTACATTTAAACTAGCCGAGTTAATCGTTTTGTTATAACACAGGCCATCAAACATTTTCAATTTCCCATTCGTCAAAAGCCACTTGCATGTTATACCAAGACTCTGTTGTTGTGTCGGTAAATATACCCCACTTCTCGGCCATTTCTATCGACAACGGTGCACCATCTACCACTTCGCGAAGTTCCTGCACTCGATAACCCATAGCAAGGGCGGCCACTGATATAATTAGGCCCTGGTTTAAAACAAACTCGGCGAAGCGTTCGCCTGGGTGTGTTGGTTTTCTCATTTTCATAGCATCACCCCTAAGGCTTTAAGTTGGGCACGCGCTGTAGCTAACCGATATCGTGATTCTGCTCCATCATCTATAAGGCCTAAGGTGTTCCCTATAACGTCAGAAAGGACGGTGTCGTAATCAGGTACTTGGGTTCGTAACATAGCCATTACCCCAGCGAGGTACTTACAACTGTGGTTCGCGGGGTGCCATGTTAAATGTTTTTTAAAAAGCTCAATAGCCTTTATATAGACCACCGCTTCGGCGGGGTTTTCTGCAAATGCAGCAACCTGCAGTTCCGCTAAACTAATCACTTCTTGTATAAATTCTATAAAATTCATTTTCGAACCCCTGTTAATAATCCTTTTAATAAACCGTTTAAACCCATGAATGGTACGCCCTTAGGGTAAACAGTGAAGTTAGCAAATTCGGCTACCGCCAGCACCCTCAATAAATGGTGTGCGTTATACATTCCCGTACCATCAAACCCTGTGAGTTTAACACTAGCTTTCGTCGGGCCGTCATCGGTGGCTACGGTTGAACCGTTGAAGTGTAATGTTGGTTTATTACTGTCATCACAAAACGGTATTAAATTCTTTATTTCTGCAATCATTTCTAATTGAATATGCATATAGTCCGGTACTTCGACACCTTCTAAATGCTTGTCTAAATCCGGCCATGGCTGAGTAAACAAGTTGGTTCTAAACCATGACGTATCTGAATAATGAAACGTTGCAGAACATTCGTCAACACTTACCGAACCAGGAACCGTTTTCATTCGTATTAATTCCTCTACCGCGTAAATCGGTAGAACAAATGCAAGGTCGGTGTGAATGTCCGCCATAATTTGAATGAGGCTGGTATTGTCCGTTGCATAAATACAACCACCCTTAATCGACAAACCACACGCCCATGGTCGGCTAGGGTCGTCAGCAATAAACGGTAAGGCTACCGCAAGGTGAGCTAGGAAGGTTTCCGGTAATTCGTAATTATAATCACCTGGTTCTACTTCTGGAAAAGCAATTGTTGTTAGCGGTAATTGCACTCGAAAAGAACCGGCTTTAACAATGAGGTTCTTCTGCGTGGTTTTAATTTCGTATTCCTTTTTACCAACACTGCGCATAGCTTGAATAAAACGGGATGCTGGTACTTTCGCTTCGATAGATAAATCAGTAGGGGCGCTAATAGTAATGTTACCATTCGTCGCAAGTATACGGCCGCCCTTTATATGGAAGTGTGAAAGTATTGGCGCGGCACCCTTTTTACCAACCGCCCCTTTCACAAAATTCAATGTTTCTAACATACATTTCTCGCGTTGTTTCGTTAATGGCTAGGTTAGCATTAATGTCATCGATTGGGGTGGTAATGACCTTAATAGCTAACCAAACTATACGCCGATTTAACCAAGGTTTTAACTTGTTTGCCCTGATTGTTATTTTTTGAGCTATTGCCTTGGTTAACATTATAGTATTTTAAAAGTTGCTTTTACAAAGCGTCTAACACACTCTTTTTCTAATCGTCGTTTAACAAGTTCGTTCGTTTCTGTTTCTACCATTTACGCAATTTCTTGATCAGTTAGATTTCTTACTGTTGATTGATTCATATTTTATAGCCTCACGTTCTTTTTTGGTGGGTTGATATTTAGGTGGCTTTTTGCCCTGCAGGTATAAGGCACAATCGGTGGTACTTGTACCAAACGCTAATAGGAAATCTTTTCTTATGTATTCCTCCGTGCAACCTTCGGCCCGCTTTTCGCGGATGAATTGTAAATAGGCCATTGACGCTAAGTGGGGGAGTTCTTTAAGTACGGGGAAATCCTGCCTAACCTCAGTGTAGACTAATTTTACGGTACCAACGGCTAGATCATATTTAACGGCTAACTCTTCGCATATTTTGTCACGAGTTCTCCACAATCGTATGTTAGATCTAATTAATTGTAGCTCACGTTTAATTCCGAAGTAACAACGCGCTTTTCTATCCCCGTGCTGTGGGTGCATCATCGCGGGTGGTTCTTTGCGCCAAGTACCTTTCCGGTCATCGTTTTGAACCTTAACCACCGGAACGGGAAACACAGGAATATCTTTAGCGTTCACCCAAACTTCGATTAACTGCGCGGCGGTTCGTGCTGGCTGACGGCAGCGGTCTTGCTTCATGCCGAGGTATTGACGTGCCATCGTGGCAATGTCTTTTTGTTTATACTTTTTGGCTATGTCATCCACTGCGGTGAATACGTCATACATAACGTATTTTTCCGGTAGTGTTAACATAATGTTCTCGTTGTTGACCGTGTCGTCACTAGCGCGAAAAACCACGCTAAACGTGTCTAAGTCAAAAATGAAATTGTTCAATATCACCTCCATCGTCTGCACTCTTCTAAAGTAAATTTTCTTTCGTAACCGTATTTATTTTTCCAATCACGTTGCATGGCCATTATTTCCACCCCGTCCAATATTGGGGTTTTCAAAAAGGGTAAATCTAAAATGTTTTTGGGTTCTGCTTCTTCGTGGCACTCGGGGCAATCGTAATAACCACCGTTCCCGTCCTCATCCGTACTCTGTTTATTCAGAACACCCTGGTAATTACACTGTGTACATGCCCCGTAGGTCTTCGATGCCTTAAGCGTTCCCTCGGGGTCGAAATAATCAGGGTTGTTGTACTCTTCCCGCCAAGGTAATGGGGTAGTTACTTCTAAAAATTCGCGGGTTTTAGTGTCCTTTGGTGACCAAGTGTATTTTGAGTAGTCGCAATTGGTACAAGTTAATACCTTGTGCCACCCCATTTTATCCATAGAGTGGTTAGACCCCTGACGTTCAAAATAGTATTTGTGGGCACCCTCTCGGCATCGTTTCGTGTTGGCTGTATAACCGGAACCAAAGTCCGCGTCTACGGTGAATTCTCTACTGCACGATGAGCACTCGAATTCCTCTTCTTCAAAAAACATATCGCGTGTACTAAAGTACGGTTCTTCGTCGCAATAGTTACAGTAAGGGCAATAAACAAAATGACAATCATGTTCGTAGTCATACTTATTGTCCGCGTGACCTAGTACCGGTTCCGTGGGGTTTGTGTATTCCGTTAACATTACCGGCTTACCGCTATAACCGTCCCGAAACAATATACCGTCAATCATGTAAACAGGTTTTTCCATTTTCATAACCAATCCTTAATCTTCAGTGTAAATAAAATGTAGATTGTACCTAAGAACCAGAATATTGATAATAAACACAACGAAAACCGTCTGTTTTTCCTACCTGTAGTCGCGTTTATAAATCTAAGGAAATTGTACTGTAGGAATGCGCCGAGTAAATACAAAACAAAGGCTAATACTTGGTAATCGATAGTCATACTATCCACCCAATAACAAAAGGGGCTGATACCAAAATTATGTTTTCGGCATTGCGATTAATAAAATTTATCATGTTTCGATTCTCGGTTTTAGTTTCTGGGTGGAGAGGGTTAATTTTGGGGTTAACCCTCTCCTATGGTGTCGTGTATACAGTTCCCAACGTTAACTGTGTTCTTTGACGCCATGTGGTTATCATAAATTAGTGATTGCCGCTTTGCAATACAAAAGACCAGTTAAACTTATAATAATATTCTGTCTTCGGTTCTAATATAAATAGGCTTTGTTTCGCTCGGGTAACAGCAACATAAAATACGCGGTGCGTCTCGTCGGGGAAATCTTGATACTCTGTATAACAGCGTTTTGTCATATCAGAAAGGACAACGACGTTATCGCACTCCCCTCCTTTTGTTGCGTGCATCGTCGATATTTTGATGCGTGGGGCGTCATCTAGCTTACCCCCTTGGCTTAGTATCTCGGCGTAATACTCTCTGTCAGTGCGCGATATGCTGGTGAGTAGATTAGCCCAACTACCCCCATTTAACAGTGCGCCCATATCAACCAATTCATCCACTGTGAATGTGTCTGTATCGTCGGCAACATCAAAGGCCGAACCGTCGACGAAGGCTTCGCACAGCTTAAGTACAGGTAATAGGTCTAGTTTGGCGAAGGCATTACCCGACATTAACGAGCGCCAAATGGTTATGGCGTTTAAATGCTTGGTTTTAACCGACGGTGTATTTCCCAACATGTAGACGTAGCCCAATGCTCGACATCGTTTACTGTACGTTTTCAGTAAGTGCTTATTTCTGGATAACAAAAGCCACTCGCCTTTTGACATATCTATTTGTGAAATATCAGTTCGGTGATCAATGAACCCCTCGTCATCTTTTGGGAACCACTTTTTAGCTTGACGTTGTTTTATTTGACTGGAAATATTATTAGCCAATTGCCACACGACACGGGGTAGCCGGTAGGACTTATTTAGTATCCGTACTTCCCCCTCTCTGTTCCTGAAAATATTAGCGTCAGCCCCCGACCATTTATAAATCGCCTGGTCATCATCCCCCGCCATGTACATACGCTGTGCGTCAGCAAAAGCAGTGTCAACCACCCGCCACTGTAGGAACGATAAATCTTGGGCCTCATCAATGATAGCGACGTCCACGGGTACCGTATCTTTAAAGTCTTCTAGCATATCGGTGAAGTCGTTGAGGTGGTGTTCTTCCTTATAATCACTAACGACTTTTTGAAACAACTCTAATTTTTCTTGTGCAAGGGGTAAGTTTAAATCGTAATACGTATCTATGATATTTTCGGCGCGGTTCCTCGCCATGTTGAATACCATGTTACATAGGTCACCGTCCAAATCCGAACCGGCGACCCCGCTTTGTACGTGATCAATACTTTTTGAACTAAGTCCGAGACTGGAAAAAAGATCTTTCCAATGTTCCATAGTCATCACCGAGCCATACCCCACACTCATAGCATTAAATGCCATCGAGTGTAGGGTACGGAAATACGGTAATTCATTTTCTTTGAAATTGAATTTTTCTATTGCCCGCTGCTTAGCTTCTTCTGCCCCTTTTTTGGTGAAGGTAACTAATGCGATTCTATCTGGTGGCGTTCCTTTTTTAAGTTCTTGGTCTAAAATTTCCATTAATGAATGCGTTTTACCGCACCCAGGAGGGCCAAAGATCTTAAAATACTTCATTAGAACGCCCTTGTATCTTCGTCGACGACTTCTAGTTCAATAGTTCTAGCGAACTTTTCGTCAACCAAACACACGCCTTTTTCTAGATCACCAATAGTGAGTGTTTTTTGCTCCGCACCCATCTTACTCAATGTTGACCAAAGTTTTTCAGGAGGCATCGCTTGCCGTTTAGTCTCCAAAAATTCAGCGAACTTATTTAACAAGAAATGAGCTTTGTGGTTTTCTACCCAAATTTGGCCCCTATCCATACCATCAATAATGCGCGCTTTCGGTCGGTTCTGTAAATACTCTTCTAAATGATGCCCGAGCTTTCCGGTTTCGGTTAATTCCATGGGTGCTGGCATGACTTCAACGTCTGACATAAGGCCCGCAATAATCTTGCGCCACTTGTCCGGTTTGATATTACCGTGAATTTTATTGAGTTTATCCATCAATAACACTTGGTAATGTTCCTGTTTTAATAATTGGGTAGAAGAACATTCTATACGAATACCTTCGACGCCGATAATCCAAATCGGGGGTGTGGTGTCAATTTTTTGAATACTGTCGGGAATTAACGGGGGTAAACTGTCGAAAGTTTCGCCACCAATACCGTACTTCTGCTTTTTGCACACGGTTTTATTGCAGAACTGTTTTATGGGCGGCCCATCGCAGCCATAGAAATAATCCTTTTTCCTCAACGACTTAGAAATATTTAGAACTTCGGCAGGTAGTAGGCTAGGTTCAATAAACCGGCTATTGAAATCACCTATCTTTGATTCCCAATCATCCGGCCACCGCTGCTTACAATAAACACCGAAATTATACAGAGAATTATTTCTCCCACCTTCTGACACGGTTTGTTGAGAAAGTGCAATAAGGCATGGTGGTGCACCTTCCAACAAATCATCGACTTCTGGGGTGAGTTCCAAGGCGTGAAATTCGGCGGGGGTTACCCTCATATTTTCGGCATGGACGATAAATTGTTCTAAATCGGCAGGCTCACCGTTAACGAAGGCATGCCGCGTGGGAAACTCCCAATCGAAATACGGTATGTTAATCCAATTTCCGGTGTCTTGGTCGCTGGCTAGGCTTCGTTGTTTTGGGAATATCTCAACCCCTGGATGTCCTATTAATGTTGCAATAGTGGACATCGTGTCGAGCATATCACCCGCTGGAATTGGTTCGGTTAGAAATAGGTAACAATGAGCACCGCCTGATTTACTGCAGCAAACAACAATAGGGAGGTTAAGTTCTTGGCACTGCTTTTCTAACTGCGCATGGTTAATGGTGCCGTTGTATTCATCAATGTCGATGACGCCGAATGAACAGGAATTATCTTCACGTATTGGAACAATACCAATACCATGGGTACCGCTTAAATGATTTTTGTATTTTTCTCGTGTCGTTTCTTCTTGCACTGTTCGAGCTTTTCCACCTACTTTACCATTGGCGCTTTTCTCTCCTACCGTGTAGGTACCATGGGCGCGTTGTAGTCCGGTGTATAGGTCTATAAATTTATTTAAAATTACACTCTTTTCCATGCTAATTCTCATTATTCTATTTGAAAATAAAGGGGCCTTATGGCCCCTTTATTATTAACTACTTTTTAGAATTGTTGCTTACCGCCGTTAATATCCGCGTCCTTCGGCTGGCTTCCTTCTTCACCGCCTTCTGCCTCGACGTTACCTTCCTTAACTTGCTCAGAAAAGACCTTAGCCATGTTGTATTTACCAGCATCACTGACCATACCTAATCGGGCGAACTTGTAGCCTTTCCAATCCCCTTTGGCGTTTGACTCGCTAACAGTGGTTAGGTGCCATTCGTGTGCAAACAAAGGTGGTTGGAACGGGCCTTTCTTTCCCTGTACTTCTATTCCGTTCATGATAGTCATGATTTGCTTTGACTTACTAATCTGAGTAGAAGAAAAAGACATTAAGGCAGGGAACGGTTTTTGACCTTCTACGAAAACAATAACGGCATGTTCGCGGGTATCGGCTAAGGTGTTTTCAGTACCAACAACAAATTCTTTATTACCTTTGTCCGTCTCTCTAATCTCACGGTTTAGTAGGCCATAATCTGCGGGTGTGTGAACACCGGCCAAACCACCACCAGTTTCACGAGGCATCCATTCAAGAAATGCACGTTTAAAGGTACAAACAATAATGCCTATTCCCGCGTTACCGTCGTAAAGTTCCTGAGTTGCTGTGTTAAGCAACATACCTTCGCGGGCTTCTGCGTTGTACTCGGGCTTACTGTCTTTTACTTGCGGGGAATTACTTTGGATAATACTAATTCGGGGAACTATAAAAGTATCCGCATCAACATTTTCAAAACCGGAACCGGCATCCGCTTCCATATCAAAAATCATAGGGAGGTTTTCATCTGTTGACGCTTTGATTTCTTTCTTAGACATTTTTAACTCACTTTTTTATTTCAGCTTTAGGAAATGTGGTGATTTTGATTTGTTCTGGCATCACTAGACCAGCGGCTAAAGCATCCTTACCGAACTTTTTCAAGGTTCCTGCGTGGACGTCCTGCTTACTACCATAATCAAAACCTTCCTTATCTAGAAACTTTTGTAATTCGCCAGCTCTTTCGAGTTCGCCCATTCCAAAATCGATTGTGTATTTGGTTTTGACTAAAGATCCATAACCGTTTTTACCTAACCAAGCGTAAGCAACGGGTTTATCTGCCTTCTTAATACTGGTCACTACGTGATCAGTGACGCTAATTCCCATACCATTGGGCATCTCAAAGGCTTTTAGGTTTGCTTCTTTCATTGAGGCGGGGAGTAAATCACAGAGAATTTTGGTCTCTGCTTTCTCTAATTCTGCCAATATTTCCCTACCTCGGGCAATTCTGGCTTGTATAGTGTGTAGCTCAGCGGTTAGATCAGATACCGCGCTAAGCTCTTTTTGTGTGGCAATATGCTGTGTTTCTTCCGCATCACCCTCAAAATCGATCATAACCTACCCCTATACTATAACGTATTTCCGCGTGGAACGATTCCATTTTAGCATTTTAACGTTGTTATGATTCGCCTGGGCAGCGTAGATACCGGCCCAAACCATAGCGGTGGGGTCACCAATACACATAAGGTAATCGTCATCTGAAAACTTGGATAATGAGGCCTTAAGTCGTGCCTTCATAGGAACAGGATTAAACATTACCGGCCCTGGAGGTAGCATAAACTCTAACTCTCCGAACTCTTGCGCGGGTGATAGATCCATTGAAGGACGGGGAACACCAGCCACCTGTCGGGTTGGTTCTTGAACAATAAATACTGTCATATGTAATTCGCTTATTTTGATTTCTAGGTTTCTTGTGTTCTGTGTTGCTAGGTTTCTAAGTATACGTGGAACATTAACCGGCGCAACCCCTAATTTACGATTGTTACAAAGGTTACGTTAGTTCTTTACAAAGGTGGTTTCTTTCTGTATTCACGCACCCATTAAGAGGCAAATTTTTGATAATTGAATTAAGGAATATTTTTTAAATCATTTTGGAATATGTACCCTAGTCGACGCCTGACGTGATAGCACATTTTAAAATGTTTTTCCAACATTATATTTAATCCTCGTAATGCGTGTGTAAATACACCACCTTCGTTAAAAGGTCAACTTTTTGTGTGCTAGCGCCCATTATCACTATTTGGTAATATAGGTAACTCAGAAACTACTTAGAACGGGCAACGTAAGACATGAGTAAAAAAGAACTAACGTGTGAAGATCACGTTTATAAAACAGAACCTTATCAGCACCAACACGATTGTTTTCTTGAAAGCAGAGACGCCATATTTTGGGCTTATCTTATGGAACAGGGAACAGGGAAATCAAAGGTCACTATCGACAAAGCAGCGTATCTTTACGGTAAGGGTTTGATTGATGCCGTTTTTATTGAGGCACCCAACGGGGTACACCGGAATTGGATCTATAACGAGTTCCCCATCCACTGCCCCATTATCTCATCTATGCAAATCACAGCAACTTGGGAGGGGTCTACTCCTAAGAAAAAACAACGCGAAGCTATCGAACGTTTATTTGATCCTGACGTTTTTGGTTTACGTGTGCTGTCGATGAACGTGGAAGCACTCCAACAACCTGTCACCGGAAAGGCGTATAAGCTCGCTAAAAAATTCCTTAACTCGTTCCGTTGTTTTCATATCGTTGACGAAAGTTCACGGATAAAAACACCAGGGGCAAAGATAACAAAGAACACGTTAGCGTTAAGTAAAGCGTCGAATTACCGCGCCATACTTTCTGGTACACCTAACCCACAATCCCCATTCGATTTATATTCGCAATATAAATTTTTAGATCCAGGTATTTTATACTTCCCCTCGTTCCACTCATTTAAACATCACTACGGGGAATTCCACAGGGAATACAACCACAACACAAACCAGGAATACGACGTACTCGACAGTTATAAAAACTTAGATGAATTACGCCGTAAAATATCAGGGTGTTCCACCCGTGTATTAAAACGGGATTGTTTGGATTTACCCGAAAAGATTTTTGTTACTAGAAAATTAACAATGTCCGCAGAACAAAAGCGTTTATACAAAGGGATGGATGAAAATCTTAAGGTTGAATTGGCAGCCGGTGAGATTACAGCAAAAGCGGCTATCGTTCGTATCGTTCGGTTACAGCAAATACTCGGGGGGTTTGTTCCTGTTACGACAGGGATAACAGAAATCACTCACGAGACCGAAATCGGCCCAATGATCGAACAAATAGAAAACGTTGAGATGATGGAACTCGAAGGCACCAACAACCGAATTAAATCGGTGTTGGAATATCTCGACGACATCCACGACGATGCAAAAGTTATTATCTGGTCTCGCTTCACTGCCGAACTAGAAATGATTGTTGAAAAAGTATCGGAGGTTTTCGGTAAAGAGTCCGTTGTATCTTACTACGGTAAAACTGACAAAGAAGACCGTCAAATCGCCGTGGATTCTTTTCAGGACATCGAACGAGATCCAAACGACCCTACAAAGTTTTGGCCGAAAAAATCCAAGGTTCGTTTCTTCATTGCTAACCAAGCGGCGGCGGGAATAGGTATAACGCTTACGGCTGCGGAATACGTTTTGTATTATTCCAACTCGTTCAACCTAGAACATCGTTTGCAAAGCGAAGATCGGGCGCACCGCATCGGACAAAATAAAAACGTGGTCTATGTCGATTTTGAAACCATCGACTCTATGGATTCCCAAATACTGGATTCAATGGTTCGCAAACGTGGGGTCATGCAGGACGTTCTAGGGGACAAGCATCAGGAATGGGTCGACCGTGGGGTTGATGTTAAGAATTTACCTGGAATTCAAACAGATGATGAGTGCTCGTTTAACGACGCCTTAGCGGCTTACTTGGGTTAGGGGCTACCCTAGCCTTAGTTTTGCTTTAAAACGTCTAAAATCAATGAAATATGGAGAATAAAGGGTATGTCTAGTAAAGGTTTTGACTGGAAAGCGTTAGTTGGCAGTGTGGCACCGGTATTAGGTACCGTTCTGGCAGGAGGTAACCCCCTTGGCGGCATGGCCCTTAAGGCACTGGCAGGGGCATTAACTGGCGACGAGGACGCCCCAGTAGAAGTACTGCAGGATATGATGGCGCGTGCGAAGCCCGAGGACTTACACAAGGTAAAGGAAGTAGAACAGTCTTTCCTTTTGGAGATGGAAAATCTCGGTATCACCCGCGACCAAATAATTATGCAGGATAAATCCGACGCACGGAAACGTGAGATAGCAACGGGGGATAACATGCCCGCCATACTTGCAGGGGTGTTGTCCGTAATGGTTTCATTGATTGTTTTGCTTATAGCGTTTGGGGGATTGGAACAGAACGCGTTAAACGTAGTCCTTCCCATATCCGGTGCAATTACCACGGCATGGGTTGGGGCTATGCAATATTACTTCGGTACAACGAAAACCTCTAACGATAAAAACAAATGGAAAATTAAATGAATACAGGAAATAAAACAATCAATCGGTTGAAAAACCAGGTGGTTAAATCAATTCGAATTGAAATGAATAAGCTTGGTGATACACAAAAAGATATTGCGAAGGAATGTGATGTTTTAACGCAAAGTGAAATATCATTAATACAACGGGAAATACACGAAAAATTTACATTGGATCGATTAATTAGAATCCGCCGCGAATTGGGATTTGAAACAAATATAACATTGTCTAGAAAAAAGGGTTTATACGAAGATGACTGATGACGTGAGCAAACACTACAACGTTGAATGGAAACGACCGCTAACAAAAGATGAGTGCGAACAAGGTTTTGTTAATCTTCGGATTGATCCGGCTCGAATATTTAAAACGTATAAGCTCGGCAACCACATGTTAGAACACATTGTTAAAAAGGCATTACGGTTTACGAGCAAAGGCCATTCCGCTAAAAAAGTATTAATGGAAATCATTGCCTGTGCGCAATGCGAACTTAACATGATGGCAGAGGACGCATTCGAACCCGTACCTGAATTGGAGTGCCTCGCGGGGGTCGGTAAGGTATATAGCTGGGTTGAGTATGCAAATAATAAACCTGTAGTTCCGCTAGATGTTTTAATAGTGTTATGTAAAGTTAAATTAGAAAACGGTGTGGTTAGGCAAAATATAGCGTACTCAAACGCGAATGGGTTTCATATCAAACACGTGTCATCCACCGACTTCGATTCAAAAGTAATACATTGGGAATACGTATAATGAAACAATATTTAGATTTATGCCTTAAGGCCTTGGGCGGTTCACTGAAAGAAAACAGAACAGGTATAAATACCATTGGCTATATCGGCGACTTCTGCCAATACGATTTAGCCGAGGGTTTTCCAGCCGTTACAACAAAACGTTTAGCGTTTAAATCTGTTGTGGCTGAAATGTTAGGTTTCCTTCGTGGTTATGATAGCGCTCAACAGTTCCGCCAACTTGGTTCTGCCGTTTGGGATGCAAACGCAAATAAGAATAAACAATGGACGGGGAACGAAAACCGGAAAGGTACTGACGACCTTGGCCGTATTTATGGGGTACAGGCGCGACGTTGGAAAGGGGGTATAGATCAATTAAAATCTTGTGTTGAAAACTTATCAAAAGGAATTGATACCCGTCGCGAAATCGTCACCCATTGGAACCCAGCCGAGATGGCTGAAATGGCGTTACCGCCTTGCCATCTTTTATATCAGTTTAGTATTGATAACGGGAAACTTTGTTTATCAATGTACCAACGTAGTTGTGATGTTCCGTTGGGGGTTCCCTTTAATATCGCGGGTTATTCTTGGTTACTTTCTGTTATCGCTCAAATTACTGGTTTGAAGGTGGGAACGTTTAATCATTTCATGGTAGACATACACATCTACGTAAACCAAATCGACGGGCTGTTAGAACAGGTGAAACGAAAACCAAAGCCGTTACCTACGCTTATAATTAATCCACGTATAAAAACCTTAGAAGACTTGGAAACCTGGGTAACGGTAGATGATTTTGAATTAAAGAACTATGACCATCACAATCATATAAAATACCCGTTTGCTGTATAAGCATAACAACAAAGGCCCGCATAATGCGGGCCGATTTGTCGGGTAGTTACAACCAAAGGTAATAACTGATTAAACTATAACATAGGTAAACCATGAATGACAAAACGCTAGTAAACCAGGAGTTCCGTAGCACCATAGAAGACCTTGAAAAATCATTCGAAAAATCCCCCGATGTAATAAAGGTAGAGATTGACACCCAACACCATTACGCCCACGGGGTTTATTCTCGTGAGGTTTTAATCCCTAAAGGTTGTACGTTAACGGGTAAGATTCACCGTCATAGTTGTATCAATGTGATTACGAAAGGAAAAATAACGGTGGAGACTGAGAACGGGCAAAAATTAATTACCGCCCCCGCAGTTCTAATAAGTCCACCAGGAACTAAACGGGCTGGGTATGCCCATTCAGATACCATATGGATGACGTTTCACCACACTGAACAAACCAACCATGAATTAATTGAACAGGAAGTTATTGCAAAAAGTTATTACGATTATGAAAATGAACCCGACCCCGTTTTTCCACCCGCAGGGTTAAACAAAATCGAAGAAGAAACCTTACAACATTTATTAGCCAAGAAACGACGGGGTATTTCGAAATAAATAAAAAGACCACTTATAAGTGGTCTTTTTATTCGTCGGGTAGGAACCAATTGGAGGGTGGTTATTCGACGTCTTTAATTAGAACATACTTTTCTTTTCGCAACAAGGGCATTAATCTTTCTGTGGTTGTTCGGCTATTTGTAACACACCATTCACCGTCCAAAAACCCAAGCCCATCACCCAATGCAATACAACCTTGTAGCTGAGAAGCTTTGTTAGCTGGATGAACTAAACAACCCCACCGAGTTAACCGGTTTCGCTGATCACGTTCCCCAAGTACTACGTTTAAATCGGGGTTGTATAAACAAACGGTATCACCGTAACGTGGAGAATTGATGTTAACCAATTCGTACAACCCTGCAGGGACGCAAGACGCAAAAGGCATGTTACCATTATTCGGTTGTTCTACGGTTTGAGCCATAGCGTCATTGTTTAGAAACAATTCCCCTAGGGTTCCCATTAACGGGTGGTTGGTGTACCGCTTGACTGTTAGCATTTATATCCGCCTTAAGACCGTTGTAAAAATAACCGCCGAAGGTAGCACATAAACCAAGTACCCCCGCAGTCAGTACCGTTTTAAATATAATTTGGTTTCTGTTCTTTTCCGCATCTCGTTTTTTAGTAACCCAACCTATTAAATCTCGAAAGTCGTTAGCCTCAGAATAATTAATACCGAGGTGGCCTAACTTCTTTTCTACACTGTTTAGTGATGAAACATGTTTTTCCACGTCAGTGAGTTTTGCACGCATATCCGCGTGATCTTCTTTAAGTTCGGTGAGATTAGAGTCAACCGCTTTTAGAGTCCCACCGAGTTCACCTAAACGTTCAAAGATTGGCCCAAGTTCGTTGCTCATTTCGATTCCTTCAAAGAGTCCCGTGCCATCTGACTGACGCCGCTTAGGGTTAGCGGATGTCCCCACCGCGCTATTGGGTAAATCGTCGTTATGCAATTGTGATTCCACGCCCATTGTCTCCCAACAATCATTTCTAATTGTCTTAGTTTCGATGCGGTGGTGGGGGTTCCTTTTACGATTTGCCATTTAGCCCGCATCGAGTTATTAAATTTTGAGTACTGTGTTCTCTTCATAATACCTTTGTGAAAATGGTAAACGATACCATTCATATACACAGCATTACCACCCGTAGGTGATCCGAACAAAGACATAACTAAATCTTGAAAAGAGTCCGGCCTATGTTTCAGGTAGTAAATACAGTCTAGACTAATTTTATCGTCTGGGCGTGTATAACTTCTCAAAAATACGAACGAAAGCCAAACGATAAATACAGCGCACAAGCTAACCATCATCGGTAATTGATGGCTATCTAAATACATTATACTTAATGCTAAATTGATATCATATAGCCCGTAAATCATTAACGAGCATTTATAGATTAATAATTTATAAGGAAGGTACATTGCTAACGTTATTACCCAGACGGCAACCTGTAGGTGGGTGGTTGCCATATAAACTAAGGTAGCAAGCATGTCCTCTTCAACGGGGATAAGTAGATAACTATTCTGCAATAAGGTTGTAAGCAGCATAGCGAATAAGAAAGGCATGTCATGTTGTCCTTACACGACGAATGGCAGCGCCATTAATTTTTCGGGTACCTTTTATGGTAATACCCATACCCGCAAGGGTACGCCCACGTTTTCTAGCAAATCGCCCGTCTTGTGAACGGGGTTGGCCTCGGTAAGAACGTGGGCGGGACATGGGTATTCCTTATATTAGAAAGTGAAAGTGAAACCGTTGGTTGACCAGTTAGTACCATTATAGGCTATTAACTGATTTGCGAAAGTTCCCGTTGTAACAAAGGAAGTAATTCCCGTTGTTGGAACGTAGAACCGCCACACAGCATCCGCGTTAAACCAGATAGCTATATTATCATCATTACCCGACCAAAGACCAGTGCCTACCAAAACGATGTAGGCGTCACCGTCCGAGGGTGAACCAGGTGGATCATTAATTATATCGATCACGGAAAGGTTTAGGATTGATCCTATTGTACGTAGGTTGTTATCCATTCCCGCTTTCCAAGTGCTTTCGCCTTGATCCCAATCGTACTCGATCCCATTTCGTGCTTCTGTTTGTGATGCCATTATAATACGTCTCCGCCGCCGTAGTATTCGCCATAACGATAACCCCAACCGTTGCGGTTGGTGGTGTGATCAAATCTAACTAAACTTTCTATAAGTTCCGTTTCCAAATCAATTGTAACATCTCTCGTCGTGTACATCTCAATACGTAGGGAACCGTTTTTACGTTCAACGGTTTCGCCTTCGTAAAGATCGTACAAACCATATTTAAACGGGGGGCTTGGGTCGTCAAAAGTTGTTGGTTGGTAAACGTGGCTAAATGTTGCCGAATGCCCAGACGATAGCATTATACACATCGGCACCGCATCGGCTGATATCGTTAGGGTATAAACGGAACCCACCGCACCACCATTTTTAAAGAACCGTACTTCCCCCGCGAAATAATCCACGGCAACACCAACCCTATCGCCAACGGTGTAACTATCAATATCACTTTCAACGGTGGAATCTACGTTTACTTTCCCGTCAGCCATCCAACGCGCCATGCCCAACACAGTACCAAAACCAGACATAGTAAACGTACCAGGTTGCACACCTATACCAAAGTTAGTTTGTATAGGAATCGCTTTTATAATAACTTCCGAATAAAAACGACCTTCTGTTTTAACCCTGTCAATCTTAATCCGTGTCCACGTTGGTGGACTAAGAGAGGTAAAGGTTAACCCGTCGTCTTCGAGGGTTGTGGTAAACCCTAAACCAATATCAACAGTATCAATTTGTGTACGTCCCGTTGGCGGTGAATTATACGAAACAAACCCAGCCGGTATCGTATGGGTAAATGCAACGCGCCCAAGGTTAGTTTCTATAATTGTATTGGATTGAGGTAGGGTAGTTGTATCATTAGCAAACGCAAGATGATAAAACGTTTGTCCTGTAATGGTTCCGGTAACCAAGGTAGAGAACGAAAAACCACCTGTGTTTGTTGCCGGATCACCATCGCGCCAAGAACCATCAATATTACGCAACCAAAATTTAAGGTTACCTTGATCGATAGCAACGCCCGCAGTTCCACCGTGTAAAAGACCGGCCCCAATGGTTCCGGTTATAGAACCCACTAAGGTATCATCTTGGTATTGAAGGTATGAAACGTTAGCAGTATCCTGCTGACGAATACCCGCATCATTACCACTAACGCCCACCAAAAAACTATCCGTGTCTGCCGTGAATTCCAAATAAACTTTGTCACTATGAAACAAGGGTAAATCAGGTCGTGCCGTTGCGCTGGTATCGGTTAAACTGAACGTTACAGTGTTATCCCCTGTTTGTGCCGCACCACCTTGCGCATCTAGATTTATATAGGTACCAGGTAACGTAAACCCGCTCGCCCTATTTTCTCGGGTTTCGTTATACGTTGTACCGTAGTTTGTAGCCATAGTTAACCCAAGAACTTTTTCTACTTCTAGGAGGGTGTTTTCTTCCCCGTAATAATTAATGTAAAAGTCCGATGTTGGTTCAACAATACCAACCACTGTTTCGTTGTACCAGGATGCAAAAGGTTTAGTAATTTGTAATTTACGGTTACGTGATTTCCAACCAATAGCAAATGATTCACTGTTTAATTGAGCTAACGCTACAGGGAAAAACTTGTTATCCAACCGTACAGCACTGGGTGGGAATGGCTTTGTTTGACGTCCGGTAAACGTGTGGGTAAATTCCACAGAGTCATTAATAGGAAGTACACCTATATCCGTTTGGGTTAGCATCCGCGTATATGCGGTATCACCACCACCCGAACCGGTGGGATCGGCCAAATATTGTTGGCTTGCTTGGGTGTTACCTTCTTCGGCAAAAAATACAATTGAATTAGCTACGTGTGTTTGTGGCAGCGTATCAAGTACTGCACGTCGAATGGTAATTGTAGAGGCGTTAACATCCATTGATATAATTTCTATTACTTCGCTATCTACATACGCATAGGTACCCTCCGTAATATCAAAGAAGGTGCCTGTACCGCTCGTAAACGATAGGGTTTCTGTAGCCTCACCTAAATTTTTAGGTATAGACAGCGCGGTCACGATTTCAACCGAGGGGGTATAGTTCCCATCAACATCAAAAGTATAATTACTGATGGTTGCGTCAGGGCTTAACCACAATTGAAAGCTAGCTGATGCAGACGGTGGTTCCTGTACCAACGCCTGTAAATATGCTGTAAATTCGTCAAAGGTTGCTTGGTCGCCTTCGGAAAAGTTGTTAGCAATTTCAAAGTATGGAATCTCAAACAAAGATGTAGAAGGTGATGGAAGTGGATCTTGAATAGGTTCCACCCATGCCGTTTCTTGACTTGCTAAATAGGATGTCTCGGGCATTGTGTAAATGTCTTGGGTGCCATCAATAGTGATTTCCCCGTTTAACAATGTCCCGAAGTTCATACTAAACACGCGAACGATTAAATTAGTAATACCTAATTCGGGGTTGTTATATTTTACGATGTCGCCTGGGTTAACATCCCAACCGTCGCGGTTACATTCAAATTGTACTTTTGCCAATGGCGTGGAATATTGGCTCAATTCACGAGCACCGACACGGGCCGCTATCGTTGCGTTATCAATACCAGGGAATTGAACTGTTTGTGAAACTAAACCTAGTTGCGCATCAACTGACGCTAAATCCTGCAAGGTTAGTGCAGAATCTTTTCTAGCCCCTTGCGGCCGGTAATTAACAATCACCTCGTTAATCATTTCGGCAAAACTTGGGCGTTCAAAACTACGGTGTTCAAGAATATTCGAAGAGTTAAAAACTACTGCGTTATCTAATTCGTCTTGCGAAGGTTGACGGATTAATTTAATTGTAAATTGGCCGGTGGAATTGTCGGTGTAAATTACCGCGCCAATGTGTTGAATAATATTCGTTATAAAATCTTCTACCGATGTCTGTTTTGCAAACATCATAGAAAGGCCAAAATTCTCATCATAGAGAATATCCGCCGCCGCCATAAATGACGTACTATTTACGAGGGTGGCCGGTAAGCCCAAACCCCAATCAGTATTTGAAAGTGCCTCGTAAATAATGTGGACGCCATTAGCAGAATTTGGGGGGATGAATCCGACCTCACCTGGGGAACCCACTCCTACAATCGATGCCTTTGCCGCATACCAATCAACCGCCGCCGCCCGACGTACTCGGATGGCCCACGGTTTAATATTTCGGGTCATAGCGGTTAGATACATCTTACGCAGTACCAAAGTTAAGGTACCTCTAAACGCCGGTATATCAGAACCAAGTTGTCCCATTAAGTAAGCGTTTTTCCCTTGGGTATCTTCGCCCATGGCAATATCGACAGTACCTTGTATTCCGCCTTCCTTTTTCTCACCACCAAAAAGGTTTGGTTGGTCGATGGAAATGGCAGAACTCACCGTAACGTTACCGGAAAAGGCGGTTCTCTCGCCTACTATGATTGCTTCAACCGCATCAACGGGGCCATGGCATATTGCCAAATGCATACCCATGTAATATTTGTAACCGATGGTTACCCGACTGCTACTACCCCCCATTTTCTTCGCTCCATTCGTCCACGGCACGTTGCGCCATGTTTATAGCCAATGTATCACCGGTTGCAAAAAGGTCGTCAGCATCTAACCCTTCTCGAACCAGTACCATAAATTTTAAATTATACATCTTACAAAAATCACGAATACCCGATGAACAATATTGCAGTTCTCGGGCATGACGTAAGTGTACTTTGATTGGTGGTTGCATTATTTACCGCCGCGTGTCTTAACCGCTCGGTAGGAAAGGTCACCGTACCAAACAACATTGGGGCCGGTGACAGTAACTACGCCAAAAACCACAGGGACAGGGTGCCCCTCTTTTGCCACGGGGGTATCAAAGTCTGTGAACGCTGCGGGTTTTTCTGTCGGTGCTTTTGGAGATAGGGCCACCGCTATTTTAACGGCTATTGCTAATACAGCTACAAAAACAAACGACATAACATTTTCCTTTTAGAAGATAGGCGTACCACTGAACGGGTTTTTTGTAGGAATGAAGGGGAACCCACCGTAATTCACCTCGTTACTGAATTTGTCCACACATGTGGATAACACGTGATCACAGCCAGGGAATATTCTAACGCTGTCCCCGTTTACCATTCCTTCAAACGGTAAGTTAATTGTAATTCCACTTCCTGTGTGGGTCAATATGAACCGTTTATCTATGACACCCGCGTTAGTCCATTCAACCATCCCGCCTGTATAAAAACCATCAGCTTCCCCCCCGATACTCGCCGCCGTTAAGGTGGTACCACCGGTAATATTAACCGCTGCATCCAGTTGGAATGTAGGCTTAGAAAACTTGCACTCAGGGCCATATAACAAGTGTGGGCAGGTCGTTTGATAAAGGCGGCGTAAACCAGGCCTTTTCATTGATGTAAAAATGGGTTCACATTGAATCTCAACCTGGTTAGATTCAAATTTAACGTTAGTTACCCGCCCCATCCAAGATATAACCGCCTCGGTGGTATTGTCTTCGGTATGAAAACGGCGAATGATAAGGCTGATTGAGTCCGTAGGGGGTGAGGCAATATACTGCTGAACAAAACCCAAACCACTGGAAGCTTTTAACGATATTGGTTTTCTGCCAGGATCTTGACTTTGTTCAAACGATGGGCGCGACAAAGGAACGGCGGTGAATGTTGCCCCTTGGTACAAAACATCCTCGTCTGCCGAGGTATAACGGAACACCTGCGCGGATCGGGTGAAGGTATACAATTCGACGGGGGTTCCATCGTTTAAACTACGTTCTACTATATCAAAACTCATGGCGTTATCTCAGTTATTGGTACAACTACCTGCGCAAGAAAGTTTTGTCGCCAGGTCATGCTGATTGTATCACTCGTTAACCGTTTCAAGCCCATGAATGAGATAAAATTAACCTCATCGGCGTCTAGTAACAAACCGGAACTAAGCGATACGACCACATCACCATTACCATCGACACTGTAACCAATTACGTCACGGAACAACCAACCGGTCTTGGTATTAACCGCAATCGTTGTTCGATCAGATCCTAACGCTGCTTGCTCATGGTTCGATACAACAATAGGGCTTGTCAAAAATCCAGTACTTAACAGGGGTAGATTGTCCTCGAAAGTGGGCATGTAGAATGGTACCAATCTACCCTTTCTTGCAGCCAACCAACTCTTAAACTCCCAAACTTGTTGTAAACTATCCAACACCAAAGAAAATTGACGATTAATTTTTGTGTACGTCCAAGGGTCGACTAATTCAACAACCCCCGTTTTGTAGTCCACGGTTTCAGTAAGTTTGTTGTAGGTGTCCGATACAAAGCCCCCAGTTCGCAAAGGTTGTTGTACGTAAACGTCAACACCATTGTGTGTTGTCGCGGAAACCTCGGGGACATAGGTTGGGTTATCTTTAACGGTGAATGATGTGTTAATTTCACCACTAAAACCGTTTGTGTTTCGTCTTGGGTCGGATACTAGTCGAGCGATTCTAACAGGTAACACAATGCCGCTTGGAAAATTACCCGTAACACCTCTACCTAATGTTAGATCGTTATCTGATTTAGCTAAAATTTCGAAGGCGTCAAAATTTCTTGGGCCTGACCAAATCATAGCTAATTCACCCACGCGGAAATCCCCGTACAGGGTATTTACTGTTATAACCATATCACCATCCAATACAGGGGAAGCTAACCTACCCTCTGTCCAGACTGGTAGCGCCCACAACTTATCGCGCCAACCGTAGAACAAGTTATCTACTCGGTTCAATTCATTAGGGCTGATGGTCGCCGTGGTAGTAAAGTTCTGTCTAGGTAATTTTCGACCTTGTACACGTTGTTCCGTACCGTCGCGGGCCGTCATTATATTTGTTAACCACGCCAAAGACTCCCCCGCAAATTCTTGTATGTAATATGGTAATACAACGATACGGGAACCGGTGACGGAAAGTACAGGGTCATCTATGCCAGTAAAAACAAAGGTGAATGACGCGGATACGGAAGGTGGCCCGTCTACCAATATTTCTAGGTTATAGGTACGTTCCTGCAGTGCCGCAAACTCAACGTCAGGCGGTGGGGTATCACCGGTTAGTGATATACCGTCACCACCAACCGTGTTTATGGCGGTTAATGTTTTCCCAGTTAAGAAACCGTTAAACACAGAAATACTACGAACCTGGTTCGATACCAAGTTACCTAGATTAAGGGTAGATGGTTCCAACAAGATCCGGTTGTAGAATATGTCAGCGTAACCCCCACCACTGTATCCAGTGTAAGCCACCGTATTGTATGGAGACGATCCAGGTGTAACCGTTCCATCTAGGCCAACACTTGCCAGGAAACCCGACCCACTCGAATTAACGGGGCCTATGTCACCTAACCAAGCTGCACGCGTAACGGGTATGCCGTTTTCGAATACCGCAACAATGTAACCTGTAAAATTAGCCATTTACGCAATACGCTCGTAGGCAAACGCCTCAGTTAATGATATCGGCGCGATTGTCAAATCCCCATCTTCCTGTACCACTGGGAATACTTGCCAATTAGTGTTTATAATTTCGTAAGGGTTTAGTTCCAACATATTACAAACGCGCACCCCTGGTATAACTCCACCTATAAAATAAGCGTCACGTGACGCGGGGGAATTAGCGGTATAATCACGTACTCTAACATGCATAGGAAAAAGCGCGGCCCGCAAGTTGGCTTGGTTTGGTGAGCTTCTTAAAAGCTCGTTATTCATTACCGAAAAATCCTGTGTAGACAAGAAATTACCGGACATACGGCACCTTTGGTTATTTATTTTAACGGTACCCATCGGCGCGAAATCGTCGTTGTTAGTCCCCGTTTGTACATAACGTAAAAACCCCTGACAAGCGTTAGTAAATCCAGCACCGACACCTGCGGCGTGACCCTGACCGTAATCATCAGCGAACGGAAATGAAGTTGAGTTTGAAACAAAAGGGTTCGTACTTGAGCTATTACGTTGGTAACTTCCCGCTGTTATATACTCACCGCCAGACCAGGCTCCAAACTTCGTAATACTACCGAAGGACATATGATTAAATACGTTCGGGAACACTTCTATAAGACAGTGTATTGCCGTACCTTCGGTGAAAAAGGTATGTGAGGTGTATGGCCCCTCACTTTGGTAAAAACCAAAACACGAGTAACGCGGTTGTCCGGTGGGGGTTGTTTCATTAAAGGTAACAGTGGGTTTCGTGTACGTCATACGCATGCGCGCATACTTCCACGTGAATATACCGTTAACGGCGCTTAGGGTTTCTTCAAAGTTCCAGAACAAACCCCCTTTTGATAAATGATGAACAGTATTCCCATTTATCGAAGTGGTTCCATCATTTGAAAACCCAGCATTCGCCGCCGCGAAGGTTCGCAATTGAGTAAAGAAATCAGTTATTGATGTGGCAACGCCAGTGGTAAAAGCCATGTGGATTCCTTAAATTAAGCTAAGTTAATTGCGGCAAAATCGAATGATGTGTTTTGACGAAATGAGCTTCGGACAACTAAATAAGTATCACCGCCAATCGTCAAGGTGTCGGCAGGGCTTCGAGAAACCCCCGACATAAACACAACCCCGTCCAGTTCACCAAAGACGTTCCCCCCGTTAATTGATGCATGTATGACGCAAGGGAGGGTGGTAGTACTACCATCCGGGTTTTGTATAATTATGTCACCGGCTAAATCTTCGCTATACATCCAGTTGTAGGGCCAAACCCAAGCACCCGTAGACTGGTTGTTACGACTAATTCCAGTCGCCCACGCATAGTTTGATATAGATATCCAACCCCCATTGAAATCACGTAAATAAGCTGAATTTGTACCAGGGGTTACCAAGGTTCCAACGGGATCAAATATTGACCCAACTTTGTCTGATACCTCGGTAGAGTCCGTATCCTCTGCTCCCGCATTACCTGCTATATACATTGGGTATGGCATTTCGGAAGGGGTTGCATACGGTAACATAAACCCCGCGTACATTGTCGCCCAAGTACCGTTCACGTCAGCGACAACAATAAACCGCCTACCGTTAGCAACAAACCAATAATTCATTGAACTGTTTGCTAACGTTATACGCGGCCCACCAAAAGTTGAGCTAGTTACAATAGGTGATGAGCCAGGTTGCGTATCAAAGGACTCACCCCCATCAAAACCAACTGCGGCCCGTATATCCCAATTAAAATAACTGATATTACTCGGATCACGATAAGCACGTATATTAACGTGAATAGTATCAGTACCTGATAGACCAGGCCCCTCTAAATACAAGTGCCGTTCGGGTGTTAGTAATCCCAGGTCGGGTAGTGCAAACTCTACCGACGTATCTTTTAAGGACGTCCAGGTTTGGCTTGCCGCGATTAGATCCGCGTCGGTGGTTAAGAATGTTTTTAGCTTTGATAACAAGTCTAAATAATCTGTTGCTGTACCGGATTCCGATGCCATTTTTATTTATCCTAAAACTGCGTTAATTGCTGATGCGTTACGTTGCATTACGTTAACGATTGCTCGTTCACCCGCTGGTGTAGCTAAAAATTCCTCCACCATTTTAGGGTCTGTAACGTTAACAATAGTAATCGGTTGCTTCTCGCCCTGCACAGCAACCGGTGTTGCTCCAACCATGCCGCCATTGGCAAAACTTGGTGCGCCTTTCTTGTTCATTTCTTCCAAAAGTGCGCGGTTACGTTTGGTTGCCTGGGCATTCATTACAAATTCGCCCTTAGACACATTCGCCAAAATACTGTCAGACCTACCCGTCCCACGCCCTTTAACTTCACCACCGTCCGCAAA
>NVXG01000034.1 GCA_002733805.1 Robiginitomaculum sp. | reverse complement strand
GCCTCCCTCCGGCTTGACCGGAGGGTCCAGACCAGGTTGGTCAAGTCTCACCATTGTCATTTTGTATTGTCACGCCGGGCAAGGGTCGCACAATAAAACCGCAATACATTCGCGCTCCCCGGACAGACATTCACAATAAAATCACAAACAATCTACACTTGTTGACGCTACTTGACGCTTGGCATCGGGGGGTATCGGGCCGGTCACGCCCGGCGGTCTGGTTGGTTTATACTGGTTGGGCAATTGGCTTCGACTTCAGCGGATTGCGGCTCTTTGACAACGTGAATACTGACGACATCTCTTATAAACTTCGGTTTTGGTGTCTTAGCTTCCGGTCATTCGGATATGCCTTACCGGCGAAATGGCTGAGGGCATGGATTGGTTCCGGGATTTATTCCGGGGGGTAAACCCGCCAAACCAGCCGGTGTTTTCTTTTTTAGCCCGGTATTTGCCATTTTCGCGCTGGCCACATTGATTGTGCCGTGGGTGCTCAAACGTTAGCGCACAAGTCTTCTTGGTATGATCACCAAGTGGCCGTGTTTTGGCCCGGTTTGGCCGACATGATGGCTCGCATGAACAAATCTTGTTGGATATTGGCCCTGCTCATTGGGTTCCCGGCCATCGCGGTGGCGCAAAGCACCAATTCCGATTTGTCGGTGGCAGCAATGGAGCGAACCCGCCACCAGATAACCTACGATGGCAGTTACCAATCGATTGCCTATCCGGGCGGCGATGTATCGCCCGACACGGGCGTATGTACTGATGTGGTCATTCGAAGCTACCGGGCCTTGGGGCTGGATCTGCAAGTCTTGGTCCATGAAGACATCAGGGACAACTTCGCAGCCTATCCAGCCCGTTGGGGGTTAAATCGCCCCGACCGCAATATCGATCATCGACGCGTTCCCAACTTGCAAATCTTCTTTGCGCGCAATGGGCAATCCATCGCACCCGATCAGGACCCAAAATCCTGGTCGACTGGCGATCTGGTGACTTGGATGTTGCCCGGAAATCGGCCGCATATTGGGATTGTGACTGACAAAAAAGCGCCAGAAAGTGGCGACCCGCTGGTGGTGCACAATGCAGGATTAGGTCCGCAGCTCGAAGACGTGCTGTTCGCCTGGCCGATTACTGGCCATTACCGATATGGCACTTCGGGCTAGTTATCCGCCGCCACCAACACCGCCGCTTAAGATCAACGTGCGGGTTACCGCCGAAGCTTTGGCCTCGGCCTGCACCGTGCGGGTGCGGGTTTCGATCCGGGTTTTGGTGATCTGTTCAGAGAATTGTTCCTGACGCGAAATGCGAACCACCTTAACGCCGGGGCCAAATTTACGGAGCAAAGATCGCTCATTGCAATTGCGGCGCGGGGTTTGCGCGGCGCAGGCTACCTGCCCACCTGCCCGGTGAACCAAAGCCTCGCCTTTGGCGCAAACAATGGTTGAACCATTGTTGAACTGCCCACCAGTCCAGTCGCCACCGCCATATTCGCCCAATGTGACCTGCATCCAGGTTCCGGCCATGCAGCGAAACAATTCGCCGTTGAAATTGGGATCGACTTGCTCGTGCGGATCGGACCGCGAAGCCGGATGCGGGGTGCTGCTATCGTCCATGCAAACCGCTTGTAGTACATAGACGCTCTCGACCCAGCGGCTCGACATAATCGTTTCGGTATAGGGCACCTCGATTTGCTCAGTAATGATTTTGGTTTGCGCTTCGGCGTCGACCAACAAATTATTGATCACGGTTGGCACCGGACCATCGGATACGAAACCACCGCCGCCACCGCTGAAAAAGAAACCGGAATTGGCTCTTTGCCCTTGCGAAATAAATCCCTGATTGGAAGTAATCGTAGTGCTTCCGCCCTTTTTCATGGTCATATTGGTCGAGGAGATCGACAAATTCGGCCCGTTAACCCGAAAGCCCGGCACCCGGATTTCATGATTTTTCTTCTGCTCACAACATGATTCACCGGCTCTCGCCACGCTGGTCAGAGCAAGGCCGGCCAATACCGTTGTCCCCAGAATAAATGCCGGGATGTATTTTTTTGTGCGATCCAGCGTCATGAAAACTCTCCAATTGATTCTTCGAGTATTGCCACGCAAGAAACAGACCGGTTTAATCGAAAAGCTTGGCCAAAATACCGAAGCAATATCGTCGAGAAATAGACTTCGGTCTATTTTGGGAATATCAAAGTATAGATGATATTTTTATCTCAAAAACAATAACTTACGGAGTTCAAACCCGATATAAAATCATCATTTCCAAGTGTTTCAGTTCTAGCAAAACCAAGGTTACGGCGAAGCTTGCTCGCAAAATGCTCCACCGGGCGATCCGGACACCGGCAAAGAACGCCCGACAGAGTTGATCCATCGGCAAATTCTGCCCGAATTTATTACTGGTTTGTCAAACAAATATTTACGCTCATTGGTCATAATGGCATCACAATCAAAAAGTGATATGGAAAAATGACCGCGAAACTCAAAAAAATGACAGTCCAACCCGAGAAACTGGACAAACGCCGGGCACGAGTAGTGGCTCGGCTGGCCGCTGAAAATCGACATTTTACTCGTGGAAAATTGGCCATGGGCGGTCGGTTTTTAGCTGAAAACGGTTGGGAATACCCTTGTGAAATCAAAGATATATCACCCGGCGGATTGTCTTTGCAGTCCGACTTTCAACCGCCACTAGGTCAAGATGTTATTCTGATGACCGAAGAACTTGGCCGCATTCACGGAAAGATTTTACGGCTGACAGATGGCGGGTTTGTGGCCATCATCAAGTCCACCACTCGAAAGCGGGACCAGTTGGCAGATCAATTAACCTGGCTGATGAATGCCGAGCGCCTGGGCCTGGACGATGATCGTGCAGAAATTCGGACCCAGCACCACGGAAATGTCCATCTTGAAATGAAAGACGGAACCCGCTTTGTCGCCAGCGCAATTGATATCTCGATCTCTGGATTGGCGGTAGAGAGCACCGAGCACGTTACCTTGGGCGAGCCGGTAAAAGTGGGCACGCTTTGTGGCACGATTAGCCGCCGTCTGGCCAGTGGGTTTGCTATCCAGTTTACCCCACCAATGCCCAATGCAGAAAATGCCTGATCCGGGCTATACGTTTCAACTCAAAACAAGCGGAAAAGTTTGACATGAACTGGTTTATCAAAGTGCGAGACATGGTCTATGGACCTTACACCTTGGAAAGAATGCGTAAATTTTCGCTGGAAGGCCGTTTGGCCCCTAACACCATGGTGGCTGACAATCGCGATCAGGGCTTTCAACCGGCTGGCGATATTTCTTTGCTGGATGAAGTATTTCAACCGCAAACTGCCAAAATCGCTGAACAGCCATCTGTCTCGAAACCTACTTCTCCTGATGCAAACAACGACCAGACCAGCCCGCAAATGCGCCAGTTCGCGCTGATGGCCCGCATCTCGCCAGATGATCAATCCCGGTTTGAAGAAACCTTGGCCGGGTTCGGTCCACCGATTCAGCCAATACCTGGCATTTGGGTGCTAAAAGCACAAACCACCAGCGATCAAATCCGCAATGTTTTGTCCCGCGATATGGGATCGAATGACAGTCTTTTGGTCTTTGAAATTAGTCAAAACAATGCGGCTTGGTTCAATATCGGCGAAACCGCAGATCGCCAGATCAGGAAATATATGGCAAGCGGCGGCTAAACTGCCCGCCCCTGCGACACTGAACCACAATTCCCGCCTTCCAAAACAACCTGTAGCAGAGAAGGAAGCGTTTCTGGCCACCTATGCTGTTCTGGACGGTGCGGCCAAAAGCGTAATTGCTGCTTCCAGCCATATCCCGACCGATATCGCGCCGGTCTATCCGGATAAAATCTGATTGAGAATAGGCCGTTTGAATGAATGACAAAATAAACATTCCAGCAGAGTTGGATGCGCTGACCGAGTATTGGTCACAGAAAGTTCTGACCGAAGCCAATGGCATGCAATTCAAGGTAGCCAAGGGTATTGGCGCGACCAACTGGCATAAACATGACGATCAGGACGAGCTGTTCATCGTATACGAAGGCGAGTTGGTCATTCAATTGCGAGACCAAAACATTCATTTGGGTCCGGGTGATATGTTTGCGGTGCCTCGCGGTGTTGAACATTGCCCCAAAGCAGAAACCGAAACTAGGTTTTTGCTGGTCGGTTTGAGCATAACTTCGACCAAAGAAGGTGGGAAGCCAAACCTGTAACACCCTCAAATCACGATTTCGTGGCTTGCTTTTTCAATCCGATTGGCATTTGTACACTCAAATTCAAAATTGAGAGGACGTATGACCCGTTTTACCCTGCCTGTTTTTGCCGTGATCATCTCATCTGGCCTATTGATGGCTTGTTCAGAGCAAAAGGTGTCTGATCAAGCAACTGAAACCGCACTAGTGGTTGGGGCAGCCCCCAGCCAAGCCGAACTGGCGACCCGCGCCGAGGCAGAGCAAGTGGCGGCCAAGGCCGCTGAACTGGCTGCCGCAGAAGCTGAGAAGCGCCGGGTAGAAGCAGAAGTCGCCGAACAAGAACGCTTGCAGATGGAAGCAGAAGCAAAAGTACTGGCGGCCAAACGGCTCGAGCATGATCGGATAAAGCGTCAGGCAGAGACCGCCGTTCGCCAAGCGCAAGAAGCCGCAGACGCACAATTGGCCGCGCAGGAAGCGACCATGGAAATTGCCAGAGCAGAAGCCGCGCAAAAAGCAACCGCCGAACAAGCAGCTCGCGATGCGGCCAAACTGGAACAGGAACGATTGGACACCGAAGCTGAAGCCTTGAAACAGGCCGAAGCCGAAGCCTATGCCAAACGTGATCGGGTCATTGCAGCCGGGACTTTTACCAAAAAGAAAAAGACGATTCGGGGCACATGGTCGATTGTCATGGAAGGCGGACACCGGGTTTTGCGGTTTGATGAGCAGTTCAAAACCAAGTGGGTTGATGATTTACAGGTCTTCCTGTCTCCCCTTTTGATCGTTGATGCTACTGGTAAAAATGCAGGCTTGGACGTGATCCGTATCGCCCCCTTGCAAAGCCGGTCCGGCGCGCAGGAGTACGCCATCCCCGATGATATTGATCTGGATATTTATCAAAGCCTATTGATCCATTGCGAAGCATATAACTTGCTATGGGGCGGTGCCGATATTCACTGATCAGGCGATTGGGGTCCAACGACTGACAATGGCACCCATATCGGGACGGGGACGCTCAAGCGGATCTTCGCATGCGGTTCCCAAGTGAAAAAACCCGGCAATTCTCTCAGCCGCCGACAACCCGAAGGTCTGGCAAATGATTGGGTCAAACGCATACCAATAGGTTAGCCAAGTGGCTGAAAAACCAGCTGCATTTGCTGCTAATAACAAGTTTTGCCCGACAGCCCCGACCGTCAATTGTTGCTCCCAAACCGAAGTTTTATGGGCTTCATCTGGTGAACTGACCAAAGCAATTACGGATGGTGAACAAGTGAATTTACGGGACTGAATATCCAGCTCTTCCAAGCTGGCATCTGGATTTAACTCACAATATCGCTTCTTGATAGCTTCAGCAGCCTGTGTACGCGCATCGCCCTCAAACACGATGAACCGCCAAGGCACCACGCGCCGATGATCCGGGACTCTGGCCGCCAAACGCAGGATAGTATCCAATTGCTCTGCATCTGGGCCCGGCGAACCCAGCAGGGCCAGAGGCACGGAGCGCCGCACATTCAAAAACTCCAGAACTGTCGTGCTGGGGGTGCATGCGGCTAGACGTTTGGCCAATTCTGGCGGTTCCGGGAATTCTACCATAGTCGCAATCCAGCAAATTGACTTTTGACGGATGTGTTCCGCCCAGCCTATACTGAAACGTGTTTTATCCTGACATTGCAAGGACTGTTATGAGTATTGAACCCACTTGTTGTGAACAGGTCAGCAAAAGCCCGGCCGAGCGCCGCCATGAACGCGTGCGCGGCTCGATTATTTCAGCGGCAGAAAAGATTTTTGCACGCGAAGGGGAAATTGCGGTTTCCATGCGTCGTCTGGCCGAAGAAACCGATTATTCACCGGCAGCTCTCTACAAGTATTTTGGCTCAAAAGCCGATGTGTTTAATGCGGTGCGCGAGTCCTTTTTCGAGCGTCTTGTCTCGCGGATTGAACAAGCCACCTCTGGCGGTGGCAGCGCCGTCATGATCTGCCGAGCGACGGCACGGGCCTATATTGATACGGCACTGGAAAATCCCGGCACCTATTTGATGGCCTATTCAAGTTGGTCAGATCATCTGCCGCAAGATGTGGGCACTTTCGGCAATCAAGCTGCCGCACAGCTTGAAGCACTGATCGCCATGGGCGTTGAAACCGGTGAATTTTCCCCGGTAGATATTTCACTGGCCGGCAAATCAATCTGGGCGGCCGTTCATGGCCTGACCAGTCTGTTAATTCAGGTTCATGAACTGGGAGCAGGCGTTGATGGCACAGAGAATTACTCCAATGATGAAATGATCAATTTTCATATTGATTTCATGATCAAAGGACTCTGCACAACCAAGTAATAAGCTGTGCATCGCGATAAATGCATGAGGGATATACAAAAAAGTGAACAGCGTTCACTTTTATACTCCAAACTATTGCCTATATTACCGTCCAAGATCAGAATCATGATCGCCAAGAAAAACCTGGATTTGATGAGATGACCAACGCCCGCCTTGCCTTGATTGCCCTGACCTTACTGGGGCTCATTTTGATCGCTGCCATATCTTGGCGCGCCGACGCAGTTGATGAAGCCCCAGATGCCAGCCCGGTGCCGGTGCCCATCTTACGGGTGCAGATGCAGGACCATCTCGAAATATCATCAACCTGGCCCGGTACGATTTCAGCCCGACGTCAAAGCCATCTTGGATTTGAGCGTAGCGGCCTAATCAAGCGGGTTTATGTGGATACCGGAGATTTTGTCAAAAAAGGCGACCGGCTGGCTAGTTTGAACACCACCGCCCAAAGTGCTGATCTGGCTGCGGCCAAAGCCATCAGCGCCCAGTCGCAAGCCGCCTTGAACATCTCTGCCGCCACGGCAAAACGTCAACAATCATTGGCTAATTCGGGGCATATTTCCTCGCAAAGACTAGAAGAATTTCTGGCCAACCAAGCCAGTGCAGATGCTGCACTGGGAGCCGCCAAAGCCCAAGCCAATGCCATTTTGGCCCGCCTCTCGCTTTCGCACATTATTGCCCCCTATGATGGCACGATCACTGCGCGCCATATGGATGAAGGTACCATTGCCGGACCGGGCGCGGCAGTTCTGGAGCTGGTTGAAAGCGAACATCTGGAGTTAAAAGTCGGCCTGCCGGTCAACATAGCCAGTTCATTGGCACTAGGAGATCTGGTGCAGGTAAATATTGGCCATGGCGTAATCCAAGCCAAAATGCGCCGTTCGACCAATGTGGTGAACCCGGTCACGCAAACGGTTGATACCATTTTTAATTTTACCGGCGAAGGAGCCAAACCCGTTTCAGGGCAATCCGCCAGAATTCAGTTGCAGGATCAATTGCTGCAACGGGGTTTCCTCGTCCCTATATCCGCCTTGCGGGAAGGAAATCGCGGATTGTGGTCCCTCTACACTTTGCTTCCCCAAAAAGATGACCAAGCCTATATCCTGTCACCGGTTCCGGTTGAAATCATTCATGCTGGCGAGCGTGAAGTTTACGTGCGTGGCCCAATTAAAAACGGGAGTATGATTTTGCGCGCCGCCGGACAAAACACCTCGGTTGGCATGCGTGTACTGCCCATGACGGGTAGCGGCAATGAGTGAGCTATTTTATAAAAATCCACGGCTGGCGATTCTTACGGTTTTTCTGATTATTGCCTCTGGTATTGGCGCACTGCTCACCTTGGGCCGGCAGGAAGACCCAACCCTGTCCGAACGCTTTGCGTTGATCATTACCAATTATCCGGGTGCATCGGCCGAACGGGTTGAGGCACTGGTGACTGACCCGCTTGAAAACGCCATCAAAGAACTTTTCGAGATCAGAGATACCGGATCAACCTCAAAAAATGGCGTGTCCATTATTAGCGTTGAACTAAAAGAAGAATTTACCGGCAAACAGGTTGAACCGGTGTGGACGCAAGTTCGCGAGCAGTTAAACAAAGGCACTTTGTTATTGCCACCTGATGCCGGTACGCCTGATTTGCGGCGCCAACATATCGGTGCGGATACGCTGATTCTGGCGTTTTCCATGGAAACTGATTTCGAAAACAACATGGAGTTGATCGGTCGTCTTGCTCGCGATTTACAACTGAAATTCAAAAACCTGCCGGGTACCGAAGAGACAACCATCTATGGCACAGTAGAGCCTGAGATCCGGGTTGATGTTGATCTGGACCGCTTGCAGGCGATGGGGCTTGATCCCACCGCGCTGGCCAATATTTTACGGGCAGCCGATGTGAAAACTCCGGCTGGACAAATTCGCACATCGACCAATTTGTTATCGCTGGAAGTGGCTGGGGAACTAACTGGCATTGAGCGGGTCAGGGAAATTCCAGTGCGCGAATATGCCGATGGTACGGCGACCCGGTTGGGCGACATTGCCAAAATCAGCAAAACCTACAAACAGCCGGAAAGCGCCATGGCGTTTCGCAATGGCCAACGAGTTATTTTGTTTTCTGCCTACATCACGCCCAACCAGCGGGTTGATTTGTGGGACAATAAAGCATTTGTAATCATTGATGAATTTCGTGCCGACTTGCCAACCAGCATCAAACTGGAAGCCATTTTTCAACAAGAACACTATGTGGCGGATCGTCTGGAAGGGTTGTTTCTTAACTTAGTATTTTCAGCCATCTTGGTGTTCATCTTCTCGTTCTTGATCCTGGGTTGGCGCGCCGCCATTATTGTGGGTTCGGCCTTGCCACTGACCATTTTCATGACGGTTACCTTGTTCAAGGTGATGGGTTCACCCTTGCACCAAATGTCGGTGACCGGCATTGTGATTGCGCTGGGTTTATTGATTGATACCGCCATCGTGATGGTTGATGAATATGGCTTGATGCGCCGCCGGGGGGCCGGGCCCAATGAAGCGATCCGAAAAACCTTCCGTCATTTGTTTGCGCCTTTGTTGGCTTCGACCTTGACCACCATGCTTGCCTTTGCACCGATTGCCTTGATGTCAGGTGGAGCCGGTGAATTTGTCGGTATGATGGGGGTTTCTGTTATCTTTGCCGTTGGCTCCAGCTTTGTGCTGGCCTTTACCTTGATCCCGGCGTTTTCAGCCTGGTTCGACAAGGAACCCGACCCGGACAAACCCTATCAGTTCTGGAGCCGTGGTCTTCGCATCGGCTGGCTTACAGCCGGGTATCGCAATGTACTGGATCTGATCATTTCCCGGCCATGGGTTGGTCTGATTGCCAGTTTTATTGTACCCGCAGCCGGTTTCTTTGCGGCAACTACGTTACCCATGCAGTTCTTTCCGCCTGTGGATCGTGACATGTTCCAAATCCAGTTGACCATGTCAGCTGACAGTTCATTGGAAAACACCCGCCAGAGGGCAGAAGAAATTCGTCAATTTCTCGCCGCCGAAGATGGGGTAAAGAATATCACATGGGTAATGGGAAGCGCCGCCCCCAAAGTGTTTTACAACGTATTTTCATCCGGTGCGGTGACCACCAATCTGGCCAACGGGTTTGTCGAAACCCGCTCGGCCGATGATACAAGACGCATTGTGGTAAAAATGCAGCCCCTGCTACGCAGCACATTCCCCGATGCCCGGATATTGGCTTTACCCTTCGAGCAAGGCCCACCCGCCAACGCCCCGATTGAATTGATCGTCAAAGGGCCAAACTTTGCAGAACTGAATCGATTGGGCCAGGAAATGCGCGCCGTATTGGCTGCAACGCCGGGCGTTACCTACACCGTTGCAGAATTGCAAATGGGACAAGTCGTGGCCTCATTGGATGCCGACGAAACCGCCACTGGACGGGCTGGTCTGGCCCTTACGCAATTGGCAGCTCACCTGAATACACAATTTGAAGGCATCTCTGCCGGTAGCGTGCAGGAAGGTCTGGAGCGCATCCCGGTCCGGATACAAATTGACCCAAGCCAGCGCGCATCCTTGAATAGCGCGCTTTCCATGCCGCTGGCATCGGCAGGTGGCGGCACTGTTCCTGGTGCCTTGGGAAAGATGAAGCTGATCCCCAAAATCGCCCTGATCCCGCATGAAGATGGCGAACGATATAATGGGATATTGGCCTATCTGGAGCCGTTCACGCTGCCCTCCACCGTGTTGCGGGATTTTGAAGCTCGACTGGACCAAACTGATTTTACCCTACCCCATGGATACAAAATGACCATTGGTGGTGATGCCGCCAATCAAGGGGATGCGGTGGGCTCACTGCTTGCTACTGCCCTGCCCCTACTGATCCTGATGATTGGTGCGGTTGTGCTGGCTTTCAACTCATTTTCCTATGCTGGAATCGTTGGCGCTAGCGGTATCTTATCGATCGGACTGGCGCTATTTTCGATCTGGATGTTTGGCCAAAGTATGGGCTTTATGGGCATTGTCGGCATTATGGGGTTGGTCGGTTTATCGATCAATGGCAGCATTGTGGTGCTAACCGCGCTAAAAGCCGATGAAAAAGCCAAAGCCGGAGACCCGATCGCCACCCGCGAGACGGTGATTGATGCCACAAGACATATTGTGGCAACGACCCTGACCACCATTGGCGGCTTTATCCCGCTTTTGATGTTTGGTGACAGTTTCTGGGGACCATTGGCCACGGCGATTGCCGGTGGTGTTACGGGCTCCGCCATTTTGGCACTGATCTTTGCGCCATCAGCCTTTGTGTTGCTGGCCCGTGCGCGGGTCGCCCATAAGCGCCGCGTAGTGATCGTGACCCATAAAAAACAACAGGCTTTGGAAAAAGCTCGCGCGCTTTGGCGAAAAGCATAATTGGGTAAAATGCCTCCGCACTGGAAATGGCCAAGGCCATTGCCTATATGTTGAAGACTGTACGCAAAGGAAACCGACCATGAGCAATGTAATTGACATAAAAAATCAAGGCGATGAGAGTTCTGTCTGGCCACGTCTGCGCTTGGAAGCTGCCGGTGCGGCTGCCAGCGAGCCGACATTGGCCTCTATGCTGCATGCGGTCATTCTCAACCACGACAATATTGCCGATGCGTTGTCGTATATTCTGGCCAATAAAATTGGTGATTCCAATTTGAACCAGATGCAAGTCCGCGAAGTATGCAGCCAAGCCTTTGCCGCAAAACCAAAAATCCTAGAACAGGCCGCCGCCGACGCCATCGCCTTTGAAACGCGCGATGCAGCGTGTCACGGATATTTACAACCATTTTTGTTCTTCAAGGGCTTTCAAGCCCTGCAAGGCTATCGAGTGGCGCATTTCCTGTGGGAAGAAGGTCGCCAGACTCTGGCTTACCATTTCCAATCACGTATTTCGGAACTGTTCGGGGTTGATATTCACCCGGCGGCCCATATTGGCCATGGCATTATGATTGACCACGCCACCAGCATCGTAATCGGTGCTACGGCCCGCGTTGGCAATGATGTTTCCATGTTGCACAGCGTGACCTTGGGCGGCACCGGCGCGCAGGAAGAAGATCGTCACCCGAAAATTGGCGATGGCGTATTGATCGGGGCTGGCGCGAAAGTGTTGGGCAATATCGAAGTCGGTGACTATGCTCGCATTGCGGCTGGCTCTGTGGTTCTCAAACCCGTCCCCTCACGCTGCACCGTGGCCGGTGTCCCAGCCAAACCTGTAGGTGATTGTTGTCCCGAACCGGCAAAAAGCATGAACCAGGTGCTGGATACTGATTGAAGAACTCCGCCGCTCTGGCTATTTTGCCGGACAGAAGTGATTCTCAAACGGAAGAATAGAAAAGGCGAGAGACGGCAATGACTGATGAGGAAATTCAAAAACTTCAAGTTCATTTATGTAAACGGTTAAACCCGTCACTGGTTTTGCGCCGACGCGGAAAAAAAGATGATTCCGTAGAAGCCTATGTTGGCGATGAATTTTTGGGCATATTGTTCAAGGATGATGAAGACCCAAGTGATATTTCCTATAATCTGGATGTGGCTATTTTAGCCATGGATCTGGAATAGTCCTTTGCCGGTTTATGCACTTGGTGATTTACGACCCGACTTGCCCGAAGACGGCAAGTACTGGATTGCGCCTGATGCACAAGTCATTGGCCGGGTAACGCTGCATACGAACGCTTCGCTCTGGTTTGGCGTAGTGGCGCGCGGTGATATGGACCGCCTGACCATTGGCGAAAACTCCAACATCCAAGATGGCACGGTGTTGCACTCCGATGCTGGATTTCCGATGACCGTCGGTAAAGGCGTCACCGTCGGCCACAAGGCCATGCTGCACGGCTGTACCATTGGCGACAATTCGCTGATTGGCATTGGTGCAACAGTGCTAAATGGCGCGGTCATTGGCAAAAACTGCCTGATCGGCGCTCACGCCCTGATCACCGAAGGTAAACAAATCCCCGACAATTCCATGGTCGTCGGCGCCCCCGGAAAAATCATTCGCGAAGTCAGCACCGAGATGGCCGAAATGCTAACCGCCTCGGCCGAGCATTATGTAAGCAACTGGCAGAATTATGCGCGGGAATTGCGGGAAATCTGAACAGGAAAGTGCTGGGTACTGGGTTGTACCGCTCAAGCATTATCGGTCCCCGGCCTTGAGCCAGGGTCCAGTTTTTACTGTACAAAACCAAATTTGACAATTTATGCTTTTTATGGAATAACCCAACCATGTGGTCCATAGAATTTCTCGATCAAACTGTTCTTGATGAGATGCAAGCGCAGCCAAATGAGATCAGGGCAAAGTTTGAGCATATTGTCAGGTTGATAGAGGCCAACGGCCTGAGCCGTGTTCATGAGCCTTACATCAAGCATCTCGAAGGCAAGCTTTGGGAAATGCGGATGAAAGGCCGAGATACGATTGCCCGTTCCATTTATGTGACGGCAGTTGGGAGAAGGATTATAGTCGTGCGCGTTTTCACCAAAAAGCGCCAAAAGACTCCACGCCGTGAATTGGATTTAGCCCGACAACGGGCAAAGGAGGTATCATGACCAAAATCACCAAAACCATTCCAGTGGGCGGCGTCTTTGAAAAATGGCGTAAAGACCCGGCCTATGTCCGAGAGTTTGACGCTTTGGATGAAGAGTTTGCGCTCGCCCAATTGTTCATCAGCGCTCGCAGCACAGCCGGCCTCACCCAAGCGGAACTCGCCAAAAAAATGGGAACATCCCAAGCCTATATCGCTAGGCTAGAAGGTGGCAAAGAAAAGCCTTCAACAAGGACATTGCAACGCTTTGCCAAAGCCACAGGGCATCGGGTTGTGATTGAGTTTGAACGGTTGGCGGGGTGAAGTGATAAGGCAAATTTTATTATAGGGAATTATTCAGAATGATTTTGGAAGAAATAGGAAAACTTGCAGCAATAATATTGCTTTCAATGGGCGGAGCAGCGGTTCTCTTTTTGGGTATCTCAAAATGGATTGGAGACTTACTTGGTAATCGCATTATTGAGAAACTGAAATCAGGTTTACAAACAGACCTTGAAAGCTACAAAATAAAATTGAGAAAATCTGAATTTCTTTTCCAAAAACAGTATGAGGCAGCATCAGAGTTTACAGCTTTATACCAAAATATTATTCCAAGGCGATCTTCGCCAGATATGGATATCTATGAAGCATACGAAATCATGGCAACCAAAACCGAAGAAATCGAAGAATTACTCATCGAATATAGAACTAAACATAGCGTAATTCTCAACAAAACAACTCTAACCGCTTTAAGTTCCGCGATAGCTCAAGCTTCAGAATGCGGATATTCAATCGCTAACAATGCCGACCCAAAAGGCAGACCAGAGGACATATCGGCAGACATAGTTGTTACGATTAAAGGAATATGGGAAAAGCTTGAACTAATCTATGAAGAGACTAGGCAAGTAGTTTTAGACCAATCTGAGACTTAAAAATTTGCTCTGCCATAAATTGGTAATGCTTACCCTCGTCCCCGATACCCAGACACACCTTGATCTGGTAGCCACAAGCCTTTAGGCGGAGTGCCGGTTTGCCAGAACACATCAATTGGAATACCGCCTCTGGGGTACCAATAGCCGCCGATCCGCAGCCATTTGGGGTCCAGTGCTTCGACAATCCGTTTGCCGATGGCCAGTGTGCAGTCTTCGTGAAACGCGCCGTGATTGCGAAATGACCCTAAGAAAAGCTTCAAGGATTTGCTTTCGACCAGATAGTCATTGGGTACATAGTCGATGACCAAATGGGCAAAATCGGGCTGTCCGGTGACCGGGCATAGGCTGGTAAATTCCGGCGCGGCAAAGCGAACCAGGTAAACATCACCCTTGTGCGGATTAGGTACGCGTTCCAGTTTTGCCTCGTCCGGTGAAGCTGGCAATTCGGTTTGCCCACCCAATTGGGTCAAATTGATAGTCTGATCATTGCTCATGCCTGCTCAGTACCTTTTGTATCAGCCAGCGGCAAGGCAGTGCGGCGAAACACTTTGCGAATGGCATAGTTGGAGACCACCCGGGTCACATCCGGCAAGCGGGTCAACACATCATGGTGCAATCGTTCATAATCAGAGGTATCACGCACGCAGACCCGCAACAGATAATCGGCCTCCCCGGTCATCAAAAAACATTCCATGATCTCATCACATTTCGAAACTGCGGCTTCGAACCGGCTTAAGTTCTCGCGCTGCTGATTGTCCAATGTAACTTGTACAAAAACCGAAGAAGAACGCCCCAGTTTTTCCTCACTCAAAAGCGCCACATACCCTGATATAATCCCGGCATCTTCCAGTGACCGTACGCGCCGATGGCAGGCCGAAGCTGACAAGCCAACCTCTTGGGCCAAGTCGGCATTGGCCATCCGCCCCTTGGCCTGTAAGCGATCCAGAATCGCCATATCTCGCTCGTCTAATTGCATTGAAGTATCTCCCGATGAATAGCATTTTTGCGCTGATTTATTGCAATATACAGTAAATTTACGCGTAATACGCAAGAACATTCGCTAAGAATTGCCGTATTCTTGCGTCTTGATTGTTCGAATTTTCCCAAATGGAGACCTCCCATGCACATCGGCATCCCCAAAGAGATTAAAACCCACGAATACCGGGTTAGCCTGACCCCGGATGCGGCGGCTGATCTGACCGAAAGCGGTCATCAGGTTCTGGTTGAAACCGAGGCGGGTGCCGGGGTTGGGTTTGAAGATGCCGATTATCAAGCGGTAGGCTGTGACATCGCGCCAAATGCCAAAGCGGTTTTTGACGGGTCCGAACTGATCGTGAAGGTCAAGGAGCCGCAAAAATCCGAATACGAAATGCTGCGGCCAGATCAAACTTTGTTCACATATTTGCACTTGGCTGCCGATAAGGACCAAGCGCAAGGTCTTCGTAAAAGCGGCTGCACGGCGATTGCCTATGAAACCATCGTTGGTCCGGGTGGCGGGCTGCCGCTATTGCAACCCATGTCCGAAGTGGCCGGTCGTATGTCGATCCATGTCGGGGCCAATTGCCTGGAGCGCGAAAAAGGCGGTCGCGGTGTCCTGCTGGGCGGGGTTCCGGGCGTTGCACCGGGCAAGGTGGTGATTTTGGGTGGCGGTGTCTCTGGCACCCACGCCGCCCAAATGGCCATGGGCTTGCGGGCCGATGTAACCATTTTTGACATCTCAGATGAGCGTCTAAACGAATTGGACATGGTCTATGGTGGACGCCTGAAAACCGAGTATTCAACCAAACGCGCCGTAGCCAACGCCTGCATGGAAGCCGATCTGATTATTGGTGCCGTTTTGGTGCCCGGCGCGGCCGCGCCCAAACTGGTTACCCGCGAAATGGTTCGGACCATGAAACCCGGTGCCGTATTGGTTGACATTGCCATAGATCAGGGCGGTTGTTTTGAGACCTCTCATGCCACGACCCATGATGACCCGACCTTTGAAGTGGACGGCATTGTCCATTATTGCGTGGCTAATATGCCCGGCGCGGTTTCGCGCACCTCAACCTTTGCGTTGGTCAAATCGACCCTGCCCTATTTGAAACGACTGGTTAATCAAGGCGTGCGCAAAGCCCTGAACAGCGATCCCGGCTTTGCGTTGGGCCTGAACGTGGCCGAAGGCGAAATCACCCACGCCGCCGTGGCCCGCGATCTGGACCTGCCGTTTGTTAAACCAGATTGGCTAATTGCATAAAAAACACCCCGCCGCGAGAGCGACGGGGTGAAAAGGTCTGGGCTTTCTTGAAAACCCGTAATGGCTGGATACCGAGGGGACGGGGCAGCCTTTATTATTGAGGGTAAGTTAGTTGGCGCTGGCCAATTGGCTGGCTCCGGCCATTACGGCGTTAGTCCGGGCAATTGCGCCCTTTTCGCCAGCCAGTTCAACGGCAGAAGCAAATGTTACAGCAGCGGCTTCATGATCGCCAGCCAGCCATTCAACTACGCCGGAATTGTTGGCAGCTTGCCAAGCATCTGGTCTGAGCTCCAAAGCGGATGCACAAGCCGTTTTGGCAGCTTCTAGATTACCGAGAGCACCTTCTGCGGCACATAAATTGGTATAGGCCGCCGCTTTACGTGATTTGGACAGGCCGCTTTTCAAAGCTGCCTTCTGGAAAAAGGCAGCTTTTGAAAAGTCACCTTTTTGAAAGGCGTTGGCACCGGCCCGAATTTTGCCATTTGAATTTGATTTCAAGGCAAATGTAGGTTCAGCACCTGCGGCCGTAGCCATAGGTGCCATGGCAATACCAGCCAATGACATTGAAAGACCAAGTGCAATAGTTTTGATGAGTTTTGGGGAGGACATTTTGTTTTCCTTTTGTGTGGATTGAACAAGATGAACTTAGGAACTTTTGGTCGGTTAGAAAAGTGAACAATGTTCACTATTATCGTATAACGACTATGCGAAAATGTGGATATCTTCGGAATTACGATTGAAAATCACCAGAACAACCCCATATTCCACGAGTTGGGCAACACTACGGGACTACGAACCATTATGGAAACCAAAATAAACTGGGCTGACTTCCCAATTTTTCTAGCCGTTGTTGAATCAGGCAGTCTGTCGGGCGCAGCGCGCTCCTTGCATTTAAGCCAGCCAACAGTCGGTCGGCGGATGAGCGCACTGGAACAAAACATTGGCGCGCCCTTATTGCAAAAAACCAGCAGCGGACTGGCTCCCACCGAAATGGGCGTTCGGGTGCTGGATCATGTACGCCATATGGACCGTGAAGCCGAAGCCATTGGCCGCTCCTCTGCGGCACGCGATCAGGTGTTGGCGGGCGAAGTTACGGTGTCGGCAACCCAAGGCATTGGCGATCACTGGTTGCCTGACGCTTTGTTTGATTTCAACCAGCAATACCCGGAAATTCGGCTAGTGGTTGATGTCAGTTCCCAAATGGCCAATCTGGCCCGCCGCGAAGCGGATATTGCCTTGCGCTGGATGGGTCCGGGCAATCAAAACTCGCTGATTGGTCGCAAAGTGATCACCACCGGCTTTGGTTTGTATGCTTCAGAAGTTTATCTGGAGAAAAATGGTATCCCCAAGACGTTTGCCGACTTGGCCAACCATACAGGCGTTTCAATCCAACTCGGTGATAACAGCTTGGTCTGGCCCGGAAAGCTGGATGACATAGCAATATCGCCAAAAAATGTCGCTTTCCGTTCCAACAGTTTTAATGCCCACCAAACGGCCATTGCCGCCGGATATGGCATTGGATCATTGGCCCATGTGCAGGCCAGCTGGAGTGATGAACTGGTTCAGGTCTTGCCTGATTTTGAAACCATGCAAGACCTGTGGATTGTCGCCCACGATGATCTGGCTCGGAACAAGCGAATTCGATTGGTGTTCGATTACCTGATTGAACGACTGCGCGAAGACCAGACTCATTTCCTCAGCGGGAAAAAGTAGCGCAACCCAACCTGACTTACCAAAATACGTCAAGTTTTTTTGCGTAAACCAAGCGCCCAATTGACCTGCCAGTCCCCGACCTCTGCATCCTGATAGACTTGCTCCCAAAAGGCATGTTCCCGCGTCGATCATTTTCCAGCCAGACCTCATCCTCCGCAATCCGGGGCTTAAGGCTCCATTGGAATTCCATCTAGTCTCCGTCTGGTTGTAGACGCATTTATCCTCAATGCAGACTTCAAATAGCAACTGACATGCCAACTTTAGCATGAAGGACCTGACGTCCACATGAGATTGTCAATTGACATTATATTTTATACAGTTGATTGTACAATTAATTGTATATATAGATCTCCTATGACTTCAAACACCTATACTGATACACATCCATTACGCGGCGCTTTTGTAGCGAACCTCTTAAGCAGGCTTGCCGACGTGATTGTAGAGCAAGGGGAGCAGCTTCTGCTGGATGCGGGTTTGGAATTTCCGTCAAGGTCCGTATCTTCCGTCTTGATAATTGGCGAGAGAGGCAAAATTTCTGCAGCAGACATCGCTAAATCACTCAACCAACCACACCAACTTGTCACACAACGAATCGAATTATTGCTTGAAATGAAAATTGTTAAACGGATTGCCGATCCAAAAGATGGCCGCAGAAAAACCCTGACGTTAACAGCCAAAGGTAAAAAGCAATTCAAGCAATTGCGGACATGCCTTGCGATGGCAGATCGGGCATTTAGTGCTTTATTTGATGAAATTGGGTGCGATCTGACCTTGGTGGCAGAACGGGCGATCGATGCACTTGCCGATAATTCGATTTTGAACCGCGTGGAGGCGGTTGAAACACAAAACCTAGCACACTCAAAATCCAACTGAAGGGTCATCTCTTATGCAGTATTTTAAACTGTTCGTTGCCAGCATTATAACTCTTGCGGTTATGTCAGCTTGTGCAGCAGTAGATACTAATAATTCACAATCCACGCTTTTTTCTCAACCTTGGAATAATGGTGAAAATGTGAACGAGCCAGCATTTCATGTGCAGCAGATTGATGCAAATACTCTGGTAATTCGCCAATCCCTCAGGACAACCTTCGAAGCCCCATTCATGTATCTGATATTCGGCGATGAAAAGGCACTTCTAATTGATACGGGCGTAAAGGGCGTTAACCTCCGGGCCGAAATTGATGTACAGATTAAAAACTGGTTGACGAAAACTGGACGAGATACTCTCTCGCTTATCGTTATGCACACACATGGCCATGGTGATCATATTGGTGGTGATTCGGGCTTTGAAGACAGGCCAAATACAGTCGTGATTGGCCACTCACCCGAAGAGGTTTCTGCCTTTTTCGGCATAACCGACTGGCCTACGCAAACGGTGATATTTGACCTTGGAAATCGTGAAATTGAATTGCTACCGACACCGGGGCATCATGCGTCACATGCCATGGTGTTTGATAAAACAACGGGCATTCTTTTTAGCGGAGATGTAGTCTATCCCGGTCGGCTTTATTTCCAATGTAGCAAGATGCAAGAATTCAAATCATCTATTGACCGCGTACATATTTTTGCCAACACGTACAACGTAAATTGGTTGTTAGGCGGCCATATAGAGATGAAGGCACAGCCCGGAAAAACTTTTAACTCTCAGCAAACATCAAGATCTGGCGAACATTTGTTGGAACTTCCCGTGTCGATCATCACCGAGATACAAGCTGGATTGAGTAAAATGGACGGCGCACCAAGAGTGGTAGAATTTGACGAATTTATACTGTTTCCGCATCCAGCAGACCCCGCAGGAATGTCACCGCCCAACTGGTGCAACGCCGGTGTTGGTCACGACTAGCAAGACGTCTATGATTTAGACTTCGCATTATTTTCGGGGCATGACTCAAGGCATTTAGAAAAATCTAATGCCTCCTTTTTCTATTCCTGAGAACATTACGAACTGGGAATACACTCTGCTGTATAGCGAAAACGGAATCCCATTCCTGTTTTGTATCCAAAGTGTGGCAAGTTGGTGCGGGTGAGAGAACTAACCTCGAACCAAACCTGTCCTCAAGTAGCGAGCCTTGGCGTCGCGATAGGACAAGAAAAAATGGTGCGGGCGGGGGGAATCGAACCCCCACGATCTATTAGATCTCAGGATTTTAAGTCCTGTGCGTCTACCAATTCCGCCACGCCCGCTTGTTCGTGACTGCATGCGCGCAAGATACATATTATTGCCCCGATGCAAACGAAAAAAAGCGCTCAAAAGCAATTATTGAGTAGTTTTGTCCGTGCCCGGTTTGCGCTATATCTGTTTGACAATCGGAGAACCTCACCTGTGGCACCATCTAGCGCCCTTCCTACGCTCTATTCGTTTCGACGCTGCCCCTATGCCATGCGGGCCAGGCTGGGCTTGCTGGCGGCCAGTCAAACCGTGGAATTGCGCGAAGTTTCCTTAAAATCTAAACCACAAGAATTACTGGCCCTTAGCCCCAAAGCGACGGTCCCGGTATTGGATTTTCCAGGCTCCGAACCGATTGAACAAAGCCTACAAATCATGTTGTGGCCCTTGGACAAGAATGACCCGCAGGGTTTGTTGCAACCAGCCAATTCAACCTTGGATACAATGCTGCAGCTGATCGAACGCAATGACGGGCCATTCAAAACCCATCTGGATCGGTACAAATACCCAAACCGTTATGAACCGGTTGGTTCGGTCGATCACCGGGCTGAGGGGTTCAAATTTCTAACTGAACTGAGCGAGTTGCTCACAAGCCAACAATTTTTGTTTGGCTCAACACCATCTTTGGCCGATCTGGCCATCTTCCCGTTTGTGCGGCAATTTGCCGGCGTGGATCGGGAATGGTTTGAGCAAACCGCACCGCAAAAACTACGCGATTGGCTGGCCTATTGGCTGGCGACAAATTCCTTTGTAATGACCATGCACAAATATACCCCTTGGCAGAGAGGAGACACCACTGTGCTATTTCCAATACCGGAGGCCGCCCATGAAGTATGATCCGCCGTTATTGCCCGGTGTTCTGCTCAAACGCTATAAACGCTTTCTGGCCGACATTGAGATGCCGGATGGTACAGTGATCACCGCGCATTGCGCCAATCCCGGCTCGATGTTGGGACTGGCCGCGCCGAGCAATGCAGTTTTGCTATCCGATAGCCAAAACCCGAAACGAAAACTGCAAATGACTTTGGAACTGATTGATCTAGGCACCAGCTGGGTTGGCGTGAACACTCATTTGGCCAATAAATTGGCTGAGGAAGCTATTCGGGCTGGTAAAATACTGGAGCTGACCGGATATGCTCACATCCGGCGTGAAGTCAAATACGGGAAAAACAGCCGTATTGATTTTTTGCTGGAAGAGGAAGGCCGCCCACCCTGCTTTGTCGAAGTGAAAAGCGTCACCCTTTCACGCACCGAAGGCCTCGCTGAATTTCCGGACAGTGTGACCAAACGCGGTGCCAAGCATCTTGATGAACTAAGCGATCAAGTGCGCGCTGGCGCCCGCGCCGTACAATTGTACGTGGTGCAGCGTTCAGATTGTAGGGAAGTGCGCCCGGCTCAGGATATTGATCCCGAATATGCAAGCAAATTGACCCAAGCCAACCAAGCCGGGGTTGAAGTCATGGCCCAAGTTTGCCACATCACACCCGAAGAAATCAGGATTAATCACGCAATACCGGTAGTTTTGACATGAGTGCGAATTTAAAATGGGACCTGCCTGCACCCTTTGTACACCGGGTGCGAGCCGAACCAAAACACATCGATATGTTTGGGCATGTCAATAATGCAGTTTACAATACGTGGCTGGATGAAACGGCTTGGGCGCACTGGAACAGCTTTGGCCTCGATCCTGAAGATTGCGCCAAGGCACGGCGCGGCATGGCGGTAATCCGCTCGGAAACTGACTATTTACAAGCGGCCTATCAGGGCGATGAATTGGATGTCGCCGTATGGATTACCGCCTCAGACGGACGGCTGCGGGCTGAGCGTCGTTACCAGATCAGGCGGGTCGATAATGGGGCAACCATTTTTCGTGCCTTGTGGAAACTGATCTGTATCAATCTGGACAATGGCCGCCCAGCGCGTATGAGTAAGGAATTGGCAGAACATTATCAGGTACAATCATCTGTAGCCGCCGCATTAACGATAAAAAACGAGTAGAACCGACCCATGTATACCGAGGCAGAATTAGCTCCCGACGGGCGCAGCGATACAATCCGCATCCACTCAAAGGAAGATTTCGCGGGCATGCGGGCGGCCGGAAAGCTGGCGGCTGAATGTCTGGACATGCTGGTCCCGCTGATCGAACCGGGTGTTGAAACCGACCGGTTGGATCGACTGGCTCGGGAATTCATGTTGGACAATGGCTCGCTACCGGCTTGCCTGTTTTATCGCGGCTATCCCAAAACCTTGTGCATTTCGTCCAACCATGTGGTGTGCCACGGTATTCCCTCGGACAAACTGCTCAAAAATGGCGACATCATCAATATTGATGTGACTCTGATTTTAGACGGTTGGCATGGCGACACTTCCAGGATGTTTGCGGTAGGTGACGTAAAACGTAATGCTCGACGCCTGATTGATGTCACCTTTGAAGCGATCAATCGCGGAATTGCCGAAGTTAAACCCGGCGCGACATTGGGCGACATTGGCGCAGCCATTCAGGAATACGCAGAAGGCGAGCGTTGCGGCGTTGTCCGCGATTTTTGTGGTCACGGACTGGGCCGAGTGTTTCACGACAACCCAAATGTGCTGCACTATGGCCAGCGCGGCTTGGGAACGGTGCTAAAAGAAGGTATGTTCTTTACGATTGAACCAATGCTGAATCTCGGCAAACCAGCGGTTAAAATCCTTAAGGATGGCTGGACTGCCGTAACGCGGGATAAATCCCTATCTGCCCAGTTTGAACACTCCATCGGCGTGACTGCGGATGGGGCAGAGGTATTCACCATTTCCCCGGCTGGTTTACACAATCCAGCCGCGCTGTAATGGCCCGATCTGCCGACCCAAAGCCCCATTTTCATGGGCACCGTGATCGGCTTCGACAACGGTTTTCCGACTCTGGCCCTGAAGCTCTAACTGACTATGAAATGCTAGAGCTAATCTTGTTTCGGGCCATTCCTCGGCGCGACGTAAAAGCATTGGCCAAATCGCTATTGGCCACCTTCGGAGATTTTGCCGGTGTGTTGGGGGCGCACCCGGACCGATTGCAGGAAATACCAGGGATTAGCGCAGCCGTGGCGCGGGAGCTAAAGATCATTCAAGCGGCTGGCATTCTGGCCCAGCGCGAAAGCCTGTTACAGGGCGATATCATTTCGTCGTGGAGTGCGCTCTATGATTATTGTCGCTCTGTCCTAGCTCATGAAACCCGCGAGCAGTTCCGGGTGCTGTTTCTCAACAAGAAAAACCATTTGATCGCTGATGAGCAGCAAAATCAGGGAACGGTGGACCACACACCGGTCTATCCGCGCGAAGTGATGCGCCGAGCGTTAGAGTTGGGTGCCTCAGCAGTGATCCTGGTTCATAACCACCCAAGCGGCGATCCGACCCCGTCCAGTTCAGATATTAAAATGACTTTGAAAATCATCGCAGCCGGTAAGCCACTATCGATCCGGGTGCACGATCACATCATTGTCGGAAAAACCAACACCATCAGCTTCAAAAGCCTACAATTGATGTAAGTTGGCTCTCTTTACTCCGGCTCTGAGCCGGGGGCCAAGGTCACAGACAGGCCACTGAGTGCCTCTGACATCAGGATCTGGCAGGACAATCTGGAATTTTCCTGCACTTCAAATGCCTCGTCCAGCATGTCTTCTTCTTCTTCGGTTGGCGGGAAAAGTTTGTCCTGCCATTTGGCATCGACATAGACATGGCAGGTCGCGCACGAACAGGCACCGCCGCACTCTGCTTTAATCGGCAGACCGTAATCGCGAATGACCTCCATGGCGCGCCAACCGTCCAGCGCGATCAATTCGTGCTTTTCCCCGCTCTGAGTCGTCACCTTCAGAATAATTTTATTGTCGTCTGTTTGGCTCATGTGTCTTTCAATTCCAGCGGCACGCGATCAAATCTACTTTCTTATCTCACGCCCAGTTTTTTCTGCAAATTCGTCGATGAAGTTGTGTACTGGAAGCGCAGTTTTTCGTCAGGTCGGCAAATTCGAAAAGCTTGCTGGGACATCAAGGCGGCTTCGTGAAAACCCGACAAGATCAATTTCAATTTACCGGGATAGGAATTGATATCGCCAATGGCAAATACACTTGGCTCTGATGTTTCGAATTTTTCTGTATCCACCGGGATCAGGTTCTCATGCAAGTTCAAGCCAAATTCAGCGACCGGTCCCAGTTTCATGGTCAGACCAAAAAACGGTAACAGGCAATCCACGTCCCGACTGAATTCGCCTTCTTTAGTTTTGATGGTCACAGACGAAAGCTGGCCATCATCCCCATGCAATTGTCCGACTTGCCCGACAATCAATTCCATTTTTCCGGTGGTCACCAATTCGCGCATTTTATTGACACTGTCCGGTGCGGCTCGGAAGTCAGGCCGCCGGTGGATCAGTGCCAGCGAACCAGCGATGTCATGCAAGTTCAACGCCCAATCCAGCGCAGAATCACCGCCACCAGCAATCAGAATGTTTTTGCCGCGAAACTGTTCCATCTCGCGCACCGCATAAAACACACTGCTACCTTCATATTTCGCGATATCTGGAATGGGCGGTTTTTTGGGTTGAAACGAACCCCCGCCCGCCGCAATCACCACCACGGGGGCCTCAATCGTAGTACCCAGATCTGTCGTCAGCCTCCATTTGCCCGCATCGGTTTTTTCCAAGGCGGTGGCCATTTCAGCTAAATGGTATTTCGCACCGAACGGCTTGATCTGCGCCAGCAAATTATCGGTCAGTCCCTGCCCGCTGACCAAGGGCGAGCCCGGAATGTCATAAATCGGCTTTTCAGGGTACAGCTCGGCGCACTGCCCGCCCGGCCGATCTAGTATGTCAACCAAATGACATTTCAAATCGAGCAATCCAAGCTCAAACACGGCAAACAGCCCGACCGGACCGGCCCCGACAATGATCACATCGGTTTCGTGGTGTTCGCCGGGGTTTTGCGAAATTACAGATGGGGAGTTGCTCATAGTTCCGTCCTTTGGCAGATCGAACCTGAATTTCAAACCCGGCCTGCTTGATTTGATACCCATCATGTAGCGTCAAATGACGCAAACACAAGACATCTCAAGGTGCGTCTCTTGGGCACGTCAGATCGGTTTGGCTCTTGTCAGGCAAAACGAATTGTATAGGTTCGCCTCAAATTCTAATCGCTGGATATTCCATGACCACCTATCAATCCGATTCTCGCCAACACACCGGGCCAGAATGTTCCGAAATGAGCGAAGTTCGCTATGAAATTGACCGACTGGATCGTCTGTTGGTCAAACTGATCAAAGAGCGCCAAAGTTATATGGATGCAGCGGCCCGCATTAAAGACAGCCGCGCCGTGGTTCGTGATGAAGCCAGAGTCGAGGATGTGATCCGCAAAGTGTTGGCTGCTGCGGCCAATGAGGGTCTTTCACCCAAAATTGCCGAACCAGTCTGGCGGACCATGATCGAGCAATGCATTGCTTACGAATTTGAAGCTTGGGATGGTTTGCGCAAATCCTGAATTTGCATTTTGTACAAACGCTTGTCGATAAAGTGGGTCACCTGATCCACCTGTGTCCGAACTTCGGTTGCCGCCACAGCACGGGCCGCTTGACCAGAGAGAATAACCGCTTCGGCGGTTTCACAGGCCGCCGCTAATTTGTGCGCCCCTAGCCCGCGCGCACTGCCCTTTAGCGAATGTGCCGCCGAAGACCATGCCTCATTGTCTGCATCTGCTACCAGCATTCGCAACCACATCCGGACTTGCTCGCGGAACAGCGAATAGATCTCTTTTTCCAGATTGAGGTCATCGCCGGTATATTGATGCAGATGCTCAAGATCGATGGCGGGTTCGGATGCCGACATATTTTATAAACTCTATGACTGAAACCGTCTGAACCATTTGTTCAGCTTGCCTTCAGATTGCAGTTGATATGGTTAATGATATATTGCAACCAAGGAGGAATTCCATGCGTACTCCAATTCTAGCCAGCGCAAGTTTATTTGTGCTCACTTTGTTTACTGCCAACATGGCATTGGCCGACAATTCGGGCCGCAACTCTGCTCGACCAACCGAATTCCAAAAAGGGCAAGCGGAATTCCGCCGTGATTTCAAACGCGAGCGCCGAACTGGAAACAAAGCCAGAGAGTCTCATCGCCGCCCGGACAGAGCTCAAGCGCCCCGGCGAACTGCTCCCCCACCTGCGCGCACCCAGCCAATCCAAAGGGCTGAACAAGGCAACCGACATCAAAATCGGCAAGCCAATCGCGGCAATGGCCATCAAACTCGAAATGGGAATGTGAACCGCCAAAGCCGCGACCGTAATCGCAACGGCACGCAACATGCGCGTAGCCCGAACCAGAATGGCAACCAGCATGCGCGCAATCGCGATCATAATCGCAGTGCTAACCAGAATGTGCGTAATCGGAACCACAACCGCAATAGCAACCAAAACGTTCGCAACCGCGATCATAACCGCAATGGTAATAACCATGTAAATCGACAAAACCATCGCAATCAGAACAACCAACATGCCGATCAGCGAAATCACAACCGGGATCACAACACCCGTAATCGCCAGCACAACCGACAAAGCTATCGTGACAACCGCCGAGATCACAGACGGGCCGATCGCCACTATCGGGACAATCGCCGCGATCATCGTCGGACTAATCGACACTATTCCCGTAACCAGCGGTCCTATGGGCGCTCCGGGGTCACGTTGAGCTTCGGCAATTCTTACGGAAATTACGGGTACGGCTATAACAATTATGGCCGTGGTTATAATTCGGGAATTTCCATTGGGTATTCTTTCCTTGGCGGAAATTATTACCAGCCAAGTTATTCCTTATACCCTTGGTGGTATGGTCATGATAGCTATGGATATCGCACCCAAAGCGGCTATCGTACTGGCTATGGGCATATCGGACACAGCAATGTCTATTGCGCTGATCCTTATCACCAGAGCTACCAGTTTGACCGCCGTTACCAGTATTCAAATTATAGCGATACGACCAATGGTTTACTCGGTGGGTATTCGATCAATTCCTGCCATCTGGAAAACCGTCGAGGTAATTTTGGCCGCCGTTCGGCTTCGGTACAGGTAACGGTTTGCTGGGATGAACAAAGCCAGCAATACACGGAAACCGGTGCGGTCCAGTTGCTCCAGTATTACTAGGGTCAAACCACATTTACAAAAAAGGCGGCTGACATGTGTCCAGCCGCCTTTTTAATATGTCGGGTTCAGCACAGTCCCCTACGGCAGAACTTTTTCCACTGCCTTAGTCAGTTGCTCGGACATGGGTTTTACGGTCGATGGGAAAGACCCGACCAGCTTGCCATTTGGTGCAATCAGGTATTTGTGAAAATTCCATTTTGGACCGGCCCCGGTTTCGGCCCGCACCCACGCATAAAATGGATGGGCCGCATCGCCTTTGGTGCTGATCTTGGCAGTCATTGGGAAATTGATATTGAAATTTACTTCGCAAAATTCCTTGATTTCAGCTTCGGAACCCGGCTCCTGCCCACCAAAATCATTGCTCGGCGCACCCAAAACCACCAAACCATCTTTGCCATAGGTTTCCCACAGGGTTTCCAGACCTTCATATTGCGGGGTAAATCCGCATTGCGAGGCGGTATTGACCAGCAATATGGCTTTTCCCTCATACCCCTTGAGCGGCAAAGGTTCGCCATCAATCGATTGAAAGGAAAAATCATAGGCCGACCCTTTGGCCTCCACAGCTTTTCCCCGGCCAAACATCATCCAAGCGGCTCCGGCGGCAACAAGCGTGCCCATTAGAACCATACTGCCCACTGCAAATAATTTCATGTCACTCTCCGAATATCTTTGGTTTTGTTTCGCACAACGAATTTGAACGGCCACCCCTATCAGGGTTGCTCACATGAAACCAGTGGCAAACCTGGTAAATGATTACCCTAGAAGTTGGTTCTGTACCGGGTCAGTCAAAGGTATTTTTTGGCCCGACTCCAATCGGACAGCACCATCGGGGATGAACTGCACAATCAAGGCCTTTCGAATATAATCCAGCGAATTGGGTCCAGTTTTATGCGGGGTCAGCGAGGAAAAAATCACCATATCGCCGGCTTTTACCGGTGCAGCCACTTCGCCATACATTTCGCGTAAATCATCCACGTCCTTGATTTCAAGGCCATAAGATTGCTTCTGATGAACGTAGGTGCCTTCGCGGTGGGCCTTTGGGATGACCCATGGGCACCCGGCGGCAATCGGCGCGTCTTTTAACGCCAACCAGCAGGTCAAATAGGCTTGGGGTTCAACGAATGTGTATCCGTTGTCTTGGTGCCAAGGAAACTCACCGCCCTTTTGCGGGTGTTTATACACCGCCTGATCCCAATAGAGCCGACACGAATTGGCAATCAGATCATGGGTAATATCACGAAACAGGCTTGAGCCATAAAAAGCCGCCAGCTTTGGAGATCGGGCAGACAAGTTGCAAGTAAAGGTTAGCTCGTCAGCCTGATAACTGGCCAGCTCACCGTCCTCTCCGACCAATGTGCTGCCGCCACCAGCCTGCTCAACCGGGTCAATTTCGGCCAATAGCATGGTCAGCTCCGAAGCCGAAACCGCTTCATTTAATACGCAAAACCCTTGCCCATTGAACTGCTCTACGTGCTGGGCAGACAAAAGCTGCAAACCATCCAGCGGTCGATCAACCCAAGTAAAGTCGTTGTTTGCAGGGTGCAGAGGGCTCATACTGACACCCCGGCCCGTGCGATAAATCCAGGGTTGAGATAGGGTTTTTCCTGTTCGGCTTTGCCGTACAAAAAAGCACTTCCATCAATCCGGGTGACCTGCCCGCCCGCGCATTGCAACACAGCATGACCTGCCGCCGTGTCCCATTCGCAGGTCGGCCCAAACCTTGGGTAAATATCAGCCTCGGCAGTGGCCAACAGACAAAATTTGATGCTGGACCCGGCCGAAACCACGTCGCGAATATTGTGCTCGCGCAACCAGTCATTTGTTTGTTCGTCCCGGTGTGACTTGCTGGCTACGGCCCGTAAATTTTGCGGATCAGCCACCATCACTTGCAGCAGCTTTTTATCCTTCAAATTCCCATTTTTCTCCCGACAATTGATCCGGGCCTGCCAAGCGTCATTGGCACCAGCGCCAACGAATATCCTGCCGTCAGCTGGAGCATATACAATGCCAAACACCGGTATGCCCTGCTCGATCAAGCCAATATTGACCGTAAAATCACAGCCGCCGCGCACGAACTCTTTGGTGCCATCCAATGCATCGACCAAAAAAAACAGGTCGCCCGGCTCTGGCAGTATCCCGGCTGCAACCTGTTCTTCGGCAATCACTGGGATATCTACGAATTGCTCGGCCAGAGTTTGAAGCAAAATTTGTTCAGCTTGCCGATCCGCCTCGGTCACAGGCGAGCCATCGGACTTTACCTCTGCTGTAAAACCATTTTCTCGAATTTCCAATATCACCCTTCCAGCCGCCAAAACGGACGAAATCAAGGCTTCCAGTTGTTGTGCATTGACGTGCATCTTTTGGGTTTCCTGTGCCGGGCCGACCTGTCAGGTCCAGATTTGCTCTGTCTGTGAACCAGATTATGGGAGCAATCAAGCCTCACCCGCGCGAACGGGGCTTGCATTGCGGTTCGCGCTGCATCATTTTGGCCTGAATAGCAATTTGATGCTGGAATCTGCATGTCCAACCCGCCCACCGATACCCAACTCATCGAGCTTGCCCGCACCGTATTGGCCACCGAGGCCGATGCCCTAAACCGGCTGCGGGATGAGTTGGGCGATGAATTTGCCCAAGCCGTCCGTGTGATCTTTGAGACCAATGGGCATTGCATTGTCAGCGGGATCGGCAAATCGGGGCATGTGGGGCGCAAAATTGCCGCGACGCTTTCTTCGACCGGCACCCCTTCCTTTTTTATCCACCCAACCGAAGCCAGTCATGGTGATCTCGGGATGATCCGCAATGATTGCTGTGTTCTGGCCATATCACACTCAGGCGAAACCCGCGAAATGCGCGATTTAATCGTCCACTGCAATTCGCAAAATATCCCGATCATTGCCATCACCCATGGTCGAAGTAGCTTTTTGGGCAAGCGCGCCAAAATAATTGTGCCGTTGATTGATGCGCCCGAAGCCTGCCCAAATGGATTGGCCCCCACCACCTCCACCACTTTGACCTTGGCGCTGGGTGATGCGCTGGCCGTAGCGGTCATGCATTTGCGCGGATTTTCCCGCGAAGATTTCGGAGCCCGCCATCCCGGTGGGCGGTTGGGCCTACAATTGCAAAAAGTCAGCGACTATCTGATTGAAAATGCGGATGCCGTACCTGCGGCACGCGCCGAGGCACCGGGCCGCGAAGTAGTACAGATCATCACCGAGGGTCGTCAGGGCTGTATTGCAGTCATTGCTGACAATGGTGATTTTGTTGGCATGATTACCGATGGCGATTTACGCCGCGCCATGGGACAGGACTTTTTTGAGCAAACCGCCAAAGACATGATGACCAGCGACCCGGTAACGGCCACGCCAAATCAGCGGATGTCAGAATTGATCGAAATTATGGTCTCCCGGCGCATCACCAATTTATGTGTGCTTGAAGATCAAAAGCCGGTCGGCATGGTGCATCTCAAAGATTTGATGCAAAAAGGCTATTTTTAGCGCCATTTTCCATCGGGCGGGAACATCATATACATTCGCCCTATATTTGCCGCTTTATTGTAAAAAGATAGTCGCAATTCATGCTTTTGATTGTACTCGCAAGGCAAATGTTAGATGTTAGATGGTATTGGGACAAAACAAGATGAAAGTCTTGGTGGAATTTGATTATAGAGGTTGGGTTGTGACATGTGCGGCATAATTGGAATCGTCGGGAATCAACCGGTAACCAACCGCTTGGTGGATGGTCTGAAACGGCTGGAATATCGAGGATATGACTCGGCTGGCGTTGCGGTGTTAAATGGCGTGGGTGTGGTTCGCAGACGGGCCGAAGGACGCATCACCAATCTAGAAAAAGTGCTAGCTGATAATCCAGCTGATGGCGAACTGGGCATTGCCCACACCCGCTGGGCAACCCACGGCAAACCGACCAAGACCAATGCTCACCCGCACACCGCCGATCAGGTGGCGATTGTCCATAACGGCATTATCGAGAATTTCAAGGAATTACGTCAGGAACTCGAAACCCAAGGTCGGGAGTTTTCCTCGCAAACAGATTCCGAAGTGATTGTGCAAATGATTGCCCAAAATGTGGCGCAAGGCATGAACGAAGCCGAAGCTTTCTTCTCGACCATTGATAGCCTGCAAGGTGCATTTGCCATTGCGGCCATCTTCAAAACAAGGCCCGGTGAGATATTTGCCGCCCGCCAAAATGTCCCGCTGGTACTGGGTCTGGGAGAGAACGAGGGCTATGTCGGCTCGGATGCGTTTGCCTTGGCCCCCTTTACCCGGCAAGTGATCTTTCTGGAGGAAGGCGATCGGGCTATTGTTCGGGCCGATGGCGCCGATATTTTTGACCGCGATGGTAACAAAATTGAACGGGCGGTAACCATGGCCGACGTGGACGTATTTGTCACCGAAAAGGGCAATTACGATCATTTCATGCAAAAGGAAATTCAGGAACAACCCGAATCCATTGCCCGTACCTTGGCCCAATATACCGATGCATTAAGCGGTGAATTACTGGATTTGAATGCCAGTTCCGATTTTGCAAATTCTGATCGGATGGTGATGATTGCCTGCGGTACGGCCTTTTATGCCGCCTGTGTGGCCAAACACTGGTTTGAAGGTTTAGCCAATTTACACGTGGAAACCGACATCGCATCCGAATTTCGCTATCGCAAACCGGCCTTGCCGGAAAAAGGCCCCATCCTGTTTGTTTCGCAATCGGGTGAAACCGCCGACACCTTGGCTTGCTTGCAGTATTGCAAAAAGGCCGGTCTGCCGACCTATGCAATTGTCAATGTAGCAGAGTCCTCAATGGCGCGAGATGCTTTTGGAGTATTGCCAACCTGGGCTGGGCCGGAAATTGGCGTGGCCAGCACCAAGGCGTTTACCGCACAACTTACCGCTCTGGCCTGTGCAGCTTTAAGCGCAGCCCGAGCCAAGGGGAAGCTGGAACCTGCTGCCATACAGGCTCATGTGGCTGATTTGCTGGAATTACCGCATCTGGTCAGCCAAGCGCTAAAATTGGAGCCACAGATCATCGAAATTGCCAAGTCCTTGAAAGATGCCCACCAGATCATGTTTATGGGTCGCGGGGTCAATCATCCGTTGGCCATGGAAGGTGCGCTCAAAATGAAAGAGATCACCTATATCCAGTCGGAAGGCTATGCAGCTGGCGAATTGAAGCACGGACCGATCGCCCTGATTGAAGAAGGTACGCCAATTGTGGTCATTGCCCCGTGGGATCATTTGTTTGAAAAAACCTATTCCAATGTGCAGGAAGTGATTTCCAGAGGGGCTAGAATTATCATGCTGACCGATGAAAAAGGTGCTGAGCGGTGTGGTTCTGACCTATCAGAGGTTATCATACTGCCACCTGCCAAAACGCTGGCCAGCCCGATTGTCTCAACCATCCCGTTGCAATTGCTGGCCTATCATACGGCGGTTGCCAAAGGTACCGACGTCGACAAGCCGCGCAATTTGGCCAAATCCGTAACTGTGGAATAGAATTTATCGGCGGCTTCCAGTTTTCGAAGTTGTCAGGCTTGGCTAATCAGCGCAATACTTCTGGCAAGTTTCATATTGTCACAGTTTGCGGAAACCCCTTTGCTGTCAGATCGCATCTTTTTTCCTTTATTTATCATCGCCGCCGGGCTGGTGATCTATATTGCATTTGCCGCCGGACCGCGCTCCGAAGCCCCCAACCCACTGGCTGGCGACCCACTGCAAGGCTTTGTGATCGAGGGGCAGGATCTGCAATTGGTGCAAAGCGGCCCCGGTCTGGTTCATCAATTTTTGCGTGATGATGTTGGCCAAGCCTTCATCCATACCGCCGCCGGACAGCCGCCCGATCTTGGCATCCGTTCGGCTGGAACGTTCCTGACCTTGCTCCCGGAAATCTCCAAAGCTTGGGAAGGTCACACTGTTCACATGAGTGTCAGTTTGCGAAGGCCGACAGATAACGGCTCGAACAATGTATTTATGCGCTATTACTCCATGGTAAGCGCCAATAGCCCGGCAATAGATTGCCAAGTTTCAAAGGAATGGCAAACTTGCGAGCTGGTCTATCAGATACCGGTTTCTGACAAGCCGCCCAATCTGTCCTACATTGGCATCTGGCCGGACACCAAAGGCAAAAGCCGCTATATTGATATTGGTCAGTTTGCTGCTTTTGTAGAAGGCGTTGCACCCGTCAGTTCAGCCGAACCGTCTACTGTGGAACCCAACTGATGCCACGGGTCTATGTATTCCCTTCACCTGAAATCCCCAGCGTGCAGATTGCTGGAACCGCCAAGCGCTTTGCGGTGCGCCGCATTTTTTGTGTTGGCCGAAATTATGGCCAACATGTGCGCGAAATGGGTGGTGACCCCAAAAGCGATCCACCGATTTTTTTTACCAAGCCAGCCGATGCGCTGGTTGCGACCGGCGAGACGATCCCCTTTCCCATTGGCACTTCGAATTTACATCATGAAATTGAACTGGTTGTCGCGTTGGGAAAACCTTTGTGTCAGGCTGATTTAATGCAAGCCAGCAAAGCTGTATTCGGGTTGGCCGCCGGAATTGATCTGACCCGGCGGGATTTGCAACACGCCGCTAAATCAAACGGACTGCCATGGGATAGCGCCAAAGCATTTGATCAATCGGCTCCGATCGGGGCGATTCAGCCAATTTCTGAATTACCCGATCCGTTGAGCGGACAGATTAGCCTGACGGTAAATGGTGAGAGCCGCCAAAACGGCGATTTGTCGCAAATGATCTGGTCAATTCCCCAATTACTCAGCCAATTATCGCAATTGTTCAAACTAGAACCGGGTGACTTGGTGTTTACCGGCACGCCGGACGGAGTTGGCCCTTTGCACGCCGGCGATCATGTCGTCGGTCAAATCGAGGGGGTTGGTGAGGTGAATTTCAGGTTGAACTAATCAACGTAGTGCGTACCCGGTCATCAATCATCCGTTTACGTGTAAAAGATAGCCAATCAGATTGAATACAAACAATCCACTGGCCACGATCAAAATCGTCCGTGACTGTTTTTTCTTGGGCGCGCAGGGTTCGTGAGAGCAGGTTTCTGTGCCGCAATCCCGTTTAGCGGCAGCGCGGTGTACTAGATACCCAAACGCCAAAGTTGTGGCCGAAAAGACCAGTAATACGATTTCAAACTCATGCAAGGTTTCGTGCATCCAGCCGACCCACGGCACAATGGCCGATAACGTACCAACCCCGGACAGCAAAGCCAGCATATTGACCACAGCTGGCAGACCACAGCACAACAAATGGCTGAGCAAGGTGGCCAACATGGCTGAATTGGCAGTTTTGGTCAGTCGCGACAATCTGGTTCTCCAACGGGTAGATGTGACATATTGTGGATGAGATGCCGTTTGGCAAGAGGCAAACTCGCCTCATATCTGGTAACTATTACCGTTTTTTCATGAACTTGGGGTTCAATTTCCTTGCAAAACCGGGCGAATTTGGTGCATAACGCGTAACAAGAACGAGATTTTGGATCATATCGTGTCGAACTGGAAGCTAAAATGACATTTTTGGTTGGTTTATTTCAATCCGTTTTACATGGGCTGATGGCACTCGTATTGGGTGTTTTCGGGTTTTCTTGGGATGCAAGTGTTTCCGAAAATGAGGATGAAGTCGCACTAGAGGCGGTAGGCATAGTTCGGTTGATGCTTCCCACCCAAAATGAACTGGCGTCACGGACGACAAGAATTGCGTATCAAGAAAATACATCTAATTGCTCCGAGGCAAGAATTGATATTCAAATGGTCGATATGCCGTTTGTTATTGAAGCGCCTGAACAACCGGAAGCCCCCGAACAACCTTATATTTCCTGATTCAGGTTAAACTTCACAATGAAACAGTAACTTACCGGCTTGAAATCAAGCGGTTTGCTATGCTGGCATTTTATTTCGGCTATCAGGCGAATTTTCGGTAAAAACAAGCTGTATTTCCTGCACGGTCTGGTATGGTAAGGAGTTGTTAACCAATTCCTTACCCAGCGAGAACAAAACAGGTCATGAGCGAATCCGGACATGTCGATCAAAATGATAACAATGTCATTGAAATTGAACCCCTAAATCAGGCACCAAGTTCAGGCGATCTGATGCTATCAGCAAATGATGACGATGCACCGTCTGATCGTGCGGAGGCCAAAAGAGCCCGCAAAGGCAGTGGCGTTTGGATTGTGGTAAGCGGTGGCGTCATTGCCCTGCTGTGGAGTGCCGGGGCTTTGGCTTATCTCGCCGGTCTTATCGGGTTTAGCGCCCTGCCTGATTTACCACCATTGCAAATCGCCAGCTTGGTTTTTGCCGCATTGGGCCCGGCCATTTTCGTTATGGTATTGGCTTGGGTGATCCGTGAAATCGTATTGTTTGGCGCAGCAGCCCGGAGCATACAAGGAATTGCCGAGCGATTTGCCGACCCGGCCAAAGCAACCCGCGAAGATGCCCGGGCGCTGGCCAATGCGGTACAGGTGCAAATCCTACAAATGAATAAATCTGTCGAAGGTGCCTTGGCCCGTTTGGGTGCGATGGAAGAGGTTTTGGGGCATCATGCCGATGCCTTTCACAAAACGGAAGCCCACACCCGCGAGCGCACCGATAGCCTGATCAATGATTTGCGACGCGAAAGAGAAGCGGTTGGCGAACTGGCCGACCAGTTGGATACCAAGGCGGCTGATATTGCCAAAGTTATCGCGGAACAATCCAAAATGGTTGTTTCAGCGGCAGATATTGCCAATTCACAAACCATTGCAGGCACCAAAGCATTGGGCCGAGCCAGCGACCGATTGCAAGACACCGTGGAGCGCGCCAAAACCAATGCTGATCTTATGTCCGAGCAATTAAATCAAAGTGCTGGGCGGATCGATGGTTCAGCCCGTGCCATGGCCGATGCGCGACAAAACCTGGAAACCACCGCATCAAATCTGGACGCTTCACAGATCAAAATTGTTGATGCTCTGGGTGTCAGCAAAGAGGACATTCAAGGTCTGGTTGACGTTTCCGAGCATTGCACCGCGCAACTCAAGGGCATTGCAGAAGAAGGCGCAAAAACCATGCGCCAAACCATGGAAGAAACACTGGATCAAGCCCGGCATTATACCTCGATCATGCGCGAAGAAGGCCATGCCCTGTCCAACAGCCACACCCAAAAAGCCAAAGACCTGAAAAACGCTGCCGACGAAGCGAAGAACGCACTGGATACCTATGCCGAGGCGATCTCCAGACGATTGGAACACGCCAATGAAGCCAGCTTTTCTGCAGCAAGTTGGGCTGATAAAACCCTTGAAAAATTACAAGAAGCCACCAGCGCACTGGGCGATCAATTGCAATCTCTGCCCAAAGCAGCTGATGACAGCGCCCGCGAGATTGAAACCAAGCTGCGCGGTCGGTTGGCCGGCTTAAACGCAGCGGCAGCAGCAGCTTCCGAAGAGGCCAAAGGGATCGACGTGGCCTTCCAGTCGCGCATTCGCCAAAACTACGAATTACTGTCAGACTTCATGCACAAAATGGGCGCAACAGCCGCACCGGCCAGTGCCGAAATTGATGTTCCGAACCCGCTGAGCATCAAGGCTGACCCCACACCAATATCGCAACCGCAAGTGTTAGTCGAAGAGCCGACTTTGCCAATTACCGACGAGCCGGCGGCCGACCCAGTGCAACCGCAAGAGACCCATTCTGCCACGGACACTGAGGCTCCCTCTGGAAACAAGGATACTTGGCGTTGGCGGGATGTGCTGTCACGGATTGATCAAACCCAGAGCGGAATAGATGCCCGTGGCGACGATTCGAAACCACAACAATGGGACCCGGTGGATCGCTTGGTCGCCATGTTCCGGGATATGGGAATTCAGCCTGACCAGTTGTTTGATGCCACCAGCTATCGAGCTGCGGCATTATCCCGTATGACCGATGGTGCCAAGGCCATGGCCGACGTGGCACGGGTTGATGCAACCAAGTCAGTCAAACGAATTGCCGATGCATTTATTGAAGACCCTGGCCTGCGCGCCGATGCCCTGCACTTTACTGCTGAATTGCGACACAAGGTGGATCAAGCAGCCGCCTCTGGCCAGCAAATGCACATCGAAACCCATCTCCGCACGGGTGATGGCCCGGCCTATTTGTTGTTGGAAGCCGCGTTGCAAAGCTAGGGATTTGCTGATCTTTCAGTAACCCAGATCGCCATTTGGCGGGCTGCTTCATGGGCCGCCACATCAATGGCCGCCACAATCGACCCCAACCGGATATCGGCTGATCTTGATTTTACCTGAAATATTTCCTCGCCGATCAATTGCCGAGTATGAGGATCGACCAATCGAACCCGATAGCTGACCACGCCTTGTGGCGCAGCATCAAACCCTTGATCATATTGTGCTTCAAAAGCGCGCAAAATAACCCGCACTTCGAAATTGGGCTTTACCCCGTCTCCGGGAAAAATCACTGATAATGCGCCATCATGGCGCAGAGCATCAGCCAGCAATTGCTGCAACATTTCCGGGGTCGAGGCGGCCCATCTGGCATTGGCTGCATAGGAAATCGCCGAACCATTGCGGATCAGCGCAACTCGATTGTTCTTCAGTTCTTTTGGGGCCTTGACCACCGGTAGAAGAAGAGTAATTGCGGTTTCGCTGGCTTGCGAGCCGGTGGCAGCATGGGTCAGGCGATAGATATCCGGCCCCGGCCCGGCATCGGGTAAAAGCGATATACAGGCGCTCAAGGCAAATCCAGCCAGCAGGACAGTCCAGGTTCGGTTTCTCATCTTGGTATCTCCACTTCGGTCAACGGCTCTCCGGTTATGAATTCACCGGGGTTTCGATCGACTTCTTCGACAACGCGCTCCACGGCTTGCAACATGGCGCGCAGATCACTCAAGGCCCGGCCCAGTTCACCCAATCCCTCGTTGGAAAACTGCGATATTGGTTCGGATATATCATTAATCAATTGTGCTGCTTCGTTTGATGCGGTGCGTAGCTCAACCGCCGCTGCATCAATTTCAGCGATCATGTTCAGCGCCTCGCCCTGAAGCAGCGCATTTCCAGTTTGGCCCAATTCGGTAATCGCAGAGGCTGCTTTGTCCATGGAATTAGCCGCCGCCGTAATGGCCCGAAATGTATCGCCCATATCATTGGCCAAGCTGTCTTCAGCCGCCAATTGCCCGGATAGCTTTCGGATATTAGTCAGGATCCGGGAGAACTCGGCAACATTCTGGGTGCTGAGCGCCGCATTGATCCGAACCAGTGCCGTATTGGCCGACAGCAAAACATCCTCACCCCCGGCAACCAAGCCTTCCAACTGTGCCTGTTTGGTTGGGATACGGGCATATAAAGTCCCCGGTTCAGGCCGCAATGGGCGGCTGTCCGTTGTGCCGCCATATATCTGAATATACGACAGGCCGGTAATGCCCTGCGGCTCAAGCTGTGCGTAACTGTCTTCCTTGATCGGGGTTTCTGCAAAAATTCGGATACGGGCCAATACTGTATTCGGATCCTGCGGGTCCAATGCCAGATGGTTGACCTCACCCACCTTAATCCCGTTAAAGCGCACTTCGCCGGCTTGAGACAGCCCACGAACCGGGCCATTGAATACGACTTGATACTCTGAATATTCACGGTCAAAACTGACCTGTCCCAACCAGATAACAAAGACAATGGTCGCTGCCGAGATGGCAAAGACAAAGGCTCCGACAACGGCATATTTTGCTTCGGATTCCATATTTTATCCTCCTGCACTATTGGGTTGACCCGCATCATGGGCCGCACGCCCCCGGGGTCCGTGAAAATATTCGTGTACCCATGGGTGGGGCGAACGTAGCAATTCGTCAATCGGCGCTATAATCTCCACCTTTTGATCGGCCAGCACCGCAACACGGTCACAAATCGTATGCAAACTGTCCAGATCGTGCGTAACCATAAACACACTCAAACCTAGCGTTTGTTTCAGATCCAAAATTAACTCATCAAAGGCTGCTGCACCGATTGGGTCCAGACCAGCGGTAGGCTCGTCCAGAAATAACAATTCCGGGTCCATTGCCAAAGCGCGCGCCAAGGCGGCACGCTTTCTCATACCACCCGAAAGTTCTGAGGGTAGTTTTGCACCGGCTTCGGGTTCCAGCCCCGCCAGTGAAATTCGCAAATCGGCCAGTTCATTCATTAAACTGTTGGGTAAATTAGCATGTTCGCGCATCGGTGCTTTGACATTTTCGCGAACGCTCAATGACGAGAACAAAGCGCCGTTTTGGAACAACACCCCCCACCGGCGAGATAGTTTAATCAGCTCGCGCTGGCTTGAACGGGTGATATCAGTTCCCAATACCTGCACGCTTCCCGCTTGCGGTTTTCGCAATCCCAAAATGGTATTCATCAAGACGGTTTTGCCGGTGCCGGAACCACCAACCAGACCCAGAACCTCACCGCGCATCATGGTAAGATCTAGATTTTTGTGGACCACATGGCGTCCAAACGCATTTTCTACGCCACGTACTTCAATGACTGGCTCGGTGCTGCTGGTCATATGTTCAACTCCATATAGACCATGGCAAATATCGCATCGACCAAGATGACCGCAAACAGGGCCTGGACCACGGACATTGTCGTGCGGCGACCCAGCGAATCCACATTGCCCTCGACCAGTAACCCTTGCCGACAACCAATCAGGGCGATGATCAGCGCAAACACCGGGGCTTTGGACATGCCCACCCAAAAATGCTGGATTGAGATCACCTCGTACATCCGCGCAATAAACAGGGTCGGGCTAATTCCCAATTGCAACCAGGCAACCAATGCACCGCCAATCAGCCCGGTGACCATGGCGGCAAAGACCAATAACGGGATCATCAAAACACAAGCGATCACTCGCGGGATAACCAATGCCTCGTATGGGTCGATGCCCAATACGATCATCGCATCAATTTCCTGTTGCATTTTCATGGCGCCGATCTCGGCGGTAAAAGCCGAATTGGAACGCCCGGCCAGAATGATTGCGGTGATCACCACCGCAAATTCGCGCAAAACTGCCAAGCCAACCAGATCAACCGTAAACAGGGATGCCCCAAAATCAGCCAGCAGGTTTGCACTCAAAAAAGCCATCACTGCGCCCATGAAAAATGACAACAACCCGACAATAGGCAGCGCATTCATCCCGGCATCTTCAGCCACGCTGAAAATAGAAGCCCACCGCAGTCGAGATGGATTGAGCAAGCTGTTGAAGAGAGTTTGAAATAATCTTCCGGCAAACGCCAACGTACCTATAAAATCATCCCACATATCCTCAACCGCACAGCCAACCCGGATCAATACGTCTTTGAATTGTGGATGTGGTGGCGGGATCGGGCAAACATTTGAATTTTCATGGGCCACCATCATCAATTTACGGGCGTAAGGGTGGCTCCCAATAAAGTGTCGGTCGGCATAGGGCTCGGATGAGCGCCTGACCATACGGGACAAGGAAAATGCGCCGGACATATCAATCCGGCCCAATTGCGATAAATCAAACACAATGTGCTGCGCCCCGGCTTTATCACAAACATTACGAATCTGTTTATCAACCTGACCCAGATCGGCAATCAACCAGTCGCCTGCCGGAATGATTACCGTTTTGCCGTCTCGGCTTTCAATGGTTAGTTGCAGGGCGGAATTTGCCATGTCCTTACCTATCCGGGTTTGGCACTTGGTGAAAGAGGCACTATGCCTGTACACAAAGATTTGAGGCAAAATGAGCACAAACATCCAATTTCAACTTGAACGTCAAAGCTGGCCTATTGCCGGGCAGTTCCGGATTTCACGCGGGTCGAAAACCTCGGCAGAGGTGTTGGTGGTATCCTTGCGCGACGATGGGGGATGTATCGGTCGCGGGGAGTGCGTGCCCTACGCCCGTTATGGCGAAAGTCTGAACAGCGTCAGCGCACAGATTGAAGGCTTGCGATCGGCCATTGTCGCCGGGATGAGCCGGGCAGAGTTGCAAAGCGCCCTGCCCACTGGTGCAGCGCGCAACGCAATTGATTGCGCCATGTGGGATTTACAAAGCCAGCACACCGGACAACCGGTCTGGCAATTGGCCGCATTGCCCGGACCCACTGTGCTGACCACCGCTTTTACCTTGTCACTGGATCAACCAAACAAGATGGCGGAAGCTGCCAAAGCGGCCCGGCAGCAGCCATTGCTTAAACTAAAACTGGCTGGAGATGGGTCGGATCAAGAGCGGGTTTTAGCAATCACACAGGTCCGGCCAGATGCTCGTTTGATTTTGGATGGTAATGAAGGGTTTTCTTTTGCCGATTTGCAAACCTTTTTGGTGCAAATTGCCGGCCTGAACATTGTGGCGATTGAACAACCTTTACCAGCTGATGAGGATGAAGCACTGGCCGGGTTTGATGCGCCTTTCCCACTTTGCGCTGATGAAAGCCTGCATTCACGGGCGCAATTACCACAAATGGCAGCGCGCTACGACATGATCAATATCAAGCTGGACAAGACCGGCGGCCTCACCGAAGCCCTGGCCCTGTTGGCCGAGGCCAAAGCACTGGATTTTCAAATTATGGCCGGGTGCATGGTGGCGACCTCTTTGTCGATGGCACCAGCTTTGCTGATTGCGGCGCAGGCCGATCTGGTTGATCTGGATGGACCATTATTGTTGCAACGGGATCGAGCCGATGGTTTACGTTACCAACAAGCCAATATACCAGTTCAAGAAATGTCGGTTTGGGGCACGCCGCGCACCCGCTGAACCACGATCAATGCCAAGCAGATCACAATGCCAAGCCCCGCTGCACCCGCTGCAAACAGATACCCGTCGGCACCAGAGCGGACATATAAAAAGCCCGCTACGGAAAAGCCAATGCCAAATGACAAGCCCGCAGTGACGGATGAATTGATCGCTTGCGCACCGGCAATCAATCGCTCTGGCGTGTGTTTTTGCAAATAAGCCATCATGCCCAAATTGGTCATGGCGGCGCTAAACCCATGCAGGATTTGCCAACCAATCAGTGCGCCCAATTCTGGCTCGGTAGAGAGCGCCAACCAACGCACCAACGCTGCACATCCGCCGATCAGCAGCAAGACCAATGGCGAGGCATGCTTTCGAAACCACGGTGACAAATTGAACAACACCACCTCAAAAAACACGCCCCAAGCAAACAATGCTCCGATCAGCAAGCCGGAAAAACCGGCTGCCGTCCACAACAAGGCACTAAATCCATAGAAGAACGCATGACTGGCCTGAATCAGAAAGGTCACCAACAATGCAGTGGCCACATCGGATCTGGAACAGAACTTCAAGGCATCACGCAATCTCTGTCCAGCTTTATCTGTCCTTACTGGCTTGTCGCGAGTTTCTACAGTTGGCAAAAACCAGGCAGAAATAGCCAGCAAAAGCCCGGCTCCGATAGCCCAGACTAGCAACATTTCACTGCCAAATTTGGCAATCAACCAACCGCACCCCATGGTCCCGACGATAAACGCCGCCGAGCCTGCACTTCGCACCGGGCCGTAGTGTACCAGTTTACGGCGCTCCAAGGCCATGGCCAACGCATCGGCCAACGGCACCAAGGGCGAATAGGCCGTGCCCAGCAATAATCCCAAAAACACAAAGACTAGCGGATTGCTGACTGGCACATGAATGACAAAGATCACTACAGCCGCCAAAGCAGCCCAGCGCAGAATGCTTGGGATATGAGATGGATGCCCGGCTTGCGCCGCGACCAGAGGTCCGGCAAAAAACCGCGCCAAAGAGCCAGCGCCCAACGCATAGCCAATCCATTCGCCGCCCAAGCCCCGCCCGGCATACCAGACCGGCAAAAAGGCAAAGGTACCGCCCAGCCCTAAAAACAGGGCACCATAAAACATTGAAATTCGAATTGAAGCAGGCATTTAATTCTCTTGATGCAATTTCGTGGGTTTGCCTAGAAAAAAATCATCATTTCAAAATTTTTTTGATAGCGCGGGCTATAGCTGACCAGTAATTCGGGAACTGTTTTGTTCTAATTTACTCATTTCCTAGTCCGGTGCCATCGAAGGGCAAGGCGGGCGGGTCGTCACTGTAATCCGGCGCAGGATTTCAAAAAACCACAAAAGAAAAATATGTTCTGGTCGCGGCAAATCCGGTTCGGTGAACAAAGTTCACTTTTTTGGACACTTGGTCTTTTCCCATCCGATTTCAACCCCTACATTGCGCCAAACAATGAAGGTCGGCGCCTGATGCTGCAAAAAAATGACAATGGTTCTGGCTCCGGTTCTTTACGGGTATTGCTGGCCAGCTATCGTTCACACCCGTTTGTCGGTGGGCAAGGCATTTATGTGCGCTATCTGACCAAGGCCCTATTGGATTTGGGTCATCAGGTTGATGTGGTATCCGGCCCACCATTTCCCGATCTTGATCCAAGAGCGGGCCTGATCAAGTTGCCATCACTGGATTTATTCGCCGAAGACAATCCATTTTCGGCCATCCGTTGGAAACATTGGCGAACCTGGGCCGACCTTTCCGAATGGCTGTCACACAATTCCGGTGCATTTGGCGAGCCCTATGCTTTTGGGCGACGGTTACGACGCTATGTTCGCGAACATGGTGACAAATATGACGTGTTGCATGACAATCAAACACTGGCCCGCAGCCTGTTAAAAATTCGGCGTACATTGCCAGTGGTGGCGACCTTGCATCACCCGATCAGCATTGATTTGCGGCTTGCACTGCAATCCGAAAAACGCTGGTGGATGCGCGCCCTGATCCGGCGCTGGCACCGATTTGTGGCCATGCAGGCTAACACCGCACGTAAGCTGCCACATATTTTGACGGTTTCCGAAGCATCCAAACAAGCGGCATTGCAGGATTTTGGCGGTACTGCCGCGCAATATCATGTGGTGCCCAACGGGGTTGATCTGGATGTTTTCCAGCCCGATCCCACAGTCAAACGCCAGAAAAACCTTCTGGTTGCCACGGCCAGCGCCGATACCCCCTTAAAAGGGTTACCCATTTTGGTTGCCGCCTTTGCCAGACTGGTCCCGGATCATCCTGATTTGCAATTACGCATTATCGGGCGCTTGCGCGATGGACCCACCAAGGATGCGATTGAGCAAGCCGGGTTATCGAAACGTATCCAATTCCAGAGCGATCTGGCACAAGCCGATATTGCCAAACTGTTTCAACAGGCAACCATTGCCATATCAGCCTCGCTATTCGAAGGGTTTGGCCTGCCAGCCGCCGAGGCCATGGCCTGTGGCACTCCAGTCATTACCAGCGATGGCGGCGCATTGCCGGAAGTGGTTGCCGATGCAGGCGTTGTGGTGCCCAAGGGTGATGATGCGGCCTTGGCTAAAGCCATATCCGCGTTGCTGGCTGATCCAGCCCGGCGCAAAAAACTAGGGCTTGCTGCGGCGAAGAGGGCAGAAATCACCTTTTCTTGGGAACGCCATGCCTTGCAGGCAGTTCGGCTATATCACAAGGCAATTCATGCGCACCATACAGCTTGATCGCCTCGATTTGAGAGACGGACAGCGCGTGCTCGACCTTGGTTGTGGCACCGGACGTCATATGCATGCGCTGTATTATGCTGCTGACATGGTTTGTGTGGGCGTTGATTTATGCCTTGAAGATTTGATCAAAACCCGGGATGGGTTTGACAAATTCCCAGATGTATCCGGTGATCGTGGACAGGCCTATGGTTTGACCAGCGCCGATGCGCTCACCCTTCCATTTGCTGACCAAACTTTTGACCGGATCATCTGTTCAGAAGTGCTTGAACACATTCCTGATTTTGAAACGGCACTATCCGAAATCAACCGCGTGTTGAAGGTGGACGGAAAACTCGCTATAAGTGTGCCTCGATTCTGGCCCGAGCAAATCTGCTGGTGGCTTTCAGAAGAGTATCACAATACGCCGGGCGGACATGTGCGGATATTTAGGTCAGAAAAATTGCGTACATCAATTGAGCGTCACAAACTGACTTTTGTCCACCAGCACCACGCACATGGTCTGCACGCCCCCTATTGGTGGCTAAAATGCCTGTTGTGGAAACGCCGGGATGATCATCCGCTCATTCGAGCTTGGCAGGGATTATTGGAATGGGAAATTCTGGCGAATCCGATTATCCTAAAACCCTTCTCTAAACTGGCGGACTGGATCATGGGTAAATCAGTTGTGCTTTATTTTGAAAAACCAGCTTCATGACGCTGCAAGATATTAGTCCGGTGGAAGAACCTCAGATACAAATCCAGCACTGTGCAACGCGAATCCTCGAATTGCAGCAAGACGATGGCCGCATCCTCTGGATTGATGGCGGCATATTTGACCCATGGAACCACACGTTAAGCGCCATGGCGTTAAATGTTGCAGGTCACAAAGCGCAAGCCCGCGCTGCCTTTGGTGCGTTGCATGACTTGCAGGAACCAGATGGCTCCATAGTCGGGCAATGCGGTGCTTCAGTTCCCTTGGACAAGACAAACCGACATCTGGTTCCAGAAAAAGCCACTTCATTGGTCGATACAAATTTCGCCGCCTTTGCCGCGACCGGGATCTGGCATGATTATGTTTTGCATCAGGACAGGCAATGGCTAGCCCGGCAGTTTCCTCTGATCGAGGCCAGTATGGGTTTTATACTGGCCCACCAATCTTCTCATGGCGAAATCGCTTGGCGGCGACGCGAGCTAGGCGAAAAACTGGAAGAAGTAGATGCACTTCGCACCGGAAACTGCTCCATCTACAAAAGCCTGAACGCAGCCATTCAAATCGGCGAAGTATTAGGCGAGCCAACCGCACGTTGGACCAGCGCCGCGCACAAAGTGAAAAAGGCGCTGGTTGAATTGCCATTTCGATTTGACCGCACATGGCCCTCAAAATTCAGATTTGCCATGGATTGGTATTACCCGATATTAACTGGCGTATATGAGGGCACGATCGCCCACGCAATGATTGCCAGCCGCATGGAGACCTTTGTGGCACGTGGCTTGGGCTGCCGCTGCGTATCGGATGAACCATGGTTTACCACGGCCGAAACTTGCGAACTGGTACTGGCATTGCTGGCCATTGGCGAGAAGCAAAAAGCCAAAAAAATGCTTGCGTACCTAGCTCCGTTACGGGCCGATGAAGGTGGCTATTGGATGGGTTGGCAATCGGTACAAAATATTTACTGGCCACAAGAAAGACCCTCATGGACGGCGGCGGCCTTTGTGTTGGCGCTGGACGGCGTACATCAGATCACACCAGCCGCAAATGTTCTGGTTGGGCCGCTACAATCGCTCAAGCACAACGAGAGAGTCGACTTCATCCACTCGCGTAAACAAGCCTGATTTTTCGGCTCTCTGGCACACTTCAAATGGCGGCCGACCGCCGTCTGCCGGGTCCGGGAACACATCATGTATCGCCAAAAACCCGCCTTTGGCCACATGCCCAGCCCATGCCCGATAGTCAGCCAATGCTGTTGTCATGGTGTGGTTGCCATCCAGAAACAAAAATCCGAGCGGCGTATGCCAGTTCAATCCAATACTGGCAGCATCCCCCACCATCGCAACCACATTGCTTTCCAATCCAGCGTGGCGAATGTTTCGACGAAAATGCGGTAACGTATCAATGGCTCCGGCTTTCTCATCCCATACTTCCGGGTCGAACCATTCCCAATCCGGTTGGTTTTCTTCCGAACCACGATGGTGATCAACGCTGAACAATAACTGTCTGGTTTCGGCAAAATTACTGGCAATATAGAGCGCCGAGCGCCCGCACCACGCACCAATTTCGACCAAGGCACCCATGCTTTGTCCAACACCTGCAAACTTGGCCAGCATTTGGCCTTCGGAAGCGGATAAAAAACCTTTTACGCTGGCCGGATCAAGTTTTTGGGTCATCCAGAAAGTGCAGACTGGCGCCATTGATTAAGCGAATTGGTTTGCCGGGTCAGGTACTCGATCTGGGCACTGAATGTACCCAGACTGGTCTGCACACTATCCCCATCGACCTCGGCACGTTTGGAAGCGTTCTCAAATAATTTTTTAGCCTTGCGAGTGGCCAGCAATGCTTGTTCGAGCGACAACATCTCGACACGCAATATCCGAGAGGATTTTACTTGGCTGGCCGCAGCTTCGACCTGTTGGTTCAATGCGCCGACTTCAGAACTGGCCAAAGATATTTCGGCCAGTAGCAGTTCACGAACCACCTGCTTTTCGGTTGATCCAGATTTTGGATTAGAAGTCCAGAGAGTAGCCAAATAGGTATCGACCGGGTCCGCCTCGTTGACCACATCGGTTTTGCCGAAGCCTCTCATCAAAAACCCAGCCAGCTTTTTAACTTGTTTGGTCCGGTCGGTTTTGATCACCCAACCCCGCGCCGTAAAACGCGTCACCAGATTATCGGCCATCATTTTGATGGGGAAATTCTGTTTTTGTTCAACCCCTTGCAGGGCTTGCGGTCCGGTTGATATGGTTGTGCATGCGCCCAACAATCCGGCACAGGCCAACACCAATCCAATTTTACGAACAATCATACTTTTTATCCACGCCCCGCCGTGCTTGATTTTTGTATCGGCAATTGGATCATCTGGCCAGTGACGAATTGCAGCAGATTCTGACATATGTCAGATCAAGACGGGGTATTGGCAAGCGCGTCAGCTTTACCCGGCAGCAATGCCCAGTAGATTGCCCAAAACGTCGTTGAAATAGCTGTGGTCAATGCCAAGCACCAACACCGCGAATACAAAGACCGGAGCCACATACCGCACCAGATTAAACAACACGGCACGTAACAATGGCGATGCGTCGGCCATTTGCTCATCAACCATGGATTTGTTCATGCGCCAGCCGACGAATAATACGGTCAGCAAACCGGCCAATGGCAACATGATTGCCCCGGTTAATTTGCCATCCAGCATGCCCATGAAACCATCAATGAAGATCGAACCCAGGCCCATCACCCACATCAGGAGCCCCATGCCAATCGCTGCGGTTTTGCGAGACACCTGAAATTTTTCAATCACCCAGGCCACAACCGGCTCGAGCAATGAAATCGATGAGGTCACCGCTGCAAAAATAGCTAGAAAGAAAAATGCAGCCCCAATCAGATTGCCACCAGGCGCAGATGACAAGGCAACCGGCAGGGTTTCGAAAAACAGACCCGCCCCTGAATTGACATCCAGCCCGTGTGCAAAAACGATGGGGAATATAGCCAGCCCAGCCATCAAAGCCACACCGGTATCAGTCAGACCGACGATAATGGCAGATTTCGGAATGTTAATCGATTTGGGCAAATAAGAGCCATAGGTAATCATGATGGCACTACCCAGCCCAATTGAGAAAAATGCTTGTGCCAAGGCTCGGGTAATCACCTCCGGTGTTACTTTGGAGAAGTCCGCCATGAACAGGAACTTCAAAGCTTCAACTGCACCATTGCTCGGCGCGCCGCTAGCATCGGGTATGCGGGTCGAAAATCCGCTCCACAAACTGTAAATGGACAAAGCAAACAGTAAAAAGAAGAACATAGGCATCAGCACTTTTGCGGCCCATTCAATGCCTTGGTTTACACCGCGTGCAACCAGCCATGCGGTCAAAGCGGCGAATGCCGTAAAGGCCCACATCACCCCTAAATTAGCCGGGGATAAGCCCCAAATATTTTCTCGCGCTGCACCGAACTGGGCAGAGATTTGAATGGCGGTTTGTCCCTCAAATGCACCCATCAAGAATTTAGGGATATAGATAATGACCCAAGCCGCCACCACACAATAAAAACTGACAATTAAAAACGAGGCAATCATGCCGATCCAGGCGAGCAGGCTCCATTTTCGCCCCACCCCGGAATGATCGGCAATATCGTTCACGCTGCGGATGGCGCTATTGGCGTTTCCGGCCCGCCCGATAATATATTCACTCATCAAAACCGGAATGCCGATCAGCAGAACGCATGACAGGTAAATCATGATGAACGCGCCGCCGCCATTTTGCCCGGCTTCGGCGGAAAAACGCCATAAGTTTCCAAGCCCGACCGACGAGCCAACGGCTGCCATCAAAAAAGCAAATCTGGATGACCATTGGTCATGCGAAACGGTAACGGCACCGGCCATTCTTCTCTCCCCAATTGTTCTGCTTCTTGCAGCTGAATTGGGGCGCAATGTGAACTGCCTTTAGGTGGCGGTCAATCGACAAGCGCCCGCGCTAACCAAACTGTAAGCAAATAGTTGTATAGAGGAATTTGATACGGCTCCCGAATGGGACCAAACGGGGGTTTGACGGCGGGATATGCAAAATAATTATAGCTTTGGCAAGGTTGGCCTGTTGGTGACCGAGATGCAGGACGGGCATCCGGTAATTGTTGAAGTCAATGACATAGAGTTGGCAAATAGTGGTTTTTCTCGCGAAGAATTGATCGGCAAAAATCCGATTGATTGCTTTGATTCACCCGAAACCAATCAAGATGTCATTATCGGCGCTCAGCGGTCCGTAGAGCGCGGAAATTCCGCTCATTTTGTGGCGCGCCTCAAGAAAAAGAATGGATCGCCCTATACCATTCGCTGCATGGTTACCGGTGATTATGACGACAATGGTAATGTTCTGAAATACCGCTACATCTCTACCCTTATTGATGAGGATGATCTGGAATTATCCAGTTTTGGTCGGGCCGACATCACGGCCCATGCTGAACGGATGACCGGAAATGGCGCTTGGCGCTATTCAACGCTTTGCAAGGAATTATTGCTGTCTGACAATTGCCATCAGATTTTTGGAACTGACAAGACCCAAGATGCCAAACAACAATTGCTTGATCTTCTTCCAAAATCGACCATGCAAACCATCGATAATGCCATTCGGCATTGCCTGAAAACTGCTGAAGGTTTTTCGATCGAATTCGAAATCATCCTCCAATCCGGTCAAAAACTGTTCGGGACAATTATCGGCGAAGCGGAATTGGATAATTTGGGGAAAGCTTATGCGGTTGTTGGTGTTGTAAACGACAAAACGGACCAAGCCGACCTACAGAGCGAACATAGCATGTTTCTGAAAGCCTCAAAACTGGGGGTAATGCGCGTTGATGACAAAATGGAAATCGTCACCCTGTCACCTGAAGCGGCCAAATTATTGGGTGAACCCGAAACGTCCTTGCAAATCTCAATATCAGACTGGCGAGCCCGCGTGCATCCGGATGATCTGAAAAACGCCTGTACCCAATACGAAAAAGGGATTAAATCGGAAAATCTCTTAGCACGCCAATATAGAATTCGCATGGCCAACGGCACCTATAAATGGGTAGAAATTCGATCGACCCCCCGTTCACGTAAAAACGGACAGCCATTTATCATTTACTCCACCATTATGGATGTGGATGATCAGGTCCGTACCCAGCGAGACCTACAAATCAGCGAACAACGCTTTCAGGACGTTTTGAGCCAATCTAAAGAAGCCATATTTGAACTCGATCCGGATGGGAATTTTATCTACATTTCTGAAATGGGTCCGGTTTTATTTGGCTATTCTCATGAAGAAATGATGCAAATGTCGACCCAGGATTTATATGGGCCAGGACACCCTCGCGTCAAAAATTGGGCCGAACAACGCGCCAAGATCAACCTGATGGATACCGAGCAGGTTATGCTTAGAAAAGATGGCACTCAGATACAGGTTCACATCAATTCCAGAGCGGTGCGAGACGCAGCCGGAAACCTTACCGGGTACCGGGGTGCTGCCCGCGACATCACCGAACAAAAAGCAATACGGGCTGAGTTGAAAACCAGCGAAGAGCGGTTCAAAGAAGTTATCAGCAACGCCAATGGATGCGTATTTGAAACTGACGCAGAAGGCCATTTCACATACTTGTCAGATACGGCCCTATCATTGTTCGGATACAGACCCGAAGAACTGATCGGTCAGGCAACATACATTCTGTCGACGCCGCCACCAGAAGGTCATAAAAAGTGGGTTGAAGGCTTACACGCAGCCGGCAGATTTATGGCCGAAGAACAAAATTTTGTAAAAAAAGACGGATCGACCGACCATTGGTTTCACGTAACTGGCCACGCTATCCGCGATCAATCCAGGGAGATCACCGGGTTTAGAGGTGCGGTATTTGACGTGACCTCCCAAAAACTGAGCCGGATAAAAATGGAAGAAAGCCGTCAGCGGCTTCATGAAGTTGTCAAAGCCGCACATGGTGGGACATTTGACCTCGATGAAAAAGGGCGATTTACCTTCGTATCCAGCAACTTTGAAAGCCTGTTAGGCCCTTCGCGCGATAAGTTGAAGGGTAAATATACATGGGCACTGGCTGAGTATCTGAAACCAGATCATGAAATTTGGTTGGGCCTGATCCGCGATTCTGAAAACGGATACACCCATCAATTCAAGTTAAAGGCCAACGCAACTCAGGAAGAAATGTGGCTGGAAACCCATTGCATTGCCCGTTTGGATGAATATGGGGAGTGTTTTGGATATCGTGGTGTTGCCTTCGATATCACGCAAAAAAAGAAAGCTGAGTGGGAAACCTTCAAAGCCAAGGAAGCCGCCGAACAATCAGCCGAAGAACGGGCTAGGTTCCTCTCCACCATGAGCCACGAAATTCGCACCCCGCTAAATGCAGTAATCGGCATGACCGATTTGCTGCTCGACAGCCAGCAAACAGAACAACAGAATAAATTGACCCAAAGCGCCAACCGTGCGGGTCGGCACCTGCTCAATCTGGTCAATGATATTCTCGACCATTCCAAGCTCGATGCTGGGAAGGTTATCCTAGAAAACACCCCATTCATTTTAGCCGAAGAAGTCGAAAATGTACTTGATATTTTAGATGGCGTAGCCACAGACAAGAATATCGCCCTGACCAACCAAATGGACGCGCAATTACACACATCTTATTCGGGTGATCCGGCTCGAATTCGACAAATATTGCTCAATTTAATTGGGAATGCCATCAAGTTTACCGAAGCAGGACAAGTTACCCTTTCGGCCCAACCCACTACGGGAAAATGTATTCGTTTCGAGGTCACAGACACCGGAATTGGCATTTCAGAAGAAGCACAATCCCGCTTGTTTAAAGACTTCTCGCAAGCCGACGCATCAACCACCAGAAAACACGGTGGCACAGGCCTGGGCTTAGCAATCAGCAGCCGCTTGGTAGAGATCATGGGTGGCTCGATCGGTGTCAATTCGGAAATTGGCAAGGGCTCAACCTTCTGGTTTGAAATTCCATTGGACAAAGCAGAAACCATTGCGCCTGACACCAAACAAGCACCTCGCGCCCAACCTACGCCAGCCGGTGCATTTAAGGTGTTGGTCGCCGAAGATAATCCAGCCAATCAATTGCTGATGCGGACCTTGCTCGAAAAATTAGATCAGGATGTAACCATCGTCGATAACGGCCTGCTGGCGCTGGAAGCCGCCACATCGCAATCCTTCGATCTGATTTTTATGGATATGCAAATGCCGGTCATGGACGGGTATACGGCAGCTAGGCAATTGCGTGATGCTGGGGTGCAAACTCCGATCATCGCCCTGACCGCGCATATTGTCAGCGACGAAGAACATAAATTTCGTGAAGCCGGCATGGATGACTGGCTGTCCAAACCGTTTAATGTGGCTGATCTGGTCAAACGTCTGCACTATTGGGGCGCGCAAGGTCGCGCTTTATACACCGATGCGGGCGAGGCAAAAACCGGCACCTGATTAAAGTATGAGTGATCGCCCAGTCGGCAAAACCGAATAGCGGTAAATATGTGCATTCATGACCAACGCAAACCCGATCATCACTGCCAGCATTACCGTTCCACCATATGAAATCAGCGGTAAAGGCACGCCAACCACCGGCAATAACCCGGTGACCATGCCGACATTGACCAACACATACAGCCCAAAGGTGATGGTAATCCCGCTGGCCATCATCCGGCCGAACATCGATTGACAACGAATGGCAATATAAAACCCAACCAGTAAAACCGCACCATACAGAGCCAGCACGCCGACCGACCCCAAGAACCCAAATTCCTCGCCGATCATCGTAAAAATAAAGTCAGTATGTTTTTCAGGTAGAAAATTGAGGCTTGACTGACTTCCGTTCAAGAAGCCCTTGCCATCCACCCCGCCGGACCCCAGCGCGATCTTGGATTGCAAAATATGATAGCCGGACCCGAGCGGGTCATCCTCCGGGTTCAAAAACGTTCGAATTCTGCGCCATTGATATTCTTTCAAGCCAAAGGCCAGAAACAATGGCAACCCAATAGCTGCTGACACGGCACCACTCAAAATGATGCGCCAGCCCAACCCGGCCAAATAAATCATTCCCGCCCCGATCGCTGCCACCAGAATAGCGGTGCCCAGATCGGGTTGTTTCAAAATCAGCGCAAAAGGAATGGCAATCAACAACAAAGGTACCGGCAAATCGCGCAATTGTTTTAACTCACCCGCTGCATGCAGATATCTGGCCAAGGCTAGAACCAGTGCCAGTTTCATCATTTCGGACGGCTGCAATCGTATGGGACCAATATTCAACCAGCGCTGCGCGCCCATCGCGGTTTCACCGAAGAATTCCACCCCGATAAGTAATGCCAAAGCCAACGCATATACCGGATAGGCCAAGGCCATCCATATCCGGATATCGACCAGTGCCAACACCAGCATCAAACCCAATGTGAATGCAAATCGGGTTGCATGGCGGCTCGAATATGGTTCAAAACTACCGCCGCTAGCTGAATACAACATGGTCACGCCAACCAAGGCCAAACTGATCAGTAACACAACCAGCAGCCAGTTGATCCGCAATATCCGATCAAACAGCGAGAGAGTAACCTCTGGACGGGCAATACGAAGATAATTCATCTTGCCACTTCGGTCGGTGCCGTCCCCGCAGCCATACGCGCCACCTTCAACGCCTGCTGTTGCAGGGCAAAATTCAATATCTTTCGCGCTCTGGGGGCGGCCTCTTTGGAGCCTCCACCGCCATGTTCGACAATCAGGGACACCGCAAATTGTGGATTGAAAAACGGAGCATATCCGACAAACAAAGCATGATCGCGCAATTCGCGCTTCAACTCGGCATTTTTGCGGATGCGGTTTTTCCGCTCGGCCTGGGAGATGCGCCGCACCTGCCCGGTACCAGTTTTACCAGCCCACAGCATGTTTTTACCATCCAGCCCGTTGGGCACATACGCAGTACCCCATGGCGAATTGACCACGCTGGACATACCTTCTCGGGCAATGTTCAGCGCATTAGTAGAAAAATCCAGTTGAGGGATTTCTGTTGCGGGCTTTGCCGTTCCGGCCACCAAGGTAGGTACGATGTTTCGTCCTGTGGCAATCCGGGCGGTCATTACGGCCAATTGCAACGGTGTCGAGGCCAGATACCCCTGCCCGATCCCGGCGATCAAAGTTTCGCCTTGCGCCCAAGGCAGATCAAATCTGGCGCGTTTCCACGCGGCATTGGGCACCAGACCGGCCGAACCGGTCCCTAGCCCCAGATCAAACATCTGACCAAACCCAAATTTCAGGGCGGCATCATGAATTCGCTCAATGCCTAATCTGCGAGCCATTTCATAAAAATAAACATCGCAGCTGGTCCCAAGTGCGCCATTCAAATTGACCCGACCATGCCCCCTGCGCCGCCAGCAATGAAACTCGCGATCGCCCAATTTTATCTTGCCAGTACAAGTAATGCGCTCTCTGGGATTGGCCAATCCGGCATCAAACGCCGCCATGGCAATGACCGGCTTGAAACAGGATGCTGGCGGATACGTTCCACTGACCGCTTTGTTGAAGAGTGGTTTGAGCGGATCATCCAGCAATGCTTTATAATCCGCACCGGATATTCCCCGGGCAAACTTGTTCGGGTCATAGGATGGCGTGGAAACCAGCGCACGGACCTCGCCTTTTTCCAGATCAATCAAACAAGCCGCACCACTAATATCCGGTCCGGACAAGGCCATGTGGGCGGCGTGTTGGATTTCCTTATCCAGCGTCAGTTGTAAATCCTGTCCAGCGGCGGCACTGGTCCGAATATCCGGCAGCTCGCGCACCGTACGGCCCAATGCATTGACCTCGACTTTCAACGCGCCGGGATTGCCTCGCAGGTCCAGATCATAATTTCGTTCAATGCCGGTTCGTCCGATGCGAAAACCCGGATGGCGCAACAAGGCCCCTGCCCCTCTGGCTTGTTCCGGTGGTACCCGACCAACATACCCAATAACATGGGCAAAATCCGATCCGTCAGGATATTCGCGGACCTCACCAACATCGGGGTGAATGCCCGGCAAATCCGGCAACCACAAGTTTACCCGGGCAAAACTGGCCCAATTCATATTATTGGCCACCCGAATGGGGGCGCGCAAACCCCGCTTGGCAAATGATTTGCGAATGTTGGCTTTGCGGGCTTCGGACAGCGGTATAATTCGCGACAGTCTCGACAACAAAGCATCGAGGTCCGTTACCTGCTCCGGCATCAGCAACAAGCCAAAATTTTCGATATTGGTTGCCAAAATGCGCGCACTTCGGTCCAGAATACGGCCTCGGCTCGGTACCAGTAAATGATAGTTAAACTGATTTTCCTCTGACAGCCCCCGGTATTTACCGGATTCGAGAACTTGCAACTGGTACAGGCGCGCCGACAAGCCAACAAACCCTAAAAATCCGGCGGTTCCAAAAACTATAGATCGCCGGGTGAATTTGGCTGCAATGTCGTCATCACGCGCCATTACAAGGTCATTCCATGATGGATATCGTACATGCGCCGGGCCTGTTGGGTGGTTTGCTGTAATCGCCCATACAGCCGCCCGGCCAATGGATAGACTAGAAAGGTCGAAGCCCCTTGCGCCAACAAATGATAGCCGTCAATTTTTGCGCCCATCACCATCACACCGGCCAATGCGGCGGCAACCATGGTCAGCGAAACCATCAGCCCAAAACCAGCCCACAACATGCCGGCCCCTCGACCGGAAAAAGCATCACTTTGTGTGGTCATGATGGTGTAGGCACACAAATAGGAAAAAGACCACAACCCCAAGGGACCGCCAGTGATCAGGTCTTGAATTAGGCCAATGGCAAAAACCACAAATGGCGGCATCAATTGCGGCCGGGCCATTGCCCAGAAAAAAATGGCCATCAGGGGAAACAATGGCATGGGAATGGACATACCAAACATATGTATGGGCGCCACATAAATCAGTAGACCCAAAAGGGAAGCCAAAGTCGGCACGCCGATCCACGCAAACAGACCAACCTGCGCCGCAACCGATGATAACCGGGTTATGCCCTGGCTCATTGCAGTTCCCCCGTGACAGGCGTTGATGGATCAGCTGCGCCGGGCAGAATAGCTATTGATTGATCGCCTGTTTCTGGCGAGATCGGGTCTAGTTCGGGCGGCACAGCGGGTTGGCGCGCCAGAATTTGTACAAAGTCCATGGTTGAAAGGTTGGCATAGGTTTGCACCCGATACCCGACCGAACCATCGGGGTTCAGCACTTCAACCACCTCGCCGATCGAAATGCCACTGGGTAGAACGCCATCATCGCCGGATGTGCTGACCCGATCACCATTTTTGGGAACAAACCCCTTGCCGACATAGATCAGTTTGGGATCGCGCTGGTTATCACCTGCCAAGATGGCCCGGACCGATGCGCCTTGGAACACCACTGGAATTCTTGAATTCAAATCATTGACCAGCAACACCCGAGCCGAATGTTTGCCAACCGAGACAATGCGCCCGATCAGTCCACTCGGATCAACTACGGCCAAGCCTTCTGAAACACCGTCATCTCGACCTATCCGTAACAAAGCCGACCGGACAAAAGGGCCATGAGCTTCGGCCACCACTCGCGTGGAAAGCACCCGCACTTCTGGCTCCCCTTGCATGTTCAACAATTGTTCATAGCGCAAAATTTTGGCATGCAGCGCGTGAGATAGGGATTCCCATTGTCGCAACGCTCGGTTTTCGGCTTCCAGAACCCGCACCCGTTCCGCCGCATTCCAGTTTGATGAAAGCCATGATCCGAAATTGCTCAGACCACCCAACGGCAAATCCACCGCCTGCATGGCTGGTGCAGCGACATCGTCAGCTGCAACCCGGATTTTATTGAAAGATTGCGGATCGTCTAAATTGCCCTGTGACAGCAATAATGCGACCGAAATACCAATGAACAAAACAATTGAAACCCGGGCCCAAAACCCGCGCAACCAAACCATAGCACCAGAAGAACCACGTCTTGCCATTTACCGTTCCGGCCGCTCCTGTTTTGTATTTGGTCAACCTAGACCAGACTAGCCCGATTAAATTGCCGAGAGTTTTCCTTTTGCGACCGACAGGTTTTCCAAGGTCGCCCCGGAGCCCAGCACTACGCAAGAAAGCGGTTCATCAGCAACCATCACTGGCAAACCCGTCCGGACCCGAAGCTCGGCATCCAGATTACGCAACAATGCGCCGCCGCCGGTTAACATAATACCTTTATCAACAATATCAGCCGCCAGTTCAGGCGGGGTCGATTCAAGGGCAATTTTTACCGCATCAACGATTTGTTCCACCGGCTCAAACAGTGCTTCGGCAACCATGGCTTCGGTGATCCGGATTTCTCTGGGCACCCCGGCCATTAGGTCACGGCCTTTGATATTCATCGAAAGCCCGTCGCCGGATTTGGGCGGAGACGCCGTACCGATTTCTTTTTTGATATTCTCAGCGCTGGTTTCGCCGATCAGCATATTGGTCGTGCGCCGTATATAATTGATAATCGCCTCGTCCATGCGATCCCCACCGACCCGCACTGAACGCGAATAGACAATACCACCCAGCGATAACACGGCGACCTCGGTTGTGCCGCCGCCAATATCAACCACCATGGACCCGGTTGGATCATTCAAGGGCAAGCCCGCCCCTAACGCCGCAGCCATTGGCTCCTCGATCAGATAGGCGCGGCGAGCGCCAGCCGCCAAGGCTGAATCATGGATGGCCCTCCGTTCAACCTGCGTCGCACCAGAGGGCACGCAAATCACCACTTGCGGAGAAGTCAGCCAGCGCTTGTTTTGCGCTTTGCGGATAAACGCCTTGATCATTTCCTCTGCGGTTTGAAAGTCGGCAATTACGCCATCTTTCATCGGACGAATAACCTCCATCTGGGCCGGCGTGCGGCCCAACATCCGTTTGGCATCCGCGCCGACTGCCCGAATTTCCTTCTGGCCATTGACGATTTCATAGGCCACCACGGATGGCTCATTCAAAACCACCCCGCGTCCTTTTACGAATACGAGAGTATTTGCAGTGCCAAGATCAATGGCCATATCGGAAGACATCATTCCGAACAATCTGGAAAAAATGGACAGCGGACTTTCCTTTATTTGGGGTGTGCGTTGTAGAATATCGCAAATTCTACCACGTTTTCAAGTGTTTTGCGGCTCTTTGGCGAGCGGATCAAGGGCTGATTGCCGGTTTTTCTGCGTTCTTGTCATTTTGACGGCGCCGCCACGCCCGGCCCAGCACCCAAACTATCAAAAATATGATGCCAGCCAAAGCGAAAAATAGCACCATTGCCGATAGATTTTGTCGGGCCATAAAGGAGAAAATCCCTTGTCCTGCAAAGGCCAGCGCCAAAATCTTGGGCCAAATTCCAATCCCGGTTCCACTTAGAAACTGTCCGAATTTTGCACGCGATACGCCAAAAGCCAGATTGACCATAATAAATGGCCCCGTTGGCACAACCCGTAACAACATGGCCGACCAAAACCCGTTGCGCCGGACCAAAGCCATAATTCGAACCACCCATTTGCCGCCAAACCGGTTGAGCGGCCCCGCCCCGATCATCCGGCCCAACCAAAAATCAACGCTGGCCGAGACCATCGTGCCAGCCCATGCGTAGAGCGCCCCGGTGCTCGGCCCAAAGGCGATAATACTGCCGGTGATCAACACAAATTGCGGCACGCCAACCAAGCCCATCACCACAAACACCATGATGACGGCTGGCAAGCCTCGCTCATCCTGACGCAAAGCCTGCAACAAGGCCTCAATCTTTTCAGGGGCCGGACCAAACCCGACAATGAGCAAGATAATCAACAAACCAAACAGAGCGAGGAACAAACCCAATCGCAAACGATTGATCCATATCCCGGTCTCAGGCTTGGCTGTTGAACCGGGATTCTTAAGGTCGGGGGATGTCATTGGTTAAGAGCTCCTTGCAAGGTGGGCAATATCTCTGCCGGATCAGAGAAATGTTGCCAGCCATCGGTGCGCCCCCGCGCCCAGGTCAGTTGTCGTTTGGCATAGCGCCTTGTATCACGTTTTGCTTCGGTAATAGCTGCCTCAACCGACAGTTCATCCCGTAAAACCTTGATCAGGGACCGAACACCGATCGCCTTGAACAAGGGCAAAGCCGGATCCTCCCAATTTTTGCAAAATTTTTGTAATTCTTCCAATGCGCCCTGCTCGATCATCTGATCAAACCGGTGGTTGATCTTGTTGTATAGAGCCTCGCGCTCCGGCACGATCACCAGTCCCCGCCACTCCTGCTTAGCCAGAACCGGTTTGGTGTTTTTCTGAAACGAAGTCAGGCTCTGTCCGGTTTGCTCATAAACGCTAAGCGCCCGCACCAGCCGTTGGCGGTCGGCGCCCAAAATACGCGCCGCCGCATCCGGATCAATTTGGGCCAGCTTATGGCGCACCGCATCCAGGCCCTGCTCTTGTTCCAACTGGACCACCCGATCCAGCGCTTGGTGTTCCACATCGGGGATTTCTGCCAAACCCCGGGTCAAGGCTTCGAAATACAAGCCGGTGCCTCCGACCAAGATCGGACGTTTGCCGCGACTTCGGATTTGTCGGATCACTTCTGTGACCTCGCGCAGCCATTTGCCGCTCGACCAAGGTTGATCCGGCGGCACATGCCCATACAAATGGTGGGTAAACCCGCCCTTCTCTGCCTCTGTCGGCAGCGCGGTCAATAGCGGCAAACCAGCGTATAATTGCTGGCTATCGGCATTGACCACTTCACCGTCAAAATTGGCGGCCAATTGCGTACCAATCGCGGTTTTGCCACTTGCTGTCGGGCCAAAAACCAGCAGGATGGGGGCCAGTTTTGAAATGGAAACTTCATCCAACAATGGAACATATACTTTCAGTAGTTGCGAAGCCGGGGCACCGGGATCTGGATTTAGCGGTGCAATCTCTGCAAGCTAACGGGTTTGCGCTTGGGCGGCAATTGGCTCCCCGACAAGCCGTTGAGCTTCGCGGGATCGCCAGCACCGCACAGCTCGACCTCTGGCTGGGTCAGCTTCAGGTGGATTGGTGTCGTCACCCAACACCGCCCACCCAAAAAGACGTGTTGTTGTGCGATATGGATTCGACCATTATCGGGCAGGAATGTATCGACGAACTGGCCGATCTTGCCAGCATCGGACCGCAAGTAAAACAGATCACCGCCGCCGCCATGGCTGGCAAACTGGATTTTGCCCAAGCCTTACGCGAGCGGGTTCGCTTGCTGGCCGGGCAAAGCGAGGAATTGTTGTCGCGCTGTTGGTCAACCCGCATCTCGATCAATGCCGGGGCCAAAACGCTGGTCGCCACCATGAACCAATTGGGCAGCAAGACCGCTCTGGTGTCCGGCGGCTTTACTTGGTTTGCGGATCGTGTTGCCAAGGTCGTCCAGTTTGGTGAGTCGCACGCCAACCAATTGGCCATCACCGATCAGCAAATTACCGGCAAAATTGAGGGTCCCATTGTCGATGGTGCGGTCAAACTGGCCCATTTGCAGCGGCTTTGCCAAGACCCAGCGCGTGTCATGGCGATTGGCGACGGAGCCAATGATTTGCTGATGGTGGAAGCTGCCGGATTAGGCCTAGCCTACCATGCCAAACCGATTTTGCTCCGAAAGGCTGATGGGCGCATTCGACACACAGACCTAACCACCGCCCTATTTTTTCAGGGCATTACCAAGACAGATTGGGACGTGTGCGATTAGGGGCGTAAGGCAATTCGCAGGGTTTCACCCCGGCGATTGACGATCAGCAAAACCGGGCGATCAGAATCGGCAATGGCTTTGGCAACTTGCTCGCGGGCCTCTGCCAAATTGGTTACATCTTTCCAAGCGATTTGCTCAATCACATCGCCGTCCTGTAATTTACGCGCTGCATCGGAGCCATCCAGCGTGGCGATCACCACCAAACCTTTGACCGATGAACGGATAGAATAACGGCGGCGTAGCTCGGCAGTGGGTAGGGCTAGTTCCATGCCCAGCACCAGATCAGGCAAACCGGTTGTCCCGGTTTCGCTTTGTGGCTCGTCAGTTATGTTTTCGACGATCAACTTGCCGATCAAAATTGAAACTGTCTTTCTTTTACCTGCGCGGATCAGCAACACATCAACATTGTCACCGGCTTTGGCTTTGGCGGCCAAAGCGGTCAAATTGCGCGAATCGTCGATTTCCTTGCTGTCAAATTCAATGATCAGATCGCCAGCCCGAATGCCAGCATCATCAGCCGGGCCATCATCGGTCACACTGAACACAATGGCGCCTTGCGCCTTGGACAGACCGTAACTTTTGGCCACGGCCTGACTGACCGACTGTACAGAAAGACCAATCCAGCCGCGACTGACCACGCCAACCGATAACAGTTCTTCGACAATTTCGGAGACCAGATTGGACGGAATGGAAAATGCGATCCCGACCGAGCCACCAGACGGCGACAGGATTGCCGAATTTACGCCGATCACTTCACCGGCCATATTGAACAGCGGCCCGCCGGAATTACCCCGATTGATCGCCGCATCCGTCTGGATGAACTGGTCATAGCGCCCCGAGGAGATATCGCGATTGCGCGCCGAAATAATCCCGGCTGAAACCGAACCGCCAAGCCCGAACGGATTGCCGATGGCCAACACCCACTCGCCGGTCAATGCCTCGTCGGAATTGCCCAACTTTACCGCAGGTAGTGGGCTTTCTGGCGATACGCGCAGCACGGCCAGATCGGTTGCCGGGTCCCGGCCAACCACTTCGGCGGCCAAAACCAATCCATTGAAGAAGGTTACTTCTACGATGTCGGCCCCTTCGATCACATGATTATTGGTGACAATCACCCCGGACGGATCAATCACAAAGCCTGAACCCATGGAGCTTTCTGTATGATTCTCCGGCCCAAAAAAATCATTGAACTTTTCAATTGCCGAGCCTTCGGGAAAGCGCGGCATTTCGCTTTGTACTTTTTGGGACGTGGAAATATTGACCACAGCGGGTGACAATCGTTGGGTCAGTTTGGCAAACCCATCCGGTGCTGGGTGGGCCAAGCCAGATTGAGGGACGACAAACCCGACCAAAAAGATGGCGAGAACGGCAAAAGTGCGAAATACGAACATGGGAAAAAAGGACCGATTTGCAAAAGAAAGACTGGCCTCCCTTACCCAAGCCACTGACCAAGAGCAACTCAAGGTTCTGTAATATCCATGAGTTTGACACTTTTCGCCGTTTTTTTGCCATGCCATACTGGCAATTCAAAGATGAGGGATTTTACAGTTAAGGAAACCCAGAGATGAAACCCATACTTTTCGCACTGCTTGGCGCGGTATTACTGACCAGCCAACCTGCTTTGGCCAAAGATAGTGATTATACCGGCGGGCGGATTAGCCTTAGCGCCACCGGCAAAGTTGATGCGGTGCCTGATCTGGCCACGTTGAGCGCCGGGGTCATCACCGAGGGTAAAACCGCTAAAGCCGCATTGGCCAGCAACCGAACTCGGATGATCGGGGTATTTCGTGCCTTAAAAGCCGCCGGGATCAAGGACCGCGACATGCAAACCTCGGGCCTGAATGTTTCGCCGGTCTATGCGCCCTACACCAGTAACCAACCGCGCAATGAACCGAGGATCACCGGGTATCGCACCTCCAACCAAGTCTCGGCCATTGTGCGTGATCTGGAGGGTTTGGGCGCAGCGATTGACGCACTGGTTGATAGCGGAGCCAATACTATCGGTGGCATTTCCTTCGGGCTGGAAAACCCGGAGGCCGGGCTGGATCAAGCCCGCCGCAATGCCATGAAAAACCTGATGGCCAAAGCCAGATTGTACGCAAATGCTGGAAATTTTCGAATTGGCGATATCATCTCAATGAGCGAAAGCAGTGGCTACCGGCCACAGCCCAAAGTGGCGTACGCCCGCAGTATGGCAATGGACAGCGCCCCCTCACCAATCGCCGCCGGCGAAGTAACCAGCTCGATCACCATCAATGCCACCTTTGAGATTGAGCAATAAAAGACAAAATGCTAGCCGGGACGTACGCTTTGGCGGCGGCGTACGATTTCAGGAATGCCCCTGCAACACGATGCGGGCCAGTAAACCGCCTTCATCTTGGTTCAGTAATTCCAGTTCGCCGCCAAGGCTAGCAATCGCGTGAAACACCACAAAGCCATGGTGCGCCGCATGGAAGTCACGAAGACAAAGACGACTAACCAAACCCGGCTACCGCACAACAGGTAGGCCAAAAGAAAACCGCCCCGGAAGTCTCCCTCGGGGCGGTTTTTTGTTTGTTTTGGCGTTTTGTTTTATTTACCGCTCTGGCTTCCGAAATAGCGGAAGAACTCGCTGTCTGGTGAAAGCACCATCGAGGTCTTGCCATTGGCCAGTGCCCTTTCATAGGCTTCCATTGAGCGATAAAACGCGAAGAATTCCGGGTCCTGACTATAGGCCTTCGCGTAAATTTCATTGCGCTCGGCATCGCCTGTACCGCGAATTCTTGAGGATTGTTCCTTGGCGTTAGCCAAAATCACCCGCACTTCACGATCCGCTTCGGCCCGCAATTTGAGAGCAGCTTCTTCGCCCTCAGCGCGGATTTTGGCGGCTTCCTGATGCCGTTCGGTTTCCATCCGCAAGAACACTTTGGCGGCGTTTTCGGCCGGCAGATCTGCATGGCGAATTTTCACGTCGATGATCTCGATGCCCAAATTGGCGTTTCTGGTTTGGGTTTCGAGCTGTGTGCGAATGTCCTGCATCATCTGCACCCGATGTCCGGAAACAATCTCGGCGCTGTCATGGCTACCCAGCACACTTTTCACGGAGGCTTCGAGAAATGGCGTCATCCGCAATTCTGCACCGCGCACCGTGGTTACCCGTTGATAGAACAGCAATGGATCGGCAATCCGGTAGCGCGCAAACACATCAACCACCAACCATTCTTGATCGGATGCCAAGATTTGTTTGGCCGGGGCTTCCAGCATCAAATTACGGCGATCGAAAAACACTACGTTTTCCCATGGCAATTTGAATTTTAAACCGGGTTTGTCATCACTGCTCCACGCATGTTCCACCCGTTTGGCATTACCAAACATCAAAACCAGTGCTTGTTCACGTTGATCCACCGAAAAGGCCACGGTTTTTGCCAGCATGGTACCGCCAAAAATCAGCAGGATCACCAAAGGTAAAGTTAAACGTCTCATGATTATTGTCCTTTGCCTTTGTTCAATTCACCTAAGGGCAGATAGGGCACAACCCCGCCTGCACTTTCGGGGTCGAGCAAGATTTTTTCCGAATTCTCCAGAACCCGCTCCATGGTTTCCAGATACATCCGTTGCCGGGTGACCTGTGGAGCCAGCTTGTATTCTTGGTAAACCAGTGTGAAACGAGCCGCCTCACCCTTGGCTTCGGCCACGCGGGCCTCGCGATAAGCTTCGGCTTCTTGGATCAGTTGCTGAGCACCACCGCGAGCTTTTGGCACTTTATCATTGCGATAGGCCGTGGCCACATTGATCGTGGTTTCCTTGTCCTGCGCCGCATTCACCACGTCGCGAAACGCGTCATTGACCTGCCCGGGCGCTTGAGAACGAGCAATTTGCACCTGCGTCACCACAATGCCAGCCCCATATCCATCCATGATTACTTGAATATTATCCCGCGCCTCTTCCTCGATCTGGCCCCGACGCGCCGTAATAATATCCTGCAAGGTGTTTTTGCCAACAATTTCGCGCATGGCGCTTTCGGCTACGGCTTTTAGAGCAATGTCAGGGCTTTCAATATTAAACAAATAGGCCTGTGCTTCCTTGATTTGCCAAAATACTGAAAAGCCCAGTTCCACGATATTCTCATCACCGGTCAGCATCAGGCTCTCGCCGGGAATGCCGCGCTCCGAACCATTTGATTTGGAAAATCCAACATCAATCTGGTGCGCCGCTGTTACTTTTGGTTTCAACACCCGTTCAAACGGCACTGGTAATTTGAAGTGAAAGCCAGGTGGCTCGGTTCGGGTGTACGCCCCAAAGCGCAAAACCACGCCTTCTTCATCGGCCTCAGCCACATACCAGCCAGAGCCGGGCATAGCGATCCATAAAAAAGCGCCTAAGATTAAAAACACACCAATGCCAAAACCGCCCAATTGGCCGCCGCCTTTGCCGCGTCCGCCGCCACCGCCAAACACACCGCCAAATTTACCAGTCAGGTTTCGGATCATTTCATCGACGTCAATATTGGGTAGATCTTCACCACCACCGGGGCCGGAACCCCACGGTCCTTTGCCGCCACCACCGGGTTTTTGACCCCATGGACCGTCGCCATTACCATTTTGTTGGTTGTTCGAAGCCATGTTCTCTCACTTTTTTCTTGAATCAGTTGAACAGTAACACGATATGTGGCGTTAGATGAAACAATGTGCAAGCGTAAGAAGAGAATTATGACAGATAAATTAAAACAAAAAGTCGAAGCGGCCTTGGCAAAAATCAAAGACCCGGCCAGCGGACGATCTATTCTCGATACCGGACTGGTGCAGGGATTGACCGTCAAGGACGATCGGGTCGGCTTTGCCATCCAAACCAGCCGCGAACAGGCCGAGGCCATGGAGCAGGTCCGAGCAATGGCCGAAAAAGCCGTTCGCAAAATCAGAGGCATCAATGCGGTAACCGCTGTGCTCACTTCGCACAATGAGACGCCACAAAGCGAGCCACCCAAAAAACGCCCCCCCATGTCGGGCGGCCATGGCACGCCGCCGCCGCCCACCCCCAAAGAACTGCCGGGCGTTGGCGCGGTTGTTGCCGTGGCTTCGGGCAAAGGCGGCGTGGGTAAATCAACCATCGCGGCTAATCTGGCTGTAGCTTTGGCCAAAAAGGGCAAAAAGGTTGGCCTGATGGATGCCGATATTTACGGCCCGTCCGCACCGATTCTGTTTGGCCTAACCGGGCAAAAACCCACATTGAACAAAGACCAAAAAATCATTCCACTGGAAGCCCACGGGGTTAAAATCTTGTCCATGGGCTTTATGGTCAGTGATGGCCAAGCGGTGATCTGGCGCGGACCGATGATCATTGGCGCATTACAACAAATGTTCTCAGACTGTGAATGGGGCGAGTTGGATGTGTTGGTGGTTGATATGCCGCCGGGCACCGGAGACGCACATTTAACTCTGGTACAAACGGTCAATCTGGCCGGTGCGGTGATCGCCGCCACACCGCAAGAAGTGGCGCTGGCCGATGTGCGACGCGGGGTCAATATGTTCCGCAAAGCAAAAGTTCCGATCCTGGGTGTTATCGAAAATATGTCTGGTTTCATCCATCCCGAAACCGGGGAACGCATCGACATTTTCGGCAAAGGCGGTGCCGAGCGCGTGGCCAGCGAACTGGACACGCCGTTTTTGGGCGAAATACCGCTCGACCCCAAATTGCGGGAAAGCTCTGACGAAGGCAAACCAGTAGCCACAGACCCGAATAGCCCGTTGGGCAAGATATTTGCTGATCTGGCTGATAAGGTGCTGGCCGCGATTTAGGTAACGTATGTTGCCGATGCTTCGAGGCTCCTTGCAGTCGCACCTCAGCATGAGGTGGGTGGTATTAGGTGCGGTTCGTTTCACCAAATACCTCATCCTGAGGTGCCACGCAGTGGCCTCGAAGAATCGGCCAGCGGTAGACTGTAACGACCCGGTCAAGGCCGTTCAAACACTTGGCAGACAAAGGCATGATCGTCTTTATCTGTCGCCGGATACGGCTGCTGGGAAACCAGCCGCCATTCTGTCTCGGCTAATTCCGGAAAAAACGTATCTCCGTCCGGGCTGGCATCAACCTTGGTTAAATACACCCGGTCGCACAGCGGCAAAGCAGCCCGGTACAAGGTTTCACCGCCAATGATAATTGCCTCCTTGGTATCCAACCCACGGGCATGAGCGATCATCGCATTCAAATCGCGAAAGACCTTTGCACCTTTGGCCGCAAAATCCGCATTGCGGCTCAACACCAGATTATCTCGGCCCGGCAGGGGTTGCACAAACAGGCTAGCCCAAGTCTTGCGGCCCATCAAAACCGGCTTGCCCGAAGTCACGCGTTTGAAATGCGCCAGATCCGAGCGCAGCCGCCACGGCATCACGCCATTCTGACCGATCACATTGTTTTGCCCTGCGGCGACAATCATTGAAAGTTTGGTTTGAGGTTGCATAATCCCGTGCTGTAATGACGACCCAAATTCAAGTTTACCGGGGTGGGCCATGTTCGACAAACTATTTTCCATAAAATGGACCCTTGTTTATGTCGCACTGATCCCGTTTGTGAATTGGTCATTTACGTGGGCCCCCAATATCGAGCTGTTTGGCAGTTGGGCCTTTAATCCGGTGACCATTGTAACTGGCTTGGTGCTGGTAGTGCGCGACTTTGCCCAACGCGAAGTGGGCCACAAGGTCTTGATCGCCATGGTTATTGCGCTGGCCATTACCGTAGTGCTGGCTGGCCCCCGTCTGGCTTTGGCTTCGGGAGCGGCTTTTGCGATTTCCGAACTGGTCGATTGGTCACTGTTTACCTTCACCAAATTTCGATTGTCCACCCGGGTGTTTTTATCCAGTCTGATTGCCTCGCCAATCGATAGCGTAGTGTTTTTGGTCGGCGCCGGGTTCTTCACCATTGCCAATGCCGTGATGTCGGTTTTGGGCAAAATGGTTGGCGCAGTGGTCGTGGCGCTGGTGGTGCGGCGATCTGAAAATCAGACCACCCCTTTGGGGCACCTCCCCCATGAAGGGGGAGGATAAAATGGCTACACCGCAACTTTGGCCGCGATGTGAGCCTGCGGGGCATAATCAACCAGTTTGAAATCGTCATAGGTGAAATCAAAAATATCGGTGATCTTTGGGTTGATCTGCATAATTGGTAGTGGTCCCGGTGTGCGGGCAAGCTGTTTTTCCGCCTGTTCCTGATGGTTCAGGTACAGGTGCAGATCGCCAAAGCTGTGTACGAACTCGCCGGCCTCCAGCCCCGTGACTTGCGCCATCATCAGAGTGAGTAGCGCATAAGACGCAATGTTAAACGGCACGCCTAAAAAAATATCAGCCGAGCGTTGGTACAACTGACAAGACAATTTGCCATCCGCCACAAAAAACTGAAACAGACAATGACAGGGCGGTAAGGCCATCTGGTCCATTTCAGCCGGGTTCCATGCGGTAACAATATGGCGGCGCGAATTGGGGTTGGTTTTGATCTGCTCGATCACCGCTTTGATCTGGTCGATCACCCGGCCATCTGCTGTTTCCCATTTGCGCCATTGCTTGCCGTAGACCGGACCAAGATCGCCCTGCTCATCGGCCCAGTCATCCCAGATGCGAACGCCGTTGTCTTTCAAGTATTTGATATTGGTATCCCCGGTCAGGAACCACAGCAGTTCAATAATGATCGAGCGCAAATGCAGCTTCTTGGTGGTCAGCACCGGAAAGCCCATCGCCAGATCAAAACGCATTTGCCGACCAAACACCCCCTTGGTCCCGGTGCCAGTGCGATCATCACGGGTCACGCCATGGGTCGATACATCAGCGAGTAGATCAAGATATTGCCGCATGCGGACTCCTGAAATGGGTATATGGCGTAAATAGAGTGTGTAGCTGATTCTCTTGTAATGTGCGAAGCTCGTAAACCCGTGCCAAGCTTTTCCCAATTTGAAGGAAATTTATGTGACCCGTTCCAGCAAAAAATCCGTGTCGCGTGTTGTGTTGGGCAGTGGAATTGTTCTGGGCGCAATGGTCGCCCTTGTGGTGGCGCTATTGTGGTATCGTCCAATGGTTCGCCCCGGCCCGGACATTGCCGATCAAACGATTGTCTTACCGGGCGCAATCGAAGGCCTTCGTCTGCATGTATTTAACACCGGGATGAACCGGATGTCGTGGCTGTTGGTCGGCAATGCCCGACCGTGGCGGCCCAATCCAGCCTTTGTAATCGCCCATCCGTCCAAGGGCTTGGTGGTATTTGACACCGGGTTTTGCCTTGAAGTCGCGCGGCGCGGCGAAGCAGCCTATCCGTTTCCAATGCGGTTTTTAATCCAAAGCATTGGTCAGCCTAGCCGCGCTTTAGACGCGCAAATGATCGAAGCCGGACTAGACCCATTGGATGTGGGGTTGGTGATTCTATCCCATTTGCATGACGACCATACAGGCCGGATCGCCGCGTTTCCCAATGCCAGTGTGATCGCGGGGCCGCAATCACAGGCCGCGTTGAAAAAGCGGGCACTGACAGCCCAACGCCAGATGATTGATTTTGAAGCGGCTTCACCGCTGCCTCCTTTTGATGGGTCCATCGATCTGTTTGGTGATGGGTCCCTCTCATTGCTTCCCGGCGGAGGTCATACGGCAGAAGACCTGATGGTTCTGGTGGCACTTGGCGAAGGTCCGGCATTGCTGGCTGGGGATGCAATCGTCCATCGCGACTGGTTGGCTTCCGACGATGTGCAGCGCATTGCAGCCCACCCAGAACGCGCCGCCCAGGTACGCAATCAGGTCCGGGCTTTGTTACGGGAGCAGCCAAGTATTGCCCTATTTCCCGGCCACGACACGCCGCCCGCTGTGTCGCACCGGGATATCCTGATCCACCATCCCGATTGGTTCAAGCTGTCTGCGTGGGGTCCAGAGAGGGCGCAGGAGTGACGCAGACTTGCCGCCCCAATCCCTTGGCAGGGGCCAGCATCCTTAAAAAATCATCCTTTTTGCCTTTATTTTAACCCAATCGCCCCCTATATATGAGTTGTTCGCTTGCGAACTATGGTGATAAACGCGCGTAATAACTGGCTCGGACCCGGGGGCAGTACCCGGCGGCTCCACCAACAATGCTTGCGCTCTTGTTTTGCGAGAGCTTTGCTGATGGGGCCGAAACAGCATCGACGGACAGTAAAAATCGTTAGCTTTTGCCCGGGTGAGGCCCGTTAAAGGCTCAATTTGAATAGTTGCTAATGACAACAATTCTCAAGAGTTTGCTCTCGCAGCGTAAGCTGTGCGAGTTACTCGCATCTAACTCCTGATCCCTTGAAAGATCAGGCGGGGTTCGGAGGCACCTGGCAACAGAAGCCTCCACTTTTCCCTTTTTTGTTTGCTTATAAACTCCCCAAACACCCGAAGGTATCTCACCTTTATGGGGAGTGTGATTGACCTGCCCTCTTCCGGCGCGTAATTGAAGGGTCAAAATAACTGGCCAGAAAAATGGGCTGGAAAAATACGCCAAAGAAGCAAGGGTGAATATATTGACCGACGATCAAATGCGATATGACCTGATGGCCCAAGAAGCATTGCGCGGCGTAGTTCGCGCCGCCATTGCCAAAGCTGCCGAAAACGGCATGCCCGGACGCCACAATTTTTACATTACCTTTCGCACCCGCTGGCCCGGCGTTACCATTGATGAAAAATTATTGGCCAAATACCCGGATGAGATCACCATTGTGCTTGAGCACCAATTTTGGGATCTGGCTGCGCTGGACAACCATTTTGAAGTCACGTTGAGCTTTGATGGCACCCCAAAATATCTGCAAGTGCCGTATCGGGCCGTAACCAGCTTTCACGACCCAGCCGTTGGATTTGGCCTGAAGTTTGAAATTCCGCTCGGCGATGAAGCTGAGATTGCTGCAGCCAACGCGCCAGCCACCGATGAAACCTCGAACGAAAAAGAAGAACCGGCCGCGCAAACTGCCGATGCCAGTGGCGAAGTGGTTAGCCTCGACGCCTTTCGTCGCAAATAAACCCATGCAGAACCGGGCCACAGGTCTGGACCTTACGCCGCGCTTCTGAAATACATCCGGGTAGAAATTTTGAAACCCCCGGAGAGTTGTTGATGAGCAAAACCCGTACTGAATCTGATAGTTTTGGCCCCCTGTCCGTGCCTGCCGACAAGTATTATGGCGCGCAAACCGCTCGCTCGCTGATCAATTTTGATATTGGCACCGAAACCATGCCGGTGCCGCTGATCCGCGCGTTGGGCATGATCAAATACGCCGCCGCAGCCACCAATATGGAGCAAGGACTGCTCGAGCCAAAACTGGCCGAAGCGATCCAAAAGGCCGCCCGCGAAGTATTTGAAGGCAAACTGGACGACCATTTTCCCTTGCGGATCTGGCAAACCGGCTCTGGCACTCAGTCTAACATGAATGCCAATGAGGTCATTGCCAACCGGGCCATTGAAATCCTCGGCGGCGAAATTGGCTCAAAATCACCGGTTCACCCGAACGACCACGTCAATATGAGCCAATCCTCAAACGATACCTTTCCAACCGCCATGCACATTGCGGCTGGCACCTCGATCAAAAACGATCTGATCCCGGCATTGGAACATTTGCACGGGGCCCTGCACCAAAAAGAGCAGGATTTTGCCAAAATCATCAAAAATGGCCGCACCCACACGCAGGACGCAACGCCACTGACCTTGGGTCAGGAATTTTCAGGCTATGCCGCGCAAGTTGGCCTTGGCCTGCGCCGGGCCTATGGCGCGTTAACCGAAGTGATGCCGTTAGCCCAAGGCGGCACCGCCGTGGGTACTGGCCTCAACACCAAGCCAGGCTTTGCCAAAATATTTGCGGCCCACGTAGCCGATCTGACCGGGATCGATTTTTGCACCGCACCCAACAAATTTGAGGCACTGGCGGCCAGCGACGGGATGGTCGCGGCCCATGGCGCGCTGAACACCATCGCGGCTTCCCTTTTCAAGATTGCCAATGATATCCGGTTTTTAGGCTCCGGCCCGCGCTCTGGCCTTGGCGAGTTGGTGCTGCCCGCCAATGAACCCGGCTCGTCGATCATGCCGGGCAAGGTCAACCCAACCCAGTCCGAGGCGCTGACCATGGTTTGCGTGCAAGTCATGGGTAACCAAGCCACATTGAGCTTTGCCGGCAGTCAGGGACACTTTGAGCTGAACGTGTTTCGCCCGGTGATGATCCACAACATGATGCAAAGCATCCGCCTGTTGTCCGATGCCACGCGCTCGTTCACCGACAATTGCGTGGTTGGCATTGAGGCCGATCTGGAGCGGATTGATGAATTGATGCAGCGTTCCTTGATGCTGGTGACCGCGTTGGCCCCGAGCATTGGCTATGACAATGCCACCAAGGTGGCCAAAACCGCGCACAAAAACGGAACTACGTTGCGCGAAGAAGCGGTGCGAATGGGCTTTGTCACCGAACAGGAATTTGATGCTCTGGTTCGCCCCGAAAACATGATTGCTCCGGGATAAACCCCAATGTCTGAACTCATCAATTTACGCCAAGCGCGCAAGCAAAAGGCCCGAACCGACAAACAAAAAACGGCCGCGACCAACCGGGCCAAGTTCGGTCAAACCAAAGCTGTACGCCAAGCCAGTGAGAAAGACCGACAAAATCAAAAATGTCATCTGGATGGGCATTACGTGGACAAAAATCCCGACCCGTAAAACTGGCCAGCATGCGACTCCTTGTCCCATTGCCCCAACCTCACCAAACGGTACCTACTTAGTGGTAGTCAATTGGAATTTTATCAAATCAGGAGACCATTCGTGCTCGAGAAAAAATCACTAGCCCTTTCCGGCCACCGCACGTCTCTGGCGCTCGAAGCGGTGTTTTGGGATGCGCTGTCTGCGGCTGCCCGTCAGGACAGCAAATCAATGTCCAAATTGATCGCCGAGATCGATCATCATCGCTCGCAATCAACCGAAAAAACCGGATTGGCCAGTGCGGTTCGCGTTTGGCTTTTCAAACGTTGCGCCAACCTGAACTAACTTGCTAGCCTGTCCGCGTCGCAAACATCAGGCGAGGCCACGGGCAATTGCAAAACCAGACACCAAAATCACCCAAAATGCCGGGCCAACCCTTGGCCGCGCAGGCCTATTTGTGGCTGCTCGGCGCATTGGTCGGCGTGGTGGTTGGCTTTGCCACCCTTGGCTTTCGGCAAGCGATTTTGTCGATACAAGGGCTGGCCTTTGGGGATGGCCATGAACGTCTAGCTAGCATTGCGGCCAATTTACCCCCCTATTTGCTGATCCTGATCCCATTTACCGGCGGCTGCGTGGTCAGCCTGTTATTGTTGTTCGGGCAAAAGCGCGGCTTGCTACCGGAAATGCGAACTCATGGTGTGGCCGAAGTGATCGAAGCACGCGCCCTCGATAATGCCCGGATCAGGCCCGGCACCGGTTTGCTTTCAGCGGTCATTACCGTCGTAACTTTGGGCACGGGTGGCAGCTCCGGGCGCGAAGGTCCAGCGGTACACATTGGGGCCAGCTTGTCGGCCATGGTCTCCAGCGCCTTACATCTGGAACCAAGAGACGCACGAACCTTGCTGGCTTGCGGGGTCGCAGCAGCAGTTGCCGCCTCATTCAATGCGCCATTGGCCGGAATGTTGTTCGCGCTGGAAGTGGTACTTGGCCACTACGCCTTGCGGGTGATGGCACCGACTGCGGTGGCTGCCACGGTTGGCGCAGTCATCGCCCGCGAAGTATTGGGCGCACAACCGGCGTTTTTGTTGCCAGCTGTGCCCAATGTATCCTTGGTTGATTTTCCGGCAGCTATTTTGCTGGGCGTGATCTGCGCGGCTTTGGCCATCGTTTATTCGCGCTCTGTGCTGGACGGCCCCAGCTTCGTGCAAGCCAGAGCCGAACGCCTAAAAATACCCTTGTGGGCGTTGCCACCCTTAGGCGGTGCGCTACTGGGCAGCATGGCAATCTTCGTGCCGGAAATTCTGGGGGTGGGCTATGAAGCAACTTCAATGGCCTTATCCGGACATTTTGCCATTTTGACCTTGCTGGTCCTGATCGGAGCCAAAATTCTGGCCACCACCATTACCCTGTCCTTTCGGTTGGGCGGCGGTATTTTTTCCCCATCTCTGTTTTTAGGGGCCATGGCCGGATCGACCTTTGGCCTGATGGCGACGGTGCTGTTTGGGGCCGATGTGACCAGCAGTCAGTTCTTTGCAATTATTGGCATGGGTGCCATGTCGGGCGCGGTATTGGGCGCGCCCATATCCACCACCTTGATCGTGTTTGAGCTAACCGGTTCGTATGAAGCCAGCATCGCTACCTTGTTGGCCGTATCGATTGCCACCGCGCTTAGTCACTCGGTGCTGGGCGGTAATATTTTTCACAAACAGATCGAGGAACGCGGGCTTTATTTGCGCGAAGGACCACAGCGTATCATCCTGCAAACCGTGCGGGTCCGTGAATTTATGGTTGCCCTGTCGACGCACGAAACCACGCAGGAACCAACTGACACCCATTTGTTCGAAGACGACACGCTGGGCCGGGCCATGGGCCTGATGGAAGCAGAAGATATGGATCGGATAGCGGTACGAACCCGCATCGGTGAACAAGAAATTATCGGCCACGCCAACCGACAGGATGCCTTGCTGGCCTATAATCGGCGCTTGATTGAAGAACACGAGGAGCGGCATACTTGATCGCCAAACTCGCAATAGATTCTTCTCGCGCAGGAGCGCCCAGAAATGGCCTTTCCGATTGATCCGGATGACATGAACCCACAGCAGGCCAAAACCGAATTGGCCCGGCTGGCCCGTGAAATTGCGCGTCATGACAAAGCCTATCACTTGCAGGATGCCCCCAAAATATCTGACGCGGCCTATGATGCCTTGCGCCAAAGAAACACCCAAATCGAAACGCGCTTTCCTGATCTGGTCCGGGCTGACAGTCCCAGTAATAAAATTGGCAGCAAACCAGCCAACAAATTCGGAAAAATCACCCACAAAGTCGCCATGCTCTCGTTGAGCAATGTATTCACCGACCAGGATGTGACTGATTTTGTGGCGCGGGTTCGCCGGTTTTTAAGCCTTGGGGAAGCTGATGAGTTGCAAATCACTGCCGAGCCAAAAATTGATGGCCTGTCAGCCGGTATTCGCTATGAGAGCGGTAAATTGGTACAAGCCGCCACTAGGGGTGATGGCCAGACCGGCGAAGACATCACCGCCAATATCCGCACCCTGATCGACGTACCCAAAACCTTGAGCGGCACAGGATGGCCGGATGTACTGGAAGTACGCGGCGAGGTCTATTTGCGCCATGTTGATTTTGACCAGATGAACCAAAAACAAGTGGCGGCTGACAAAGAGCCGTATAAAAATCCGCGAAACGCGGCGGCCGGGTCTTTGCGACAATTAGATGCCAGCATCACCGCCAGCCGCCCTTTGCGGTTTTTCGCCTATGCGTGGGGCGATGTGTCCGCCCCCTTCGCCAGCAGTCAGTTTAAGGCCATTGAACAACTATCCGAATGGGGGTTTTCGACCAACCCACTAACTCAGGTTTGCGCCAATGCCGCTGAGATGATCGCGGTGTATCGCGATATTGAGCAACAACGTTCCAGTTTAGGCTATGACATTGATGGCGTGGTTTACAAAGTGAACCGGCTCGATTTGCAAGGCCGCCTCGGGTTTGTGTCGCGCAGCCCCCGGTGGGCCACCGCCCACAAATTTCCACCCGAACAAGCCAGCACCATTCTGGAGAATATCGACATTCAAGTGGGGCGCACCGGCGCATTGACCCCGGTGGCCAAACTGGCCCCGGTCACGGTTGGCGGCGTGGTGGTGTCCAATGCCAGTTTGCACAATGAAGATGAATTGGCCCGCAAAGACGTGCGCATTGGCGACCGAGTTTTGATCCAGCGGGCCGGGGATGTGATCCCGCAAGTGGTCCGCGTGCTGGATGCAGATCGGGCCAACCGCGCAGACCCGTTCCAGTTTCCCAAAATCTGCCCCTGTCCTTTGCAAACCCCGACCTCGCGCGAAGTAGACGAAAAAGGGGAGATTGGTGCCATCACCCGGTGTACCGGCGGTGCGGCCTGCCCATTTCAACAGGTGGAAACCTTAAAACACTTTGTCAGCCGCAACGCGTTTGACATTGAAGGGCTGGGCGCGCGGCAAATCGAGACGTTCTTTGCGGAGGGAACCATTCGCGAACCAGCCGATATTTTCGCACTACACCAGCGTATCGACCGGGTTGAGTTAGCCAAAAAGGACGGCTGGGGCAAAACCTCCATTGCCAATTTATTCGGGGCGATTGAACAGCGCCGCCAGATCGGGTTGGACCGATTACTGTTTGCGCTAGGCATTCGCCATATTGGCCAAACTAATGCGCGGCTACTGGCCTACCATTTCGGATCGTGGGATGCACTGGCGCAAGCCATGGCCAGCGATGCCATCAATGAAGAATTGCTGAGCATTGACGGCATTGGTCAAGCGGCCAGCGATGCCTTGATCCAGTATCTGCGTGAGCCTCATTCGGCTGCTGTGGTAGCCCGGTTGCTGGACCAAATCAAAGTCACCGACATGGTCAAAGCGGATAACGACAGTCCAGTTTCTGGTAAAATTGTGGTGTTCACCGGCAAACTGGAACAGTTGAGCCGCGATGAAGCCAAAGCCGGAGCCAATGCCTTGGGGGCCAAAGTCTCCGGTTCCGTTTCGGCCAAAACTGATATTCTGGTGGCTGGCCCCGGTGCCGGATCCAAACTGAAAAAAGCCACGGAACTGGGTGTACAGGTGTTGAGTGAACAGGAATGGTTGCGCTTGATTGGAAAGGCGTAGGTTTGCGCCATCTGTCTCAATCCGGTTTCCGGACTTGATCCGGGGTCTAGAAAATGGGCGAAACAAGGGGCAATGGAAAACTGGACCCCGGCTCTGCGGCCGTGGGGCAAGTTGGGTAGGTTTTGCCGCTAGCCGATGCTTCGAGGGCGCTACGCGCCACCTCAGCATGAGGTGAGTGGTGAAGCGAACCAAACTCAACATTACCCACCTCATGCTGAGGTGCGACTGCAAGGAGCCTCGAAGCATCGGCTAGCGGTAGAGCCAAGCAAACCCGCCCCCCATTGTCATTTTGCATTGTCACGACCAACAATCGCCACGCAATACAATCACAATACCCGCACGCTACCAGAACACTCGCCGCACAAATAAATCACAAACAATCTACCCTTGTTGACACTCTGGGGCGCTTGCATCGCGGGGAGCTTTTAAAACCATTCCCAGCAGATCACCAACCCATATACTCAAGACTGGCAATGCATATTGCCCAGCTCTTTGACATCGTAAATAGTGCACAACCCCTTGTAAACAAGGTGTTTCGTGCGTCGCACAAGCAATCAACCAACCCTGACCATTTAGACCACGGACTTGCCATCCAGTGAATTTATCACCGGATAAAGCGATCAAAAGACTATTTGGTTTTCTTTTATTCGGTCAAAATCAACTTCTGGTCAGTTTTGCACACCCTTGGGTCAGCCAATCGGCGGTTGCGGCATCCAGATGCGGCAAGTGATTGGCCAGAACATCGGCGTGATAGGCATTCAGCCAATTGATCTCCACATCAGAGAGCATTTCCGCCTTGATCAGTCGCTGATCAATCGGCGCCAAGGTCAGACTTTCAAAGCCCAGCATAGGGCGTTCCCCACCGGCAATATCGGCGGCAGCAGTGACCACTTGCAGGTTTTCAATTCGAATTCCAAATTCACCGCTTTTGTAAAAGCCTGGCTCGTTGGAAACGATCATTCCGGCTTGTAAGGCTGTGGCATTCCAACCCTTGGCAATGCGGTGCGGTCCTTCGTGGACGCCCAAGAAGGACCCAACGCCGTGGCCGGTGCCATGGTCGTAATCCAGCCCGGCCTCCCAAAGGGACATCCGGGCCAATGTGTCCAGATGGGTCCCCGTGGTGCCGCTTGGAAAGCGCACCCGAGCCAAAGCAATATGGCCCTTCAACACCCGTGTGAACCGGTCACGCATTTCATCGGTTGGTTGGCCGATGGCCACAGTGCGGGTTACGTCGGTGGTACCTTCGACATATTGGCCACCTGAATCGACCAAATAAAGCGATCCCGGCTCCAGCTTCATGACCGTATCGGTATTAACCCGGTAATGGCAAATCGCCCCGTTGGAGAGAGCGCCTGAGATGGTCTCGAAAGACAAGTCTTTCAACACCCCGGTCGCCACGCGAAACTGTTCCAACTTTTGCGCTGCGCCGATTTCGTCCACTTGGCCGGATTGGACTTCGCTGCTATCCAACCAATGCAGAAACTTGGTCAGCGCCACGCCATCACGACGATGGGCAATGCGCGAGCCTTCGACCTCAACCGAGTTCTTACAGGCCCGTGGCAATGCACAAGGATCCGTGGCGCGGACGATACTGGCTCCGGCCTGCTTGGCTTGCTCAAAATACCAAGCGGAGGCCTGCCCCGGGTCCAGCGAGACCGTTTGCTTGGACAGCGCAGCGATGGCTGGCTCCAAGGCGGTTTCTGGCTCGATGGTCACCGAATTGCCCAAATGGCGCGTGGTGTCTTCGCTGATCTTATCCAGATCAACATAGAGGCTGGCCGTGCCATCGGCCCGCGCCATCACGGTCGATAGGGGTAAGGGCGTGCACATCACGTCACCACCGCGGATATTGAGCAACCAAGCAATGCTGGCCGGTGCGGTGATAATGGTTGCATCAGAACCTTCGGCTCGCAGTTGGTCCGCAACCTGACTTAACTTGTCGCCATGGGCCTGTCCGGCAAACTGCACCGGATGCGGGTGAATCATGGCTTTGGGCGTGGCTGGGCGATCGGCCCACGCCTGATCAATCGGATTGGCAGCCAGCGCGACTAATTGCGCGCCAGATTGATCTGCCGCCTGTTGCCAATTGGCCAATTGCTCGGGGCTAACCAATCGCGGATCGTATCCAATACGCTGGCCTTGGGTCGTTTCAGCTTGCAACCAACCAGCCAATCCGGGGTCCATCAGATCGACAAACTCGAACAAGTTGCCATCGACCTGATCACGCACCTGCAAGGTATAGCGTCCATCAACAAACATCACGGCCCGACCACTCATCACGATGGCCGCACCAGCCGAACCGGTAAAACCACTGACCCAGCCCAGACGGTCGGTCGAAGCCGGTAAATACTCGTTCTGGTATTCGTCCTCGTGGGGAATGATCATGCCAGCCAAATCTAGCTCCGCCATCTGGCTGCGTAGTTTTGGCAAATTCTGGCGACCAATTTGTGGGCCGCCCTTCACATTAAAGTCCTGTATCATCCGCGAAACCTAAGCCCGCTTGCCAATAGTTGCAACTGATTTTCAAGGACTTAGCGACTTATGCATTTATGCATGGCACGACACCAGTTTTGGCTCTTATCCTTTTGGTTGCGATGTACCATATGACCGTTGTCAGAAACAAAAACCTTAAAAAAGGAACTCCCCCATGACCAATAACAAAAAAATCATCAAACCTTTGGCCGCCAACTTAAATGCACCGATTACCGTAGACGGTGATCTGCAACGCCCACACCTGGCCGGTCGTCGTTTGGCCCGCCGTATGCGTCGCGATCAACGCGCTGCCTAAGGCTGCATCCGTAAAATGGTCCAGTCTCCCATCTCAAGGGAGCTGACCATTTTCAAACCATGGCCTTGAAAGGCCATGCAGACCTCGTCGGTCTGTTCATTCAGCAGGCCAGCTAGGATCAACTGTCCCTTCGGGGCCAGCAGGCTGGAAATATCCTTGGCCATTTCGATCAAGGGTGCAGCCAGAATGTTGGCAAAGACCAACTCGAATGGGTCCATTGCTTTCAACTGATGATCAACACCATCGGCCACCCAAAACCGAATGCGGTCCGTCACTAAATTGGCGGCTGCATTCCGGTTGGCGACTTCGACAGCAATTGGATCAATATCGGTGGCGACAATCGACCCGCCACAACTTTTGGCCGCTGCAATCGCCAAAATCCCGGCTCCCGTTCCCAAATCCAGTATGGAGTTTGGCTGGGTGTCTTCGCACAAAATTTGATCAAAAACCCTCAAGCAACCGCTGGTCGTACCGTGATGTCCGGTGCCAAACGCCATGCCGGCCGGAATGCAAATGCCAATGGATTGGCTCGCTAATTCCGGCGGCGTCTTGCCCGCATAGATCACAAACCGACCAGCTTGTATCGGCCTCAGAAAACGCTGCGATTCCAGCACCCAGTTCTTGGCCGGTAACAGGGTGCATTCCACTTCGCCCCCGCAAACGGTTTGCAACTCCACCAGCCATGTTTCGCTAGGCTTTGACTGACTGGCAATTTCTAATTTCCACTGCTTGTTTTCAACAAATAAGCTGGTCGATACCACTTCAAAAACGTGGTGTTCGACCCAATCCTCAATCGGCTCCAGCGTTGTTCTGGAACCATAGAGCGTAGTTTGCCAAACCTCAGCCGACATTGGAGGCCGCCACGTCTTTGTGCTGACCATGCAGGCACAATTGGTGGTCGGCCAAGGTTTCAATCACCCGACAGGTGCCGCCAGACTTTCCGTGCGGACCATCCAGCATTTTGACCAATTCTTTCTCCAGGTCCTGCAAAGCGGCAATACGTTCGCGTACCCGGTTCAAATTAGCTGTAGCGATTTGGTCGGCATTGGTGCAAGGCAATTGCGGGTGGTCGGCCAACTCAAGCAAGTCAGCGATTTGCGGCAACGAGAACCCCAATGAGCGGGCATGGCGAACAAAGGCCAAGCGCTGTAGATCAGCGCTTGCATAGCGCCGATGTCCTCCTTCATTCCGTATCGGTTCACACAGCAGACCACGCTTTTCGTAATAGCGAATCGTCTGCACACTGGTTCCGGTAGCTCTGGCAATTTCTCCAATTGAAAATTCCATGAAAATTCGCTTGCTCCTATAGCGGCTATAGCCCGCAGACTGGCAAAATCGCAGAATCAAGGAGAATGCGCAATGGGTGCGAGTTGTGGACATGACAGCAATTTTGACGGAGCCAGCCAACAATACCGGCGGGCCCTTTGGGCGGTCATCATCATCAATGTCAGCATGTTTGTTGTCGAAATGGTCGGCGGAGCCATGTCCCGTTCAATGGCACTTCGGGCTGATGCGTTGGATTTTCTGGGCGACAGCCTGACCTATAGCATCAGCTTGGCCGCCATCGGCATGTCGCTGCGGGTCCGGGCCAGTGTGGCACTGGTCAAAGGGATTTCGCTGGCGCTAATGGGGCTTGGCGTATTCGGGTTCTCCGTCTGGCACTTCTTTATGACCACAATACCCGACGCAACAACCATGGGCGGCATTGGCTTTCTGGCTTTGGTCGCCAATGTAGCCAGTGTGCTGATCTTGCTGAAATTTCGCGACGGAGATGCCAATGTGCGCTCGGTCTGGTTGTGCTCGCGCAATGATGCCATTGGTAATGTTGCGGTGATCATTGCAGCCGGGACCGTGGCTATCACCCACAGCCCCTACCCTGACCTGATCGTTGCCCTGATGATGAGCGGACTATTCCTGTCATCCGCTTGGCAAATATTGCGACAAGCCAGTGGTGAATGGCGACAAACAAAACCCTAAATCAGTTTTTTAGGCTCACTAGCCGGATAGGCCAATACATTGGCACCGGCCAGTTTAGCACCGGCGATTGCCTTGTTGAACTCAGCCATATGCGGGCTGGCCATATGGGCATCTAATGCGGCCTGATCAGCCCAGGTTTCATAAATTCGCATCCGGCATGGATTGACCATATCGATGGCAAAACCATACTCGATACAGCCCTCTTCCAACCGGGTTGCCTCGACCATGGTTTTCCCATCGTCGCTCAACCGCGTCAGTTCTTCCGCGCTTTGCAGATCTACATATCCACTGATTACAATCATCTTGTTTCTCCTGTTTCAAACACGTTACAAATTTTCAGGTTTTTCCAAAAACCCGACCATCAATTTCTTGGACCCAGCTTTTTCAAAGGTAACTTCAACCTTGTCACCGTCCATAGCTTTGATCCGGCCATAGCCAAATTTTTGATGAAAAATACGGTCTCCGACACAAAAGCCCCCGGCTCCCGGTTTTGCAACCACTTTGGCGCTTCCTTCAATCGTTTTGCTTCGGGTTTTTGAGGCCTGAAACCGCCGCCAACCCGGACTGTCATACGACGAAGTACGGGCAATGTCTGCCATACCGCCGCCTGTATTGCTTTGCCCGCCGTAATATCCGGTTTCGGCTCTGGCCTCTACGTGTTCGGGCGGCAACTCATCGACAAATCGCGACGGCAACACCGCTTGCCATCTCCCGTAAATCTGCCGATTGGCTGCAAAATATATGATGGCCTGTTGTCTGGCTCGGGTCAGGCCCACATAGGCCAAACGGCGTTCCTCTTCCAAGGCCCGATTGCCATTTTCGTCCAAGGCCATTTGCGAAGGAAATACGCTTTCCTCCCAACCGGGCAGGATCACCAGCGGGAATTCCAATCCCTTGGCGGCGTGTAGGGTCATCAGACTGATTTGATCGTCAGAGGGTCCGGTCTCGCGCTCCGAAACCAAGGCGACATGCTCCAGATAGCTCTCCAGATCATCAAACTCGGCCATGGCCTGAACCAGCTCTTTTAGGTTTTCCAATCGACCCTCGGCCTGTGGACTTTTATCGGCTTGCCACATAGCGGTATAGCCGCTTTCATCGAGCACCAACTCCGCC
>NVXG01000033.1 GCA_002733805.1 Robiginitomaculum sp. | reverse complement strand
GTCATCGGTTTGCGGGCAATGGATCGGCTCCAGAACCGGAAGGCCCGGCAGGTCGGTTTTTGTATTTCCCAATTGCTGCTCAAATGCCGTGGCTGAGGCTTCGTCTGGCCCGAGCGCCCAAGCCCGGCTGGTCTGGTGATCAAACAAGGCACAACACGGATAATGGGCAAAAGCCAGATCAGGCCAAATTTGATCGGGCAGCAGATCAATGTTTTCCAGCCGTGCACCCAGTTCATAACAAAGCAGACCGGCCCAGCCCCCGACAAAGGGAAAGTCATGTTGGGATGGCTCTATTCGAGGTGGTTGCAACTGTCCGGCCAATTGCTCCAACGCGCCTTGGTCCGGGGCAATCAGGGTTTTATCCGGGGCCGCGCACAGGATGGACCAACGCGCCGCAGATTGTGCGCCGCCCGAGATCAAAGCCAAGGCCCAAGGTTGATCCGCCAAAGGAGCGAATGCGTCCAATGGCTCACGCCATGGAATTTCAACCGAACAGATCTGTTGTTGGGTCATGACTTCAAGAGGTAGCGGCAATGGTCAAGCTGTCCCGCAATCGGTCCAGATCACCCGCCGTCAGGTTCAATTGTTCCCGCGCATAGGCTTCCGGCTCGCCCATCACGGCATAGGCTTCCTCTAGGAACCCGGCTTCGACGCCGAGCATCGGGTAAAGCACACCCGGGGCAATTTGCTGATCCAAGCGTTTGGAGATTTGCCTCGTGATGCCGGGCAGCACCGCGTCAATATCCACCGCTTTATTGGTTAGCAAATAGTCTTCCATGACAATATCCGGGTCCACGCCCAACAGGTTGAGGATCAAGGCGGCCAGGATGCCGGTCCGATCCTTACCAGCCGCGCAATGGATCAGCACCGTCTTGCCCTGCCCCAAATGCAAGATGGTTTGCCGAAACAAATCCTGATGATGGCGCTCAGTCGGAATACGCCGATAGGCGCTTTGCATATATGCCCGCACACTGTTTTGGGTCAGCTCATTCTCGCGCAAGAATCGCACATGCGGCGGTTCGCTCATATCGCCACCATCACTGGCCAGCACCTCAATATCCATATTGTCAGGGAACACATTGGGTTGAAACCCTCGTTCGGCCGGTCGGCGCAGATCAATAAAAGTTTCAGGACCCAATTGCCGCAACAGATCAAAGCCATGGGATTTTGCATCAGCCCAATGCCCGGAACGCAATAACCGACCGGATGCCACTTTTTGCGCGTTCATCGTCGGCCAATTGCCAAAGTCCCGCAAGTTTCGAACATCTGGCGATGGGTATAACCGTGTGCCTGTCATCGAAATGGTGGCTCTTCAAAGGCGCGCAATTTTCGACTGTGCAGTCGGTGCGCCACATCATTTTTGAGGATTTTAATGGCCTCAAACCCGATCAGCATGTGTTCGCGCACTGACTTCTGGTAAAACAGATTGGCCGCGCCGGGCAGCTTGATCTCGCCGTGTAACGGCTTGTCCGAAACACAAAGCAACGTGCCATACGGCACCCGGAACCGAAAGCCGTTGGCGGCTATAGTGGCGCTTTCCAGATCGACCGCAATGGCCCGCGAACGGTTGATTTTTTTAGCTTCCCGCGTGTAATGCAATTCCCAATTTCGATCATCTTTCGAAACCACCGTGCCAGTTCGCAGCCGAGTTTTGACCTTGTCCATCCCCTCGCCGGAAACCCGTGCCGTGGCTTCGGCCAGTGCCACCTGAATTTCGGCCAGTGCCGGAATGGGAATATCAAGCGGCAGCACATCATCCAGCACATGATCATTGCGATGATAGGCATGAGCCAACACATAATCACCCAAGCGCTGTGATTGGCGCAATCCGCCACAATGTCCGATCATCAACCAGCATTGCGGACGCAATACGGCCAGATGTTCGGTAATGGTTTTGGCATTGGTCGGCCCAACCCCGATATTAACCAAGGTAATGCCCCGGCCATCTTTGGCCTGCAAATGATAGGCCGGCATTTGATATTTATGCCATTGGCTCGCGGCGATTTTTGCCTCTGCATCTTTGGTGTTTTTATCAACGGTTACAAACCCGGCGACGGATAATTGGGTGTATTCATCCCCTTCGCGCAATTGCGTTAAGCTCCAGGTGATGAACTCGTCCACATAGCGGTGATAATTGGTAAACAGAATAAACTGCTGAATATGTTCAAACGGCGTGCCGGTATAATGATACAAGCGATGCAGGGACAGATCGGTACGTGGTCCGTCAAACAGGGCCAGCGGCCTAGTGCCATCCTCCGATACAAACTCACCATCGGCAATTTCATCGCCAATGGTGACCAGATCGGCAAATGGAAACAGCCGGGCCAGCTCGGCAGGATCGGCATTTTCCATGTCCAGATCATCGCCGCCGTCCAGAACATAGGTATATGGAATTTCCACTTCGGAAATACCAATTTGAACCTCGATCTTATAATCGCGCAATAAAAGGGTTAGCTGTTCTTCCAGATAGGCCCGGAACAATTCCGGCTCGGTAATGGTGGTGACATATTCCCCCGGCTCCGACAATTTGCCAAAAGCCCGCGAAAACACTGGGGGCTTTCCTTCCGGTTGGTAATTGATTCGCAATTCAGGATAGGCAAACACGCCAGAAGCACGCGCTTGCTGCTCTGGAACAGTACCCTGCCCCAGATAATCAACCAGCGCCTGTCGCAAGCGGGCTGTAGCTTCGACGTAGAGTTCCGCCAGTTCGCTAACAATCTGGCTGGCATATTGGTCGGGTTTCGGTTGGTTCATTAAGAACTCTTGCGTACGAACGTTACCGCATAATAAGGCTCGCCATCGAACATGTCCTTGGCAGGTTCCAGCCCGTCGACCATCTGAAACACATGGGGTTCAATTCGGCCTTCCATGCGATAGCCGCGCGCTGACATTTTGGAGCGATGAAACTCCATGGCAGCCTCGGTGAAGCTTTTGGCCAATATGGTTACGCGATCCGGCGTATCAGTCATCAAACAATCCTCTATTCCTTGCCTTGATCTGCATGATCAGGGCAAAGGCAAATTGAACCTACAGATGACATTTGTCGAGAGAGAAATCAGACAGAATTGCTAATTCCAGACATCAATTGCTGATTTTAAGCAACCTGCTGCGAACCTGTGCGATCTGGCCGCTGACCAGAGCGGGCCAATTCAACTTGGCGGGCAATGGATTTGTACAGGGTTTTTGGATCAATCGGCTTGGATACATAATCATCCATCCCGGCGGCCAGACAAGTTTCGCGATCCCCCAACATGGCATTGGCGGTCATGGCGATAATCGGGATATTGGCATTACGGCACGACCCGACCCGCAAGGCCCGAGTGGCCTCCAAACCATCCATCACCGGCATCTGGATATCCATCAACACCACATCAAAATGGCTTTCCGCCAAAATATTTAAAGCTTCCTGACCATCTCCGGCCCACATAACATCGCCGCCAATGGGTCGCAAAAATGCCGCCAACACCCGTTGATTGATCGGATTGTCCTCAACTGCCAAAATACGCAAGCTATCATCATCTGGCGCAGGTGCAGGCGTTGCCGCGACAGGGGCCGCTGGTTTTGCAGCCTCCACCACGGCACGGGTTGGCTTGAACAACTCGGTAGCACTGGCAATTTTCGAAATAGGTTCAGCCGGCTCATTGGTTTCGACCAACCCAGTCGGCACCTCGAAATCGGCATGAAACCGGAACACGGAACCAAAGCCGGATCGGGATTCTACATCGATATTGCCGCCCATCATTTCAGCCAGATCTTTGGAAATCGACAGGCCCAGCCCGGTGCCTCCAAATTTTCGACCTGTGGCAGTATTGGCTTGTTCATAGACCGCGAACAATCTGGCCAGCACCTCTTCATCCATACCAACACCAGTATCACGAACCGCAAATTCAAGACGGGTCTTGCCGTCAGATTGCAGCTTGGCATCCACTTCAAGCGAGACAGAGCCGTTGCTGGTAAATTTGGCGGCATTGGATAACAAGTTGGACAAGATTTGCCGGATGCGAATTGAATCGCCCAACACCACAGCCGGTACCTTGTCGCCGACCCGTACAATAAACGCCACATCCTTCTCTTCGATGGTCGGGCGCCAGAGCCGTTCCATTTTACGGATCATGTGTCGCAGATCGACATTGATGGTTTCCAGCGTCAGTTTGCCCGCGTCAATTTTGGATTTGTCGAGCAAATCATTCAGCAGCGACATCATCACGTCGCCCGCATCAATGATGGTTTTGACACTTTCAACCTGTTCTTCATCCAAATTGGTGGTTAGCAAGTGCTGTGTCATGCCCAGCACTGCATTCATTGGGGTTCGCAATTCATGGCTCATCATGGCCAGAAAAGCATCTTGGGTTTTGCTAGATTTTTCGGGGGCTTTTGATCCGGCGGTTGCCATTGGCGACGCGACTTGATTTGCCTCGTCGATTTTGCGAATGAGGCAAACCCGTTTGCCGGTTTCGCCAACTTTCAGCACAAACAATTTTACTTGTCCATTGAAGGTTTTACCGATTGTGTTGCGGCACTGGGTGCTTTCATGTTCAGCAAGTAGCGCACCTTGTGCCTGTTGTAGGCTCTCATCTATTTGCAATTCAGGCAGAAAATCCTGCAAGCGGCGGCCGATCAAGGGTCCGGTCGGAATTTTGAACAATTTGCGCGCAGCCGGATTGGCCTCAACAATCTGGTCCCGCTCATCACTGACCAAAACGCAATCACTGAGCCGATCCATCAGCATATGCCCCCGGCTATCACCTTCACGGTAACTGGTATCGACCAGACGGACCAGCAGGTCAGGGTTTAGCTCTCCACCTCGAATACACAGACGAATTTGCTGTTCTAATTGCGGGTGCATGAAAGTATTCCGGACAAACCTGTTTGTTTGTACGGATTGTCAGCCAAAGGGCTTGCTATAGGGTTAAGAAATTCGCGGTTTGGAAATAATTTCCAAAGAAAATATGTGAATTATTTGGGTATTAACAATGACTTGGCTCATTTATGCAGATTTTTCCTTAGCCTTGTCAAACATCGACCATACCCCATCATCGCCATGCCATTCACCTTGAGTCGCACCTTTAGAATATTCGGTAGCCCGTGCCTCAAAGAAATTGGCGTGTTCAACCCCGTTCAGGATTTCGGTCAACCATGGAATCGGGTGCTCGGTCACCCCGTAAATACGCGGCAGCTCGAGCTGCTCCAGCCGCCAATCGGCAATGTAGCGAATGTATTGTTTGATGTCGTTCGGCTCCATGCCCTCGACCTCGCCCATCTCAAAGGCCAGATCAATAAAACGATCTTCCAGCCCGACCACGGTTTTGCAACAATCGGCAATGTCATCCTTGACGGACTTGGTCACACATCCGGTTTCGCGGGCAAACTGATGATACATCTTAATCATGCCTTCGCAGTGCAGGCTTTCATCGCGCACCGACCACGATACAATTTGGCCCATGCCCTTCATTTTGTTGAAGCGTGGAAAATTCATCAACATGGCAAAGCTGGCAAACAATTGCAGACCTTCGGTAAAGCCACCGAACATGGCGATCGAGCGCGCAATGTCTTCATTGGTATCGGTGCCGAACTCCTGCATATAATTATGCTTGGCCGCCATGCTTTCATATTCCATGAAAGCTGAAAATTCGCTGTCCGGCATACCGATGGTCTCTAACAATAAGGCATAGGCTGCGATGTGAACCGTTTCCATGTTGGAAAACGCCGCCATCATCATTTTCACCTCGGTTGGCTTAAAGATCCGGCAGTAATGCTCCATATAGTTATTGTTGACCTCAATATCGCCCTGGGTGAAAAACCGGAAAATTTGGGTCAGCAAATTGCGTTCATTGTCCGACAGGCGCGTTGCCCAGTCCTTGCAATCTTCACCCAGCGGAATTTCTTCCGGAATCCAATGCACTTGCTGCTGCTTGCGCCAAAACTCATAGGCCCACGGATAGCGAAACGGCTTATAGCCCACAGACGGGGTAAGAAGGCCGGGCAGTTGGGCAGAATCACGCATTACATCGCTCGCAAAAAAGGTGGGTCGCAGAATCAAATGAATCAAATTTGATCCGCAGTTTCCACATGATGTGCTTAAAGTCCCCTGAACCACAAGACCTTGTGGTAGGGCTTTTCTTCAAAGCCCTGAAAACCCCACAGAAATTTTTTGAGCCGCAAAAGAAACCCGGTCTATTTCACCACAAGGCAAGGGCATTCGGCGTTCTCAATCAACTTGTGGGAGACACTACCTAAGAACAGGCTTTTAATATCGCTGGTTCCGCGTGACCCCATGGCAATCAGATCGACCTTGTTGTCTTTTGCAAATTCCAAAATCTCGTTTTGTGGAACGCCATCCAGCACCTGAGTCTCGACATCGACCACCCCAAGCGCTTTTGCTGCCTCGGTTGATCGCTGCAATAGCAACTTAGCAAATTCTTTCAAAAACTCCGTATCAACCACTTCAAACACCACCGGCGCACCGGCGACAATTGGTGTGGTTGATATGGTGCTTGCGCTTTTAAGGCCCTCTTGAACTTGTTCGAAGAAGCCATTTTCCCGAGCCAGTCTGGCCAGCGCACCCACTGGCGTATCGCTCAACAAAACATGGACAAGGACCAGCTGCGCTTTGGTTGCCTTTGCAATCAAACAGGCATGTTCCAGTGCGTTGCGCGATGGCTGGCCACCATCAATGGGAACAAGAATATTTTTGTATTCCATAGCAGTACTCCCGTATCTCCAATGAAGAATACGAGGTCATACAGCGAATGCAACGGGCAAATTGCCACAAGCAAAAACCCCGGCCGCAACATTGGTAAAATGCCGGGCCGGGGCTTGATCGTATCGCAAACGTTATCTGGTTAGCCGAACAGTTTCATCAGCTCGTTAACCACCAACACGCCCAACGCCAATGACGACAGCATGAACAAGGTCCAACGGTGCATCACCTTGTGGTAGATGCATTGCACCAATGAGTGCAAAATACGTAAAATAACATAGGCCCAGGCTGCATAAATCGCCGTTTGGTCCACATGCCCCATCAACGCAATGGCAATGGCCGCCGCATAAAAAATGGTCGGTTGTTCCATCAGATGATTGTAATTGGCCGCGACCTGACGGGCGCTGAGCGGCAGTGCCGTACTCAGGTCTTGATTAAGGCTGTCATCCGGTTTGATCTTGGCTTTGCTCATCGCTGGGATGCGCTTGGCATAGAGCCAGATCAGAATGAACAATGTCCAGCCAACCAGCACCATGACCGGTGTCAGAATTTCAGTATTTTCCATAAAACTTTCCCCTTGCCGGGCGAATCAATTCCACCCTTGGCAATAGACTACCGTCAACCGGTAGACACAGCTAGGTTTGGGGTAAATTTCACCACTCGGCAGAGTTACTTACTCCGCCTTTAGTTTGGCCAGCGCCTTTTTCGAGGATTTGGACCCTTGAGCGGCTGCCAGTTCATACCAGTGAATCGCTGCTGCCTTGTCTTTGGAAATCCCGCCTTTGCCATTGGCATAAATGTCACCTAACTTCCATTGGGCACTTCGATAGCCGGCTTGCCCGCTCTGGGTCATCCAGTTCAAACCACTGGTTGTATCTCTTGTTGGGCCACGTCCAAAAAACTCCATGTATCCCACTAGGTACTGCGCTTTGGCATTGTCCTGCCGGGCCAAAGGCAACAGAGTTTCAGAGGCCCGCTGATAGGCTGCGGACACTTTTTGCTTATTGAAAATGACCCTTGGGTATTTTCGATATTCATTGGCCAGACTGTACTGCTGGAAACCGTCACCTTCATTAGATTTTCTAATTTTATAGGACATCTTCATGTCCTCAATCAGTGTGGCGACATTTTCTCCTTTTAGGTTTTCAGCTTCTGGGTTTGCACCTTTTTTCAGCAGGAATTTTAGTGCTGAAATCGGATTTTTAGTCGACCAGATCGCATGAAACAGTACTGTCCGCCCGCTTTTATCAACGGCTTCAATTTTGGCACCAGAATCCAGCAGCAACTCGGCAATATCAAGCCGGCCATAATAGATTGCCTGCATCAAAGAGGTATGCTGCCGACCATCATAACCCATGTTTACATCAGCACCTTGGTCAATCAGCTCGCGGACCAATTTAATGTTGCTGTGCTTATCGTTCACCGCGACAAACAATGCTGTCTGGCTTCTTTTTCCAGTGAAATTAATGTCGGCCCCGCCCTCCAACAAGAGGGAGACCATTTGAAAATTTTCATTTCCCACGGCAACAGGTAGAAGCGGCCAAGCCTTTGCAATATCTGGATTGGCCCCGGCATCCAGTAGCGCCTTTACCACGTTTAGGTGATTTTCTCTGACTGCATAAAAAAGCGCCGTCTTGTCTTTCAAATCCAAAGCATCAACATCCGCACCTTGTTGCAACAAGGTGGATACTTGGTCCAGATTGCCCTGTCTTGCTGATTGCATCAGCGGTGACAACGGCGGATCAAGAGCGTGAGCCGGAACCGAAAACCCGGCCATTGCAAAAACAACCAACAACAAAAAGGACTTACTCAGTCTACGCATCCAAGGCATATTTTTTCTCCAAGAGTACTGTCACACAAACTCGAACCGGCAAAACACCGCGCAAAATTCTGTTGGGTCACCATGCATGGTCGACCAAGCAGTTGAAACTGGTGCTGACGAAAATTCTACCATATTATGGTTTTTGTTGGGGTTTGAGTTAGCGGGTACCGCTAAAATCAGAGTGTTGCCTTACCGCCCGAGGGTAAAGGTCAGGGCCGCATAGTTTTCAACATCTTCGGAGTTGAGCTGGCTCACCCGCGAATAGGCATCGGTTTCTCGGCGCACATAGGCCAAGGACAAATTAGCTCGGCCAACCCGCACTGCAATTCCGGCCTGAGCATCGCCGACCAGCACTTTTTCTTCCAGCCGCAAACCATCGCCAAACGAGCCATTACCGCCCGGCTCATAGGTCAGCGCCTCGGCACCGCCACCAGCAAAAATATACCAATTGCTTTGCGAGTTTCTGGGTTCATGTAAATTTTGACCAATCGACACCAAGGCCCCTAGCCGCGTGGCGCTCCCCTCTGGCCCAATGGCCAGGGAAGCACGCGGTGTAATGCCAACATCCAGACTGCCCAGTGCCGAAACAGCCACGAAATTGTGCTGATAGTCGATGGCCAGACCTTGTTCCTGCCCAAAGCGCTGTTGCCCCAGATAGGTGTTCAGGCGGGCCAGTTGTGCCGCATCAGTATTTTGCCCATCCAGCCGCAATTGCGGATCGTACAATTTTACGGTCCAGCCATTATCCACCGCGCGCAATGGCGCAGTCGGCAAGCTACTGGCCGGTTGAACCTGTAACTGACCCAGATTATACGGACTGTATTCCTGCGCCGGGTCGGGGCCGAGTGTGGACCCGGGTGAGGGCATCAATGTCAGGCTCCCCGGCGTTGAACCCGGTATAGAGGTATGATTGGGCAGAGGTAGGCTTTGCTGGACTGCATACTTGGTAATAGTTCGCAGTCCGAGGTTGTTTCCGTTGGGGGATGGTTCAAGAATTTCGTCACTCGCAGCAGCCCGCTGCCAATTGAGTGAGCAGGCGCTCAAAGAAATCAATCCAGCCAAAGCAATGGCCCGGGTCAGTTTCACCCTAGTCGATCTGCTTGTGCGCGCATGCAATTCCATGGTGCGAAACTGGCACGGAACATTTAACAAATTACCACTATTTATGCTGAATTCAAGCTATCAGCATTTTTTATATAATAATTTCAATATGTTGCAGTATTTATAAAATTCAAGAATTCAGCCCAAATCTATTGGCAAGCCAGACATTCCTCGTAATCAGTCGGGGCAATTAATTCCGGCTTCTCGATTTCTTTTTTGTTACCATTGGCAAAACCAGCCCGCTGCACCGATTTGGAACGACAGTAATACAGGGATTTCACCCCGGATTCCCAAGCTTTCCAGTGCAGCATGTGCAAGTCCCATTTGCTGACATCACCCGGTAAAAACAGATTTACCGATTGCGATTGACAGACCAGTTTGGCCCGGTCAGCCGCATGTTCAATTACCCAGCGTTGATCCAGTTCAAACGCGGTCTTGAACAAATCTTTTTCATCCTGACTTAGTTCATCCAGATGCTGTACCGAGCCTTCATGCTCGATAATTGAGGTCCAGATATGGGCCGTATTGACCCCTTTGGCTTCAAACAGTTTGACCAGAACCGGATTCTTGACGGTGAACGATCCAGACAGGGTTTTATGGGTATAGATATTGGCTGGAATTGGCTCAATGCCGGCAGATGTGCCGCCACAAATGATCGAGATCGAAGCCGTCGGGGCCACAGCCATCTTGTGTGAAAAGCGCGCCATCAGGCCCGCGTCCTTGGCATCGGGGCAAGCCCCTCTTTCCTCGGCTAGCAAATGCGAAGCCGCATCGGCTGCCCGGCGGATATGTTTGAAGATTTGCAAATTCCACGATTTGGCTGGTGCCGATTCAAATGCCACATTTTGCTGTTGCAAAAAGGTATGAAATCCCATCAGACCCAGCCCGACAGAGCGTTCGCGTTCAGCCGCATATTTGGCACGGTCCATTTCACTCGGCGCGCCTTGAATGAAGCTTTCCAGTACATTGTCCAAAAAGCGGTATATATCTTCGATAAAGCGCTTATCGCCGCGCCATTCTAGGAATTTCTCAGCATTCAAGGAGGACAGGCAGCACACTGCGGTGCGTTCCTTGCCCAGATGGTCCGGGCCAGTGTGCAACATGATCTCGGCGCACAAATTGGATTGCTTGACCGATAGACCCAGATCGCGCTGATGGCGCGGCATGGCTCTGTTTACGGTATCCGAAAAGATAATGTACGGCTCACCGGTCTGAATCCGCAACTCCAGAATTTTCTGCCACAAAGCGCGCGCATCTACTTGGCGCAAAGCTTCGTTGGTTTTCGGGCTGCGTAAGGAAAATGACTCGCCCGCTTGCACAGCTTGCATAAATTCATCGCAGATATTGATGCCATGATGCAGATTCAGGCTTTTGCGGTTAAAATCACCGGATGGTTTGCGAATTTCCAAGAACTCTTCAATTTCCGGATGATGGATATCCAGATAAACCGCCGCCGAACCCCGGCGCAAGGAACCTTGCGAAATGGCTAAGGTGAGCGAATCCATGACCCGGACAAACGGGATAATGCCGGCGGTCTCGCCTTTTTGACCCACTTTCTCGCCAATGGAGCGCACCCGCCCCCAATAAGTTCCGATGCCGCCGCCATTAGAGGCCAACCAGACATTTTCATTCCAAGTCGCGACAATTCCGTCCAGCGAATCGGATACCGAGTTCAAAAAACAGGAAATCGGCAAGCCGCGCTTGGCCCCACCATTTGACAAGATCGGTGTAGCCGGCATGAACCACAGGCGCGACATGTAATCATAAAGCCGCTGGGCATGTTCTGGATCATCGGCATAGGCATTGGCTACCCGGGCAAACATATCCTGATATTTTTCGCCGGGCAGTAAATAACGGTCCTTTAGCGTGGATTTGCCAAAATCGGTTAGGTATTCATCACGGGAACGGTCCATTTTGATACGAGAAACCAGCGCCAGATCCGGTTTTTTGCCGGAAATCGAAACGGATCGATCCATCTTGGCAGAGCGGATGGTTTGCCCTGATTCGTTAGTTTTTTTGGTCGCTGCTGAACTGGTATCGGTACCCAACATTCTTTGATCCCCCCCGGAAAAATTCCCAAAATTAGCGTCATAAACCCGTAGCGCGCGAGTAATACACTTACACACTGTTTCTCGTCTTGATCCTTTGAAATGCCGAAGTTTTCGCCTCAGACACTACATATAGTGTTTGGGTTCGCCATATGGGTCAATATGTAGGGGCAAAGAAAATTGAGTTTTTTGTGAACAAGTCGTTAACACGCTGAAATCGTGCAAGCATTTTTTAGGACTTATGCTGGTTTTGTAACCCCCTACTTATCGCAATACACACCGGTTGAATCGCAAAAATGGGCCGGACAATCGGAAAACCTATTGGAAGCAAGGCCTTGCCAAAAATACATCATCCAGTTTTGATTTTAGGTTCATTTTCCTTAATCAAGATTGAGTAATTCAGGGTCGCCCCCTTGGGCTGCGATGTTAATACTAACCACCTGCTCGGTGGCGAACCGGAACAGATAATGCGGCCCGCCAGCCTTGGGTCCGGTACCGGAAAGTCCCAGACCACCAAACGGTTGCACACCAACCACCGCACCGATCATCGAGCGATTCACATAAAAATTTCCAACCGGCAAGGCTTCGCGGACCCGTTCTGCAAAACTGGAAATGCGCGAATGTACGCCCAAGGTCAGGCCATATTTGCGTAGCGCAAGCTCCTGCAACAGATCAGGAAGCTCTTGCGCCTTATAGCGCAACACATGCAGCACCGGACCAAATACTTCGCGCTGGATGGGTCCGAGCGACGATATTTCCACCAATGCCGGTCCGAAAAAACAACCAAGTTCCCTGTCAACTGAGAGCTGTTTGGTTTTTGCCTCAGCCAGTTCTGGTTTCTTCAAATGATCCATCAGTTGTTGGCGAGCCACCAGATCAATCACCGGGCCAATATCCGTTTCAAATTGCGCTGGGTCTCCAATGTGCAATTGATCCATGGCGCCGTGTAGCCCCTCAATCAGTGCATCGGCGGTCTCAATGGGCAAGAGTAACACCCGCAAGGCGCTGCATCTTTGACCGGCAGCACCGAAGGCCGAACCAATCACGTCGACGATCACTTGTTCGCGCAGGGCGCTGGTATCGACCACCATGGTGTTTAATCCGCCGGTTTCGGCGATCAATGGCACAATCGGCCCGTCTCGCTCGGCCAAGGCACAATTAATCAGACGTGCCGTATCCGTACCGCCGGTAAACACCACGCCATCATGGCTTTCATGGGCTACCAATTGCGCGCCGATGGTCGATCCGGGACCGGGCAGTAAATGCAGCACATCATCCGGTATGCCAGCCTGATGGAACAGCTTGACCGCCTCGGCCGCAATCAAAGGCGTTTGTTCGGCTGGTTTGGCCAGAACCGGATTGCCCGCCGCCAACGCCGCCATGATCTGCCCAGTGAAGATGGCCAGTGGAAAATTCCACGGACTGATACAGACAAATACCCCGCGACCATGCAGGGCCAAATGATTGGTTTCCCCGGCCGGACCGGGCAGCCGTTTGGGCGGCCCAAAATTTTCCTCGGCCGATTGGGCGTAATAGCGGCAAAAATCCACAGCTTCACGCAGTTCGGAGAGACCATCGGCCAGTATTTTGCCTGCCTCGCGCGCCATCAGGGCAATCAAGCGCGGACCATTTGCCTCCAAAGCATCGCCGCAAGACCGCAGCAGACTGGCGCGCCCGGCTCCGCCTCTATGGTTCCATCGTTTCGCCGCAGCCCGCGCTGCGCTAAATGCGGTTTCAACATCAGCACTAGTGCTGTCCGTCACCTGAGCCACCGCAATCGCCGGATCGGCCGGGCTGCTGCGTTCCTGCCTTGTGCCCTCTATGCTCTTCCCAATGATCACCGGACCGGCAGGCAAAGGTAGCTCACTATCCAGTTCGCGAATGGCCCGGGTCAATGTTTGTCGGACCCGCTTGACCGATAAATCCATCCCGGCCGAGTTTTGGCGGGTCGAGCCGAATAATTTGGGCGGAACTGGAATACGTGGATGCGGAACCAGTTTTTGCGCGCCACAAAAAGGATCGACAGCCACTTGTGTCGCTGGAACCGCTTCATCTAAAAAGGAATGGACAAACGAGGTATTTGCCCCGTTTTCCAGCAAGCGCCGCACCAGATAGGGCAATAGGTCCTCATGACTGCCGACCGGCGCATAAATCCGGCAACGGGTCGGGCCAAAGGCTTGGTCGGCAGCAGTATATAGAGCCTCGCCCATGCCATGCAGCCGTTGAAACTCAATCTCGACCCCGGCTTGTTCGGCCATGGCCTGTACTGCAGCCAATGAGTGCGCGTTGTGGGTGGCAAACTGGGCATAGATCGCATCGGGTTCAACCAGTAGCGCCCGGGCACAAGCCAGAAAGTTAAGGTCGGTGGCCTGTTTGGTGGTCCATACGGGAAAATCAACCGTGCCAGTTTCGTGGGCATGTTTGATCTCGGTGTCCCAATACGCCCCTTTGACCAGACGCACCATAAACTGTCGATTGGCCTGTACCGCCAGCTTTTGCAGGCGGCTGATCACCCCCAAGGCGCGTTTCTGGTAGGCCTGCACCGCCAGACCCAATCCATCCCATCCGGCCAGTGATGGCTCCAGCGCCAATCGCTCCAACAAACCAAGCGACAATATCAGTCGATCAACCTCTTCGGCGTCCAGACAAAACCCGATATCATAGGACTTGGCCAATTCTGCCAGCTCCAGCACTTTTGGGTACAGCTCATCATGTACCCGTTGCCATTGCGCCGCTTCATACCTGGGATGCAAGGCCGACAGCTTGACCGATACGCCGGAAACCTCGCGAACATTGCCTTGCCCCCGCGCCTTGCCCACATCGTGGATCGCGGCGGCATATCGCTGGTGATAGCGCGTAGCATCGCCTGCCGTACAAGCCCCCTCGCCCAGCATATCAAATGAGAAAATGGGTTTCAGCGCACCCTTGGCTGACTTTTTGCCTCGTTTTAATGCGTCCTTGATGTCGCGGCCCAATACGAATTGCTCGCCCATGATCCGCATAGCCTGCAACATGGCGGAGCGAATGGCTGGTTCGCCAATGCGCGAGGCCAGACGCTTCACGAAGCCAGCCGGATTTTGCTCGATCTGCCGCCCGGCATCAATCAGCGTACCCGTCAGCATCAACCCCCAGGTCGAAGCGTTGACCGCCAGCGATTCGGATTGCCCGGCATGGGTCGACCAATCCCCTGAAGCAATTTTCTCGGCAATCAGTGCGTCGGCTGTTTGCCCGTCTGGCACCCGCAGCAAGGCCTCGGCCAGACACATCAGGGCCAAGCCTTCCTTGTTGGACAGGCCAAACTCCTGCAAAAAACTTTCCATCATTCCTTTGGCGCGCCGTTGCTTGCGGGCCAACACCACCAACTCAATTGCCTGTTTGCGAATTTGCTCGCTGGCTTCGGCGTCCAATGCTGACATGGTGCAAAGCCGGGACAGCATTTGTGCTTCATCGCCGTGTTTGCCAGCATCCAGCCCATTCCAGTCCATGCGAATACTCATAATCAACATCTCCTGCCGGTTTTAGTGACTTGAAGGTCTGTATCCGTTTACACCCACAATGTGCAACTGGTAAATCCTTGTCTGAACCGGCTCGCCAAACGGAAATGGCTCAGGTAAAAAGACTGGCTGGTGTATTGCAATAAGGGCCGCAAACAATGCGAATAATGTTGGTGACCGACGCTTGGGAACCCCAAGTAAATGGGGTGGTTCGCACCTTGACCAAAACGGTAGATGAATGCCGGGCCATGGGCCATGAGGTCGAAGTGATCCACCCCGGTCTGGGCTACCGGTCTTTTCCGTTGCCAACCTATCCGGAGATTAAGATGTCGATCGGGGCCAAGGGCGATATTGAGCGCCGAATTCGGGACTTTGAGCCGGACGGCATCCACATTGCCACCGAAGGCTCGCTGGGGCAGGCCGCCCGTAGTTTGTGCCTGAAATGGGCATGGCCCTATTCGACCTCATATCACACCAAATTCCCTGAATATGTCAAAGAACGCTTCTGGTTTATTCCATTGGCTGCCGGATATTGGTTCATGCGGCGCTTTCACAATACCGGCGGCTGTATGATGGTCGCCACCCCTTCCATGCGTGACGATCTGGCCAAAAAGGGCTTCAAGAACATCATCCCATGGGCGCGAGGGGTTGATACCGAATTGTTTCGCCCGCAAATCCGCGACGAGAAAGAAGGTGTGTACAAAGGCTTGGCCCGCCCGATTTTTGTCAATGTCGGCCGGGTTGCTCCGGAAAAGAATATCGAGACCTTTTTGGAGACCGACCTGCCCGGCACCAAAGTGGTGGTTGGCGATGGGCCAGCCATAAATGCACTTCGTGAAAAATATCCAGATATTGTGTTTACCGGACCCAAATTTGGCGATGACCTGGCCCGCTATTTTGCCGATGCGGACGTGTTTTTATTTCCGTCACTGACCGACACGTTCGGGCTGGTCATTTTGGAAAGCATGGCCTGCGGCACACCGGTAGCCGGGTTCAAGGTTCCCGGACCCAAGGACATCATCCCCGGCTCAAATGCCGGGGCCATTGACGATGATTTGAGCAAAGCTGCCTTGGCCTGCCTGAAGCTGGATCGCAAGAAGGTACGGGCCTATGCCGAAACCTATTCGTGGAAATCCTGCGCCGAAGAATTTGTGCAAAACCTCGAAGTCCCGCCCATGCCAGAGCGTCGCCGCTTCTGGAAGCGACTGCGCCGGTTGGGCGGCAAGTTTGGCTCCAAAGTACGCTTGCGTATCCCGAGCCGCTTGCGCCGCAATAAGAGGCGGTGAAGGGTTTCAGTCTGGCGATGCGAACTTCGCCATTATAAGTGCCGATCTACATCCATACTTTGATGCAAAATTCGAATAATTTCGGTTTTCTCGGTGTCTGTAACTTTGAAGAAAATGAAGTGTGAACCACAACTCAGTTTTTTGTATCCGGGGCGGATATTGCCGACATCAAGCCCCCGCTTCGAGCCATATCCAAGGTCATGACAACTGGCACCCAACGCACGGATATACTTCTCAGCCTGTTCTATTCCCCAATTTTGAAGTGTGTAGTGATAAATATCTTCAATATCTGCTTGCGCAGCAGGAGAGAATATTGGAGCAGCCACGCTTACTTGCCTTCACGTTTGTCGGATATAAATTTTTCAAAATCAAAACTGGCTGGTGCGCCGCTTTGCTCCCCTTCAATCAACGCCGAGCGCAAGGCATGAAGTTTCAATTCGTGTTCTTCCAAAAGCCGTAACCCGGCCCGGACCACTTCACTGGTAGTGCCGTATTTCCCATCTTCAATCTGCGCACCGATAAATGTATCAAAGTGATCGCCGAGTATAATTGATGTGTTTTTTGCCATAGTTAATCCTCACTTTGGTACCAGTATATCATATTTAATAATATTTGGAAAATTTTGAAATAAGGTTCTGGTGAGTTGTTGGACAAACCTAGGCTTGTTTATATTATCTCCTAATGAATAAAAACAGACTTGAATATTTACGACGATTTTATGCGGCTCTTTTAACGTTGGAAAATAAGATTGGAGGCCCTCGACTTCTCTCGCAAGCAACAGGCAGGATGCAATGGCCCCAAAAGGGCATTTATTTCTTTTTTGAGGAAAACGAACTGAGGTCCCACTCAGGGGCTGGAAACAAAGTTGTCAGGATTGGCACGCATGGCCTAACTGCCACGTCAAAGACAAGCCTCTGGCATAGGTTATCTCAACATCGGGGTTCGGCAAAGTCTGGTGGTGGCAATCACAGAGGCTCGATTTTGAGACTCATTGTAGGGACATCTTTACTCAAACAAGACGGCGATACACATCAGACTTGGGGCAAAGGCTCATCGGCACCACGAGAAATTCGGGAAAAGGAGCAAAGTCTTGAAAAGCGGGTAAGTACCATTATTGGAGCAATGCCATTCTTGTGGCTTGAAATAGATCACCCGACGAAAGGGCCTAATATGCGCGGTATGATCGAACGAAATTCTATTGCTCTCCTTAGCAATTATGGTCGTTCTTCAATGGATCAAGCATCATCATCATGGCTTGGGCACGACTGTAATCGAGAAAAAGTCCGAGGTTCCAACTTGTGGAACTCAAATCATGTAACAGAAAATTATGACCCATCATTCCTAGATTTGTTGGAACAGTTAGTGGGTGGGATGAGGTATTAGAAATGAAAATAGTTATCCAGTGCGCCGGGCGTAAAAGGCCGGATGCAAGTCACCTCAGAGATGCAAATGGGCGGCCTATCTTGTTTGTCGCAAAGCCGGATATTGCTCCAGAAACCCCAAACTTTCACCATGCTCACCCCGATGACATCAACTTGGATGGTATTTCCTGGCGAGACCAACTAATAGAGATTAACAAAAACCCAAAAAATAATCCCCTAAATTTGTCCACAGCTGGCTCATTATATTTACCTCTTGCCTATAGAAATTTGATTGCCAAATTCGGCAAGGACCAAATCTATATCTTGTCGGCTGGATGGGGTTTGATTGCCTCAGACTTTCTGACGCCGGCATACGACATTACATTTAGCCAGAGCGCCGAAGCCTATAAACACAGGCGTAAAAAGGACCATTACAATGACTTTACAATGCTTAAATCCAATACGGATGAACCCGTCATATTCTTGGGAGGAAAAGACTATATCCCACTTTTTTGTAAATTGACTTCACATATTACAAATCAACGGATTGTTGTTTACAATTCAGGTATCCCACCAGATCCGCCGGGTTGTAACATCTTACGCTATCACACCAGCACTCGCACCAACTGGCACTATCAGTGCGCTCAGGCAATTATTGACAACAAGTTCTCTGGTTAAAACAGCAACCTACATCAGGCGCTTGCGTAATACTTGGCTCAAGAAATCAACCAAAGTTACGGCCACAATGATGATTAGCAGAATGGCAGCGGTTTTTCCGTATTGGAAAGAGCGGATTTGTTCGAACAATAATTGTCCAATGCCACCGGCTCCGATCAGACCCAAAATGGTGGCTGAGCGGGTATTGCTCTCGAACCGATACAGGGCATAGGAGGTCCAAAGCGGTGCGACTTGTGGGATCACGCCCCACACCACTTCGTGGATCGGTCGGGCACCTGTGGCGCGCACACCCTCAACTGGCCCGGGATCCATCGCCTCGACCGCTTCCGAGAACAATTTGGCCAACACACCAGTGGTATGAATGGCCAGCGCCATCACTCCGGCAAACGGGCCAAGGCCCACCGTGACCACAAACATGGTGCCAACCACCAATTCGTTGACCGAGCGAAACACGTCCATGGTCCGGCGCACCACAAACACTACCGGGGCCGGAGCCACATTGCGCGCCGACAGCAAACCAAACGGAATGGCCGCGATCACCGCCAAGAATGTACCCCACAGGGCGATTTGGATGGTCACCGACATTTGTTGCAAATAAAGCCCGCCCTCTGTCCAGTCGAGGTGCAGGAACCCTTCGGCATATTCGGCCATTCGATCGCCATTGGAGACCAAAAGGGGAGCTTTGAATATCTCTGCGGCCACGAAAGCCCAGACCAGTGCCGCAATAAAGACCGCCCAAACCCCGGCATCAAAGACACGGTCCTTGGTCGAGGTGATCGGGCCGGCTCCACGGGTGGCCGAGGACCAAAAGAAGAAGCCGAAGGAGATCAAGCCCACGGTCAACGTAAAGATCATCCGGCTCCATTCGATTTTCAATCCGCCGCCTCTGACCCCCCTGCCTTCAAAGGAGGAAATACCTTTCGGCTTGATAATGGCCGCGTCGTCGGCCTCCTCCATCAAAGCCAGTTTTGCTTGCAGGTCTTTTAAAATTTCAGCTCGTTCCGCATCATCCAATCGGGTGCTGCTCTGGGCCAAGGCAATATCGCGGACGATTTCCAGCCGAATAATCGGGTCCAGATGATGATCATTCGCCGGTAGAAACATACCGAAATCTAGCTCGCCCAGCACTTCACGTTGGCGCTGCAATTCTTGCTCGGAATCAGCCCGGCGACCATAGGTCAGGAAAAAATACAGCAGTTTTTGCTTCACTTCGACTGGCAAATCCTTGCGCCAGATAATCGGATCGGTCTGGATCAACGGTGATTCCCAAAGCACCCGCACCCGGTCCAAAATTTCTGGACGAGTCCGGGCCAGACGCTTCAAATTGGTCGTGTTATTGGTCGCCACATCAAGCAGCTCGTTGGCCACCGCCAAGCCATTGGCTTCGTGGGTGGCATTACGAACATTCTTGAAGCACTCGGTAGGCACAATGCCGTTGGGCGCAAAAATATAGGCCATTGGCATTAACGTGCCAGAGGTCGAATTGGGATCGCCCATGCCAAAATTGATACTCTTGTCGCAGACCAGAATGTCCTCAACGGTTTTAAAGGGACTATTCGTCGGCACCAGCAGTACGGAGCGATAGCCCGGCGCACCATCCGGATAGGTCGCCTTGGCAAACACTTCGCCATTGGACCGGCGTACGGCTTCCAACCCGGATTTGTTGGAGAGCCAGGCCGCTTCCACCTCGCCAAAGCGCATGGCCTCGATAATACCGGAATAATCAGCCGCGAAAAACGCGTTGATCTTCATGCCAGTCATCTGACCCATATCGTACAGAAACGGTTCCCACAGGGTCGATAGATTGTCCGAGCTCTCAGTAGTGATAATCCCGAAATTAAATTCACGAACCGGAGGTTCTTCCTGCGCTGAGGAAGGAATGCTCAGCAGCACAATAGAGATAAGCAGCAGAACGGCCAATTTTACCGATAGAAAGGAGCTTTTCATTACGCGGCCTCCGCTGACCAAAATGCATCTTCATACTCGTCGCCATAGACGGCGATCATATCTTTTTTGGTCATCTTGTCGGCCGGGCCATCATAAATGATCCTGCCAGCCTTTAAGGCGACCACTCGTTTGCAATAGCGAATGGCAAAATCCACCTGATGCAGCGAGACCAGAATGGTAATTCCGTCCCGTTCATTTAGCTCTTGCAATTGTTCCATCACTTTACGGGCCGAGACCGGGTCCAGTGAGGCAATCGGCTCATCAGCCAAAATCATTTGCGCGCCCTGCACCAAGGCCCGGGCAATGGCCCCCCGTTGTTTTTGGCCCCCGGAGAGCTTGGAAGCGCGCCGCCCGGCAAATTCGGCCACGCCAACCCGCTCTAGCGCATCCATAGCCATTTTTCGGTCCTCAGCAGGGTATAATCCCAGCGCGCCGCGCCATGCGGGAATACGACCCAACGCACCGATCAACACATTGGCAAACAGGCTCAGCCGCCCGACCAGATTGAACGATTGAAAAATCATGCCGATATCACGGCGGCGGTAATGCAGTCCCTTGGCCAACCGCCCATCGCGCTGCACTTTACGGCCGAACACCTCGATCCGACCGGAACCGGGGCTGGCCACTTGCAATCCGTCAATGGTCCGCAGCAAGGTTGATTTACCGGAGCCGGAAGCCCCAATCAGGGCAACCATTTCACCCATTTCGAGCACCAAATCGGCGTTATGTAGTGCGATGAAATCACCAAACGCCACACTGGTGTCCTGCACGTGTAATGCAGGCGCATTTTTAGTTTGCTTGCCCATGAAAGCCCTTTTCCCAATTCAACCCCGGACTTCTCGTCCGCTACGTCCATTTGGGTGCAGGCACCCGTTTCGCACCTGTCATTTATCCATGACATAATCGCGACTCGGGGAGTCATTGTGACGGGTTGGGCCACAAGGGCAAGTGGTTTAAGATTAAATTCTGACATTGATGGAGATTGCTCATGAACTGCCCAAAACTTCACCTCAAAACCCGCTCTGTTTTTCCGGTTGCGCTGTCTGTCCTGCTATTGGCAGGGACCAGTGCCTGTGCGGTTGAACCCATACAATCAGCAGAAAAGTGTCTGGTTTTGATGAGTAATGATGACGGTATTACCAATAAAAACCTGATCGGGTTTGCCCGTCATCTGGCCCCGCATGTTGAACTGGTGATCTCGGCACCAAACACCAATTATAGCGGCATGTCATCGGCACTGGGTGACTGGCACGGCGAACTGGCCATCGAGCAGATTGAGGGTACCGGCGCGGCCCATGCATTTTCCATCGCGGCCAGCCCGGTCATCGCGGCGCGGTTTGGCTTATGGAAAGTGGGACAAATTTATGGCCGCCTGCCTGATCTAATGGTGTCTGGCCCGAATGATGGAACCAATTGGGGCAATGCGGCACGCTATAGCGGCACCATTGGCGCAGCCCGTGAAGGGGTTGGCCGGGGCTTGCCAGGCTTGGCTATATCGGTAGGCAGGGACAAGGAACCGGGCATGACAGTGGCCGCGCTGGACCTGTCTCGAGATTTAACTTTGGCCATCTGCGCCGCTAAATCAGAGCCGGTCTTGCTCAATTTCAATCTACCGTCCGATCCCAAAGGGAGCGTGTCTGATATCGTCATTGCGGCACCCGATATGAACGTGGTGCAAATCGGCTTTGAGATGAATGAGGACGGCAGCAGCACCCAATTGAAACTAGCGTGGAGAGAACCTGCGGCACCGGGCAGCGATGTAGCAATCATCCGGGACGGACAAGCCGCCATTACCATCCTGCCGATGGAAAATGAGCAGCCAGCGGCTCAAGAGAAATCACTGCGTACCTTGCTGGATACTCACTGAAAACCCCAACCCATCGACATTAAAAAAGGGCGGCCCACAGGAGCCGCCCTTTTGTATTTGAATTTTGATCCATTGGATCAGAATTTGAACTTGAAACCAACCTGCGCTGACCACAAAGATGCACCACGGTCGTTACCCTTACGCGAGTTGCGTGGGAAACCAGAGTACTGCAATTGTCCGGTTGGGGACACACTGGCAATCACCACTGGCTCAACAAACGGGAAGCTTACCTGATTATAGACGCCCCAATCACTATCGATCAGATTGCCGATATTTTGAATATCAAGATAGAATACGCCTTTGGCACCAACTGGGAAGAACCCTGGAACTTCTTGCGAAATCCGCAGATCCCAACGGCTAACCCAGTCACTCTGGAACCCATTACGCGGTGCAATTTGCCCGGCATATTCATTCAAGCCTGAGCTTTCCAGAAATGCGAAGAAGGCATTTTGATCACCAATACCGCTCAGATCAACATTAGGGTCAGCCGCGCCGGTTGGCACATAGAACAATTGTGAGTCACGACGCGCGACACCCCGATTGTTACCAAATATGCTAAGCGAACCACGATTGGTCCGATCATCAAAGGTGTAACTGAAAGGTTGTCCCGAACGCTCTTCGCCAAACAGGGTAAAGCGGGTCTGGTTGTCACCAAAGATATTGCGCGCATAGTTGATGTTAAAGGTAAAACGATGCTCGCGCTCATAGTTGGCTGTACTGGTCACCGCATTGTTGCGATCTGAAGTTGCATTGCGACCCAGATTAGAAGAAGCGGTCGAGCTAACACCCGAATTGGAATCTTCTACATCCATATGGGTGTAGGTACCGCGTATATCGACGCCATTATCAAATGACTTCTCAGCCAAGAACGAAATGATCGTACCATGGCCTTTATCCACATTGGTTAATTGGATGTCTGAACGGTTGGTATCACAAGTATTGATCGGACGACCGTCTGAGGCAGAACTGGTCTGCGTACAGGTCAAATCACGCCAGAACACAGCGTTTTGCGAGGTTGATTTGATGATGTCAGCCGTTGCGTGCCAATCCGTGCCCAAGAAGCCAAGTGCTTCGCCGATGAACGGAATGTCGCCATTTAAGTCAACACCAAAGCTTGCTTTCCATACAGATGGAATTTCAAAGTTTGGATCGGTTGAGTTGGTTGTACCTTGTCCGGCAACCAGAGCACCGGTCGCAATAGCTGGTACGTTTTGACCGTCAACAACTGGTAGCAGGAAGCCTGGTACAAATGTGCTAGCAATAGTTACGCCGTCATTTGAGTAGGAATTGGAAATCCATACATTTGGATTACCACCACCAAACCGGCCAATACCACCGCGGAAGGTGACATTGTCATTATGGGCCCAGTTAAATCCAATCCGTGGCAGGATGATGTCGGCATCAACCGGCGCATTGTTGGTGAAACCATACCGAGCCTGAAACACCGGGTTCGGCCGGATAGCATCACTGGCTTTGACCTTCTCATACCGAACGCCATAGACCAGAGTGAGGTCCTCAGTAGCCGACCATCTGTCTTGCAAATAAACCGATGTGGTATCGACGCCAAATGTCGCCGAACCATCATTGGAATCATTGGTAATGGCATTTTGATAGAATAGGCCGCCACTGGCGACGCCCGCTGCAAAATCTGCAACCGAGTTAAAGGTATAGGTACCCCTAGAGAACGGAACAAACAAGTTGAACACATTCAAATCGGTACGCTCCACACCACCAGTGATCAAGTGATTACCTACGGAATAGTCACCTTTGAACCGGAACAGGGTTGTATCATTGTTCAACGCATTGGCATGACGGAACACATCCGGGCCAAAGTGAATTTGTCCACCATCTTGACCGGTGGTTGAAAAGCCTGGTTCCAAGCGAACCACCAACTCACCAAAATCAAGACCCGCTAGAGGCTCTTGCTGGGTGATTTGTTCTTTGTAAGAAACCCGAACTTCGGTCGAGAAATTCTCGTTCCAGTCAGAAAACACACTACCCGTATAGGTTTTTAAGGTCTGGGTGTTGTTATACCAGTTGGACTGGTCGCCAGCGCGATTACCAAAGGTATTTTGAACCCGCACCTGATTGCCGGTATTGTAGGCATAGGTGAACTGGGCACGGTGATCTTCGTTGATGTTCCAGTCAATTTTACCCAGCCATTTTTCATCAGTCTGGGACAAACTGCCTGTGGCAAAACCCAAGGCGTTCAAACCATACGTGCTCTGCGCAATGGCGCCAACTGCATCAACATCAGCCAAGCTGACACCAGTAACCGTTCTGGCAAACCCACCGCCAGCAGGACCGGTGCCGATCGCCTGACTTCCTGTGAAGTAATCATACGATCCAAAGAAGAACAATTTGTCTTTAATGATCGGCCCACTCAGGGTGCCGCCATAGGTCCACTCATCGAGTGGGTTGGAAACTGTTGCACCCTGAATGGTGTCACCAGCCAAACCAGTGCTGCGGCGAAAGCCAAAAGCTGAACCGTGGAATTCATTGTCACCAGACTTGGTCACCACATTGATGGTACCGGACTGAAAGCCTGAATACTGAACATCAAACGGGGTCGTCTCAACGGCGATCTGATCAATTGCGTCCAGTGAAATTGGTGAGCGAAGTGTCGGGAAACCCGAGTTATTCAAACCAAAGTCATCATTTGATGGCACGCCATCAACTGTGATCGAGATGAACCGGTTGTTGCCACCACCGATAGAGATGGCATTTTGGTTAGTTGGATCCAGATAGACCAGAGGGTCAGTCCGGGCCACATCCTTGAAATCACGTCCAATGGAAGCAACGCCGTCAATTTCCTGCAAGTTAAATGCAGATCCGGGGCCGGTAGACAAGGCAGACGCGTTGGTGCGTCGCGCAGTTACGATGATCTCGTCAGCGTCGGCTGCACCCAATTGGATGCCCATAGGGAAAGTTTCGCCCAAGGTCAGGAATACATCTTCCTGCCGGTACGCAGATTGGCCGGGCGCCGTAACCGTAACAATGTACGGACCACCAACCCGAAGGCCGGTCGCATCAAAGACACCGCCAGCACCACTGACTTGTCGGGTCGCACGACCCGTAGGTGTGTGCAAAATCGTAACGGACGCACCGGAAACGGCTGCGCCTGCACTATTGGTTACAACACCGTGAATAGAAGAAGTAATTTGTTGCGCCATCGCGCCACCGGCGATGGAGATGGAAATTGCAGCAACGGCAACGCCGCCTGCAAGTTGTTTCAAGCTGATCATTATGATCCCCCACAAAGGAAAAAATTCACGAATGTTATTCACGCACCCCGCGCCATCCGTCAGGACAGTGCCATACAAGTCTTATATGACACCTGTGCGACAGCGTATAATACAATATCCCTGCATGGCAATGCCAACCGAGGCTCACCCTTGAGCGGAAAATCTGGATAGTGACCAGAATCCCACAGGCGGTTTGCCGCCATATTCTGAAAGAATTCGTTGCTTTGGTTGCCCCGCACTTCCTGCTAGACTTTTTTAAGGTTTCAGGAGATGAATATTGCCAATTCACGCCATTAAATCAGCATTTAAGGCAAAATATGCTTGGGCGGTCCTATTGGGGCTGTTGGTTGGGCTTCGCCTGCTTGCCTTGGCGGTTTCTCCCCTCCCCCCCGGTGGCGATGAAGCGCAGTACTGGCACTGGAGCACGACCCTTGACTGGGGATACTTTTCCAAGCCACCCCTCATTGCATGGCTGATAAGCCTGACCAGTTGGTCAATAGGTGATTCGGCATTTGGTTTACGGTTTTCAGCTCCGATTTTACATGGAATTGGTGCAGTTTTCCTGTTTTTGACCGCCCGGCAATTGTGGCCGCAGGAACGGATGGTCGCCACATGGACGGCGGCGATTTATCTACTGATGCCAGCTATTTCGCTCTCGTCATTTCTGTTGACCACGGATGCGCTGCTTTTGCCATTGGCCGCCATGGCGCTCTACGGGTTTTTTCGAATGCTTGATCAGCCCGGTTCGCTGGTTTGGCCCGTGTGGCTGGGTGTGGCGCTCGGTCTGGGTCTGCTGGCCAAATATGCCGTGTTGTTTCTGGGTGCCGGGTTTGCCCTACTGATTCTGGTTGATCCAGCTTTGCGCCAGGCAATCGGTTGGCGAAAGAATAGTTTGATCCTGCTCATTCCAATTTTGATGATCCTGCCCAATCTGGCTTGGAACCGGGACCATAGCTTTGCCACGTTGAGCCATACCGCCGCCAATGTCGATCTGGCGCAGGCCTCCACCCAATTTTCACTCCTGTCCAGCGCACAGGAATTGGGTACTTTTTGGCTGAGCCAATTCGGGGTGTTTGGTCCGATACCCTTTTTCCTTTTGCTGCTGGCCTTTGGCTGGGCGCTGACCAAACCTCGCCAATCGCCGGAATTTCGGCTGATGGTACTGGGCCTGATCCCACTATTGATCATTTCCGTGCAGGCATTTTCCAGCCGGGCCCATGGGAATTGGGCGGTGATCGCCTTTGTTCCGGCCAGCCTGTTATTGGCCCGCTTTGCAGCCCGGGATTGGCGACAGACTTTGTTACTGGTCAGCCTTGGTCTGCATACTATATTAGCTACGGGATTGCTGGTGGTGCTGGCCAAGCCAGATCGATTTACTGAGGGACCCTTGGGGGCCGTATTGCAGCCCCTGACCGGGTGGGACCAAACCATTTCAGAGATTATGGCGAAATATGCCAATGATGGAACCGGTCAGCCTTTTGCCGCGATCGTGACCGATACCCGGTTGTTTCATTACTCGATCACTTGGGGCTTGCGCCATCAGTCAGAGATCGAGCTGAAAATGTGGCCGCGTTATGGTGTGCCCCATTCGCATCGCGAGTTGATGGAACCTCTCTTGCCCGGTGATCCGCGAAAATTGCTGGTGATCGTGTCGCGACCTCGCTTTGCGCCAAGGGTTTTGGCCGATTTTCGACGGATTCAATCCCTTGGTCTCGTTCATATCCCGTTGGGGGCAGGACGTACCCGGCAATTTGAACTGTTCGAGGCACAAGGATATGCGCCGCAAACACGCGATGAAGCATACGAACAACGCTGGCAGTATCTCGACAGCCCACCCTCCTGACTGCGACCGGCCCCAACTCTGCTCGGGCGCATTACAGACTTGGGGAAAGCCCAAACATCTGATACTTGTGGCCGGGGATTAGGGAGAATGGTTTTGATTACGGACAAACAATTTCGGGCCGGTGTTTTAAGTAGCTTCAAACTGTTGGCCCTGTCGGCCATTTTTATTCTGGCAGCTTGTGAAACCAATGGCACCACTTCCGCGCTTGGCGAAACACCGGGCAATCCGTTTGCCCGGGTTTTTGCCAGCCAAAACGTAACAATCGATAAAACACTAGAACCTGAAACCACAACCCAAGCTGAAACCAATGACAGCCCAGAGCTGGCCCCGCAGATTTATCCTGCCACCGGGCCTCGGGTCGGCACAGCCCGCTATGCAAAAAGTTCCACGACCGGCGGTGGGTTTACCGTCAATTTTTCAGAAGCTGATTTACCAGAAGTGGTGCAAACCATTTTGGGCGACCTGCTGGATCAGCCCTTTGTGCTGGACCCAAGGGTCAAGGGCACGGTCACTGCTGCAACCGGGCAGCCGGTGAACAAAGACCAGCTGTTGTTTTTGCTGGAAACCGTGCTCTCCATGAATAGCGCCGCACTGGAAAAAAGCCCGGCCGGTTGGATCATCGGCCCGGCTGGTGAAGCCTATGCCGGCGGAAATATCCGATTTACCAAAGCCGGCTCCCCCGGCTTTGGCGTAACTTTGATCCCGCTGACCCATGTATCGGCTAATGCAATGATCACCCTGTTGGAAAGCACCATTACCCGGGCCGGTTCCTTAAAATCTGACGTTTCACGCAATTTATTGCTGGCCTCGGGCAATGGGATTGAGCGGGCCAATGCAGTGGCTGCGGTACACGCGTTTGACGTGGACTGGATGGCCGGAATGGCCACTGGCATCTTCCCGTTACAAAACGCTTCTGCTGCCGACATCATCATGGAATTGAACAGCATTTTGCAAACCGAACCCGGCGGACAACTGGACGGGGCCATACAATTGCAAGCCATAGAGCGCATCAATGCCGTATTGGTGTTGGCTCCGGGCAATACCCTGCTGGCCAAGGCGCAAATGTGGATACAGCGGCTGGATATGGGCGGGCCGTCAGACATTGGTTTGCGCACCTACAAGATCGAAAACGGCAAAGCACTGGAAACGGCTGATTTACTCAATCAATTGTTTGGCGGGGGTAGTTCGTACACCTCTTCGAGTATTTCACCGGACCAGAAACAGGTTCGCAATACCAGCCCAGCCCGTAATACAAACGGCCCCAAAATCAGCACTGGTGGTGCCAAGGCCGATGCACCGCGCATTATCGGCAATCCGATCAATAATACATTGGTGGTGCTGGCCAACCCGCAAAGCCAGCGTTTGGTTGCACAAGCCTTACGCAAAATCGACAATCCACCGGCCCAGGTACTGATCGACATGATTATTGCCGAGGTCACCCTGAACGACACGTTGCGGTACGGCGTACAATATTTCTTTACGACCAATGGTCTGGGCAGCATTGCCGATAGTGGTCGCGGCGGATTTTCCAATGGTGGGGCGCTGGACGCCAATGGCGTATTTCCCGGTTTCAATTTCATTCTGGATAATGGTACAGACGCGCGGTTTGCCTTGGATATTCTGGACAATATTACCGAGCTGAAAGTGGTTTCGTCGCCGCACATTGTAGCATTAGACAATCAAAAAGCCCACTTGCAGGTTGGCGACCAGATCCCGGTGATCACCCGCCAGACCCAGGACGTGGTGATTGCCAATGCCCCGCAAGTCAATTCCGTGGAGTTTCGAGACACCGGGGTGATCCTCGACGTTACGCCGCGCATTTCCTCAACCGGACTGGTCACCATGGAAATTCGCCAAGAAGTTTCAAATGTTTCGACCTCGGCTTCGACTGGCCAATTGACCCCGACCATTTCCAAGCGGGTGATGGAAAGCACCATCGCCGCCAGATCGGGCCAGACGGTGATCTTGGGCGGGTTGATCTCGGATAGTTCAACAGAGTTGACCAGTGGCCTGCCCGGCCTGTCCAAAATACCGATCATCAAAAACCTGTTTGGCAGCCATGAAGTTTCGTCAAAACGTACAGAGTTGCTGGTGTTCCTGACCCCACACGTGCTGAGCGTAGATCAGGACAATTCGGAACTGATCAACGAAATTCGCCAGCGCATGGTGCTGATTCGGCGCGAAGCCGAAAAAACCAGCCAGCCAGCCGATCCGGCATCGGAATAGGTCCGTGTCCAGCCTGTCACTCTTTGTGCTGCTGATCGGCCCATTTATGGGGAGTTTTGTCAGCGCCAGCGCCAAAAGCTGGCCCGAATGGCGGCAGGTGTTACAGGCTCGCTCCCGGTGCGGACATTGCGAGACAAAGCTTACCATCATCGATCTGGTTCCGGTGTTCAGTTATCTGATGCTGCGCGGTCAGTGCCGAACCTGCAAAGCGCCGATTGGCCGGGTGCATTTTATTGTCGAACTTTTGGCCATTACCATCGCGATCAGTGCCGTTTGGGCTTTTGACGGCTGGATGGAACTGGCCACCGCCTTGTTGGGCTGGACCTTGTTGTTTGCCTCTCTGGTCGACTTTCGACTGCGCCTACTGCCCAATGGCAGTAGCTTTGCTCTGATACTGGCCGGTGGCATAATGGCATTTACCCATGGGCAATGGGACGAACTTGGCATGTCCGTACTGGGTGCCAGCATCGGTTATGTGGTGTTTTTTGGCATCTCGAAACTGTATCTGGCCTTGCGTGGCCGCGAGGGGTTGGGCCGGGGTGATGCCAAATTACTGGCAGCGGGCGGTGCGTGGACCGGCCCCTTTGCCTTAAGCTGGATTGTGTTGATCGCCTCCTTGCTGGCCCTGCTTGGTTTAGTGGCCAACCGAAAGAAAGGCGAGGCCTTGAAAGCTGATACTGCCTTGGCCTTTGGCCCGGCATTGGCCGCTTCGATCTATCTGGTCTGGCTCGGGACCAACCTGCCTGCCCTTATGGGGCGCGGATAATGAACAAGCCTACTGTCACCAACATCATTCCAGCCGGATACGGATTGGAGTTTATTGCGCCAGACGAGAACGCCGATAAAACCGTTATCGTTCTGGGCGCGGCACGCGGCGGCACTTCGATGGTAGCCGGATTGGTTCGACTGCTGGGCATTTCCATGGGCGAGCGCATTGATCCACCGACCAATGAGGACCTAGATTTTATTGAAGGGCGCGAACCATTGACTGCGATCCCCGATGCCAAACACCCAGAACATGAACAAGTTTTGCAACGTCTGTTGCAACTGGTGAAAACCCGCAATCAGCAACATTCCATCTGGGGATGGAAAGACCCGTTGGGCTTTGTCTATATCGCACCGCTGCTGGCCCATATCCGCAATCCGCATCTGGTGGTGGTGTTTCGAGATTTTTATTCAATCTCGGCCCGCGAACTGACCGACACTCATACCGATACCCTAGAAACCCTATCCCGCGCCCAGAACAATTACGCTTGGTTGTTGGAAGTGCTGAAACGGCGCGAGGCTCCGGCGCTGCTGACCGGCTATGAAAAAGCCATTTTACACCCCGAACAGTTTGCCACTGATCTGTGTGAATTTCTGGGAATGGAAGCCAAACCGGAATTCTTGCAAGCTGCCCGCGAATTTATAGAACCGGGACGGGGCCATGGGCATCTGCCGGCGGATCATGTCCCATGAAACTGATCGAGCAAATCACCGGGTTTGATCCGATCGCCCATAACCGGGGTTGGGTTCGCTGGCACAAGTCTCCTTCCAAAACCCTGACCTGCCCGGCTTGCCATAAAACCCGAACCATGACCAGTCGGCTGGATGTAGCCAGCCCAGCCCATCGGTTTCATCGCTTTACGTTGTTTGAGTGCCCTGACTGCCAAAGCGGCCATTTTCCAACCCTGCACCCCCCAGCTTATGAGGCCGAACAATCGACCAATTTTGCCGCGCGCAAATACTATATTGAGCAGGGGGCCGGATTTGAGGCGATGTTTCGGCCGTTTTTTCGGATCAACCAACAGCCGATCAAGACCTTGTTGGAAGTGGGTTGTGGCTATGGGTTCTCGTTACATTTTGCCCGCGAGGCATTGGGCTGGGAGCCTATCGGATATGACCCCTCATCGCTGGCGACCCACGGTGCCAATGATTTGGGCTTGGATATTCATCCGCAGTATTTGAATAAAGATACCGCCGTACAAGTAAAAACAGCCGATTTGGTCTATGGCTCGGAACTGGTCGAGCACCTTGCAGACCCCGACCCGCTTCTGTCGCTGATCCATGATCTGGTTGGTGACAAGGGCACCTTGATCCTAACCACGCCGAATATCGCAGCCTTGGACCCAGCCCGTGCGCTGGAGGCTCATTTATCGCTGATCTCACCCGGCTCGCATCTGGTTTTGTATTCAAAAGACGGATTGCGCCAAGCCTTGAACCGGGCCGGCTTTGCCCACGTCCACCTACAGGCCGATCAAAACAGTTTGCTGGTCATCGCCTCCAATGCGCCCTTGGCGCTTACAGTCGACCGACCATTGGACCGCAAAAAACTCTGCCAATATCTGCAAACCCAGACCGGACAATTCGCCAAGCATACCATACTGTTCAGCGGATTTACCGGGCGGTGGTTCAAGGAATTGGTCAATGCAGGCACGTACGCCCAAGCTGATTTGGTGCTGGATCAATTGGCGACCCATTGGCAAGAACAATACGGGCTGGATGTGCGGGACCCATCCCGCCTTGATCTGCCGATCGCGCCAGACGAGACTATAAAATCAATCGCCAGCAAATTGCCGTTTAATCTGGTCCTGGTGTTGTATCATGGTGGGGTTTTGGCCCTGAATGCCGATCAGGATACACAACGAGCCGAAACATATTTCCATGCGACGATCCGGAGTTACAAGGTGATGCAACCCGCCCTGCACCAAGCGAATGTGGTCGATCTGGAAAGTCGAAAGCTGGCGGGGTTGGCACAAATACGCCTGATCGAACTGGCGATTTCCCCCAACCTGCCCTTGGCCGCACAGCGATTGCAACAGCTCGAACCAGAGCAATTGACCGATGAAGACCAAGCCGCAATGTGGCAAGTAAAAATGCAAGTATTTGCCCAAGCCGCCAATACTGGCCAATGGGATATTGCCCGCCCCTTGGCTGAACCCATTGCCCAAAAACTGCACGATAAAACCAACATCAATGAGTATGAAAAAGCAGCGATAACCGGTTTGGCCATGTTGGCGCTAAATCACCATCAAAACCGCAAAGAAGGTCTATTTTGGTTGGATAAATTGCTGACTGGCCCACCGGGGGCGGGACTGCAAAACTTACGCAAGATATGGAAAGAACAGGCGCGGGTGCATGGTACAGAAATCTTAGCCGATGGCGGACACGAAGCGTTGCGCCCCATAGCGGACGAAATTCGTGGAGCATTGGCCCACGGAACTCCGCAAAAACCCGACCTCGATTTGCTAGTGGCGTTAGGGCACATCGACCAACGCACCGATCCGGCCAACGCCATCGTGTGGTTTGAGCGGGCGATTTGCGTAGCCAACGGCGATACCAAAACCGTATTGGGTCGATTGTTGGCTGACACCAAAATCCAGGGTTTCCTAGCTGCGGTGGCTGGCGACAAACCAGATCAAGCCAAAAAATTTAGAGCCTTGCTCGGTCCTGAAGCGAGTTTACGACAAGGGCCACCGGCTCTTTGGTTGGCACTGGGATTGGACACGCTAAACCGGCTGGAGCAGGCAGGCGCCGCCCTGCCATGGTTGCGTAAAGCTGCTGATTGCGATGACGATTTGGTTTGTAACGACGCTAAAGATGTTATGGTCATTGCCCAAAGACGACAAATGGACGTTCAAAAAGCCAACGGAGCCGCCCGGTGATCAAAGCGATCAAAGCACAATTCAGACGCGTGTGGATGCTAGTTTTTGGCGAGCGGGAACGCTCGGACTATCTGGTGCAATATGTCAAATTCGCACTGGCCTGTTTGTTTGGGCGGCGCTCATTGGTCAAACAAAGCTGGCCCGGCGGGCAAAAATCCACATCCGGCGATCTAGTAATCTTCGCCCATTTTGACAAAGACGGTGTTATCCATGGCTTTGTGCTGGAATACCTAGAGCAATTGGCCTTGGCCGGGCGGCGGATTATTTTTGTAACCAATTCACCCAAATTCCCGGACCGACAACGGACAAAACTGCAAGGCAAGGTCGAGACTATTTTGTGGCGAGCCAATAAGGGCTATGATTTCGGAGCCTATGCCGACGGGATCAAAGCGGCTGGCGACCTTGGCGAATTGCAGAGCCTGCTCTTGTGCAATGATAGTGTGTATGGCCCGGTCTTTCCCTTGGCCTCCATCTTTGAACAAATGTCGGCCGATACCGCCGATATGTGGTCCCTGACTGATTCTTGGGATTCGCATTATCATTTACAAAGTTATTTCTTATTATTCCACAAAGCGGTGTTGCGTGATGCGGCCTTTGTCCGGCGCTGGCAAAAATACATTCACGTTCATTCCAAATCGTGGGTGATCCGCAAGCACGAAATTGGCTTGTCTAAGGACGCGCAAAAAGCAGGTTTGCGGCTTCGCTCCTTATTTCGCTATCGCGATTTACTGGACGGATTTATCACCAAAATCGGCAATGCCAGCATTTTGGAAGATACGGCCCTTGTCCCTTCACACCGGGCGTTTCTAAAGCGAATTTTTGACCATGCAGAAAGCGGACGACCCTTAAATGCCTCACATTTCTTTTGGGACCAACTGATTTTGGCGGGGTATCCGTTTATTAAACGAGAACTGTTGCAATCCAACCCGATGCACATTCCCAGCCTGTATAAATGGGAGCAACTTCTAGTGGCAGTATCGAAGTATGACACCGACCTGATCAATCAACACCTGGAAACCAGCATGCGGGACCGGTTTATGTAATGGGGCACATTTTGGCACAATCTGACCCGACAAACTGGCTGGACACCTCAAGTCTTTCGGAAGTGGATAAAAAGCGCTGCCTTGCTGCGGCGGCCAGAACCCATGAAAGCCTGCCCAATGTGATCCGGCGTCTGGGTTTGTTGAGCGATCAAGTGATTGCCGAACGATTGGCCGAAGCCCACGCACTGCCCCTGATCACAAATACAGATTTTGAGCCAACCGATCCGGTTCCGGGTAAATTGTTACATGCGTTTTTGCGCGGTAATCAACTTTGTCCAGTGCGCCAAAGTGCGGAAGGTCTGATTGTCGCCATGGCTGACCCGCAAAACCGGGCAGCACTGGATGGCATTGCGCTGGCCATCAACGCCAACGTAATTCCGGCCATCGCCTCATTGACCGACATCAAAGCGGCTCTGGCCCGGTATTTTGAACAGGATGAACCCTCCGATAGAGCCAACGCAGAACTATCAGCCTCCAGCGCCGACGAAGAACATTTACGCGATTTGGCGTCCGAAGCTCCGATGGTGCATCTGGTCAATGATTTGATTGCCAAAGCGGCCGAAGCGCGCGCCTCGGATATTCATATTGAACCCTATCGCGATCATTTGCGGATCCGCTATCGCATTGATGGTGTGTTGCAGGAAACCAAAGCACCCAGCGCCGCTTCGGCCCGTCTGATCGTATCTCGGATCAAGATCATTGGCGGCCTTGATATTGCTGAACGGCGACGGCCTCAGGATGGCCGGGCCAGAGTCAATATCAATGGTCGCCCGCTCGATCTTCGCATTGCCACGGCACCCAATATTCACGGCGAAGGGGTGGTTATTCGCCTGCTGGAGGACCGCGATTCCGATGTTCGTCTAAACGATCTGGGTTTGTCGGCCCACGAAGAAACTATTTTGCAGAGCCGCTTGGCCGAACCCTATGGCTTGATTTTGGTCGTTGGCCCAACCGGGGGGGGTAAAACCACCACCTTGGCCGGAGCCATATCGCAACTCAATCAACCGGGCCGAAAAGTCGTATCGATCGAAGACCCGGTCGAATACCAGATCGATGGCATTACCCAGATCGCGGTCAATCCAGCAATTGGCCTGACCTTTGCCAGCGCTTTGCGTTCGGTATTGCGCCATGACCCGGATGTTATTGTAGTTGGCGAGTTGCGCGATGCGGAAACCGCAGAAATTGCCGTGAATGCCGCTTTGACCGGCCATTTGGTTTTGGCCACGCTTCACGCCAATACAGCCGCCGCCGCGCCAGCTCGTTTGATCGATATGGGAGTTGACCCTTCCTTGTTGCGCTCCACCTTGAAACTGGTGATTGCCCAGCGACTGGTTCGCCTGTTGTGTTCCAAATGCAAAAACAAACCCTTGAAAAAAGCCAAATGCCAAACTTGTAACGGGGCCGGATATGCGGGTCGTTCCGGATTGTTTGAAATCATCGATATGAACGACGGTTTGATCGCATTGATCCAACCCGGCGCGGCCGCTCCAGACTTTGAACGAGCCGCCAAACAAGCCGGATTTACTTCCCTGATCGATGATGGCCGGGCCAAGATCAAAGCCGGACTGACCGATGAAGCAGAGATCTGGCGGGTATTAGGAACCAGAGCCGGTAATGGATCATGAACCGCTGGTTGGTCAAAGCCACACGGGATGACGGGGAAGTTGAAGAGCTGATCGTCATGGCGACTAACGAGCTGGCCGCAGCCGGACAAGCCCGAAGCCGAGGCCTCAACCCGATCAAGGTCAGTCTTGATCGGGCCAAGACCGCCAAACGAATTCGCGGCAGTGGCCCGGCTGCCACCCGCATTGCACGAGAACTCTCGGCCCTGATCGGCGCAGGTCTGACCGTGGAAAAAGCACTGGCTTCCATCCAGAAATTTGCCGATGGCTCTCTGACTGCGAAAGTTGCAACAGAATTATTGATCCAGGTCCGGGCCGGGCAATCCTTAAGCCAAGCCATCGCAGCCCAACCGGTCATTTTCCCACCGCCCTTTGCCCAGATCGCCGAAGCGGGGGAAGCCTCTGGCTCGCTGGCCGATACCTTGGCCGATCTGGCCGACTGGCGCGAAAAACGCGAAAAGTTCGAATCCGAGATGCGGGGGGCTTTGCTCTATCCGATTTTGCTGTTGATTTTTTCAACTTTGGCAGTCACCGGATTGATGCTGTTCGTCGTTCCACAATTCGAGCAGATATTTACCGATATGAACGTCGCACCACCGCCGTTTGCCGGGATGGTTTTTGCCAGCTCTCATGCTTTGGTATTGGGGGCGCCCCTGATCGGGTTTGGCTTGGCTGGTTTCGGACTTTTGTTTGCCACTTGGTTACGTCAGCCTCAATCGGGCCGGACCCTGTACCGGATTGCCCATGGTCTACCGGCCATTGGTCCGATGGTGCGGGCCATGTTGGCCGCGCGGTTTTGCCGGGTATTGGCGGTATTACTGCACAATGGACTATCAACTGCGCCAGCCTTTCGTCTGGCCAGTGCCGGTTTGCAAGACCAATATGCCAAAGAGCGATTACAATCGGCCCTGATTGAAGTGCGGCGCGGTGCATCTCTGCCCGATCAGATCGAGCAAGCTGACGTGCTGCCGCCAATGGCTGTGGAAATTTTGCGGATCGGTGAGGAAACCGGCGACATCGCCCCGGCCGCAAAACGACTGGCCGTGCTGTATGAAGGTCAATTGGAACGCGGCACCAAATTGGGTGTGCGGATTATCGAGCCGATCTTGATCGGCTTTGTTGGTCTGGTCATCGGTACCATTGTTTTATCCATCTTGCTGGCGCTAGTCAGCATCAATGAAATAGGGTTTTGACATGATGCAAAAACAATCTGGAAAAAAGGTTTCCCGGAATCAGAGAGCCGGATACACCTTGGCCGAATTGCTGGTGGTACTGGTTATCCTTGGATTGATTATGGGATTGGTTGCGCCGCGCTTTATTGGGCAGATCGGTGGATCAAAAGTCAAAATCGCAGCAGCACAGGTTGAAAATTTGGCCGCTGCCACTGAGTTTTTTAGCATTGACACCGGGCGCTATCCTTCCAACTCTGAAGGGTTGTCCGCTTTGGTATCCGTTCCGGGTGAGCCCACTGGCTGGAATGGGCCGTATCTAAAACGCGGACACCTGCCAGTTGATCCGTGGGGCAATCCGTATCGCTATCGTTTATTGCCCAATGGGCAGTTTGAAATTCGAAGCTGGGGCGCCGATAATAAGGAAGGCGGTGAGGATGAAAACCGCGATCATGTCTCGGGCAGCTAAATCAGGCAGCACACTGGCTGAATTGCTGGTGGTACTGGTGATCATTGGTTTGATCAGTGCCGTATTGGCCCCGCGTCTGATGCCGAAGCGGTCCGGCCATGATGCCAAAAACGCCGCTTTCCAACTGGCCAAATTATGCCGGGACAGCCGCAAACTGGCCTTGATCTCCGGGATCAGCCAACAAGTACAGATCGATACTCAGATTCGCACCGCGTGGATTACCGGGCAGTCGCAGCCCGTCAAACTGGGACGCGGCATCGAGTTGGAAACCATCACTGCACAATACGAATCCGCGCCCGGATTGGCCGGAATCCGATTTTTTGCAGACGGCACTTCGACCGGCGGACAAATCCGATTGTTTTCGGCCAATACCGAAGTCCAAGTCGCCGTGAACTGGGCCAATGCCGAGGTGCGAATTGAACAAATTTACTAAAACTAGAGAGGCGGCAAAAGGCTTCACCCTGCTTGAAACCCTGATTGCCCTACTGCTGGCCGCCAGCGGTTTGGCCATGGTTTTCGAGAGCATGTCCGGCGCAGCCAAACTACATGCAGCCGGCATTGAGCTGGCCCAGACCAATATGTTGGCCGAAAATATCATGGCGCAAAGCCGGATCGCCGGGCCGGGAGCCGGGCCAACCAGTGGCATATCGGATCAAATTGCTTGGAATGTGCGCTTTGAACCGATTGCCAGCAATCAAAACGACCTGCAACTCATCCGCATTCGGGTATTGGCATCGGGACCAAGTGGGCGTGAAGTACGGTTGGTTAGTGAAAAATTGCAGGCCACGCCATGAAACCACCTGATCGCCGATCCGGGCTGACCTTGGCTGAGTTGTTGGTGGCGATGACCATCAGCACTTTGATTCTCGTTCTACTCTCGCAAGGCATCAGCAATGTTTCTAACTGGTCGCAATCTCTCGCACGATCCCGGATGGATCAGGAAACCAGTACCAGCCTGTTCCGGTTTATCCACGAACGACTGATCCGGGTTGAGCCTTTACTGCGGCCCGGCCAGCCCGAACCCGAGGTGTTGTTTTTAGGAACATCGGATCAGGTACACATGGTGCTGGCCGAGACCCGTTATCCCGCTACCCCCGGATTATATGAATATGTTTTGCAAATTGCGCCAAGGTCGGATCAGGGCTGGGAGTTGTTGCTGGCACGATTACCCTTAACTTCGCTGGCACAGTTCGGGCAGCGCGAGACGAAACCGGAGTTGGTCATTTACAGTGGATCAGCCAAACCGGAGTTTTCCTATCGAGGACCAGATGGCTGGCAATCCAATTGGCCAATTACCAATAAAATGCCGCAACAATTTGGCTTTACGCTGGCTAATTGGCCCAATATCGCGATTGCCCTGCCCGCCGCAATGGATCCGAACGGCGCAGATACCAAAACCCGGCAAGGCAAAACCGATGCAAGCTAAGAGCAAAATCCGCCAAATGTCACGGACTGGCTATGTATTGCTAGCGGTAATCAGTGTGCTGGGCATTGCCGCCGCATTGGCTGCTTTGACCATTACCCAGGCCCGCAATGACGCGGCCATCATGCGAACGGCTGTGGATAGCACCCGAATGCGGATCAGCATTGAGGCCGGTATTTCCCGGGCGGTTTTCTTGTTGGGGGGGCCGGACGGATTTCGCGCTGATGGCCGGGCTTTACGCTTTGAACTGGATGGCCTGAGGGTCCAAACCCGGCTGGTCGATGATCGGGGCATGATTGCCTTAAATACCGCCGATCAGAATTTAATCTCCCGTGTCATCGAGCAATTGACTCCGACCGGGACAGATTTCGCGACCATTGCCGCAGCAATTCTCGACTGGCGCGATGCCAATGATACCCCGCGCACCGGTGGAGCCGAAGCCGCAGCATATCTTACCCAGGATTTACCGTTGCCGGGTAATCGCCCGTTTGTGCATGTGGCAGAACTGCGCCTGGTCATGGGAATGAGCGATGAATTGTACGCCGCCATCGCTCCGGTATTTAGCGTAACCACAAGCAATCCCGCACCCGATCCGGAGTTTGCGCCGCTTTTTATTCTGAACCTGCTTGATCTTTCCGATCTGGAAGTCTCACGTATTTTGAACGCCAGAGAGACTAATCCTACCGCCAGAGCCGAACCAATGAATAGCCAAGAACCAGCCGGGCCTGAAACCACAATATACCACGGGCTTGTTGAAGTTCATGTCGCGCCCGGTTCGGGCAAGCACGAAATGGCGCGGGCTGAAAAAATGTTGGTACGGGTAAATCAGCGATCCGGCCGGGTGGACCTGTACGGACGACAGGTGATTGATTACAATACCAGCACTGCCTGGTTCGAGCCGAACCAATGAGGGTTCCCGGATGAGCGCAACACAAAAAATTATACAGGCTGGCCGAAATCTGATCCGAGCCTTTGACCAGCAAATTATTGCTTTGCCGGGGGTGGGTTCGTTATTCCAATCGCGCTGGAATATCATTCATGGCGATCCGATTGATGGCTTTGCTTTGGTAACTGCGGACGGATTGCAAGACATCCCACATCGCGTATCGACGAAAAGCATTACCGGGCGTGTCGTTTTGCGTTTGGGGGCCAGCATTGGTCAATTGAGAAGCATCACTTTGCCGGCTGCCGCAGCCGAAGATCCAACCGCCGCTGTCCAATTGCAAATGGATACCCTGTCCCCATTTGCACCAAACGATACTGCATTTGCCATCCAGTCGATTACAGAGGATATGAGCGGCAAACAGATCGAAGTGCAAATTGCGCTGACCAGCAAATCCCGGATGGGTGATCTATTGGCTCAAGCCAAACAACTTGGTCTGAACATCAAGGCGGTTGACGTCACCGACCCTGAAGATTTGCTAGGCGACCCATTGGTTGATTTGACCATTGGTCAAGCGGTGCGCCCGGCCATCGGCCCGACCACAATTTTGGGTATTTGTTGCGCCTTAATGCTGGTTGCAAGCATCGGCTTGCACTTGTGGGCCAATCGGCAATTAGAGCCCCGTCTGGCCCAAATGACCGCCCAAACCCAGCCCATCAATACAAAAACCGCCCGCCAGCAACAATTGGCCAGAGCCGGTCGCTTATCGGTCATGGAAACGTGGGATGCCATTACCCGCGCTTTGCCGGACACCGCTTGGGCGGAAACTCTTTCCATCGAAAACCAGCAAGTACGACTGGCTGGCCATTCGACAAATGCCGCTCTTCTGGTCAGCCAGCTTGAAGCCAGCCCGGCGCTTTTTGATGTACGGTTGGCCGCCGCATCGGTGCAGGAAGAAATGGGCCGCGAGAGTTTTGATCTGGTTGCACAGATCAGAGCGAGAGGCGAAGCCCAATGAGCGCCAGTCCGACATCTCGTGCCTTGGCCAGTCTGTTGGCACTTGGCATTGTGCTGTTTTGCGCTTGGCAATTGTTCACGGCATTGGACCGGGTCCATCAAGTACGCGCCCAGCTTGCCTCCTTTGATCATCCGAGCCGGTCATTACCTGCCATCGCCAACCAGCAATGGACCATCCCGGCCCGATCACACGGCGCGGCCGGCGCAGCTTTACAAGCTCGGTTACGGGCTTCGGCGCGGATTGCCGATGTCTCGCTGATCCGGGTTGAAGTGCGCTCAGCAGACGCAACGACCCCGCAACAAGTCCACGCCAGCGCACAGGCTTCTGGTGACATTTCAGCCATTGCTGGATTTATCCACCAGCTTGAAAGCAAATCCCCTGCCCTGTTCATCGAACGAATTCGGATCGAGCAGGATGAAGGGGCGAACTTGAAGGTTGATCTTGTCTTGCTGGCCCGCACCACAACCGGAGCCGGATCATGACCGGGCGCATGAAACTACTGGTTGGCATTGCCGCAGTGCTGGCCATTGGGTTGGTGTTTGACCAGATGAACCAAGACAGGCCGGTCAGTGCCACGCAACCTAGCGGCTCTGGCCGAACGGCAAGCCAATTAGATGCTGAGCCCGAGACACCCAATGAAGCCTTACTGCCTGCGCTGCAAAGCTATGCCGAGGTCTGGACCCGACCACTATTTACCCAAAGCCGCAAACCATCACGGAACATCCGGACCCCGCGCGCCAATGGTCCATCCGGGGCCACTCAAGCCAAGCCATCTGATCGACCACCAGAATTTACCATTACCGGCATCGCCATTCGCCCGGAGGGCGGATCAGTCCTGGTCCAAACCAAAGCCGGGCAATTGGTTCGGGTCTTTTTACACGAACAAATTGATGGCTGGACCTTGGACGCGCTGGAGGCCGACATGGCCACCCTGTCACGCGATGGCCAAAGCTGGCAATTGCCGGTCGGTTCTGAATAAAGGCAAGCCCGTAGTTCGGGCTATTTCAGATTGCTCAAATCACTTCCCAAAATGCCGGTCGCGGCACTACTGCTTGACCCGGCTGAATCGGTACGAACCGCAACGGACGAACCACCCCGGGAAATGCCCCCTGCATCATCAAAGCTCAGGGACAAACGGTTGACTGCCGGTAAAAACGGGATGTCACCAGAGGCCGTTACAAACGCCGCAAAGGTACGGGTTTCCCCATTGACCGAATTGATGGTCACCGAAGTGGTTGGGTCAGCCAGACAAACCGAGGTCACTGGGTCTGTCTCACAAACCGAGATGGCCAGCGGCAGGCCAACTCCGTTATCGTTGGCTGAAAAGGTCAGTGTGGCATCTGTGCCAATGGCGGAAGTGGCCACCGTTACAAACCCAGTATCGCTGGCTCCGGCCAGTTCAATCACTCCATTGGCACTTAAGGTTCGTGCAATGGTCAACATATCGGCTGGCGGGCTCAACGATGCAGAAAGCGTAAAGGTATTGACCCCCGGTGTGATGTTGGAAGACGGGCCATTGTCGCACTGAACCAATGGGGTCAGTATTTGGGCCGACATGACCCCAGCCGGGGTCACGCCAAACACAAAGTTTTGCTGGCCATTATTGCCGGCAATATTGACCGACGTATTTTCAGTACCCGTGGTTTGATTATTGGCATCGGTGGTTTGGTAGGTAAACGAACCGGCGAAATCACCGCTCGGCAACATCAATGCACAATTGGTACCGGCGACAGTGCCCGCATTGATCACCGTCAAGAACCCGGTAGCGGTTTCACCGACCCGGACCGAGCGGGCATTGGGCAGCACCGAGGTAACCAGATTGGGTTTTGCGGATGAGGTGGTCAACCAAGACAGGCGGATAAAGCCGCTGTCCCCGACTGTACCACCGCTGGGCACATTGCCATCAACGGCAATTTTATACGATTGACCACTGGTTGCCGTGAAACTGACTTCACTACTGGTATCCACCACTGCTGGTTTGGACAGTGCCGCAGTACCGTGATTGTCATTGGCCCCGACTTCGGTGCGCGCCCCGATTGAATTGCCGGTATAGATCGCCAAAATCGTATCAAATGACGAACCATCGGTTGAAAAGGTAAAATTGCCAGAGGATGGCGCAGTCCAGTTAAACCACACCGATTTGGTTGCGGCTTGTCCAGCATGGGTGCCTTCGCCGGTCTCCGCACTCGCTCCAACATTATGGGCAGTGGATATCCCAGAAGCACCGGAAATCGCCTTGGCATTAGCAAAACTGTCGGTACTCGCTGCCAACGCAGTCAATGCCAAATCATATGTACCGGATGAGGTGCGAAACCCATCAATCGCGATGGTGTAATTCGTTCCTTCCGTAGCTTGAAATGTGAGTTTTGAAGTGGTGTCCGATGGAAAATTTTCATCATCATTGGACGCAACCAAGGTCAGCGCGTTCAAGGCGGTGCCAGTATACACGCTCAGCACTGTGTCAAAGGCACTCCCTGCTGTGCTGACATTCATGCCGGTGGTCAATGGCGCTTTCCATGTATGCCAGACCGAGGAGTTGCCTTGCGTCGAATCGGCTCCACCAGAATGATCTGGCTCGCCGGTTTCACGGTCTGCGCCAATGGTGGTACCCGAAGTGGTGACCGTAAGTCCGGACAGGGCCAATGCATCGGCAAAATCATCGTTCAACACCGGTGTTTTAACATTCAAGGATGCAGAGCGGGTGGATGTGTTCGCATCAACTGTAAATGTAATCACCCCGTTATCGGTTTGCCCGGCAGTGATATTGGCCATAACCACCGAAACCACCACTTTTTGAATGCCGCCATTCGGCGCGATAAAGCCGGTGGTCTCATCAAAACCGATCCAATTGCGATTGCCGCTGACCGTATAGGTTGCCGACAAGGTACCATTATTGGTCAAAGTATATTCTTTACTGGCAAAGCTGCTGGCCACCCCAAAATCACCAGAGGCTAGAAACCCGGAAATGGGTGACAGGGTAACATCGCCCAGACTACCACCGCCGGATTGCAGGAAATCATTAGCCAGATCGACCCGGATGCGCGGCTTGATTATGCCGTCGCGCCCATCATCGATCGGTGTACCGGTGGCTTTGAGGGCCTCTTCGATCTGGTCAACCGTGGCACCTGGATTGGCCGAGCGCAGCAAAGCAAAAGCACCCGCCACATGCGGCGTCGCCATTGATGTTCCGCTTTGGGTCGCAGCATAGGACTGGCCACCCACGAAGGGATATGCTGCTGAAATCGACACGCCAGGTGCCAGCAAGTCGATTAATTGTGACGAATTTGAAAAACCAGCAACTGCGTCTGCTTTTGTAGTTGCTCCGACCGTTATCGCCGAAGAAATACATCCCGGCTCTGAAACGCCCGTGTTAAACCCGTCATTGCCCGAAGCAATCACTGTTGCCACGCCCAAGACGCGCAATTGGTCGATTAGGTTTTTCATCTGGGCGTTGTTGGCATCGCAGACAGATGCGTTGGACACCTCATCGGAACCACCCAATGACATATTCACCGAAGCAATGTTCAAGCCGGCGGCATTGTTAATGACATAATCCAGACCTGCCAATTGATCTGAATTAAAGGATTGCACACATGGCGCATCGGCTGGGTCTGGTGGTTCAGCATCGGAACAATCAGCGGCATCGTTAAATTGCGAAAACACCTGCACAGCAACCAAATTGGCCCCGCGCGCCACACCTTCAAACGTTTTGCCATTAGACGCTGTAAAGGCAGCGCCCATCGCAGTGGAGGCAACATGGGTGCCATGGTCACAACCATCCACGCCCTCGGTCGTGCCGTCAGTGGCCGGATCATCCACCGGACAATTTTCGCCTGCATTGGCGCTGATCTCGGAATTATTGCCGTTGGAACAAAAGGAAGTCGACGTACTGCCTGATGTTGACGAAAAACAAGCCGACCCTGTCACCTTGCCAATCATCATGGTGTGCTGGTGAGACGAGCCGGTATCCAATACAGCCACCGCAACACCTGCTCCTTCGGAACCGGTATCCCACACCACATTGGCCCCGATCAGCGGGGTAGATTCGTCTAACGTGGCACGAAAAATCTTGTCCGGGTAAATCCGTAACACCCGGGAGTCTGCTGCCAATTGCTTCATTTCGCTCTGGGTCAGTTCCATTGCCATGGATGGCACATTGTCCAAACGACGGGCCAAATGCGGCCCCGTGGCAATTTGGGCTATCTTTTGATCATAGATGCTGGACATGTTGCTGCCGAAAGTATCATCCAACAAAACACCACGAGTGCTGGCGATTGACCGATTGCGCTGGGCAATACGGGACTGGGAGGCGCCCTGCGCTGAAATCACATTTGGAATGGCAAAATCCACCATCACCCGGACCCGCTCTCCGGCCTGCATCCGCGTTGCAAATGAGCCTTTTCCAGTTGCTATTTTTGAGTCTTGCGCCATGGCGCCCCCGGCAAATAGGATCAACACAGATATAGCAACAATGCGGGCTGACAGGTGCAACATAGGGAAACTCTCCGGTGCAATATGGGCAAATTGTACAATTTTGTGCAAATTTGATCCCTCCTGCATAGATGCGTTCGAGCAGAAAGGTAAGGGTAGAAAGCTACGAGTTTGTCTCGGTCCACTCAGTACGTTAGGGTACGGCTCTCAACAATTTCGTTTCGAAAGGCTTTATCGGTGCGCGGTACAACAAGACTTCAAACCTGTCTGACCATTGGTCTGTTGGCCTTTGCCAACGCCGCTTGGGCCGATGTTTCTGCGAAAAGAATTGGAACGGATTGGCAGGTCACCGCCAAGGCTGAAGGGCTGAAAAGCGTTACCGTGACATTGGCCGAACAAGCTGGCTTTCAAATATCCGGGGCCAGCCGCTTGTCATCAAACAACCCAATAACCGGTAGTTGGAGCGGCTCAGTAGTCGGGATCTTGTCCCGCATTTTGCATGATGTGGATTATGTGACGGAAACCGGAACTGATAAATTCGGAGAGCAACGCATTCTTCGCTTGGTTATCTTATCGGGCACCATCGGACAAATGCCTGCATTTCGTGGCCCAATCATTGCCCGGCGGGTCCCACAAAAACCAAGTGCGAAACAATTGGCCAGTACCCGATCAGACGGCAATCAGGTGGCGGCATTGCTGGCGACCAAAACCGGAATGGCTGGGCAAAAATCCGGACAGACGGATGAAGACACCAAGCCAAATCGCCGACCCGGCATCAAACGTAATGCCGATGGCACGTATGAGATCAGCCCGGAAACCCGCACCCGGATCAGTCAAGCAAATCGCCGCGCCCAATCGGATTTACAGGCCTTGGTCAATTCGTTGCAAAACCAGCGGCGCGAAAACAACGCAAGAACCGAATAAGAAATCGTGCCATTATTTAGTACCAAACAACCGGTCTCCGGCATCGCCCAGACCCGGGACAATAAAGCCATTTTCATTCAAGCCTTCGTCAATGGCTGCGGTAATAATCGGTACATCCGGGTGGGCTTTTTGCAAATTAGCAATGCCTTCGGGTGCCGCCAATAAACAAACAAAACTGACGTGTTGCGCGCCAGCCTGTTTCACCCGCTCAATAGCCGCAATGGCCGAATTGCCGGTGGCCAGCATCGGGTCCAGCGTAATGACCCGGCGCTTGGCCAGATCAGCCGGTAATTTGACCAGATATTCCACAGGTCGCAGGGTTTCCTCATCGCGATACATCCCCACATGGCCAACCCGTGCCGAAGGTACCAGATCAAGCATCGCGCCCAACAAGCCATCGCCAGCCCGTAAAATGGAGACAAAGCACAGCTTCTTGCCAGCCAGCACTGGCTGCATGGTTTTGCACATGGGCGTTTCGATCTCGCGAAGTTCCGTGCGTAATTCTTTCATCGCCTCATAGCCCAGCAGCAAGGCTATCTCTGACAGCAGCGCCCGAAACTCTGCGGTACTTTTTTCCTTGCGTCGCATCAGGGTTAGTTTGTGTTGAATCAATGGATGATCAACCACAACAAGGTTGGCGGTGGTGCTGGACTGAGTCATGATGAAGCTCCCTTGGTTTTGCAATTGGAAGTAATTTTAGAACAAACATGGGCCGGTTCAAACTATTCATTTTAGCTTTTGCATTGATCGTGATCCCGAGCCTGATCGCCACGCCAGCCTCAGCCCACCCGGCTGATGAATTTTGCGCTGAGACCAGCGAAATGGACCCCGCCTTGTGCCGGGCCTTGGCCGAAGCCGATAGTGCCGAAACGGCGAAACCAGAAATAACCCGTCCGGCCGGACAAACGGTCCGCCTCTATGTGAAGTTGGGCTTTGTGCACATTCTGCCAAGAGGCACCGATCATATCCTGTTTGTGCTGGCTTTGTTTCTAGCCTCGACCCGTTTGCGCCCGCTGTTGATCCAGATCTCGGTGTTTACGCTGGCCCACACCTTAACTCTGGCTTTGGCGGCCAGTGGGAAAGTCAGCGCACCGCCTGATATTGTCGAGCCGATGATTGCAGCCAGCATTGCGTTTGTGGCCATCGAAAACCTGATCTTCAAGGATATGACCAAATGGCGGCCCATTCTTGTATTCGGATTTGGCTTATTTCACGGCCTTGGGTTTGCCGGGGTGTTGGCCGATATGGGCTTGGCGCAAGAACAATTTCTGGTCTCGCTAATCAGCTTTAATGTCGGTGTTGAGTTGGGCCAGCTTTCGGTCATTCTGGCCGCATGGGCCACCTTGCACTGGTTTTATAAAAAGAGCTGGTATCGAGCTCGTATTACCCAACCGATCTCACTGTTCATCGCGATCACTGGTTTGGTCTGGGCTGTACAACGAGGATTCTTCTGACTCTTTTGTCATGTTCAGGTTTCTAACTGCACGCCAAAACTGTTCAACGCCATGCAAACTTGAGCATATTGTCCGACCACAAATACAATATCCATCAATTGCTTTTCGCTATAATGCGCCGACAAGCTGGCCCATACTTCGTCACTGATATGGTGGTCGCTCATCAACTGATCTGCGCTGCGGATCAACAGGCTCTCCGCTTCGGTCCAATCACCTGCGCCATCGGAATTTTGCAGATTTTTGATGTCTTTCTCGCTCAACCCGCTTCGCAGACCGATCGCCGTATGTTGGGCAAATTCATAGCCGGAACGGCCCAAATGGCCGACCCGCAAGATCAGAATCTCACGCTCCCGCCCACTCAAATCCGTTTGAAACAAGATAAAGGTGCCCCACGCCACAAATGCGTTCAAGGCGACCGGATTTTTGGCAAAGGTCGCAAAGATGTTCAAGGTTTCACCGGCTTCGTTCAATACCGGCTCCAGTGCCTTCTTTGCGGCCTCGTCCCAATCGGCGGCAAGCAATGGGTCAATCCTTGGCTTGTCGGTCCGCATCTAGTGTTTCTTCGCCGCGATCACATCTAACTCAATCATAATGTCATCCCGTCCCCATTCCATACCAGGAACGGTGGTGCGGGCTGGCTTGTAGGGTGCGAAAGCCTCGGCATACACTTTGTTCAGGGCAGGAAAGTCTGCCCCATTTTTCAGATATACCGTTACCTTGATCACGTGTTCCAGGTCGGTTCCGCTGGCCGCCAATATAGTTTGCATATTGGCAAAACTTTGGGCGAACTGGGCTTCGATATTGGCTGGCGCAAAGGCTTTGGTGACCGGATCAAGCGCGATAATACCCGACAGGTAAATCGTATCCCCATGGACCATGGCCGATGAATACGGCCCCAATGCCGGGGACTTTTGCGAAACTACAGGAATTGGCGGGCCAGATGTTTCATAGCAGCCGACCAGAGCCAGACAAAGAATTGAACCCAGTATTTTTTTCATTAGACGATCTCCCAAACTGATTCGATTTCCACCGAGACGTTAAATGGCAATACATTGGCCCCAACCGCAAACCGGGCTGCCTTACCTGCTTCGCCAAACACTTCTACCATCAGATCTGATGCGCCATTGATCACTTTTGGCTGGTCGGTAAAGTCTGCGGTGCAATTGACAAAACCACCTAATTTTACGCATTGGCGCACCCGGTCCAGCGAGCCAGTGGCGGCGCGAACCTGGGCCAATATGTTGATCCCGGTATTGCGCGCCGCGATCTGGCCTTGCTCTACCGTTAGATCAAGACCAAGTTTTCCTTGACCAAATTTGGTGCCAAAGGCCGGGCCTTGCCCCGCCACCCATAACAAGTTTCCAACTCGGCGAAACGGCACGTAGGTCGCAATTGGCGCTGGGGCCTCCGGCAAAACAATGCCCAGTTCAGCCAGACGAGCCTCGGCACCCGTGCCAGAAGCGGACACCTTGCAACCACCAAGCCCGGCCACCGCCAGCAGGCCACCGCCCAACATTAAATTTCTTCGGTTCATATCAGACCTCATTTGCGATAGGTTTGCGACAAAATCGCCCATAATGACCGACAAGACCAGTCAAAAAAGGAAAAACCGATGTCTCTGCTTGCCCCAACACCGCCTGCACAACTGGAGCCGATGAAAGACTTGTTCGCCATGATCGAGGCGCAAATGGGTTTTGTCCCCAATTCGATGAAGATCATGGCGCGCCGTCCGGAACTGCTCCAGGCATTTGCCGGAATGGGCCTGCATGTGATGAGCGGTGGGGTGTTGGATGCCAGCCTTCACCCCTTGATCTCGTGGGCGGCCAGCGCGGCTTATGGCTGTCGCTATTGCGAGGCGCACACGGCGCACTCTGCAACAAAGGCCGGAATATCAGAAGAAAAACTGCACGCCTTGCCCAGTTTTGAAACCAGTGCGTTGTTCTCAGACGCTGAACGTGCCGCCATGGTGTTTGCCCAGTGCATGGCCCATAGCGCTGGCATGGTCGGCCCGGCAGAAAAATCAGCTTTGCAGGCGCACTATTCCGAAGATGAAATCTTCGACATTGTGGCCATTGTCTCGTTCTTCGGATTTTTAAACCGTTGGAACGACACTTTGGAAACCCCAATTGAAGACGTACCCAGCCAATTAGCTGCTACGCATTTACCGGGTTGGAAAGCTGGCAAACACCAAGAGTAAGGCCCACAAATCTAGAGCATTGCAGCGCGAATATCCTTTTTGGCAATTTTGCCGGTGGCAATGCGTTCCAATGTCTCGTCCTGTATGACGATCTTGGTCGGGATTTTGTACGAGGCCAATTTGCCTTTTAGCGAGGCATAGACCTGTTCTGCGGTTAAACCAGACCCTGCCACCCGGCAGATCACTGTGACCACCTCTTCGCCCAACCGCTCGTGCGGTAGGCCGAATACGGTACATTCCAACACGTCATCAAGCGCAGAAACGGCACTTTCCACTTCCAGAGTGGCGATGTTTTCGCCGCCCCGAATGATGATGTCTTTGATCCGATCCACAATGTACAGCAAGCCTTTTTCGTCAATGATTCCAACGTCGCCCGTGTGAAACCATTCATCGGTAAAAGCGGCGGCGGTGGCCTCTGGCTGGTTCCAGTAACAGCGGAAATTACAAATCGACTTGATCCATATTTCGCCGCGCTCACCGGTCGTCATGTGCGCGCCAGTTTCAGGATCACGAATTTCCAACTCGACAATCGGCCGCGCTGCTTTGCCAATACTGGACGGATTTTCAAGATAGGCATCACCAGCAATATAGGAGCCAACGCCCTGCGTTTCGCTTAAGCCATACCCGGCCAACGGCGATGCAGCTTCAAATGCATCATCGAGCAATTTAACCTGATCGGCCGGTCGGGCTGCCCCACCGGCGCTGAGGTCCGTCAGGCTGGACAGATCGAAATCACCTCGATTGGGCGCATTCATCAGATCAGCCGTCATGGTCGGCACCCCGGTCAAAGTCATGATCTTTTCGGCCTCAATCAGTCGCATCGCATCGGTCACGTCCCATTTTCGCATCAATACCAGTTTGCGAGCGGCAATGACCGACACCAGAAAAATCACTACGCAGCCTGTGACGTGAAATAACGGGATCGGCAACAAGATCGATAATTGCGGACCCTCTTCCTCTTTGATGACTCCACCCGCCTTGTAGAATTTTAGGGCCGCACCCATCAGCGCATAGGCCAACACCCCGGAAACCACGGCTCGGTTGGTAGACATCACACCTTTTGGATGGCCTGTTGAACCAGAGGTATACATCAGACTGGCATCGTCTTCGGGACCAATGGCAATATCTGGCGGCGTATTGGCACTGCTGGCATTTTCCAACCCGTCAAAATCCTGCCAATCGGCAAAATCGCCATTGCCATCGCAACAAATAATCTTGGCCAGACCCGCTGGCGGATTTTTCATGGCATCCACATGAACCGCCCGGCGCGGATCAGCAATCAGCACTTTTATGCCGCTATCATCCAGCGCGTAAGACACTTCATCCGGACCCCACCAAGAGTTCAGCGGCGTAACTACAGCGCCGGCCATGCACGCGCCGATAAAGGATACGACCCATTCGGTGCGATTTCGCATGAATATGCCGACCCGATCGCCTTTTTTCACGCCAAGGCCAACCAGCCCATGGGCCAACCGACAGGAGCGCGTATACATCTCGTTAAAAGAATAGTGGGTGCCGTCTTCAACGATAAATGGCAGTTCACCGTGTTGCAGCATCATCTGGAACATATCGCGTAACGAATCCGGGGCTCCATCAAATACGGTATATTCGTATTCACCAACCTGTTTGCGCGAAGTGGCAAGTTCAGCTCCTGGCGCTGTTGCCCCGGCAATAAACGCTTCGATCAGTTCAAAAAATGCCATTTCGTCTAATTCCCCTGTTATTTTGAAAAATTCTACCGCAATCTCCGGTGGATCGTAAAGGTTCAGGCAAAAATAACCGGCACCCAGAAAACCGAAACCAGCGATAACAAAACAATTCCGATTATATTCAGCCAAAACCCGGCTTTGGCCATTTGCTGCAAACTGACCAGACCCGATCCAAAGCAGATCGCATTAGGCGGTGTGGCAATCGGCAACATGAAGGCACAACTGGCCGCCAAAGCAACCGGCACCGCCAACAGCAACGGCGATAATCCGGCATCAATACCAACTGCGCTGACAATTGGCAGAAACGTAGCGGTCGTGGCCAGATTGCTGGTCAACTCGGTTAAGAAAATCACCATGGCCGTAGTGGCCAACACCAGTACAATGGCGTTGATCGCCCCGGCCCCGGCCAACAACCCGCCCAACACTTCGGCCAGCCCACTTACCGATATGCCCTTGGCCAGCGCCAAACCGCCACCAAACAATAGCAATACACCAAATGGTACTTTGGCCAGAACAGCCGCATCCGCCAGTTTTTCCCCGCGCGCCTGACCAGAAGGCAGGATGAACAACAATAAAGCGCCCGACAGAGCCAAAGCGGAATCGGTCAAAGCATCAATTCCGGTGATCTCGATCAGCGGCTTTCGAAACGCCCAACCCAATGCCACAGCCACAAAGATGATCCCGACCCGCATTTCAGGTTGGGATAATTTACCCAGTTTTTTAAGACTGCTGTCAAAATGAGCCGCAGCCTGTTGCCCGGCTGAAAAACTGACCGGATAGACAAACCGCGTTAACACCCACCACGCCATGGGCAATAGGATCGCCGCAATGGGTAGTCCAACCATCAGCCAACTGGCAAAATCAATTTCAATGCCGTGGGCTTCAGCCATATAGGCCGCTAAAAAAGCGTTGGGCGGCGTTCCGATCAAGGTGGCCATGCCGCCAATGGTTGCGCCATAAGCCACGGACAGGGGTAGTAAAATTCGAAAATTATGTTGTTCCTGATCTGAAATCTTAGCTCCGCCCTGCGAAAAGACCACTGACAGGATGGAAACCGCAATCGGCAACATCATCAGACTGGTCGCCGTATTGGTCATCCACATGGAAAGCAAAGCAGTGGTCAGCATAAAGCCAAACACCAAAGCCTTGGCCCGAACCCCCATGACCAGCAATACATGCAAGGCAATGCGTTGATGCAGGTCCCATTTTTCAACCGCCAACGCCAACAAAAATCCGCCGAGGAACAAAAAGATCAACGGGTGCGAAAATGGAACCGCCGTTTCGGCAAAACTCAGTATGCCCAAAAATGGAAATGCGATCAGTGGAACCAAGGCCGTGGCAAACGGCGGCAAGGCTTCGGTTCCCCACCAGATCGCCATAAAACTAGCAATGGCCGCCATGCGCCACGCCACAACAGGAACCTCACCGGGTGGACCGGCCAACAACATGCCCACCAGAACCAGAGGTCCGGCGATCAACCCAATTTGTTTGACCATGCGCTACACGACCACCAACAGGGAGGCCAAGGTCGCACTCATCAAATTCGATAATGATCCAGCCGCCACGGCCTTTAAGCCCAACCGGGCAATGTCTTTGCGACGCGACGGGATCAACCCACCCAAGCCGCCCAGCAAAATCGCCATAGAGGCCAAATTAGCAAACCCGCAAAGGGCAAAGGTTACCACCACAACCGTATGCGGGCTTAAAGAAGCGATCAGTGGCTGCAAGTTTGCGTAGGCCACGAACTCATTCAGGATAAACTTCTGCCCGATCAAATTACCGGCAATGCTAGCTTCTTCCCATGGAATACCCATGGTCCACATCAAAGGTGAAAACACCCAGCCTAAAAATGCGTCCAGCGACCAACCATCTTGCCCCAACAAATGACCAATGCCACCAACCCCGCCATTTAACATGCCAATCAACGCCACAAAGGCGATCAGCATCGCCCCGATATTCGCGGCCAAAAGCAAACCTTGCGCTGCACCGGAAGCTGCGGCATCGACCACATTGACCGGCAGGTCATCCTTGGCCACCTCTTCGGGTTCAGCCGCAGATTTGGCCGCATCCTTGTTCGGGTCTGGCATGATGATCTTGGCCATTAACAAGCCACCCGGTGCCGCCATAAACGAGGCAGCAATTAAGTATTTCAGCTCCACGCCAAGCGAGGCATAACCAACCAGAATCGCCCCCGAAACCGAGGCCAGACCCGATACCATAACGGTGAACAATTGATGGTTGGTCAGTTTTGCCAGATAGGGTTTGACCAAAAGCGGAGATTCCGTTTGCCCCAAAAAGATATTGCCCGCTGCATTCAAGCTCTCGACCGGAGAGGTGCCGATCACTGCGCGCAAAAAACCGCCAAGGATTTTAACCACCCATTGCATGATACCCAGATAATAGAGGACCGAGGTGAGCGCCGACACAAAAATGATGATGGGCAATACTTTGACCGCAAAAACAAAGCCAAGGCTCGCATTGTCATGCAGGCCGCCAAACACAAAGGCGCTACCCGTATCGGCATAATCAATAATCACTTGGGCGCCGTTTGAAATGCTCTGCAGGACATCCTTGCCAAACGGGGTGGCCAACACAAAAACCGCAATGGCGGCTTGCAAGGCAAAAGCGGCACCGACCACGCGCAAATTGATCTTTTTGCGATTGTCTGACAGCAAAGCCGCCAGAGCCAACAATACCGCCATCCCCAAAATACTGATCAGCATTCCATTCCCCTTTGTGTCCGCGTCATTCGACGTCGAAAAAGTTGTTGGTTTTGGTATAACTGCCTGCGGCGATTACACAAGGTAAAGGGCGAAATGCTTCACCAGTCGACGGAAATAGCCTGCACCGTGCCCGGTTCAAAGTTTGCCATGTAAAGCGTGCGGCCTTCCAACTCGAAATCATTCATGTAGATTTTGGCTTGAGCGGTGTCCTGTAACAAGATGGTCTCGCCCTCGTTCGACACATGATAAATCTGCCCCGGCCAACTGGAAATAATGTAAGAGCCATCCACAAGGATTTTGATGCCGTCGGCATCTTCCATTCCATCACCCAAAACGCTTAAAATTTTGCTCTGCACGTCCAGCGACAATAATTGTCCGGCCCGCATGGTGGCAATCAAAACCCGTTTTCCATCCACATGCAGCCCGTTAATTCCAGCCAGCAAATCATGCTGCAACCAGACCGATAGGGTATTGCCATCATACAGATACAGACTTTGGGTGCCTGAGTCCGAGACCAGCACGCCCAAACCCGGTACAAACGCCACATCGTTCAAAAATTCAGCGCCTGCCGCCACAATGGTTTGCAAAACGGCACCGGTATTGGTGTCGATCTCGATCAGTTTATCAATGTCCGAAACATATAGTTTATCACCATTTAGGGCCATTCCTTTTGGAGCATCCATCCCAACTGCCCATTTGGCTTGCAGAATTTCGCCTTGCTTTGAGACCCGGGCAATATGGCCATTGCCATCGCGCTCGGTGCCTTCGCCTACAATGTTCGACACATAAAGCCAGCTCCTATCCGCGCTTAACAACACACTTTCCGGGTGTTCAAACCCGGTGGTTGTCCAAATCGTGCTTAAAGATGGTGGCCCTTTGCTTTCTTTCATTGCCGTTTCGGTAGCGGGCGCGCAGCCCATCAACAATATAGCAGCGAGACCAGCCCACAGACCTGATTTGTTTTTGTTCATTGTGTTCATAAAATTATCCCCTAAGGGAAGGATGCTCGCAATTCACGCAAACAAACACCAGCCCTTGCCCAGCTTGTTACAAAAGTTTAATCGAGGCACCGATAGGAGGTACAAAACCTATGAGCGACAAACTTGATTTTCCGGCAACTGGGCGCAATGCAGAGCCGATCTTGAACGTGTTGCGACAACACCTGCCCGGCGGCGATGTGCTGGAAGTTGCTTCCGGGTCCGGCCAGCATGTGGTGCATTTCGCAAGCCATTTACCGGATAACCAGTTTTGGCCCAGCGACCCTGACCCGGCCCATGTGCAAAGCATTGCCGCGTGGATAGCCGAAACCAAACTTGGTAATATCCACCCGCCAGTTTTACTGGACACCACCGATCCCAACTGGATGGCCGGAAAACCCTTAAGCGGTCTTCCCACACAACTGGCAGCCATTTTGTGCGCCAACATGATCCATATTGCGCCGATTGAGGCAGCAATAGGTTTGTTCGCCGGTGCCGCCAAACGTCTGCCTGAAAATGGCTTGCTGTTGCTCTATGGCCCATTTCTGCAAACCGGCCAGAAAGACGCCCCTTCCAATCTGGATTTTGATCAAGACTTGAAACGGCGCAATCCGGCCTGGGGGGTGCGCCCGCTTCCCCTCGTTAAAAACATGGCAAGCAACGCAGGATTTGAATTTGATCAACTGATCAAAATGCCTGCCAATAATTTTTGCGTATTGCTACGCCGCAATTAGCGAAGCTCTTCATGCACCAAGGATAACTCAGCCAGCAGCAAATCAATATCTTCCGGCCCGGTCAGATAACTGGTCAAACAAGCGCGCAGACAGGATTTACCATCAAAATCCACGCGGCCGAGCCACACCTTGCCCCTTTGTTCAATTCGGTCAGCAATTTTCTGGCTGTCCAGATTATCTCCCGGATCAGAGAACAAGATCACCGGTAATCCCGTATGATTGTGCAAGGTCCAGCCCGCAGCCGTTAATTTCTCACGCAGCAAAGCAGCCATCGCAAAATGATGGTCGAACAGTTTTTGGTATCCTTCGATCCCGATGGATCGCAACATCATCCACAACCGAATTCCAATAAAACGCCGGGACCATTGATTGGTGGTAATATACGGGTCTTGCCCGTCACCCGCCGGCATATACCCCGTTGCTACGGAATAGCTTTGCCCGGCCAGCTCTGGTTGCCTGATCATTATAATCCCGGCACCCATCGGCGCCGACATCCATTTATGGGCATCAATTGTCAGGCTGTCAGCCCGGTCAATACCAGACAGCAAAGACCGGCGCGACGGGTCCAGTATCAACGCTCCGGCCCAAGCTGCATCCACATGAAAATGCACATCAAACTGCGCTGCTATTTCGGCGCATTCAGATAACGGATCAATTTCACCGGCATTGGTCGTACCTGCCGTTGCGGCAATCATCACCGCAATGCGGCCAGCCTTGGCGTCCATTTCGATCATGGAACACAATTCCGGTATCTGCATCCGCCCGACTTCAGCGGGCACCAAGCGCACGGCATCAGTGCCCAACCCGGCCGAGCGGGCAATTTTAATCCAAGCCAAATGACTGTCGGCCGAAGCATACAAAACGGGCGGGCCGTCAAATGCGGCGATACCCAATTGGCCATAATCTGCGTTGGCCCGGTTTAGGGCCAGTTGCAATGCCGTGGCATTGGCTTCGGAACCACCAGAGGTAAAGTGACCACCAGATGTTGCGGGCCACCCGGCTTGCTCACACAGAAACCCCAGAACCCGCCGCTCGATCAAAGCCGAAGCCGGGGCGTGACTGATCACCGCCAATTGCGGATTGCGCGCCGCCGCTAGCAGGTCTCCCAAAATGGCAGGACCGGCGGCGGTTGGGTTGAAATAGCCAAAGCACCGGGCGCTGGCGCTGAGCAGATCGCCATTTTCCATCAAATGGGAAGTTTCACCCAACGCTGCTTCAGTCCCGACCGGCGCAGACAGGTCAAGTTGCTCAATGGCGCGACGGGTTTCTTCCAAAGACCATTTTGGGGCAATATGGCCCGTTTTGAGTTCTTGCTGAAACCCGACCAACAAGCGCAATGCCGCAGCCATTTCCGGGCCATCTGCTGATAGAGAAAATAGTTTTGTTACTTGCTCTGTCATTTTAGCCCGCCTTTGCATCACCAATTGCAAATAGTGATTGATCGCTCAGGTTCAACCTGCCCTGTTGATGGAACCCGAGCGCCGCCCGGTAACCGGGTTCAATCCTCACTTCGCCCGATCACCGCATCAAACAGGTTTGTAGCTCGCTCAAACTTTTCCCGGCATCCCGGATTACAAAACCCGACCACGTTGCCGTGGTACAAGACCAAGCCCTCTTCACGAACCGGGTCACCCGACCACGGGCAATGACTGTTCAGACAATCATCGAGGTTGAGTTTACTCATTTTGTGTTCCTTGGCTTTTGATCGAAGAATTAACAGAGTAATGCTTGGCCCGCTCCCAGCAAGCCGCTAGGTTGCGCCTCCCTTCTGCCAACAATCAGGAAAAACTGATGTCCTTGTTCCAAGCGCTCTATGTCTACTTTTTACAACCGGTTCTTTCTTTGCTGATTCTGGTTATTTTTATCCGGGTGATCATGTCCTGGTTGATCTCGTTTAATATCATTAATCTGCACAATCGCTTTGTTGCCGCAGTCTGGCAAATCTCCGGGGCGCTGACCGAGCCGTTGGTCGCACCCATTCGCCGGATGCTGCCCCCGATGGGCGGTATGGATTTTTCACCAATTATTCTACTGCTGGCCTTGTATTTCGTACGGGACTGGCTGCTGCCGGGATTGGTATTTGGAACTTTGCGTCTGTTCTGATGGCGGGCAGTCCAACTGCAGCCATTACCCGAAAAGGCGAAGATTTATTTTTGCGGGTGAAAGTCACACCCGGCGCACGCCAAATCGGACTGGGTGGCGGCTGGCTGGATGCTGACCAAAACCAAAGTCTGTGCATCAAGGTGAACCAATCCCCCGATGATGGCAAAGCCAACAAGGCGGTAATCCTGTTATTGGCCAAAAAGCTGGGGCAACCAAAATCGACCATCTCGATACTGCGCGGGCAAACCAGCCGCTACAAAACCCTGTGCATCCAACAAGCTGACCAAGCTTGCCAAGACCAATTGCAAGCTCTGCTGGCAAAGGAACAAGCATGACCATTTTTATGAAAACCCGTATAATCCGAACCTGCATCCAAGGCAGCCTTGCATTAGTCATGGCAGTTTTGTTGGTCCCGGCCAGTCATGGTGCAGGTATGGATACAAGGCAACGCGACCTGATTGCAGCGGCAGCTATTTATACCTCAATCAGTTTTTCCAAAAGCAACCGGGCCATTCGCCGTCAACAATTGCCCTTAAGCGATGCCGAATATCAGCGCCTCGATCGTCTGCTGCCGCCGCGCTTTCAAGCCTGTATCGAAGGTGGGTTTGCCATTGCCTTTCCCCAGCCGGAACAAGCCCGAACCCTTCGCCTGCTCATGCAAAGCGTGACCACAGCCCGCGTGCCTGAACCGGCTAATGCTAGCTCGGTACTTGCCGGGTTTCGCAAAACAAATCAGTGGTGTTCGTCTCGAATTCCCTTGTGGACCTCGGCAATTTTGAACTGATTTTCGATGTTTTTTGAAAATACTGGCAAAAACTTTCAAGGCAAACCGGGGCTTTGCGAGAAACAACCCTCTCTGATCCTCACTGAAAATTCGGTAATGATTTCAGCTTGATACTGATGAAATATAGAATTTTTACCTTTAGGTATTCAACTTTACATTAGCAATAACTAATATGCTTCTCACGAAACATTTCTCTTTTTTGCTTGCCTTTGAGGGGAAATCAACCTTGGGTCGACACAGTAATGCATGAACAATACATGCATACGAGTTTTATCAACCTAGGGGGAGTAATCTCATGTCTATAGCAAAAATTCTCTGGATTGTCAGTTTCCTTGCTGCAGTCGTCTTCGCATTTGCCAGTTTTCCAATGGCCGCAGCTTTACTGGCCATACTTGGTCTGGTTTCTGGCTGGTTTGTTGACGCAGATCATCGCCACGGCCTGATCATGGCTGCTGTCTTTTTACTGATGGCCGGTGGCGCATCTGCTTGGGGCGCAATCCCAGCAGTAGGCGAATACTTAAATGCGATCTTCGGCAATTATGCTGCCGTATTGGCTGCTGCGTCATTGACCGCAATCATGAAAACCACAGTAGAACGCCTGAAGCCGTAACCGGATCAGCAACTCGAAAATAGAAACCTCGCGCTGGTAATTCAGCGCGGGGTTTTTTATTGGGGGAATGACAGAGTAAGATAATAAACTCGTAGCGCACAGTTCGAGGCTGCTTTGCAGCATCTCAAGGTAGAGAAGATCGGTAACCGTCCTCAAGTAGCGAGCGTCAGCATCGCGATAGGACAAGCAAAAATGGTGCCGCATAGGTGATTTGAACACCTGACCCCATCATTACGAATGATGTGCTCTACCAACTGAGCTAATGCGGCATAGTTGGCTTTTAATCATCGACCAATTCATAAGTCAATTATCAGCCGGACTTCGCAGGTTTTCATGCAAAATGGGCGGTTTATTGTCTAGTCCAACCAGTCGCAAAGGTATGAAATACCTGTTTTTCGATTTTGGGGTAGGGAAAACCGCATTCACCTAGGCTACAACCTGTCTATGCCAGAGACAAAAAAACAGGGACGGCCTCGACACGATGATATTTTGACACCGGGTGAGTGGCGAATTGTTAACGCCATTCGTCATGGCATGACGAGTCGTGAGATCGCCAGGAAACGAGGCATAAGCATTGATGCCGTAAAATATCACGTCACCAATATTTTACAAAAACTAAACCTGTCGAACCGCAAGCAGTTGCGTAACTGGGCGGGCATCGCACGCGACAGCGTCTTATTAACAGGAGAATCTATATTGAACATCAAGGATACAAAAGATGAGAAAGCGCTCTTTATACAGATCGGGCAAATCTCCAGAAACGTTAAAAATATCAGCGTTACATGCAAATGGTACGTCGAGGTTTTGGGGTTGAAAGAGCTTTTTTCTTTTGGTGATATGGCATTTTTTGAATGCCAAGGCGTGCGAATACTTTTGCAAGAAACGGAAGATGATCTCTCTTCGGAATCCATCATTTACTTTCAAGTTGAAGATATTCAAGCGGCTTGTGCCAAGATGAAATCCAGTGGCGTAGTCTTTCTAAATGCCCCACATAAAATTCATACTCATGCAAATGGCACGGAAGAGTGGATGGCATTTTTCAACGATCCTGACGAACGCCCTTTAGCGATTATGTCACGTGTACAAAGTAAAACAGCAACAACATAGGCTATCGAATAAACAGCCAACGTTATCCGCAAGACCCTAGTGTACCTTGCGCTTGCGCTTCAAAACACTGTCGGTTGGGTCGGCTTTGGCGCCCGGCCCCGGATCGTCTGGTTGTCGTTCTGGCTCGATCATTTTAATTTTTGATTTCAAGGGAAGCTTGGGCGGCTCTTTCTTCTTGGCCTTTGCCTTTTTCTTGGCTCGCTTTTTAGGCTTCGATTTCACCTCAACCGTCACTTCTTCTTTGGTTTCAGCTTCAATTTCGGCTTCGGCTTCAACCACGATCTCGGCTTCGCTCTCATTAGCCAACAGCAAGGCCGCGCCATCACTGGCCACTCGTTCAAAGCGTTCGTGCCGGGGGTGGATCAACTCCCCTGCATCGCCAAAGCTGTAAACCAGACGCGCCCAGTCTTCGGCTCGATAACCAAAGGCCGGGCCTTCTGGGTCGAGATCAGACCAATCCGGCTCATCAGACGCACCCAAGGACTGACGCAACCAGTTATTGGCTTGCGTCTTATTGCCCGCAACTTTTTCCAGCCGTGCCATCAACGTGCAAAGCCGCGATGAAGTCTGGCCTTCAGTGTCGATCAAACCCTGCAATTGGCTGCGCGCTTCGGCAAGTTCACCCACTTCCAACGCCGTTTCAACCCGCAATATGATGCTCTCGCGATGATCGGCATTAATCTGGGCCAGCCCGTTCATCCGTTTGGCTCGGGCTTTGGGCGTTTCATCTTCTTTCAAGTCGCGATAGGCTAAGGCCAAGGCCGGGTGCGGCGCACCGGCCCAAGCGTCTTCCAGCAAGCCAGCCGCCCGCCAGTTTTTGCCCGCTTCGACCAGCAAGCGCGCAGCCAAGGCTGCGCCGGGCGCAAAGCCGGGGGCTGCCGATACTGCCTTTTCAGCCAGAGAGCGTGCTGTTTCCAGCTCGCCTTCGATCTCGGCCGCAGATGCCTCCGCAGATAGTAACACCGCCCGGCGACGAGCTGCCGCCAGTTTCCCCACATGATTTTTCTTGGCACCCCGATCCAGAGTTTCGCGTGCTTCGGCCCAATTTCGGGTCGAAACATGCGCGTCAAACAGGGTTTCAAACGCCCATTTTGCGCCGGGATCGGTGGCAAAAGCGTCCTTAGCATGGGCAATCGCTGCGGTGTGGTCGTGGCGTTGCAATGCAGTTTCGGTCAGGCCGCGCCGCGCTGCCAGCCGGGTACGTTTGTCGGTGAGCAAAGCTTCAAAATGACGTTCTGCCCCGATTATGTCCCCATCGGCCTGCGCCGAGCGCGCCGCCAGCAACCCGGCCAGAGCCGGTCGGTCCATCAAGGCTTTTACCTTTTCGGCGTGGGCGCGCGCACCCTTGGTGTCGCCGGAGGCCGAAGCAATCAAGGCTCGTTCCAGCGCGTCATACCCGCGTTCACGCCGCGACAACACCCGCATTTTCCGCAAAGCTGCTGGCAGATTCACCGCCCACGCAGTCCCCTGCCAGGTCAAAAACAGACCAAGGGTCAACAATAACAATCCGGCGATTCCAACTGGCAGTGACATGGATATTTCACGGCCAAAGGCATCGACTACGATCTGCCCGGTCTGGCTGGCCAACCACCAACCAGCGGCGGCCAAGCCCAGTGCCAAAAAGAAGAAAAATACCAAACGGATCATGGCGCGTCTCCCTCAACCAGCTCAGCGCTCAATTGGTGCATAACTTCGGAAATGGTTTTGCGATCTTGCGCCCCTTGCAACCAAGATTTCGCTGCTTCCACTGCAGTGCCACTCAAGCCTTGAACCACGCCAATGGCTAGATCGGGATCACCAGTTTGCAACGCCTGATCGGCCCGAGCTAAGTTTGCTTCCAGCCCATCACCTTTGCCATCTGTCCGGCGTACCGAAACTAGTCCAGTGATCGCTGCACCGGCTTTTGAAAACAGCGAAGCATTTTCCGCCGGAGCCTTAGCCGCCCGCAAAATCACCGGTATCAAAGTTGAAAAAGACGCACTGACCTCGGGCCAAGTCGGCGCGCCGCGCCCGGCAATGGGGGCCAAAGCAGCCAAACCCGCATGGTCAGCAAATTGCAATTTAGCCGAAGCAAAGGCCACGGCAAATGGCGCTGAGCCTTGCACGGCCAGCTTTAGATCGACCAAAGCAGTTTGTTGCGCCGCACCAGCTCTTTGGCTCAAGGTAGAGTTTTCCAGTTTTTTCATCCGTTGGGCGAGGGAAGAATTATCCGGTAATTCTGAAAGCAGTACAAAATCGGAAAACTCTGGCAAGGCCGATACGGTTTCTTCCAACCGGGTCAATCTGGTCCGCAACGGCGCAAGATCAACTGTTGGAACGGTCACCACCGGGCCAGCATCTACCGGTTCCGGATTGGCTTCGGGCCAATTGCGGTATTCCAACTGGCGCAAACGAACATCCAGCGCGGCCAATTCTTGCACCATTGCCGGATCAATACTCGTTTCAGGCGGCGTTGCCTCAGATATGTTTGCCGACTCAACTTCGCTGGGCAATGCACCCAAAGCCTCCAGCGCCGTTAGCCCGGCGGCGATCTGGCTTATTTCCAGTTTTCGCGCTGCGGTTTCCTCGGCAATTAATTGTTCGAACGCCGTGCGGGATTGCTGAACCTGATCGGTTATTTGCGCCAATTCAGCTTGCAGGGCGTTGATTTTGGCATTGGTTTCACGCAAATCACCTGCGCCACCATCTCCCATAAACCGGCCGCCAAGTACGCCAATTGCGCCGCCTAGAATCGTCGCCAAAATAAACAACGCCCAGACCAACGGCCAAGCCGCCCGCTTTCGTGGCAACGTTGCCGTCTCTGATTCCGGCACATTTTCCACCACCGGCTCAAATTCAGCGTCGATTACATCTTCGGTTTTTGTTGTTTTATTGGTCATAGATTTCCGCACAACAGGGTGTTTTACCTAAATCTACCCAAGGTCACGGATTTAAGAAAGCGAAAACATCTGCCGCAATGTCGCAATCATGCTGGCTTCATTGGGTTTTTTGGCAATGCTGACCTCCGACCACCCGGCCCGTTGCAGCACATCAGCAATTTGTTCGCTAAAGGCCAACAATTTAACTTCCACAGCCAGTTCAGGCTTCAACCGGCGAAAACACTCTGCCCCACGCTTTGAGTGAAACACCACTGCGTCAATGGTTCCATTTGCCAAGGCTTTGCGAATATTCGTCGGCAATGCCGACAACGAAACCGTGCGATAACAAATTTGTTGCGACACCAAAAACCTGGCTTTACTTAAGTGGCGCAACAAGGTTTCGTCGGCGACTTCGCCGCGACACCAATGCAATTTCCCGCCATCCGCTTTGATGGCTTTTTCAATCAACCGGGCCATGCTTTTACCGGAACCTTTGGCTGATGTCACATTTTGATATCCAGCTTGGCTGGTTTGGCGCGCGGTCTCAGCGCCCACACAAAAAACCGGCCGCTCCGCCACAATTGCCGGATCGGGCAAAGCGGCAATGGCAGCGGCAGAGGTTAGGATAAACCCTTGTGCGTCCTTTGCCTCATCGGATGGAGCCAAAACTGGCTCGACCACCAATAGTGGACAAACCAGCGAGGCAAAGCCATCGGCTTCCAATTGTTTGGCCAAGCGGTCAGCGCCCGGTTGGGTGCGAGTGATCAAAATATTCGGCATTATGTTTCAAACCGGATCAGATCACCGGCCTCCTCAGTAATCGACAAACCAGCGGCTTTACCCAATGCGCTGGCAATGGGCAGCAATGCGGCTAAAGGTGCTGTTTTGGGTAAATCCAATTGTTCCTCACGCCGCCAGAATTTACTTCCATCCGGCAAATATACTTCGCCAACAAAGCGCAATTCTCCTGCTTCGATCCGGGCCAAAGCAGCAATCGGTGTACGACATGAACCATCCAGTGCCGCTAAAAACGCCCGCTCGGCAGCCAGCTCAACCTGCGTGGTTTCACAACAGATCGGCAATATCAGCTTGCGGGAAGGTTCGTCGTGTTGGCAAATTTGCAAGCCCACCGCCCCTTGCGCTGGAGAGGGCAACATTTCGTCAAATGACAATACGGCGCTGGCCGCATCTGCCATCCCCAACCGCTTCAAACCAGCATAGGCCAAAAAGGTCGCATCGAACCGCCCCTCGGCCAACCGCCGCAACCGCGTACCTACATTACCCCGCAGCAAGACAATCTGTGCATCGGGCCGCAAAGATAGCACCTGGGCTTGTCGTCGCACGCTGGCCGTGCCGATCACTGGATTTTTGGGCAAATCAGCCAGCGAAGATATTTGCCCGGCGATTAAAGCCTCACGCGGATCTTCACGCGGCAACATGCCAACCATTTCCAGCCCGGACGGGGCTTTAACCGGCACATCCTTCATAGAGTGCACGGCCAGATCAATCTCACCGGCCACCAAGGCTTGCTCTAACTCGCTGGTGAACAAACCCTTGCCGCCCGCATCAACCAGCGAATGATCCAGCAGTTTATCGCCGGTGGTGGTGTAGGTTTTGATCGGCAATTGTTGTTCAGCTTCGGCTTCACTCAAGCCCAATAGCGCCGCCAGCAAAGCGCGGGTCATTTTAGATTGGGCCAGGGCCAGCGGTGATCCGCGCGAACCGAGTGTGAGCAAAACTTGCGTCATGTTAAATCCTGATGGTATTCAGCCGGGCATGGACCTAGACCAAAACCACCAGGGTATGCAAGAACCCAACGCTGTGCAGCGCCAAACAAATTGGCCAGTTACCGTGTTGGGACTGGAAAGCTCGTGTGATGATACGGCCACCGCCATTGTGCGTTTGCACAGGCACGGACAAGTCGAGATTTTGTCCGATTGCATCCACTCTCAGGACAGCCAGCACGCACCGTTTGGTGGCGTGGTGCCGGAAATTGCCGCACGGGCCCATGTGGAGATCATGGATCATCTGATCCGACAGGCCTTAACCGAGGCCAAACTGGAACTTTCCGAACTTGACGCCGTGGCGGCAACCTCTGGCCCCGGACTGATCGGTGGCGTTTTGGTCGGCATGATGAGCGCCAAGGCCATTGCACTGGGTAGCGATCTGCCGTTTATCGCGATCAATCACTTGGAGGGTCACGCCATCAGCCCCCGGCTTGATACCAATATTGCCTTTCCTTACCTGCTCTTGCTGGTTTCGGGCGGACATACCCAATTGATCGAAGTTGCGGCATTTGGCCAATATCACCGGCTGGGTTCAACGCTCGATGATGCCGCCGGGGAAGCCTTTGACAAAACCGCCAAAATTCTTGGCCTTGGCTTTCCGGGGGGTCCAGCCGTCGAAGCGTGTGCCAAAACCAGCGACCAAAACCGGTTTGATCTGCCGCGTACTTTATTGCGTCGACCTGGGTGTGATTTCTCATTCTCCGGCCTCAAAAGCGCTGTGCAACGGGTCTGGCAAGGATTGGAAAATCCAGATCAACAAGACAAAGCCGATCTGGCCGCCAGTTTTCAACGGACGGTCGCAGATATTCTGGCGCGGCAAACCGCTAAAGCCATGCAGCTTTTTACCGAAAAACACGGGGCCACTCATTTGGTTGTAGCAGGCGGGGTCGCAGCCAATCAAATGATCCGCCAGCGACTAGCCGCTTTGGCCAACAAAGAGGGGTTTGCATTTGTCGCCCCGCCATTACGATATTGCACAGACAATGGGGCCATGATCGCACTGGCTGGAGCCGAGCACTTAATCCGGGGGCAAATCAGCCAACTGGATGTTGCCGCCCGGCCAAGATGGCCATTGGATGAAGGCGCAGCACAGCGGCAACCCGTTTCCGGGTCAGGAAAAAAAGGACCGAAATCATGAGTGAATTTGCAAAAATCGGTATTTTGGGTGGCGGCGCGTGGGGCACGGCATTGGCCCAGACCTGCGCCCGGGCCGGACGTGAGGTCACGATGTGGGTGCGCGAACCCGAAGTCATGGACAGTATCAACCAGACCCATGAAAACAAATTATTCCTGCCCGGATTTGCCTTAAAATCGACCATCGCCGCCAGCACCGATCTTGATGCTGCTTTGTCCGCAGATGCAATTTTGTCGGTGATCCCGGCCCAACATACCCGGTCGGTGTTTACCGAGATCGGCAAATGCCTGCCAGAAGGCAAACCTGTGCTGTTGTGCTCAAAAGGCATCGAGCAGAGCACCGGAAAATTGATGACCGAAATACTGGCTGAAACCCTGCCGCAAGCCTTGCCAGCCGTATTGTCTGGCCCGAGCTTTGCCGTGGACGTGGCGGCTGGACTGCCTGCCGCCGTGACCTTGGCTTGCAAAGACGCGGTATTGGGCCGAAAATTGATGCTGGCCATTGGCACGCCATCGTTTCGACCCTATCTGGCCAACGATCTGATCGGAGCCGAAGTGGGCGGCGCGGTCAAAAACGTGCTGGCCATTGCTTGCGGGATCGTCTTGGGCCGCAAACTGGGCCAGAGCGCCCATGCGGCCCTCATTACGCGCGGCTTTGCCGAAATGGTCCGACTTGGACTGGCGCTGGGAGCCAACCCGGAAACCTTGCGCGGATTATGTGGTCTGGGTGATCTGGTGCTGACTTGTTCGTCGGCCACCTCACGCAATATGAGTTGCGGTCTGGCACTGGGTGAAGGCAAACCCTTAAACGAAATTCTATCCGGTCGCCTCGCGGTGACCGAAGGTGTGGCTTCGGCCCCAGCCATGGTGGAATTGGCGGCCAAACTGGATGTGGAAATGCCGATCACCGAAGCGGTGGCTGCGATCATTGCCGGGCAACTCGACGTAGACAAGGCGATCCATGCCCTGCTGGCTCGACCGTTACGGTCCGAATAACTCTACTTGGAAGCAGCGGGAACGGGAAACATCTGTACCTTGTCGGTTACAGTTTGATCGTCGCCCATGCCCCCCAGAATCACAAATTTGTCGTTCCACACCAACATGCGGCGATGGTCCATACTGGCCATGGGCTTGTCTGTCGCAATTGCAAATTGATCCTTGGCCACATCATAATTCCAGACATGCGCCGAAGCCTCGGATGGCACACCGTCATAGCCCAACCCGTTATAATTATACGGATTATCAGTGCCACCCGCCAACCAGATTTTGCCGCCATGGGCCGCAGCCGCCATCCGGTAATGGGCCGGGGCAAAGGAACCAACTTGCCGCCAATTGATCTGAGTCAGATCGCCCACGTCAATCTCGCCGCGCCAACAGGCGGGTGAGCCTTCAAAGGTGCGTCTTGCTTGCGCATCCACCGGCGGCACCACTTTCACCCCGTCACAAACTAGCATGACATTACCCGCAATTGCCGCCGCGTGGCCAAACACCGGATCGCCAGCAAAAGCGGTTGCTGTGAACCATTGGTTCCCCTGCACATCCAGCACCTGCACCAGATCGACATTGTCCGTATTGTGCCAGCCCGAGACCAAAAACACGTACCGATCCTCATAGACCAAAGCCACCCCGTCATCGACCGGCACCGGCATCGGGGCCATCGAATGATAGCTCTCATTGGCTAGATCAAAGCGCCACACATCAGGTGTTGATGCCTCGTTGCCATCCTTGTCCACCGTGTAGCCGCCAAAAATATAAGGTGTGCCTTGTACGGTAACTGCGACCGAAGCCAGGCGCCCGATCCCATCGGGCAAACCAGCAATTTCCCGGCAAGTTTGCGCCGCCAAATCGCACGCAAACGCCCGGTCTGTTACATCGCTCCAGCTTTTGCCAGACAACAGCCCAGAAAATGACAGGGCCGTGTCCCCGACCAATGTTACCGCATTATTACTAACCGGTATGGGTAGAAATAGCTGGTTTTCCTCGTGGGCCAAATTGGCCCCACAAGCCACCAATCCCAGGCAAATCAACAACAAGCTGAATTGCAGTTTCATATCCCGACTCGCAAAGCAAACTGGTTGAGTAACTCTTTTTGAGCGGCATTTGGATTGCCTTTTGCATGGGCGACCTGCATCAGCATATCTTCCAGTTCGATTAGCTCTTTTGGGCTGACCGCGCTGCCGATCAAGTGACTTGAACTTTGCATGGCTGCGTCAACTTTTGCGGCGCTGTTTAATTGATCTCCCAACCCGGCGACATGGATCAACAGGCTTTCGGCCATGGCCTGATCAAACTCAAAATGCTGACTGATTTGGTTCAAAATGCTGTCGGTTTGCGCTCTGGTAATGGTTTTTTTGCTCACATTCCCCGCCCGCGCCACCAGCAGCATCAGCAGAGCAGCGGCTTCTTGCGGGTTATTGATTTGTGCAGGGCTTTGCGCCGGCATTTTGGGTTTTGGCTTCATTTGGCGGCTGACTTTTGCGACCGTATGGGCGGTTTTGGCCAGATCGCTGGCCATATGCAGCGCGCGCAATACCCGCCACAGCACCATAGCAATAACACCGATGGTACCCAATACCGACAAAAATGCAGCCATTTATTCCTCCAAATCCGGCCTGTGACCTTACGGGGGCTTGCCTGATTGCGCAAAGAAAATCATGGTAGGGACAAACCTCGTCCCAACTCGCGGAGCTTTGCAAAACTCATGACCCCCAAAACCCACCCAGTTCCGGCCCTCTGGGCAGCCAATGCCTATGCGGACAAGGCAGAATACCAACGGCTGTATCAAGCCAGTATTGACAACCCGGAAAGTTTCTGGGCGCAGGCCGGGATGCGGCTCGATTGGTTCAAGCCTTATAGCAAGGTCAAAGATTGTTCGTGGGACAAGGACGATTTGCACGTCAAATGGTATGAAGATGGTAGGTTGAACGTGGCCTATAATTGCATTGATCGCCATCTGGAAAGCCGGGGCGACGAGACCGCAATCATCTGGGAAGGCGACGACCCAGAAGTCAGCAAAACCATCACGTATCGGCAATTGTACGAAGAAGTTTGTCGTTTTTCCAATGTGTTAAAGCAGCGCGGTGTTAAAAAGGGCGACCGGGTAACGCTCTATATGCCAATGGTCCCCGAAGCTGCCTTTGCCATGTTGGCTTGCGCCCGAATCGGTGCGGTGCATTCCGTGGTGTTTGGCGGGTTTTCACCGGAAGCCTTGGGCGGACGCATCCGGGATTGCGCTTCGACCTGCGTCATCACAGCCGACGAAGGCCTGCGTGGCGGAAAAACCGTCCCGCTCAAAGCCAATGTCGATCTGGCTTTGAAAAAATGCCCCGATGTCAAAACCGTTCTGGTCATCACCCGAACCGGCTGCCAGACCGACATGATGGCCGGGCGCGACGTGGTTTATGAAGAACTGGCTGCCGAAATGTCCACCGACTGCCCAGCCGAACCGATGGGCGCTGAAGATCCGCTGTTTATCCTCTATACTTCTGGTTCCACCGGCACTCCCAAAGGCGTGTTGCATACCAGTGGTGGTTATCTGGTCTATGCGGCGATGACCCATCAATATGTGTTCGATTGTCGGCCCGATGATATTTACTGGTGTACCGCCGATGTCGGCTGGGTGACTGGGCACAGTTATATCGTCTATGGCCCGCTGGCCAACGGGGCCACCACTTTGATGTTTGAAGGCATCCCGACCTACCCCGATGCCTCGCGGTTTTGGCAGGTTTGTGACAAGCATCAAGTCAGTATTTTTTACACTGCACCCACCGCGATTCGCGCGTTAATGGGAGCCGGTGACAGCTTCGTCACCAAAACCGATCGTTCTTCGCTGAGATTACTGGGCAGTGTGGGCGAGCCGATCAATCCCGAAGCCTGGGAATGGTATTACAACGTGGTCGGCGAAACCAATTGCCCGATCGTAGACACTTGGTGGCAAACTGAAACCGGCGGCATCATGATCAGCCCTCTGCCCGGAGCCACTGACTTGAAACCGGGTTCCGCCACCAAACCATTTTTTGGGATTGATCCGCTATTAGTTGATGCTGATGGCAAGGAATTATTTGGCGAGGCTTCCGGGAATTTATGTATCCGCTCCTCGTGGCCCGGACAGATGCGCTCGGTCTATGGCGATCACCAGCGTTTTGTAGACACTTATTTTGTAACCTATCCGGGCTTGTATTTTACCGGGGATGGCTGCCGCCGCGATGCGGATGGTGATTACTGGATCACCGGTCGGGTCGATGATGTGTTGAACGTCTCGGGGCACCGTATGGGCACGGCCGAGGTGGAAAGCGCCTTGGTTTCACACCCGGCAGTGTCCGAGGCCGCCGTGGTTGGCTATCCGCACGCTATCAAGGGGCAAGGCATCTACGCCTATGTCAGCCTGATGCAGGGCGCGACAGAGAGCGATGAGTTGATCGCCGAATTGCGCAAACACGTTCGAACCGAAATTGGTCCGATCGCCAGCCCGGACCTGATCCAGATCGCCCCGGATCTACCCAAAACCAGATCCGCCAAAATCATGCGGCGGATTTTGCGTAAAATCGCAGAAAATGATTTTGGTGATCTGGGCGACACTTCAACTCTGGCCGACCCGTCCGTGGTCGATCATTTGATCGAAAACCGCAAAAATCGGTAAGGTAGTGGGTATGCCAATGAACGTTAATGTCTTTGAATCTCTTTCGCTTTGTACGACAAGAATTGAATGTGTAGGTTTAGATGGCAACAAGTCTTCAGGAACAGGCTTTTTCGTTCATCTGCTTGAAGACAGTAAAGTACATATACCTGTGGTTGTAACCAATAAGCATGTAATAGAACACATAACTTCTGGCCGTCTCACTGTATCTACATCCGTTAAAAAGGGCCAAACTGAAGTTGGTCACCACCAAACGGTTTGCTTTTCAGAAAGTGACTGGATTTTACACCCAGATTCCTCTGTAGACCTTGCTGCATTGCCCTTAGCTAACGCATGGGCCCAATTTCAAAAGCTAGGAATTAAACCTCACTACGCCCCACTGGACAAAAATCTAGTGTGGTCAGTAGATAAATTAAAAACCTTAGCCGCGTTGGAAGAAGTGATTATGATAGGATACCCCAATGGGCTTTGGGATTCAGCGAATAATCGTCCGATATTTCGCAAGGGAATTACGGCAACTCCAGTTTATATCTATTATGAAGGTAAAAAAGAATTCGTCATTGATATGGCTTGCTTTCCAGGCTCCAGCGGTTCACCGGTTTTTCTCGTCAATTCTGGTGGATATATGGACAACAATGGTGGATTACATATTGGCGGAGACAGATTGATTTTCTTTGGAGTTTTGTATGCTGGCCCAATACAAAGCATTGAAGGGGAAATCAAAGTGGCTCCGATTCCCACCACTAACAATTTGATTTCCGTTTCTAACGTAATGATAAATCTCGGGTATTGTATTAATGCAGAACGAGTTTTTGAATTTGAAGAAATCTTCAAATCACTTTTGGCAGCAAACAAACAACAAACACATTCATAGGTACCATCAATGCCGCGTCAAAACCGTGTTTCGCCTAATGGTGACATTATTGTTGACCCGATCCGGGGTCGCCTGACCGGCAATCGGGGTTGTCTGCACGGACCAGATGGCCAGATGACCGGGCGGCGCTGGACCCACAAGGCATGGATTTGCTGCCTGCCGGAATTCAAGGGCTGGACCCGGCCGATCAACCCGCCGGGCCGTTGGACGCAATTGTTTTTTGCTGATGATCTGGTGGCGCTCTCCGCCGGGCATCGACCCTGCCACACCTGTCGCCGGGCAGCCTATTTGGCGTTTCAGCAAGCCTTTGGTTCCGCGTGGCCTGAAACAGGCCCCAAGCCCAAAGCCACACAAATGGATGCTATCCTCCACGCGGCCCGACTTGATCCAGCCACCCGCAACAAACGGGTAGTTTCTGCCGAACTGATGACCTTGCCAAGCGGCGTATTCTTGACCCCGCCGGGTGAGCCGCAAATTTATTTATGGTGGCAGCAAACCCTATTGGCATGGTCGTTTAGTGGATTGCAGCCGGTGGACCCACTGCCGGGCACAATGGTCAATGTGTTGACCCCGGAACCGGTCGTGCGGATGTTGGCGCAAGGGTATCAACCAGAGTTTGTGCCGAAACTGTAGGCGCTATTCTGCCGGGGCAGCAACCAACAAATCAGCCGGAACATCAAGGCTGAGCAGGAGGGTCGCCTGACTGCCGTTCCGGCTAAAATTATTGTCGGTAACCAGCACCAGACGAACATCACCATTTTCCAACTGTCGGGCGGCAATGCCTTCGATATTGGTGCTGACCTTGTCTTGGGCTGCTTGGTGAAATTCTGCCAGAAAAACCGTTTCACCCAACGTAACCGCACCGTCCGGGCCAGTCAGCAATTCGGTCCGGGCAATGCGAATGGTGTTCTTTTTGGACACTTCATGATCCCAATCCCGATGTACCGAAAACAGAATTTGCGGGTGGTTGTCATTGGCTGGCAAAATGTCAAACCCAGTCGTGCGCGTGTGCCCTCTCAACGGCAATTGGTGATCGGCAAAATCTAGGTCATGTCGGGTTTTGCCGATGGCCAAAGGTGCAAACCCATCTTCATTTCGCTCCAACCCGACCACGATCTTGCTGGAAGTCGTACGGGTCAGGGCTTCCATGCCATCATTACGGACCCCGTCCCCCAACGGGTCTTTGAATACCAAGTGACCACGCACATTTGCTGCGTGTTTCGATAGATCAAAACACAAAATTCGGTGATGTTGTTCAAAACCAACCAACAGGTTTTTACCGTTCCAATCAATGCTTTCCGCATCAGATTTGCGGCCGCCATTCTTGCGGGCAATGACCGTACCATTGGCATCATGTAACGGGGTCATTCGTACAATTGGGGCAAGGCTCATCTGCCCGCTCTCATCTTCGTCAAAATCCAGAAACAACAGATTTCCATGATCGGTAACGGCGACAAACTGATCATCACAAAAAACATCAATGGCCGATATACCGCCAAAGCGTTCTTTCTCGGAGCTGAGCATCAACAAGCTACGAAATTGCAGGGAGCCAAACCCGTCCTTATGAGGTTGCATCGGTTCGGCGGTGATTTCTATGTTGTCCAATCCTTCGTAAAAAGAAGCAGACGGGCAATCCATTGCCAGAACAGGTCCACAGAAACCCAACCCGGCCAAAAGGCTCACAAACCAAAAACGCATCTGTTGCATGAAAAATCCTTTTCAAAGGCGCGCAAAGTTGATTGTCACGCCAAGTGTCATCGACACTAGTCAAATGACACATAAATGCCGATTGGCGCACAATGCAAACACAAATAAATGACAATCAATTTACCTTTGCCGCACACACGCGGCCCAAACAGCAGCCGGGTTGTGCTCGCCTATCGGGCCAATGTTACAATGATCGAGTAAACCGAGCCTTGCGGATTGGTTGACAGCTCTTTGACATCGTAAACCTTGAACAAACCCACGTATAATTGGTGTTATACGGAAAAGGATTGTCACATCAATCGGTTGGTGATTGGTGTTGTACCGACAACACGATCCAACCCTTGGCCATCTATCCCCGGCCTGAACCAAATCCTTGCTGGATATTTTTTTAATTGCCCTCGAAAACAGGGATTTTACCCGGCGCGGCGACGGGCGCGGCGCTTATCTTGTTGGCTAAACAGCTCGGCCAATTGGTCGGTGATCGCGCCGCCCAATTGTTCGGCGTCAGTAATGGTTACGGCCCGTTTGTACCAACGGGTTACATCATGACCAATACCAATGGCCAGCAATTGTACGTTGGAACGCCCTTCGATATGGGCGATCACCTCGCGCAAATGGTTTTCCAGATAGCCACTTTTGTTATGCGACTGCGTGGTGTCATCCACCGGTGCCCCATCGGAGATCACCATCAAAATACGCCGGGCTTCGGGCCGACCCAACAACCGATCATGAGCCCACAACAGCGCCTCACCATCGATATTTTCCTTCAGCAAACCCTCGCGCATCATCAGGCCCAGATTGTTGTGGGTCCGACGGGTCGGCGCATCGGCTGCCTTGTAGATGATATGGCGCAAATCATTCAGCCGACCTGGATCGCGCGGCTTGCCAGCTTCGATCCAGTCGTCCCGTGATAGGCCGCCTTTCCACGCGCGAGTGGTAAAGCCTAAAATTTCCACTTTGACTCCGCAGCGCTCCAGCGTACGAGCCAGAATATCAGCGGTCAGTGCGGCAATCATAATCGGGCGACCGCGCATGGAACCGGAATTATCCAGCAATAAGGTGACCACCGTATCGCGAAACTCGGTTTCGGTTTCTTCCTTAAAACTTAACGGCTGCATCGGGTCGGTGACCACCCGGGTCAGGCGGGCCGTATCCAGCACGCCTTCTTCTAGATCAAAGGTCCACGATCGTTGCTGCTGCGCCATCAATTGTCGTTGCAGACGATTGGCCAAACAGGCCACCGCACCTTTCAAGCGCTCCAATTGTCGGTCCAGATATTTCCGTAAGCGGGCCAGCTCTTCCGGGTCGCACAAGTCTTCGGCTCGTACAATCTCATCATGGGCCTGAGTATACACCCGGTAGTTTGACCTGCCGTCGCCCATCGGTCGGAAATTTGGACGGATCGGCACTTCTTCGCCCTGACTGTCCTGCGCTTCGCCGACATCGCTCTCATCATCCAGCAGGTCGCTTTGTTGTTCGCTCTCATCGGCCTCGCCGGTATCAGAACTGCCTTCGCTTTCTTGCTGGTCTTCGTCTTCGCTTTGCTCCTGATCCTGCGCGCTGGGATTGCTATCCTCGGAGTCCGCATCGGCTTCATCTTCCGATTGCTCGCTTTCGCTACCCAGTTCGTCAATCAGTTCCATATCGCGCAACAGGTCTCGCACCAGATCAGCAAAGGCGGCTTGGTCAATCAGCCCCCCATCCAGCGCATCGAGCGCCGGGCCAGCTTTGGCTTCGATCTCACTACGCCACAGCGACAGCAAACCATCGGCTTCTGCTGGTGGTTCACGGTCAGTCATGCGTTGGCGAGCCAACAGGGCAATCGCATCCGACAATGGTGCTTCATCGCGCTCGGTAACCGTGGCATAGCCCTTGGTCGAACACCGATCGACCAGAGCGGCGTGCATATTACCACCAGCCCCTTTCAAGGCGCGATCACCGAGTGCTTCGCATCGGGTTTGCTCCAGCGCATCAAACACCGCACGCGCCGGGCCAGGGCCGGGACGAGCCGCCGCATGAACCGCCGGGTCATGATGGGCCAGCCGCAAGGCCAATGCGTCTGCCTTACCCCGCAAAATGGGAATGTTGGTCATATCCAGCGCAGCAGGTGGTAAAGGCAGATTAATCCGCTCATCGGCAATTGCCGCAATATCCCCGCCGAACTGAACTTCCAATTCGGTTTGGCCGGACAAAGCGCGCGTGGTGACGCCAATGGCCCGTTTCAAAGTTTCAACCGGGGTTTCGCGGTCAGTCATTTTGGATCGCCTCAGCCAAGCGAATAATTTCGTATTCCGGCAGGATCGGCGTGCTCATTACGCCACCGCAATGCGCGCTGCGCTTTCAGGCAGGTCCTCTGCAAAGGCCCGCTGATAAAACTCGGCAATAACCGGTCGCTCAAGCTCGTCGCATTTGTTCAAGAAGGTCAATCGAAAGCCCTCGCCGGTATCGCCTTCAAATATTTCCGTGTTCTCAGCCCATGTCAAAACGGTCCGCGGACTCATCACGGTCGAAATATCACCATTCATGAAAGCATTGCGGGTCATGTCAGCCACCCGAACCATGGCCGAAATGGTTTTGCGACCCTTGTCGGTTTGCCATTTGGGCATTTTGGCTAAAATGATCGCTTCTTCAGCATCGTGTTCCAGATAATTTAAGGCCACCACCATCGACCAGCGATCCAGTTGTCCTTGATTGATCTGTTGGGTACCATGATACAATCCGGTCGTATCGCCCAAACCAATGGTATTGGTCGTTGAAAACAACCGAAAACTAGGGTGCGGGCGGATAATCCGGTTTTGGTCGAGCAGGGTCAACCGACCCGAACTTTCCAAAATACGCTGAATCACAAACATCACGTCGGGCCGACCAGCATCGTATTCATCAAACACCAGAGCAACCGGCCGCTGCAAAGCCCATGGCAACAGGCCTTCACGAAATTCGGTGATCTGCTTGCCATCTTTCAAGACGATGGCATCCTTGCCAATCAGGTCAATCCGGCTGACATGGCCATCCAGGTTGATCCGGACCATTGGCCAATTGAGGCGCGCCGCTACTTGTTCGATATGGGTTGATTTACCGGTGCCGTGATAGCCTTGCACCATGACCCGGCGGTTATGGGTAAACCCGGCTAAAATAGCCTTGGTTGTGGCTGGGTCAAACTGATAGGCCTCGTCGATTTCCGGGACATATTCACAAGGTTTTGAAAACGCTGGAGCCATTTGCGTAGACTCAAAACCAAAGGTCTCACCAACAGAAATTTCAGTGTCAGGCTGCCAAAGCGGGAACGCGGCATCATGATCGGCCATTGTTTTTCTCTTTTCTCTTTATCTGGGTTCTGTATGGGCTGCGTGCATCAATTCTTCAAGCCAGTTTGGCAGTTTTCAAAATCTGATAGGCCCGAATAACCTGCTGCAACCGACCCTCGGTTGAACGATCGCCTTTATTGGCATCCGGGTGGAAGGTTTTGACTAATTTCAAATATCTAGTCCGCACATATTTTGCCTCGGTGTCATGGGCCAGCCCCAGATCATCCATCGCCAAGGCTTGCAATCGGCCCAAACGGCGCTGCGGTTCTTTAGCTTCGCGATATTTGGCGTCTCCGGCCAGATCCAACGGATCAGCAAACCGGTTCTGCCAGCCTTTTGCGCCCTTGCCCTGCCCCGGCGCAGAACGGCGCATATCCCAAGTCGGTCGATTGCCGTAGGCCTGACCCTGTTGGTAGGTGCGGGCCGCGCTTTCACTCATGCCATGGAAGAAGTTCCAAGCTTTGTTGTATTCGGCTGTATGTTTTTGGCAGAAATAAAAATACTCGTTTAAAGTATCCGGGCTTTGCGGCGCTTTGCAATTTCCCTTGGCAACACAGCCATCCCATTCGCATCGTTTCTCTTGCGATCCGGCCTTTTCCTTGCCCGGCGGTTTAACCCGAATGTCAAAGAGTTTCGGTGTATATTTGAAATCGTCAGCCATAAGCCTACCTATATGGGAAAGCAGCGAGCTTCGTCCATCCCGAAAGGCAAGAAATGAATACCATGATAGAAAATATGACCCAGAAACTTCAAGCGGCGTTCTCGCCAGAATTTCTAGAACTGATTGACCAATCTCACCTGCATGCCGGTCATGCGGGTGCGCGACCCGGCGGAAATAGTCATTTTGCCCTGACCATCAAGGCAGCAGCCTTTACCGGAATATCGCCACTAGCTCGTCACCGGGCGATCAATGAAGTCTTGGCCGATGAACTGGCTGGGCCAGTTCACGCGCTAACCATCAAGGCCAGCGGGGTTTAGAAAACTTTATTTCCCCAGTTTTCGCACTTTGACCTTGGTGATCTGGTTTCTTTTGCGCTCCAGCACTTCGAACCGAAAACCGTATAGCGAAAATATTTGACCGATTTCAGGGATGGCTTGCGCGCCATGGATGATCAGGCCGGCCACTGTCACCGCTTCTTCATCGGGCAAGTGCCAGTCCATTGCGCGGTTCAGGTCCCGAATACTGACATCACCGGTAACCAAAACCCCGGATTTGACCCGGCGCAATCCAACAACTGGCGTGTCGTATTCATCTTCAATCTCGCCGACGATCTCTTCAATAATGTCTTCCAGCGTAACCAACCCCATCAGCGCACCATATTCATCGACCACTAGGGCAAAATGCTCGCGGCGCGAACGAAAGGCGTTTAATTGTTCGGGAACCGTAGTCGTTTCCGGGGTGAACCAAGGTTTGCGGGCCAGATCATCAATATCAATCTGATCATAATCCCCCCCCACCCGATGCAAGGCACCCAATAAATCGCGCACATGCAAAACGCCGGTAATGTTGTCTTGCTGGCCCTTATAAAGCGGCAATCGAGTATATTGGCTATCCAGAACCTGACTGATCACCTTGCTGCTGCTTTGGTTCGCATCAATCAGGGTGATGCTTTTGCGGTGAACCATAATTTCTTCGACGCTCAAATCGCGAAGATCGAGCACCCCGCCCAGCATGTCGCGATCATCCTTAATCACTTCGCCCTGCTTGGACAAAAAATCAACCGCACCGCGCAATTCATCATGGGCTGAAAGCACCGGCCCTTCTGCTTTAACTCCGAACAATTTGAACATGCCCTTGATGATTACTTCGACCGTCATCACAAAAGGCGCAAACAGCATTTTGATCAGCTTGATCGGCCCAGAGACAAAAATCGCCGCCCGGTCCGGGTTGGAGATGGCATAGGTTTTGGGAGCCACTTCGGCAAAGATCAAAACCAACAGGGTCATTGAAATGGTGGCAATCACAATGCCAGCTGAACCAAACAGCTTTACAAACAAAGCCGTGGTCAGTGCCGAAGCCGTAATGTTGACTAAATTATTGCCCAGCAATATGGCGCCGAGCAGGCTTTCCCGATCGGCAATCAATTGGTTGACCCGGGCCGCACCTTTGACCCCGTCTTGCTCCATGCGGTGCAACCTAGCCTTTGATGCCGCAGTCAACGCCGTTTCTGATCCAGAGAAAAAGGCGGAAAACAACAAAAGTAAAAACACACTACCACCAATAATGGCGGTTTCAGCATTCAGGTAGGTCATATCAAATTTCTATCCATAAAGGCGAGTAGGGTCTGATCGGAAACATCCGCCGTGACAAATGCCTCGCCCAGCCTTCGGCACAAGACAAGGTGAATTTGGCCATCTTTGTTTTTTTTATCGCCCAACATACGTTGCAACAGGTTTTGGGCTTTGTACGGGCCACCGGGCGCATCTTTCAAACAGGTTGGCATTTGCATTTTGTGCAAATGATCCTGCAAAAGCACCACATCTTCTTTCGGGCAGAAGCCCAACTCGGCAGACAGCAAAAACGCCGCGCCCATTCCGGCAGCCACCGCCTCGCCATGTAAAATCTGTCCCGGTGCTTCGGCTTCCAGCGCATGGGCAAAGGTGTGGCCTAAATTCAGCAAAGCACGGCGGCCACGCTCCAACTCATCTTCCGCTACCAAATCGGCCTTGCCCTGCACGGAGCGGCTGATGGCCGCGATCAGAAGCTGTTCTTCGCCGTTTGCCATTTCTGGCCCGCATTTCACCAATTGGTCAAAGAAAGCCCGGTCGGACAAACAGGCCATTTTTAACATTTCAGCATAGCCCGCCCGCCATTGACGCCGGTCCAGCGTTTGCAAAAAACCCGTATCGGCTACAACCAAGCGGGGTTGGTGAAACACCCCGATCATATTTTTGCCAGTCTTGGTATTGATCGCTGTTTTGCCGCCAACTGAACTATCAACTTGAGCCAGCAATGTAGTGGGTATTTGTACAAAATGGGTGCCGCGTTTGACCAATGCACTGGCCAGACCGGCCAGATCACCGATCACACCGCCACCAAAAGCCAGCAGGCAATCTTCGCGCTCCATTTCCTGATCCAGCAAAAAATCACAGACCGTTTGCAGTCCGGCAAAACTTTTCTGGTCTTCACCAGCCGGCAGGATCAAGCATCTGGTCTCGATGCCCTGTTTGGCCATTATGGTTTCCAATGTGTTCAAATGCAGCTCGGCAACATTTTGGTCGGTGATCACCGGCAATACGTTTTTAGATGCCAGTGTGGCAATGCGCGGCGCGGCCAATGCCAGCGCGCCAGCCCCGATCAATACATCATAGCTGCGCGAGGCAGGTTGCAGCGCAACATGTATCTGTTGAAGTTTCACGAAGCCGGTCTCTCGAATTTCTGCAAAGCCTGTATAATGGCTTCTACCGTATTGGTATGAGGTCCCTCACTGCTGTCAACAACCAGATCAGCGGCGGCATAGACCGGATGGCGCTCTTGCATCAACGTATGCAGGATTTTCCGACGATTGCCGTTTTGCAGGAGCGGGCGAGTATCTCGTTTTGCGGTGCGGCGCACCAACTCATCCAGCTCGGCCCGCAACCAGATGGAAGTGGCATGCTTTGCGATGGCCTCCCGTATTTCCTGATCCATGAACGCGCCGCCACCCGTGGCCAGTACGCAGGGTTTCTCTTGCAACAGGCGCAAAATCACCTTTCGTTCTCCAGCCCGAAAGGCCGGTTCGCCAAAATCTGCGAATATATCTTGCACACTGCGACCCGCAGATTTTTCAATTTCATGATCCGCATCATGAAAGACAAGCCCCAACGCGGCAGCCAGTCGGCGCCCGATCGTTGTTTTTCCAACCCCCATCAGGCCGATCAATACTATGGATCGGTTTTGCATTTGGCTTGTTTTACGGTTAAGAACCAGTTTCATAATCAATCCTGATCCTATACTGCATAGATCGCCATGATGGCAAATCGCAAAACCGGACAGGCCGAGACAAAAGGAAGACGCAAATGAGCAAATGGCTAACCGGATTACTGTTATTGGTGATTGTTGCCGGTGCGACATTGATCCTGCTGGAGCGCAAGGCCATCAACGCGCAACCGGAAACAACGGAAATTACCATTAAAATTGACCATGTTCCGGGCCTGTAAAACCCTTTTTTTTATCGGGTGTCTGTGTCTGCCGGGCATGGCCATGGCGCAGCTTCGCGATAATGTCGATGTCGGCAGTTTGTCACAGATCGCCCCATTTTCAATCGGGGTTCTGGGGCCGCATCAAGCACCAATGCCAGCTGACCAATGGTTAAATTCCGAGCGCGATGTCCTGGCGGATTTGTTACGATACATGCCAACCAACAGCGGCTCTTACGTCATCAATGATCTGCTGCACCGGGTGCTGCTCAGCGGTGGCGATTTGCCAGCCGGCGGCGATCCAAACAATCATTTGGCCGTGCTGCGTTTGGCTGGTGCGTACAATCTAGGAAAATTGCACGAAACTGGAGAAATTGCCGCCCGATCCCCTCGAGGCTATCACGATCCACAAACGGCCCTCTTTGCAGTCAATTCCCTGTTGGCCTTGGGCCAGCCAGAACCGGCCTGTACAATCGCCAATCAGTTAAATGAGGCACGAAGCGCCCCTTTTTGGCTGAAGGTCAGGGCGTTTTGCATGGCCAAGGCGGGCAATATCGCCGGAGCCGAATTGATCGCCGGGCTGGTAGTCGAGGCTAACCCGGAAAATGCTGGGTTTTTAACCCGGATTAACCGCCTGACCACACCATCAAGCCAGCCAGAAACCGTAACGGTCCAAACGGCTTTGGAACTGGCCATGGTTGAGGCGGCTAAAGACATAGTTTCCCCGGATGATTTACCCTTTGTCCTGCAAGCCGCCTTGGCCAGACGAGCCGATACCCGATCCTTGGGCTTTGCCTTTGACAGCTTTGTTGCCGGGGCCGTTTCAGTTCCTGACATGGCTGAAATTCTGATCTCCCACGCGTCCCAAATGGAGCTTCCCCTCGAAACAAATTCCGATGCGCAAACAATCCAGCCCCTAAGCCCGTTTGAGCAAGATCTGCAGCGCTTGAAATGGGCAAAATCCCAAAACGGGATGGATCGACTTGCCCTGTTATTCTCGCTGGGGCGCTCGGCAAATGATGCAAATTTACGGGCTGACGCGTTGGCGGTTTTGTTACAACCGGGCGAGCATTTGCGCGATTGGCTGGCCTTGCATCGCTTGGCCATTGAGGAAATTCGCTATTTGCCGTTGGATCAAAATCTGGCTCAAATTGCGCCGGTTTTTGTGCAAGCCAGCCTGTTGGCTAATGATTTTGAACTGGCCAGAAAATGGTCAAAAATTATGCAGCCGGAAATACTGGAGGCTTGGGCGTTTGATTTGCCCTTTCGTATCGTTAACCCGGCCACCAAACGCATCAAGGACGTGGCACTACCCAGTACAGACAGTGAGGCAGAACAGTTCCAGTTAGCAAGCGAGCTGATGGCCCTGCACGCTTTGGGCCATCCTCTGGACCCCATCGCGCGCCAATGGCTGTCTTCCCGGGCCAATATCAATGAGGCCCAATGCCCATTGGGCAAGCAAATCGCACTCGCATCTAGCGCCAAAGCAGGCGCCCTTGCCGAAACCATTTTGCGAATTGCGGATCTGATGGGTAATAGTGGGTTTGATGGTCTGCCCAATTCTTGCAACACAGGGATTGTATCCGCCTTACAGGAACTTGGTCTGGCTCACGAGGCCCGGTTGGCCGCAATGGAATGGACATTTGGCAATCGGTTTCATAAATGAACCAAAACGCTCTGGATGCCTTTTTGGAAATGATGAGCGCTGAACGTGGTGCTGCCGCCAATACTTTGGCCGCCTATCGCCGTGACTTGGAAGACTTGTACAGCCATTTGGCCAGCAGCAGGCAGGATTATTTATCAGCCCGACCCACCGACATTGAAACCTGGTTGCTGGATTTGCACGCCCGTGGGTTGGCCGCCTCAACTGCAGCGCGGCGCTTAAGCGCGGCGCGGCGGTTTTACCGGTTTTGCCATAGTGAAGGCTGGATTGCCGACAACCCGGTTCGGCACATCAAGGCACCCAAAGCGGCCAAGCCTCTACCCAAAATCCTATCTGAAAAGGAAGTGGATCAATTATTGACCGCTGCCGCACAAGAACCGGGACCAGCTGGCATTCGAATTTTGGCCCTGTTAGAAATCCTCTATGCATCAGGTTTGCGGGTTTCCGAATTATTGGCTTTGCCCGACCACACGGGAAAACGTGCCGAAACCATGATTCTGGTCCGGGGCAAAGGAAACCGCGAACGCTTGGTCCCGCTAACCCAAGCGGCATTGAACGCTATCCACGACTGGCGCACCGTCCGAGCTGATTTTCTGCCCAAAGGCAGTAATCGATCTCTTGCCGCCAGATACCTGTTTCCATCACGAGCCAGATCCGGTCATTTGAGCCGGGAACGCTTTTTTGCCATGCTGAAATCACTGGCGGCAACAGCCGGATTGGACCCGGCCCGGGTGTCCCCCCACGTCTTGCGCCATGCGTTTGCCTCGCATTTGCTGGCCAATGGCGCCGATCTGCGGGCGGTTCAAACTTTGCTGGGCCATGCCGATATTTCGACCACACAGGTCTATACCCATGTGCTGGACGAGCGCCTGAAGCGTCTGGTCGAAACGGCCCATCCCCTGTCAAAACAAAAATGAATGCTTGTCGGCACTTCTTCGTGTCAGTATGGTGCCCAACAAAACTACGACAGGCTTTTTATCAATGCAAACAGCAGTTTGGATTTTGAACCCGGTAATTATGTTAAAAGTGCGCCATGTCTGATCCCCACCGTACCTATCTGGATTTTGAACGTCCGATTGCCGAACTGGATGGCAAGATCGAAGAGCTCGAGAACCTGTCCAATGGCCAGTCGGGCGTGGATGTCGCGACAGAAATTACTGCCTTGCGCACCAAATCATCCAAATTGTTGGCCGAGACCTACGCCCAGCTTGATCCGTGGCGCAAAACCCAGGTGGCCCGTCACCCAAACCGACCGCATTTTCGGGATTACCTGTCGGCATTGATTACTGATTTTGCAGAAATACGTGGCGATCGCTGTTTTGGTGATGATCGGGCTATTATTGGCGGTGCCGGGTTTTTTCGCGGCCGTCCGGTCATGGTTATGGGCCATGAGAAGGGACACGACACCACGTCTCGCCTGACCCATAATTTTGGAATGGCCCGACCGGAAGGCTATCGTAAAGCCGTGCGGATGATGGAAATGGCCGAGCGCTTCGGGCTGCCGGTTTTGACCTTTGTCGATACCGCCGGAGCTTATCCCGGCGTTGGAGCCGAAGAGCGCGGACAGGCAGAAGCCATTGCGCGCTCAACCGAAGCCTGCCTGATGCTGGGCGTACCATTGATTTCATTGATCACTGGCGAAGGCGGTTCAGGCGGTGCGGTGGCCTTGGCGGCTGCTTCGCACTTGATCATGTTGGAACATTCGATTTATTCGGTGATTTCGCCAGAAGGTTGCGCCTCCATTTTATGGTCGGATTCCACCAAGTCCAAAGATGCCGCCAATGCAATGAAAATCACCGCCACGGATTTGAAAGCGTTTGGAATTATTGATGAAATTGTTCCAGAACCCGTAGGCGGCGCCCACCGTGACCCGGTACAGACAATCCAAAAAGCAGGCGATGCCATCGAACGCGCACTGGATAAATTCACCGACTTGGGTCGTGATGAAATTCTGGCCCGACGCAAGGCAAGGTTTTATGCGATCGGTCGCAGCGAATTGTAATTACTGACCGGTCCGCAACCGAATGCCGAACCATGTCGTATTATCACCGGTAATGGCCAAGCCGTCCAGAAAAGTTGGTTCAGTCGAAACAGCCCAATGTCCGCCCAACCCAATTGAGGTATTGCGCGTAAAGTTGTGCACCAGTTCCGCATCCGCCTGAAAATACGAATAATCAAAGCCATTGCCATTGGAATATCCAGCCGCCCCGCCGATCACCAGATCAGTACGGCCAAACGGAACTACATAATTGGCTGATGCTTCTATGGTAAACCGTTCCAGCACAAAATCATAATACCCGTAAATTGCCGGGCTTAACTCACTGTCCCAGGTAATACCGGCATAGGCTTCGATCGAATCGTCCTGTGCGAACAAAATGCCATCGTCGGGTCGGATATACCCATTGACCCCGACATCACCATACACCGCACCGGAAATGTCAAAGCCGTAGCCTGCATAGACATCAATCCGCGTCTGGTAGGAATTAAAACCATCGGGAGTAGGCACAACCGTCCATACGCCACCATAAGCCGAACCGTACCGGGCTTCGATACCGCCGGAAACATTTTGCTTGGCTTGTTGGGCTCCTCGGAAAATATATTCAGAGTCCCACCGCAAAATTGCTTCAAATTCTAATTTGTCACCTTTAGATGAACCCGCATCATAGCTCGAAACTGCAATACCAGCATTGTAAGATGAACTGGTTGACGTATTGGCGTTGGCTTGCTGCCATTGGTTTTGCGCTTGGGTGTTGGCTGATCGGATCGAACCATCTGCAGGGCGCAATTGGACGTCTGTATCGTTGGCTACAGCCGGTATGGCCAAGGCGGCAAACGCCCCTGCAAACATCAGAATTTTGCCGGTATTTCGAACATTCATATCGTCCCCCTCGCCCGCCAAGGCAATTCGAATCACTGTTTGCATCTTAGCGCCGTGTTCAAATGGCGGTAAAGCCCACGATCAAATCAGATAATCGCCGGATCAATCTGATTTTTGTTGGCCCGCAACAGAACCATGGCAACGCTTATATTTCCGGCCTGAACCACATGGACAAGCTGTGTTTCTGGACACCCGCCCCCAGGTCGTTGGGTCTTTTGGGTCTACACTGGAGGACGCTTGGCGGGTAACGGCTGTTGCCGAGACAAACCCTTGCTCATCAACCAAACCACCGGCATTCGGATTGGCATGGTTTTCCTGCAAGTCAGTCCGGATTTCCGGGGCTTCTGGTGGCGGTTGCAATTGCAAATGCTGGTAGGACATGGCGTTTTGAGTAACGGAAGCACGCAGGTCGGACAGCAACTTTTCAAACAGAGCAAAACTCTCGGATTTATATTCATTCAACGGGTCACGTTGTGCATACGAGCGTAAATGAATGGTCGATTTCATATGATCGAGGTTTTGCAAATGCTCCTGCCAGTGAAAATCAATGACACTTAGCAGGATGTGCTTTTCAATCGGCCGCATGTTTTCAGGCGTGAACTTGGCAACAATACTGGCATAGAGCCGATCAGCATGATCTTCGATCCGTTCCAGAATTTCGTCATTGGCCACGCCTTCTTCGTCGGCCCATTCTTTTACCGGCAATTCCGTTCCGCTCAATAATTCGGATAGGGCGGTATTCATGCCCTCGATATCCCATTTCCCGGCCATTACGTTTGCTGGCATATACTGATTGACTAGATCTTCAATCGCTTCTTGGCGCATGTCGCCAATTACATCCGAAACGTCTTCAGATCCCATGAAATCACGACGTTGCTCAAAAATAGCTTTGCGCTGGTCGTTGGCCACATCATCATATTTCAACAAGTTTTTGCGGATCTCGAAATTGCGGGCCTCAACTTTCTTCTGCGACGTTTCCAGCGCTTTGTTCATCCACGGGTGGGCAATCGCCTCATCTTCCTTCATGCCCAGCGTTTTCATGATGGTATTCATCCGCTCAGGTGCAAAAATACGCATCAGATCGTCTTCAACCGATACATAGAACTTGGACAAGCCCGGATCACCCTGACGACCAGTACGGCCGCGCAGCTGATTATCAATCCGTCGACTTTCATGGCGTTCAGTGGCCAAGACATAAAGCCCGCCAGCCGCAATGACCGTCGCTTTAGCGACTGCTACATCTGCTTCGATTTTCTCGCGCTGCTTGGCAATGGCTTTTTCATCTGGTGCGTTACCCGCTTCGGTCTGGGTCCGCACCCAATTTTCGACCCGCATGTCCACATTGCCGCCCAGTTGAATGTCGGTCCCCCGACCCGCCATATTGGTGGCAATGGTCACCGCACCCGGCGCACCGGCTTGTGAAATGATCTCGGCTTCTTGCTCGTGATAGCGAGCGTTCAGCACCGTATGTTTAATTTTGGCTTTTTTGAACAATTCCGACAGTTCTTCGGATTTCTCAATGGAAACCGTACCGACCAATATGGGTTGCCCGACCGCCTGACGTTCTTTGACGTCAGCGATCACTGCTTTGTATTTTTCTGCAGCCGTACGATATAACTCATCGTCAATATCGGTTCGCCGCACGGGTCGGTTGGTCGGAACCTCAACCACGCCCAATTCATAAATACTTTCAAATTCGGACGCTTCGGTTGCAGCCGTTCCGGTCATACCGGATAGTTTTTTGTACAGTCTGAAATAGTTTTGGAAAGTGATCGAGGCCAAGGTTACGTTTTCCGGCTGAATTTCGACGTTTTCCTTGGCTTCAATTGCCTGATGCAGACCTTCGGATAATCTGCGGCCTTCCATCATACGGCCAGTAAACTCATCGATCAGCAACACCTGATCGCCTTTGACGATATAATCCTTATCACACAGATAAAGCTTGTGGGCGCGCAAAGCCTGAACCACATGGTGAACAATGGCCACATTGCCAATGTCATAGAACTCACCCTCGAGCAGACCAAGTTCGCTTAGTTTCTGCTCCAGCTTCTCATTGCCAATTTCTGTCAGGGCGACCGAGCGTTGTTTTTCATCCAGCTCGAAATCTTCTTCAACCAGAGAGGGGATCAACGTATCAACGATTTTATATAACTCGCTGCGATCCTCAGTCGGGCCAGAAATAATTAGCGGGGTGCGCGCCTCATCAATCAGAATACTATCGACCTCATCGACGATTGAGAAATAGTGCTCGCGCTGTACCATTTGTTCCAGCGAATTTTTCATATTGTCGCGTAAATAATCAAACCCATATTCGTTATTGGTGCCATAGGTGATGTCGCAAGCGTAATTGATCCGGCGCTGTTCATCATCCAGACCATGCACGATACATCCGCATTTCATACCCAGAAAATTGTAGATCTGCCCCATCCATTCGGCATCACGCGAAGCCAGATAATCATTGACCGTCACTACGTGTACGCCCTTGGCTGGTAAGGCGTTTAAGTAGGCCGCCAAAGTTGCCACAAGGGTTTTGCCCTCGCCGGTTCGCATTTCAGCAATCGAGCCTTCATGCAACACCATGCCGCCCATCAATTGTACATCAAAATGCCGTTGGCCTAACGTTCGCTTGGCTGCTTCACGGACATTGGCAAAGGCCTCAGGAAGCAAATCATCAAGGGTCTCACCATCCTTGAATCTTTTGCGAAATTCAGCGGTTTTATCTTGAATTTGGCTATCGGACAGTTTTTCAAATTCCGCTTCCAAGCTGTTGATTGCATCAATGCGCGGTTGCATCCGCCGCACCAGACGTTCATTGGAAGAGCCGAATAACTTTTGTACTATTTTTAACATGGATTGATCCGCGCTGACGAGCATGCCATCAAATTGAAAAGATACCCTTTGGCAGGGGTTCCCGGCTGACTTAAGGAGCCGGTCGGGTGCTGTCAACGAGGACAGGTGGTGATTCAAGCATCAGGAGAATTAAAATGGGCATAGACCAGACCATTTTCAAGAGAATACACGCCAAAAAAATGACCCGTATCAGCTGGGTTCTGGCATTGATTATGGCCATTGGGGCCTGTGAGCGAAACACCAACAGCGCAGATGCCAACAGTTTTGGCCTCAGCGTCCCGGCCATTGGTGATCGCGCCATTGCCCGGGTGAATGGCACATTGATCACGGCCATGGATATCGAACGAGAAGCAGCCCTGCAGAACGTGATTCAACCGGGGGATCCCTTGTCTCCCCAATCTGTTGATTTCCCGCGAATCCTAAATGAACTGATTGATCAACGATTGCTGGCGCTGGAAGCCATCAGAAGAGGCTTGGGACGGGATACTGAAACCATGCTCCGCTTGCGGATCGCCCGTGAACGCATTTTGGGCAATGTGCTGGTCGAACGAGCCATTGCCGATGCAGTTACTGAAAATGCGGTGCAACGATTATATGAAGAACAGGCCAATTTGTCAGAACCCGGTGAAGAAGTGCGCGCCCGCCATATTCTGGTAGAAACCCGTAACGAAGCCGTCGAGGTCCAACAATTGGTAAAAGCAGGAGGCAATTTTGCGTCCTTAGCCTTTGAATATTCCAAAGATGCTGCCACTAGGTTGGAAGGGGGCGATCTGGGTTTCTTTAACCAAGAATCAATGGTTGAACCGTTTGCCAATGCTGCTTTTTTGATGAAAGTTGGCGAATTGTCCGGACCGATTCAAACCAGATATGGTTGGCATATCATTCGAATTGAAGCACGCCGCAAGGCCAAAATCCCGGGTCTTGAGGAAATGCGCCCCCGGATTGTCCGGTTCATGACCTTTGATGAAATTCAAAAACTGGTAACCGATCTGCATGATACGGCCAACATCGAAATACTGGAAAAACCAGTGGAAATTCCTCAAATTTCTCTAAACCCGAAGGGTGAACCAAAAACAACAGACCCAGACAATATGACTGTGAAACCGACGGAGCCAAACCCTTGAAAATTATGCTGGTTGTTGCCTGCGCCCTGCTGGATCGCGACGGACGCGTTCTGCTGGCTCAGCGCCCCAAGGGGAAAAATCACGCGGGATGTTGGGAATTTCCGGGCGGCAAGGTCGAGCCAGATGAAACACCAGAAGCCGCTCTGATCCGCGAATTGCGCGAAGAACTTTCGATCGAACCTTGCGAAAGCTGTTTGCAATCGTTTGCATTTTCATCAGTTTCTTATTCGGATTTTCACCTTTTAATGCCACTTTATGTATGCAGGCAGTGGGATGGGTTTGTGAACCCGTCTGAAGGCCAAGCCATAAAATGGGTGAAGCCAGATCAGCTTCATTTGTTTGACATGCCACCAGCGGACATTCCATTGGCGGCGGAAATCAGGGACCGATTACGCAGATGAAACAAGGTGAAAAATTGCAGCGAATGTTTTCGCAATTTCTCGCTTGTGAGCGTGGTCATACGGCAATTGAATATGGCTTGATTTTGGCCCTGATCTTTCTGGTCATTGTTGGGGCTTTTACCCATTTTTCTGAAGTGGCTACCGAAAAATTGCTGCTGGCCAATGATGCGATCGTAGGTGCAGGTTAAGTCGGTTCCGGCTTCTTTACTTGGCGTAAGGCATCCCCCAAAAACATCTGACCCGACCCCGGTGCCAACGGCTTTTGCTGGCTGTCATGGGGCGCCCACCCACAAATATGTAAGCACTCAAAGCGAGCCGGTAGCAAACCGTCCGCATTTGCGTATTTTTGCCGGTACAATTCCTCGACCCTTGCCCAAATGGCTTTGGATAAAGGTCGGATTGGCCCGCTTAGCGGATTTCTCTCACCCATATATCGCAAGTCCTGCACTAGGTTGCGCAGGGATTTGTAGCGCACAACAACCGTATCCACATCAATCACCGGCAAGGAAAACCCGGCCCGTTGAACCAACGCGCCCAAGGTACGAACCTCAAGCATTGGAATAATCCGCTGGGCCGCGCCGCCGGTAATTTCGCTTTCGGCCTCTAATAAACAGCGGCGCAACTCCAGCAAGGTTTCCCCGCCGAACAAAGCGCCCAGAAACACACCGTCCGGCTTCAATGCCTGACGAGCCTTAACCAGCTCAGCCGGCAAATCATTGATGGTGTGCAGTTCCATAAAGGAAACCAACAGATCAAGGTTCGTTGCAAACTTCGTTCCTTGCGTCAGTTTGTTGCCCGCCAACGCCTGAGCAATCCCATGACCTGTGTCCAGTTCGGGGATCAGTTCACCTTGCAATTGCACATGGGTGAAGTCGCGGTTTATGCTATCAATGCGGTCCAGCAGGTCTTGCCAAACGCGCTGGTGCAGAAAATCATGGTTGGCAAAACCTGCCTTCGCCCGCTTTTTGTTACGGGCAATCCGGGCCGGGTCAAACAGAGGTGCAGGTGATTTCATGGGCGTGAGGTTTTCCATATGAACCGACTTGGCAAAAGCCTAACACCGTTGCGTCAGGCGTGGCACGGTGTTTTGCAACAGATATTGCCAGCCGTGTCACCATTGGGGCTTGGTGTGGTCAGCAGTACCGGGGCAATCAATGCGGAACAATGGCGCGAGCTGGAATTTCTATCCGGAGCGATCTGTCATGCTTGTGGCGCGCCGGTGCCGCAAAGCCTGGACCCACAAAGCCTTTGCCTTTCCTGCGAGAGCCGTCCGCCAAGAGTTGCGCGAACCCGCTCGGCTCTGGTTTATTCGGAACTGTCAAAGCGCCTGATCCTTGGCTTCAAACATGGTGACCGGGCCGACAGTATCGAGGTATTTGCCAATTGGATGGCACAAGCCGCGCCCGATCTATTGCGATCACCCGGAATTTTGATCCCGGTGCCGCTGCACCTGTTTCGCCGGATGCAGCGCAAGTTTAACCAGTCCGCCCTGTTGGGCAATGCGCTGTCCCGGAACTGCGCTCTACCCCATGAACCACTGGCGTTGGTCCGTCGTCGCAACACGCCTAGCCAGGCGCTGAAATCTGGCAAAGGTCGGGCGCGAAATGTATCTGGTGCGTTTAGGGTCCCAAAGAAATATGTGAACATTATCAAGGGACAGCGCATTATCCTGATCGATGATGTTCGGACCTCTGGTGCGACGCTAGACGCTTGTGCCACCAGCTTGTTGGCGGCGGGGGCTGCACAAATTGACGCGATCACCTTGGCACGCGTTGTCAAACGCTAAGGATCAGCTACATAAGAGGCCAACTCAATTGGCGGAAGACACCCGATGCAACCTGTAACGATCTATACCACTGCGTTTTGCCCGTATTGCACAAGAGCGCTCAAACTGTTTCGGCAAAAGAAAGTCCAGATCAAGGAAATTGCTGCCGGGTTCAACGCCAAAGCCAAAGCGGAAATGATCCAACGCGCCGGTGGGCGCCGCACCTTCCCGCAAATTTTCGTGGGCGACACCCATGTGGGCGGTTGCGACGAATTGATGGCGCTGGACGCGAGTGGCAAACTGGACCCGCTGCTGACATCTGGATAAGCCGATGGCCCTGCTCTCCACCGCCCTGTTGCAAATGCGCTCCGGCACCGACCCGGATCGCAATTTCGAACAGGCCCGTGAGCTGATTTTAACGGCAGCCAAGGCCGGGGCAACGCTGATTGCCACACCGGAAAATACCGGCTTGTTACAAACCGATCGGCCCAAAATGCTGGCTGAGATCAAGCCAGAGCCAGAAACCCGCATTTTGCAACAGTTTCAACATCTGGCTGCGGAGCTGAACATATCGCTTCTTATCGGCTCATTGGCCATCAAATTATCACCAGATAAAGCAGCCAACAGATCCTATGCCATTGATCCACAGGGACAAATTGTCGCGCGCTATGACAAAATCCATTTGTTTGATGTGGCAGTTTCCAGCACTGAAACCTGGCGAGAGAGCGATCATATCCAACCCGGCAAAAGGGCTGTGCTGGCCGATCTGGCCGGGGCCAAAATTGGCCTAACCATCTGCTATGATTTGCGCTTTGCGGCCCTGTACCGGGCGTTGGCGCAAGCTGGCGCGCAAATTTTAAGCGTTCCCGCTGCTTTCACTCGGGTGACCGGAAAGGCCCATTGGAAAACCCTGCTGCGGGCCCGAGCCATCGAAAATGCGGCGTTTGTCATTGCTGCCGCGCAAGGCGGCGTACACGAGGACGGACGGCGCACTTGGGGCCACACGATGATCATTGATCCATGGGGCAAGGTCATGGCTGAACTGGACCATGATGAGCCGGGTCTTTTACAGGCCGAACTTGATCTGGAACTGGTCGCCAAAACCCGTCGCCGGATACCGGTCCTAGACCAGAAAATCGGGTTCACCGGACCATGATCCGCTATGCGCTAACCTGCGGGCACAAGCATGAGTTCGAGGCGTGGTTCTCATCCTCTGACGACTTCAAAACCCAGCAACAGGACCAATTAATCCAGTGCCCGTATTGCCATAGCACCGACATTACCAAACAAATCATGGCACCCGCCGTGCAGGGCGCTAAGAAGAGCAACCCATCACCGGAACAGGCCTTTGCTGAATTTGCCTCTAAAGTCCGCAATAAAATTCGCGAAACCCATGATTATGTCGGCGACAAATTTGCCGATCAGGCCCGCGCTATGCACGATGGTGAAACCCAGCAAAAACCAATTTATGGCGAAGTCAGCCCCGAACAAGCCAAAGACCTGAAAGACGACGGCATCCCGGCTAGGCCCCTGCCCGAACCATTTTCGCCGGGAAAACCAAAAAAACTGAATTAGGCTGGTTTAAAAAAGAAACCATTGGCCGGAAACTGGCAGATATCCAGATCATTACAGGCCAAAGAAGCGGCGGTATTTGTAATTCATCAAAGATCGGAGATTTTGGAAAAACTCTAAAAACCGATCTTTATATGGAAATTCAGCTATGTTCACGTTGTCAAAGAGCCGCAATTTTGCTGGCACACAGCCAATTGCCTGACCAGTATACCCGGCCGAGAGCCATTGGGCTGTCCTGCGGTTTGTCCCCCAGACCTAAGCGTCAACTAGCGTCAACAACTGTGATTTATGTGTACGTTTGTTGTCAATGAGTGTCCGGGCAGTGGCGGTTTATTGTGATTGTTCTGTCAGGTGCGTACGGTGCGTGACACTACAAAATGACAATGAGCACTGGACCTTCCGGTCAAGCCGGAGGGAAGCGATAAGGGGGGGGGTCCAGACCCAATGTGCCGCTTGCCGATCCTTCGAGGCTCACTAGCGTTCGCACCTCAAGATGAGGTGAGTGGTGTTGGCAGAACATCGAGTTGTTGCACCAAAATATCCCTCATCCTGAGGTGCCGCAAAGCGGCCTCGAAGGATCGGCAAGCGGTACAAAGCCAACACACGGCCCCTCACCCCAACCCTCTCCCGGACGGCAGAGGGAGTCCTTTTCCGTCATTTCGGTACGCCCGGCCCAATCACGACCTACCCCTTAACCGCCACCATCATGTAATTGATGGCCACATCGCGGCCTTCGGACCAGGTTCGGGTTAGGGGGTTAAACGCCACGCCGAACGGACCGGTTACCTCCAGACCAAAGCTCTCCAGCGGCTGGCGGATTTCATCGGGGCGCACCAGTTTTTCATATTCATGGGTGCCCGGCGGCAACCAGCGCAAAATCTGTTCTGCCGCAAAAATGGCCAAGGCTTGTGCTTTGCGGGTCCGGTTCAAGGTGGCAATGATCATCATGCCGCCCGGCGCGAGAAGATCGGTACAGGATTGCAAAAACGATTGGCGATCCGCCGTGTGTTCGATCACTTCCATATTCAAAATGACATCAAACGGTTTTGTCTCAGCGGCCAGTAGGCTTTCGGAACTGGAATGACGAAAATCCACTTCGATACCGATTTGGCTCGCATGGTGCCGGGCCGTACCAATATTGGCCTCAGCCGCATCCACACCGGTTACCTCGGCCCCTAGACGGGCCATCGGCACCGAGAGCAACCCACCCCCACAACCAATATCCAGCAAACGCAAACCGGCCAAGGGCTGGCGCAAACGTTCATCCAGATCAAAATGGGCCATCAAATGACGGCGAATAAAGCCAAGACGGATCGGGTTAAACTGGTGCAGCGGCTTAAATTTACCTTCCGGGTCCCACCATTCATCGGCCATCGCAGCGAATTTCGCCACTTCAGTTGGATCAATGCTTGGATCAGCCGCAAAATTCATTGGGTTCTGCCCGGCCATGTGCTACCTCCTGCCTCGATCGGGCTGCCCCGAACGGATTTGGGTTTCAGTGTAACCCCAAAAGCAACAATGGAACAGTCAGCATATGGCCCGCATTGTGATGAAATTTGGTGGAACCTCCACCGCCAACACTGAAACCTTGCGGGTTTGCGCGGCCCGGGTGGCCGAAGAGGTATTGGCCGGACATCAAGTTGCCGTGGTGGTGTCGGCTCCGGCGGGCATGACCGACGATTTAACGGCGCGCATTGCCGAATTTGACCCTAATTCTCACCATTTGGACGAAGCCGATCTGGTTCTGTCCTCTGGTGAGCAGATCAATGCCGGTTTGCTGGCCATGGCTTTGCGGCAATTGGGCCATTCAGCTCGATCATGGACCGGCTGGCAATCTGGATTTATCACCGATGACAATCACGGACAGGCACGCCTGAGCGAAACCAGAACGCAAGACCTGATTGCCTCATTGGAGCAGGGCCATGTTGCCGTTCTAACCGGGTTTCAGGGGATCAGCGAAGCGGGCCGGATCACCACATTGGGCCGTGGTGGCTCCGATGTATCCGCCGTGGCATTGGCCACGGCAATCAAAGCGGATCGGTGCGATATCTATACCGACGTGACCGGCGTATTTACCGCCGATCCACGCATGGTTCCCGAAGCCAAGCGCATTGATGTGCTGTCCTCAGAAGAAATGTTGGAGATGGCCTCGAGCGGAGCCAAAGTACTGCATACCCGCTCTGTCGAGCTGGCCTTGTCCGAAGATGTTCCCTTGCGGGTGCTGTCCACCTTTGAACCGGGGCCGGGCACCCGCATCATGCCGGGCCGACAAATGGCCGGGCTGGAGACCCATCTGGCCAGCGGGGTTACCTATTCGCGCGATCAATCGCGCATTTCTCTGTATGGACTGCAATCCCAAGTTGGGCTGATCACCCAGATATTCGGGGCGATGACCGAGGCCAAAATCAATGTGGATATGATCGTGCAAAGTCCGTCCCTGCACCGGGATAGGACCAACTTGGTCTTTGCCACCAACCGGGGCGACCATGAAGCCGCCTTGGCCGTGTTGCGCCGCCTAGCCATCACCTTGATGTATCAACGCCTCGAAGTCTCGCCGATCATGGCCAAGGTCTCGATCATCGGCCTGGGGTTACGCTCGCAAGCCGGGATGGCGCATACCTTCTTTAAGGCATTATCCAAGGCTGGCATTGCCATGGATGCGGTGGCCACGTCCGAGTTACGGATTAGTGCATTGATCACCGAAAATCTGGTCGAACAGGCGGTGTGTGCCTTACACTTTGCGTTTGATCTGGATCGCAATGCCGATGGGTGATCGCAATCGTTCCCTGAACATGATCCGCCAGATCCGGGAGATTCTAGCGGTTAGTGATCCGTCGCAAAGTCGGCTTGATAAACTGGTCGAGATCATTGCGCGCAATATGCAAACGCAAGTTTGCTCGATCTATTTACGCCGCGCCGATGACCAATTGGAATTATGGGCCACCAAGGGATTGGCGGCTGATGCGGTCCATAATATCCGCTTGGCTCCCGGCGAGGGATTGGTTGGCGAAGTGGTGCGAACCAGCAGCCCGGTGAATGTGCAAAACGCCTTGGCCGATCCACGCTTTTCCCTGCAACCAGCCACACAGGAACAAGGGTTTTTGGCCTTTTTAGGCGTGCCGGTCTTGCGTTCGGGTCGCTTGCTGGGGGTTCTGGTTATTCAAGACGGTCCAGAGCGATTGTTCAGCCCCGATGCCATTGAGGCCTTGCAAAACGTGGCCATGGTCTTGGCCGAAATTGTTGCCTCCGGTGAATTGCTCAGTCCGGCTGATCTGGGCGAGGTCGAAGTGCGGCCACTTCGTCCGTTACATTTGCATGGCAAGACCATTGTCGATGGCATGGCGATGGGACAGGCCGTGCAATTCGAGCCGCACGTGGTCGGCCATTCGCGCATGACCGATGATCCTGAGCATGAGATCGAACGAGTTAGATCCGCGTTGGACGAGCTGCAACAGACATTGGACCGATTGTTTGTTGGCAAGGGCCATGCCTTTGGCGAGCCAACCCGCGAGGTGATGAACGCCTACCGAATGTTCGCCCGCGATCAAAGTTGGTTTGAGCGGATCAGCGCCGCCGCCAGTTCTGGTCTGACCGCCGAAGCCGCCGTGGAGCGTGTGCGCGGTGAATACCGCCAGCGTTTCTTAAAAGCCCGCGATCCATATTTACGAGAACGATTGCACGATCTGGAAGACCTAGCCAACCGGCTCCTGCGTCATCTGGGCGGCGTGACCGGAGCTCGTGACCTGCCGGAAAATACTATTTTGATTGCCCGCAATATCGGACCGGCTGAACTTCTCGAGCTGGATCGAAGTCGCTTGCGTGGATTGGTCCTCGAAGAAGGCTCCCGCACGTCTCATGCGGCGATTGTCGCCGGAGCCATGCGCCTGCCGGTATTGGGTTCCCTACCCGGCGTTCTGGCCCATATCAACGAAGGCGATACCGTGCTGCTCGATGGCGAACTGTCCGAACTTCTGGTTCGTCCAGCAGCAGAGACCGAACGCAGTTTCGTCGAACGCCTGCGAGTGCGCCAACAAAAACGTGCTGCCTTTTCTGCCCTACGCGATCAACCGGCCATCTCGGTTGACGGACAACGCATTGAGCTTTTACTGAACGCCGGACTGTTGATTGATCTGCCGCACCTAGCCGATACCGGAGCTGACGGCATCGGGCTGTTTCGTACCGAGTTTCAGTTCATGTTGGCGGACAGCTTACCCAAACAGGCCGACCAGACCGCACTTTATTCCAAAGTGCTGGAAGCGGCCGGGGACAAGCCGGTGGTGTTTCGGACCCTCGATTTGGGCGGCGACAAAGTCTTGCCCTACGTTTCACAGGAACGCGAAGCCAATCCGGCACTGGGCTGGCGAGCCATTCGAATGGCCGTCGATCGACCCGGCATGTTTCGGTATCAATTGCGCGCGTTACTGCATGCCGCTTCCGGTCAGACCTTACGGGTGATGTTTCCACTGGTTTCAACCGTGGCCGAGTTTGCCAAGGCCCGCCAAATTCTCGAAGCAGAGTTCGCTCGGCTCCAGCGCTTCGGTCATTCAGATTTGCCAAGCGAGCTGGAAATTGGCTGCATGATCGAAACCCCGGCTTTGGTCTGGCAATTGGATGACCTGTTGCCGATGACTGATTTTGTCTCGGTCGGAGCCAATGATCTGATGCAGTATTTCTTTGCGGCGGATCGTGAAAATATCCGGGTGTCTGATCGCTATGATCCATTGCACCCTGGTGCCTTGGCTATGTTGAGCAAAATTGCCGAAGCTACCAGTCGGCACAAGGTTCCCGTGTCGGTTTGCGGCGAAATGGCTGGGCGGCTCGAAGACGCGGCCATTCTGATGGCGCTGGGTTTCCGGCAATTATCGGTTCCAGCCTCGGCCATTGGGCCGCTAAAACAGATGATCCTCAGCCTCGACATCGGTGAGTTGGCCAATGAATTGCACCAATGGTTGCAGCAAACTGCCCCAGATATACGCAAAAATACCAGAAAATTCGTCAAAAAGGCGAGTTCAAAGCCCTGATTCGGTCTTTAACCGTAGAATCCGGGTGAAACACCTTGAATTGATTCAGATAATCAGGTTTTATTCATAAGTGAGGTAAATAAGCTACATCACGCATCAGGGGAATTATCTGATTCGTTTCAGATAGATAGAGATTGTAGGCCAGATTTATGGACGCAACGGGGATACTCGCCAAAACAACAGTTGGCGACGCAACATTGGTCGCCAGTGATCTGTGCATTGGACAGGCGCTACACGAGGCGCGGCTCCGGGCCGGGCTGGAATTGTCTCAAGTGTCAGCCGATCTGAAAATCTGCACTGATTATTTGCAAGCCATTGAAAACATGGATCGTACCGCTTTGCCACACCGGGCCTATGCCTTGGGCTTTGTCCGGTGCTATGCGGGCTATCTGGGCCTGAACCCACAATCCAGCGTCGATAAATTCGAAGCCGGAAATTGTGCCGATATCACTTCACATCGCGATATTTCAGTACGGCCCACGCCTTTTTGGCTGGATTTTGCCTTACCAAAGCGCGCTGGGGTCAGTATTGCACTAATCGGCATGTTGGGTTTGGCCGCTTGGTTTGGCCAGCGCAATGAAACCGCGCCGCACGTTGTGCCGCCGGTTCCTGAAATGCTGCGAACTTGGTCGCAAAGCAATGAACTGCAACACGCACCGGCGATTGTTATCGAACCGGTGAATTCTGCGCGAGCACAGCCATTGGACGGTTGACCTCAACCCCAAAACCACGCCATTTCTGACAACTTGATATTTCGCACATGAAAGACAGCGGGTCATGCCCGAGGGCTTAACTTCCATTCGACCTTGGCGCACCATTGTGCGCCGTAAATCCCGTCAGATCATGGTGGGCAACGTTCCCATTGGCGGCGACGCGCCCATTTCTGTGCAATCGATGACCAACACCCTGACCTCGGATGCCAAAGCGACCATCGGACAAATCACCGAATTGGCCGAGGCCGGGGCTGATCTGGTCCGGGTATCGTGTCCGGATACGGCTTCAACCGGTGCTTTTGCCGAGATCGTCCGAAATTCGCCGGTTTCGCTGATCGCTGACATTCATTTTCACTACCAACGCGCCATTGAAGCGGCCAAGGCCGGGGCCGCATGTTTGCGGATCAATCCGGGTAATATCGGCAAACCAGAGCGCATTGCCGAAGTGATCCAAGCCGCCAAAGATCATAATTGTGCCATTCGGATCGGGGTCAATGGCGGCTCATTGGAGCGCGATCTGCTCGATAAATATCGCGAGCCGTGTCCCGAAGCCATGGTCGAGAGCGCCCTGCGCCATGTGGAAATCCTCGAGGCGCACGACTTCACCCAATACAAAATTTCGGTCAAGGCGTCCGACCCGTTCCTGACCATCGCCGCTTATCAACAATTAGCCGAAGCGGTGGATTGCCCATTGCATTTGGGAGTTACCGAAGCCGGGGGCCGGCGCATCGGCACGGTCAAATCGACCTTTGGTCTGTCGGCGTTACTCTGGGCCGGGATCGGCGACACCATTCGGGTATCGCTATCCACAGATCCGGTCGAGGAGGTCATGGTCGGGTTTGACATCTTAAAAAGTCTGGGATTGCGCTCGCGCGGGGTCAATATCATTGCCTGTCCATCTTGCGCTCGCCAAGGGTTTGACGTGATCAAGACCGTGGAAGCGCTGGAACAAAGACTGGCCCATATTTCCGCCCCCATATCACTGTCGATCATCGGGTGTGTGGTCAATGGTCCGGGCGAAGCGGCCTTTACCGATTATGGCTTTACCGGCGGCGGAGCCGGGGCTGGCATGCTTTATGTTTCGGGGCAGCAGCTGGCCAAGGAAAATAATGAGCAAATGATCGACCGGCTGGTCGGTATGATTGAACAACGCGCCGCCGAAATGATTGACGAGACAGACGCAAAATGAGCATCATTTCCCAAGAACGACTGGCCCAGGTCATCGACCGGTTTGAAGAGGTCGAGGCCCGCATGGGGGTCGCCATCGAAGCCACTGAAATTGTTGCCTTAGCCCGCGAACATGCGGCCCTGAAACCTGTGGCCAATGCGGCCATTGCCTTGCGCGCCAATATGGACGAATTGCATAGTCTCGAAGAAATGCTCGAAGATTCCGACACCGATGCAGAAATGCGTCAAATGATCACCGAAGAACGTCAAGAATTGCTCGATGCCCTTCCAGCGCGCCAACAACAAATGCAAGTGTTATTGCTACCCAAGGACAAGGACGACGAAGCACCGGTCATGTTGGAAATTCGGGCTGGAACCGGTGGCGACGAAGCAGCATTGTTCGCCGGTGATCTGTTTCGGATGTATCAACGATTTGCCATGCTTGAAGGTTTCAAGCTGGCCCCGATTTCCTCGACCGCAGGCGAGCATGGCGGGTTCAAGGAGATCATCGCCCACGTCACCGGCAATGGCGTATATGGCCGTCTTAAATTCGAATCCGGTGTGCATCGGGTGCAACGTGTCCCCGACACAGAAGCGCAAGGGCGTATTCACACCTCGGCTGCCACCGTTGCCGTACTGCCCGAACCCGAAGACATCGATATCCAGATTGAGGAAAAAGACCTGCGGATTGATGTGTTTCGTGCCTCCGGTCCCGGCGGGCAATCGGTCAATACCACAGATTCTGCGGTACGGATCACCCATTTGCCGACTGGCATCGTAGCCAGTCAGCAGGATGAAAAATCTCAACACAAAAATCGCGCCAAAGCCATGCTGGTCCTCAAAGCCAGAATATACGAGCAGGAACGGGCCAGAGCGGACGCGGAACGCGCTGCAGAGCGTAAAGGACAGATCGGTTCGGGCGATCGGTCGGAACGCATCCGCACCTATAATTTTCCACAAGGAAGGGTCACCGATCACCGGATCAATCTGGCCTTGTACAATCTGCCCAAAATTATCACCGGCGATGCCTTGCACGAAGTGGTCGATGCCCTGCTTAGCGAAGATCAGGCTCGCAAACTGGCCGCGCTGGATGACCAACCGGCTGGCATCCGCCATTGAACCCGAAAACGCCGCAATCAGATCTGCCCGAAAGATGGGCTGGATTGTCATTTAGCCAATTGGCCAAAGATGTGGATGCCCGATTACGGGCTGCTGGAATTGAAGAAGCCGAACTGGATAACCGTCAATTACTGATTAAGGTTTTTGGAAGCGATGTCTGGCAAAAGATCGCCGAGCCAAAGGCCCGCCCTGCACTGGGCCAACTCCCCGAACTGGCCGCCTTGGTCCAACGCCGCCTAACCCGCGAACCATTGTCGCATATTCTGGGCAGCAAAGGATTCTGGACCCTTGATCTGGAA
>NVXG01000032.1 GCA_002733805.1 Robiginitomaculum sp. | reverse complement strand
GAAAACTTCCGTCTCTTCGTCATTTTGGTATTCCTTCATCGTCTAGGAATACACCTTAACAGACTGTCCGAATTTCCAGGACCACTTCACAAAACCTCCTTGCCATATTTTACCAAGCAAGGCGCCTACAAATCTAGGAGCACATCATCTGTCATGCTACATAGACTATCGACAACCATGGTTAGTGAGCTAGACTTTGCAGTGGAAACTCAGAATCCAGTCAGGTAGCTATGGCCAGACCAAAATTTCAAAGCAAATTTCATTTTGCAGCCGGAATGGGCCCGTCATTGAAAGCGCTCTCCATATGATCAGGGTTTTTTCTGTACATGCGTGGTGGAATCCGCTGTTAAGCCTTCTCATACTGTTTGGCGCACATCTCATGTATGGAGCCAACTCCAGCGCATATGCAATGCTGTTTACTTCGCTTAGCTTTGCAATATGCATAATTAGCCTAGTGACAACCAGAGACAGCGTTAAAATCCTTGCTACAGCAGAATTCATGCTCGTTCTCGGACTCTTTACGCTCACCGTACTCATCCTGTCATTGCAACTGACACCATTTTTACCGGATTGGCCTCATCCATTTTGGGATTGGACCAATAGCAATGCGGTCATCACCTTGGACAAGGATGCGACGGTCAGGGAGATCATGAAACTATCAGGACTGGGTGCGCTTTTTATTACTGGTTTACTCGCAGGAGAAAATCACAACCGAGCTAAATTATTATTTGAATTCATGACCCTAGCCGGCGCGGCTTTTGCCATTTGGGCATTTGTGGTGTACGTGTCTCAAGCTAATGAAGCTCCAAATGGTCAAATTAAAAGTAGCCTGCGTCTCGCGGCTAACTTTGGGTCGGCAAACAGCGCAGCTTCATTATTTGGGATTCTTGGTTTGCTGGCTCTAGCTTCCATTTTTCGGAAGAGCAAGAAAATTACAAACCATGACAACAAATTGTCGTGGTTTGCGGAAAACCTGATTAACCAACTTCCCACCGCCCTGATTGCACTGATTTTTAGCCTCACATCACTATTATTGACTGGCTCAAGAACTGGAAACCTTGCAGCCATCATTGCGTTTTCTAGTTTTGTATTGTGGGAATTCCTTAGTGCCAAACGGCGTGCAAATGCCAGTCAAGGATTGGCGGGACCTTTTGTCGTTTTATTTCTCTTGCTTGCTCTAGTTTTTTACATTTCAGATGATTTACTCTTCTTGAGACTGGAACGCTCTACTCTTCAATCTGGGCTTAGAATCGATATGATATCGGTACACTGGCAGGCGTTCCTGAATGCCCCTTGGTTGGGATATGGCATGGGAACTTTTTATCACGTCAACGCAATGCTGATGAATAGCCAAAACTGGAATTCCATCAATACAATTGGTGCCGTTCATAACCTTTATGTACAATGGCTTGAAGAAGCCGGAATTATTGGAACGGCCTCCATGTTTACCCTAATAGCCGTTATTTTAAGGACAACACTTAGCGGTCTTCGACGGCGAAGACGAATGCGCACCATGTTTCGCGCATTGATTTGCATAAGCTTGTTTTTACTGTTGCATGGTATGCTAGATTATGGCCTGCAGGTCCCATCAATAGCCATGACATGGGCACTTTTGCTAGGAACCGGTTTTGGCATGGCTACAGCAAAAAACAGGTGATTAGGATAATTGACAGAACCTAATGACACATCAACTCTTTGGGGGCATGGGTATTTGCTTAAAGCCGATCAAGGGTTCATTCGCAAGTAATTGCTGCACTTTTTTATCATCATTATTCTGGCAAGAATCCTTGATTTGAACTAGCAGTTCCTTGCAATTCTGCCATGACAGAAATTCTTCCCTAGCCTTCAGGATACGAGGATGGCTGGTTTTTAGCTCGCCGCCACTAATAAGTAGTTCCTCATATAGTTTTTCGCCATCCCTCAGGCCAACAAAGGTAATCTCAACATCACCATCCAAATTGTTTTCATCCTGCACCGTCAGTCCGGACAACCGGATCATTTTATGCGCTAAATCGACTATTTTAACTGGGCTGCCCATATCTAGAACAAAAACATCCCCAGCCTCAGCCATAGCACCCGCCTGCAATACCAATTGGGCCGCTTCAGGCACCGTCATAAAATACCTGATAATTTCAGGATGGGTAACGGTTATCGGACCACCTTGCTTAATTTGCTCCTTAAAGTGGGGCACAACGGAGCCAGAAGACCCAAGAACATTCCCAAAACGAACCATGGAAAACTTGGTTTTCGCGCCATTGTCAGCCAATGCTTGCAAGGTCATTTCAGCCATTCTTTTTGAAGCGCCCATGACATTTGTCGGACGCACCGCTTTATCTGTAGAAATGAGAACAAAGTTCTTTACGCCAGCTTTGTCAGCTTCTTCAGCCAGCACCCAAGTGCCAATTGCATTGTTTTCCACACCATCGGCAATATTGGCTTGCACGATAGGGACGTGTTTATAGGCAGCCGCATGATAGATGATATCAACATCGTATGATGCAAAAATGGCCGCCACGCGAATACGTTTCAAAATCGAGCCCAAAACCGGAACGATTTCGACTTCAGCATCCAGCTCAACTCTAATTTTGAGTAATTCTTGCTCAATTTTGTACAATGCAAATTCAGATAGTTCGAACAAGACTATTCGCTTGGGCTTCAATGCAATAATCTGTCGACAGATTTCCCCCCCAATCGTGCCGCCAGCCCCTGAAACCAATACAGATTTATTGACGATGTGGGCGTCAAATAACTCAGAAATTGGGTTTACACATTCACGTCCAAGAATGTCTCTAATATTAATATCCTGCAAATCGCCTATTTCTAGATTTCCGGCGGCAATATCCGACATTCCAGGAATGGATTGTACAATTACACCCAATTGACACAGGCTATTAAGAATCTTTCTTTTTTGCCGCAGCGAGGCACTAGGCGTTGCCAGCAAAATCGTATCAACTTGGTGTTTTTTAATTAGCCGATCGATCGCTTCAAACCCACTGACTCGCAACCCGCCAATGTTAAGCCCGTTTAACGTAGCGGCATCATCAACAAATGCAACTGCACGATATTCAATGCTATTTTTCAAAGCGGCCAAAAGCTGTTGGCCTGATGATCCTGCCCCGTAAATGATGACATTTTTTGCATTTTGTCTTTTGCTTATTCGGGAGTAGATCATCCGAATGCCTCCCCGAAACCCCGGCAGGAATAACAGGAGAAACAACCAATAATTCACAAGCACATTCAAAGGTAAGGGCTTGCCCACACCAACATGGAATAAATAGACGAGCCCAGTCACGATACTAATTCCAAGAATGATTTGAATCAGGGCTTCAGCGCCGGTAAATCGTGTGACGTTATTGTAAATACCGAGTAGCAAAAAAAAGATTGGTAGAATAACTACGCTCAATAAAACTGCGAAAACTGAAAACAACTCACTCGAAGCGCTAACATCCTGAAAGGATAAAAACACGGCGGCAACATATGCCATAGATGAGAAAAAAACATCCGCAATAAAGAGCAGAAAACTCTTCCACTTACGGGGTGTTTTCAACAGAATTCCCGTCAGTTGAACAACTAAAAAAAAGGGAACCCTAGAATATCTATTTGCACGCATCCCCAACCATATCCTCGGTATTTTGACGAACTGGCTCCGTACCTTACTGCCAGTTATTCCTGCGGATCCTTATCATGGCATCAGGCAACGGGCAAATTTGAAATTGGGCCAAAATGATTTTTATAACCCAATGGAATTAGCCCGCATTCCAATTGGCCACCGGGTATCATGGGGACTTGCGACTAGATTTGTAAATTATTGCGTGAAATCCAAGACTGAAGTGCCAACAATGACCACAATTGTGATGACCACTCAGCTCGACCGTCCATATGCTCATCAATCATCTCTTCGATATTTGAACGAGGTAATAGCGGCCCAAACCCATGCGCCTCATCCAAAAGTCGTTCGCGGATCATTGCTCCGAAGTCATGTCGAAACCAGCTTGTTAACGGCACTCGAAAGCCCTGCTTGGGGCGCTGGCTTATTTCGTCTGGCAGGTGGCGTGATAATAAAGCTCTAAGAGGGAGTTTGCCCGTACGCCCCTTGAGCTTCATTTCAATTGGCAGAGCTTTAGCCAAAGCAATCATATCATTATCCAACAATGGCACTCTGGCTTCCAAACTGGTCCACATGCTTATCCGGTCTGTTTTAGGCAACATTTGTCCCGCAAGTTGCCCCTCCATGTCTTCACGCATCATCGCCGGGCCATCACCGTATATCTCGGGCGGTACCTTTGGGAGATCAATCGATTGAGATAAAAATCGTGAACCCGAGCCTGAAAATGGCCCGCCTACATACCCTTTCTCATCCATAAGCGATAAAACTACTCTTCCCTTTCGCAAAATCTCCTTTACCCCACTTCCGGGAGAGCGAGGTAGAAAGTCTGCCAAATTCCGCAGCAGGCTTTGCGCCAAGGTAGGGCTTTGCTGCCATCTTCTTTTCCAAGGAGCAAGCCAATGGCGCGGATACCCAGCGAAGAGCTCATCACCACCATCGCCAGACAAACAAACTTTCACATGTTCGCTGGCAAATTTTGATATGAGCAACAATGGCAGGCAAGCTGCATCGACAATCGGTTCATCCATCGCGATAAGTGTCTCATCAAGATGGAATCGAAGCACATCGGCATCAACCTGTAATTCGTGATGGTCAGAACCGAGATATTTCGCGACACTGCGTGCAATATCAGCCTCATTGGCGGCAGCTACACCGTGCCCAACACCTGTAAAACCGACAGAAAATGTTTTGACCGATGCTCCAAGTTTTGTTGCCATTGCGACCAGCAGGCTGGAATCAATGCCTCCTGACAGAAAAAAGCCCAACGGCGCGTCAGAAATCATCTGACGCTTGAGGACACCCATAAGGACCCTCTCAATATGGTCAACAAGCTCCTCAAAGTCCGTAGGCACAACAGCAGGCTGAATTTCCCGTCTAGGCAGATTTTGCGTTCTGTTTTGTGACCCCGGCGTAATTTTCACCCGCTCTCCTGGCCCGAGCTTACGTACGTGCCGCATGAGGCTTGATGGCGCAGGCGCCCATCCAAGGGCCAGATAAGAAGCAAGACCGGCTTCATCAACGGCTCGCTCTGCCCCAAGAGCTCGCAGTCCAGAATCGATACCTCTCATCTCGGAAGCAAAAATTGTTACTTCATCATCTTCAAACAAGTAAAGTGGTTTGATCCCAACTGGATCAACGCCAAGATATACGGCCTGCATACCGTTGCGTTGATCATGTATTGCATATGAATACATGCCATTTAAGGCTTGATCGAAACTGGGGCCATCTTCCACGTAGCGAGCCAAAATAGCTTCAGTGTCAGAATCGGTCCGAGGCTGCCAGCCTTTAGCCTTCAGGCCATCTCGAATATCATGAAAATTATAAGTTTCCCCATTGTAGACAATCGCCACCTTGTCATCGGCAGCATACATGGGTTGCGCACCCTTTTTTATATCAATAATCGAAAGCCGAAGATGGCCAAGGACAACGCCGGGCGCACTATGGTGCCCTTGTCCATCGGGTCCACGCCGTCGCATGGCAGTCATCATTTTTTCAACAATATGCCTGCCTTCGTTTTCCGAATCCAAACGCGCCCGTCGCCAAATAACACCACAAATACCACACATACCGAGCCTCCGGTTTACAATTTTGACAACACGTTCATCTGTTGTGTGCGCGCAACAAGGGCCAGAATTATGACCACTTGTAGGGCGCGATCAGCTCCAAACAACATGGCTTCAAACATTCCTGAAACAGTCAATCCAATAAATGCGTTGATGACAAAAAGCATGACATCCCGTTGCAATAATGAGCGAAAACCGTGAAAAATTTTCGTTACGAAGAACAATAAGAAACCAACGATCGGGATCCAGCCAATGGTACCTAATTCCACCAATAGTTGAAGATAGGTATTGTGAAAATGCGGGTACTCGGAATAACTAACTAACGAGGCAAGAGACCATGTTGCCCCCCAACCCCATCCAAACCAGAATTTTTCAAAATATAATTGCCACGCAAACTCGCCGAGTCTTATTCGCTCAAGTGCGGAAAAATTTAATTCTCTTTCATAGATGCCAAACAATTCATTCACTTGATAAATTGCAAGACCCACCATTGTAACAAGAATAATTGCACGTAAAAATAGATTTTTAAAAAGAAAAGCAAACGTTAATAATAACATCATTGCCACAATTAGCAAATTTGATCTGCTTGTTGAAATATAAATTGAGAGTATTATTACCGCAATACCTATTATCATAGATATATTTCTTTCTTTTACTAGAAAATACGTAGCGGGTAGTATTCCCATAAGCGCCAAAAATGTAGCGGTTTCATTCCCACCCCTTGCGATAAAAATATGCGGGGGCACTTTCAGTCCAAACCCATAATTTGTAAGCCCGGTGATCGCAAGAACAAGTGACGAGTAATACATAGCCCAAAGTAGTATTTTCAACTTTTTAGGTTCTAAAATATGGTGCAGAACCAAAAAAAAGAAAATAAGGTATACAACCAATTGAAGTAATTCGCTCGCGATACGGGCATCGATTTGGTCCCGAAAAGACATCAGAACAATATACAGAAAAAAGACACCGGCCAAAAATGCCGGGGCTTTGGGATGATACCGAGGAAATTTGAAATTATTCTCTGTGATCAGAAAGACAAAGAAGGCTAAAACTGCCAAGTGAATCTGCCCGGAGCCAATACTCAGCATTGCAAAAAATGCCTTGATTTGACTTAATCTTTTTGAAGGAAAAAGACAGAGCAAAATTGTGAAAGATGGCAAAGTAAAAAGTAACATATTATACCGATTTAAAGGTCTAGTTTAAAATCACCAGAGCGGTTTGAAGTGGTCCTGTTTTGCCGCACAGGTTTGCGGCTGAGTTAAGGTGTATCCAGTTTGATTATCATGCCGCTTTCTTCATTTCATCACTGCTGAAGTATGCCTCGTCAGGGATGTCCGTCGTCAGAACATTTGTCATATGAGGTAGCTTAATGGATCTGAGTGTTTGGCCTCATCTGGTTGATTGATATTATGCCACTTGCCTTTGATGATGCAAGCGACGCTGTTCGATAGTTTTTCGTTTGATCCTTTCTCTTTTGTTTAAGATGATTTGCGCTCTACCGAAGTAGGCATCGGCAGGCGTCACATTTTTCAAGCTCTCATGATAGCGCTGGTGGTTGTAATGCTCGACGAACACCTCGACTTGGGCTTCCAGATCGCCGGGCAGATAATAATTTTCCAGTAATATCCGGTTTTTTAAAGTCTGATGCCAACGTTCGATCTTACCTTGCGTCTGTGGGTGAAATGGCGCGCCGCGAACATGGCTCATCTTTTTGTCTTTGAGCCAATCGGCCAGTTCTACCGCAACATAGCTGGGGCCATTATCAGACAGCAGGCGCGGTTTATGCAACACATTGGCTTGATCACAGCCTGAGGCCTGCAATGCGAGCTTTAGCGTGTCAGTGACATCTTCGGCCTTCATCGTGCTGCACAGTTTCCAAGCGATGATGTACCGGGAGTAATCATCAAGGATAGTGGATAGATACATCCAGCCCCAGCCAATGATTTTGAAGTAGGTGAAATCCGTCTGCCACATCTCGTTGGGCCGTGTGGTTTTATCCTTAAATTCATTGGCTGCTTTAATGACGACAAAGGCTGGACTGGTAATTAGGTCATGTGCTTTGAGCAGCCTGTAAACACTGGCTTCCGATACAAAATAGCCCTTGGTATCAGTAAAGGTCACCGCCAGCTCTCTGGGTGATAGCTCAGAACGATTCAACGCCAGTTCAATGATCTGGTCATACACCTGTCGCGGGATACGGTTCCACACATGGTTAGGGCGTGATGGCTTGTCGGCCAATGCCTCCGGCCCGCCTTCGAGATATCGGTCATCCCAACGATAAAATGTCCGGGGCACGATATTGAAATGTTTCAGTGTTTTGGTCTCATCTTCGTTCCTTCGTCACGAAGATGAGACCAAAACACTCACTACATAACAACCTCAATTATGGGACATAAGCGCTGACGGGGAACACTACCACCTTAACGCCTCGATAAAGAGACAGGCTCGCATGAAATCGTATGTATGAAAAATAGTTTTGCCACCATCATCACTAAATTTATACTCTGTAAGCCGCCCATTACGGTGATTGGTTTTTTCCAGTAACAATCCTGAGGGTGCCAACCTTTTTGCTGCGTAATCTGCTCTAAGGTCGCCACGGTTTAAACTGATGGATTTGTCCAAATACTGCCCACTTCTATCTACATAATCATTGGCTGCCTTTTCAGGGGATAAAAGTTCTGCCGCGTCATCAGGGTTTGGCATTTCTGGTAACTCGGTCCACAGCAAGGTGGCGTTCGGATCCCCGCCCTTCAAAAGCTCACCTTTTAGGTGTTTTTTACCAAATGATGGCGAAGTTATTTCAGCACCAAATTCGATATAGAAGTCACCATCAAAAATTTCATTGTATGTATCTATTCGCACCGCTTCCTTTGGTTTAACATCTTTGTACACCGTTGGTTTTGGCGTACTCATGGTGACAATGTCTTCAACATCCCCATCCGTACCGCCAGCAAATCCACCGCTGGAATTGCTAACCTCTAGCAGAGTCTCATCTGAGTTATTTACAAACCAAATATCACCTTCAAGCATGTCGATTGATTGCAATTGCAGGTAAAAAATGTTTTCAGCGTCACGTAGTGTTTCAGGGAATTTTCTTCCTGTTTTCATAGTTGTTTCCTTTTTGTTTATCGATTGGTAGTTTTCGAATTACCTAGCTAGGTGTCGCTGGTCTGGTTCTCTGCTTTTTAAAAATTGTAAAGCATCGTTCACTCGAGATTGGCGAAAACCAATATGATCAGAACTGCTCTTGAGAATTGAACAAATGACTGTTTGCATTTCTTCAATAAGCGGGTCGGTTATTTCATTCTTGCATTTAATACCAACCGCATGAAGTTTTGCGCTAATAAATGCGGTCCACTCTTCTGATAGGTATCGGTTATTCGGTCCGCTAATGTCCTCGATTATGAACGCTCCATCATACCGCCGGGCTATTGAAACGATTGCGGTTGGTTCAGACAGATGAATTAAAATAGCTTCTTTACCAACTAAAGTAGGATAGTAGTCCCCTAAGCAATTTTGGTATTTTCTCGCCGCGTCATGCAGACTTTTTACAGTGCGCAACTGTTGAAAGTCATTTGGAATTTTACAAGCCAGAACAGGAAGCGATGGAGCGACAATGCCCAATTCACGCCAAAGAATTTTCCATATTGATGTTTCAGTTTTTGTATTGCCAATAGTGATAAGGAGTTATTTTTTTGACACCTTATATTTGTCGACCAGTGTTTCCAATAACATCTTGTATAAAGCTGCTTCATCAACGGTTCCAAGATGCTTGATCAGTGGTGGTAAACGTAGACAGTCGGGGAGGGTATTTAATTTCAAAATGTTAGTTTCTGAAACATGACTTCCCAAGCGAAATGCTTTAATAACGTGTGTGTTGTCAAGTATGGTTTTAAGCGCGCAGTACGTGTTCAAATGAAACTCAGGAACGCTCAATTTTCTGAAAATAAACCGATAATCTTTGATTGACTGGCGTAATGCTGTTAGTACAGCGTGCTCCCAACAATGCTCTGTTAGGCATGATGTAAGTTCACACCTATCTGTTATGTTTGAAGCCAGAGAAAATGCTAACAGGTGAAGACGTTCCGCTGGTGCGTTCAACATTTGTGTGTGGGGGAACACAAACACCTCCGCAATGAACGGGATAGCATCACCAGCATACTGGCGAAGTGCGTGACTAACTCTGGGTTTTAGGTGGGTACTAGATTTTGACGGCATTCCATAACCGTTCGCTATACGCATTTCGACACGCGCACAAACAGATGAACTCAACATAAGACTCTCCATACAATTTGCCTGAGGCATTCAAGGCCGCATCATGTAACCACCGATGCCTGGAGAGGCCGGTTGGTGGAACGGCGTACCGCTCACTCTTGATGTTGATGTATTCATAGCATGGGTTTTGTTATTTTTCCAGTGCTGTTTTAGACAAGCGTGGAGAGGCTCATCAATTGCGGCCAGCTCAGAACCGTATCAACTTTTTAGAATCCAACTCAACGTCATCTTCTGTCCAACGATACGCCATCAACGGCCCGCCTTTACCCGCGCTGAAGTCTACACAGGCGATGTTATGACTTAACGGCGCTTTCGCTGCTCGCCAGTAATGCCCCACAAAGACAACGGGTGCGCCTGTGGGATAGGTTGGGCGCAAGCTATCTGGTGGAATGGGGTGATTGGGGATTGATGCAATGTCTTCGTCGGGTCCAACGGTAATATCTCGATAATTATCTGCTGTTTTGTTCCACCACTTGATCCGAACATTATCCCTTTTATTTTTATCCTTGTCATAAAAAACCATCCCGTCTGGTAACGGAATTTCTGGGCCTTTAAGCAGGTTTTCAATGGCATGGTATTCAGGAGAATTTTTGGTAGCAGATTGGATGATCAATTCATCGCTTAATGTATGGTCAGAATTTATTTGCTGATTGATCGTCATAAGACTGGGTTCATCCCAACAGGCATGAATAACCCGAAATTCATCCAGCTCCAGATAAACCGGCAATGTCTTGAACCAATTAATCATCGATTTGGCGTTGCTTGACCTAACAGGAAATTCGCTAAGGGTAGGCACCTTGCAGTTTCAGTTTTTGCTGCTGTCCATAATCTACCGGTGACAGCAGCCCATTGTTAGCATGTTTGCGTTTTCGATTATAGAATATCTCGATGTAATCGAGCACATCTGATCCTGCTTGATCTCTGGTTTTGTAGGTTTTGCGCCGAATGCGTTCGTATTTGAGTACCCCACTTCATATGAAAACAGACAATCTTGAGTCTACTTCAAGATAACCATTCTGGTCAGTTCAGTTTGTTCTTGCGTGGTTGAAGAAGGTGAATTGCACTCACTCCTGTTCGTTGCCAAAACCTTCGAGCAACAATAATCTGACCATTCCTGCATGAGTTTTCTACGTTTCTCTAGCGCATTACTGCGTCTATACGCGGCTTCAGCCTTGTTCTTGATCACATGCGAAAGAGCGGATTCAATAGTTTCGTGTTGAAAATTGGTTTCGTCCCCAGCCCAATCCCTAAATGTCGACCTAAATCCATGGGTTGTTACGCTCTTCCATTCCATTCGGTGAAGCAGACTGCGTGTTGCGTTTACAGAACATATTTTTAGGTTTTTCAGATTCGGGAATACTAAGTCACCATCACTAAATTCTGAGCATATATTCAAAATTTCCAAAACTCGCCTAGATAATGGCACCACGTGTTCCCTATTGGTTTTCATGCGTGAGGCTGGCACCGTCCAAACTTGGTTCTCAAGATCAAACTCAGACCATAGTGCTGCTCGGGCCTCCCCTGACCGACATGCTGTTAGAATAATGAACTCTAATAGGCGGGCAGTAAGGGCATCACGCTTTTGAAGGTCGACGATAAATTGTGGTATGGATTTAAGTTCCATAGCAGGATGATGGTGAACCACACGAGTGTGCGCGGGAATTGGCAAGAGTGATTTCAAATTACCCCGCCAAACAGCTGGGTTTTCTCCAGACCGCCAGCCCATAGCTTTGGCATAATCCAAGACCGCTTCTATCCGACCGCGCAATCGATTAGCTGTTTCATGCTTTGAGACCCATATCGGTTTAAGCACGGCAAGGACATCCGGTGTTGTAATTTGAGAAACTTTTATTGAATGCAAAGGTCGACCGTAACACATCAGAGTCATGTGCCATTGTTGTCTGTGTTTGTAGTTCTTCCAGCCGGCCTCTTTGGCGGTAAGAAATTCTTTGAAACATCCCAAAAAGTTCGGCTCCGCTAGTTTTTTTTGCTCTTGGATTGGGTCGTTTCCATTTGCAACATCTTGGCGGTATCCAATAGCTTTATCTCGGGCGTGCGCCATTGATACAGCAGGGAACGGTCCAAGTCCCATTTCTCGCCTACGCCCACGATTTGTCCAGATGAACAGCCAACTTTTTGTTCCCGTTTTCGTGACGTTGATATAAAGTCCACCACCATCGCTGTGTCGTCCTGGGTTCTGTAGAGCTTTAACTTGGGCTGCTGTTAATTTGTGAATTGTTCTAGCCATAAAATGTTTCTCCTAATACCAAGGTATTTAGCGAAACTGATATTTGCTTTGTTCCCATCCCCACTTTCATCCCCATTTTCAAGTGAAACAAAATGGGACATATGCAAACAGGGTGGAATTACAAAACTGAAAGAACCCATATATTCAAAGGATTGTGGGACATCATGCAACGCTAAGAAACATAAGATAGGCCGCCTGTCTCTCCGTCATTTTCTGTCTCACGGCGCGAAGAAGCGCCTCCGACGGGGCGGCCTGACCGGCCGACGCGCTTTGGAAGATAAGAGTTTGAGGGTTCTTGCTCAAGGTTCGCCACTCTTTCTTGTCCTCCTCATCCTGAGGTGCTGCGAAGCGGCCTCGCAGGGCGCGATGCTGACGCTTAGCTCTTGAGGACGTGGCTCTGGGTTTGAACTTTGGCCTGACGATCTGGTTATTTCTCGGTGTCCAGTGCGTAGCCAGCGCCGCGCACGGTTCGGATGATGTCGGGTTTATTGTCGATATTCATGGCGCGGCGCAGCCGGCCGATATGCACATCAACGGTTCGGTCATCCACATAGACATCGGTGCCCCAGACATGATCGAGTAATTGCGCCCGGCTCCACACCTTTTTTGGGTAAGCTAGAAAGGTTTTGAGCAGTCGAAATTCGGTGGGCCCTAGTTTGATTGAAGCTCCATCTCTTTGCACCCGGTAGGTCAGGGTGTTCATGGTAATATCGCCAAATGTTAGATCAATTTTACCCAACCCACTTTTACGCAAATTGGCCTTGATACGGGCAATCAAAGTTCGAATTGAATAGGGTTTGACCACGTAATCGTCCGCCCCGATGTTCAAGCCTCTGACCTTGTCATCTTCGCTGCCCCGGGCGGTCAGCATGATCACCGGAATTTCTTTGGTGTCGGGCATTGTTCGGATTTTGGCGCAGACTTCAGTGCCCGGCATGTCGGGCAACATCCAGTCGAGTAAAATCAGGTCCGGTAATATTTCCTGTGCCTTTGCCAAACCATCCTCGCCATTGATCGCATGCGTTACTGTGAAATTGGCCGCTTCCAGATTGTATTGCAGGATTTGCGCCTGCGCCAATTCGTCCTCAACAATCAGGATGGAGGGGGTCATGATCAGCCTTGGTCTTTTGTATCTGGGCGAATGTCCAGATCTTCAGGACTAAAAATCATCCGGCTGGTCTTGTCACCTTTGGCTCGTTTATCGGTTGGCCAGTTTCCGGTCACCATAAAGATGACTTCTTGGGCAATTTCCGCCGTGTGGTCGCCCATTCGTTCGATATTTTTAGCAATGAACAACAAGTGCATGGAGCCGGAAATATTGCGTGGATCTTCCATCATATAGGTCAGCAATTCTCGAAACAGGGTGTTGTGCATTTGATCAACACTTTCGTCCTCCCCCCGAACGTCTTCGGCAATTTCGACATCGCGATTGTTATAGGCATCGAGCGCTGAGCGGATCATGCTTTGCACCAGATCACTCATCCGGGCCAGTGTATCGATTGACCCGGTAAAGGCATCGGCCTTGGTGATGGTATGGGTGCGCCGTGCCATGTTTTTGGTATATTGCCCGATCCGTTCCAAATGCCCAGCAATTCGTAACGACATCACCACATTGCGTAGATCAACTGCTACCGGGTGTCGCAAGGCCAGCAATTGAATGGCGCTGGCATTGATCTCAGCCTCTATCGCGCTGATGCGGTTATGGTTGGTTACGACCTTTTTGGAGAGTTTCGCGTCTTCTTTTTGCAAGGCCCGGGTGGCCAGTGCCAGTTGTTGTTCAACCTGCCCGCCCATCTCCAAGATCAGACTTTCATTCTTGTTCAGGGCGTTGTCAAAGGAACTGACAATATGATCGGTATTCATCGTTGGTTCCTATCCTATCCGGCCGGAAATGTAATTTTGGGTTCGTGTCTGTATCGGGTTGGTGAAGATGGCTTCGGTATCGCCAAATTCGACAAGGTCGCCCAAATGGAAAAAGGCGGTTTTTTGTGAAATGCGGGCGGCCTGTTGCATGGAATGGGTAACGATCACAATCGTGTAATTTTGTTTCATCGATTCCATCAACTCCTCAATGATCGCTGTGGCAATTGGGTCGAGTGACGAGCACGGCTCGTCCATCAAAATCACTTGTGGATCGACCGCAATAGCCCGGGCAATACACAATCGTTGTTGTTGACCGCCTGACAATCCCGTGCCGCTTTCCTGCAATCGATCCGCGACCTCCTTGTACAACCCAGCTCTTTTGAGCGAAGAGATGACAATTTCTTCCAGATGGTCTTTCGAACTGGCCAGCCCATGAATGCGCGGGCCATAGGCCACGTTTTCAAAGATCGACTTTGGAAATGGATTGGCTTTTTGAAACACCATGCCGATGCGGGCGCGTAAGGCCACTACGTCTACTTTCGGATCATAGATATTTTGCCCGGCAAAGCGAATGTCGCCAGTTACTTTGCAAATGTCGATGGTGTCATTCATCCGGTTGAAACAGCGTAAAATCGTGCTTTTGCCACAACCGGAAGGGCCGATGAGGGCGGTGATCTGGTTTTCGGGTATTTCAAACGATACATTGTTGATGGCTTGTTGGTCGCCATAAAACACATCAACGTTCTGCGCACTTAAAATGCCGGAACTGGCCAGTGAAAGGTTGGCCGGTTCGGCCGTTTCTTTTTGGATTTTCATGATGGATCCCATTACCATTGTTTCTCCAGTTTTCGGCGCAGGAAAACTGCAAACAAATTCATTAAAACCAGAAAGGCCAGTAGCACCATAATGGCTGCTGAGGTTCGTTCGACAAACCCTTTTTCCGGGCTATCGGCCCACAAGAATATTTGAACCGGCAAAGAGGTTGCCACGTCGGTGATGCCTTGTGGTACATCGACGATAAATGCCACCATGCCAATCATCAACAAGGGGGCCGTTTCGCCCAAGGCACCGGCCATCCCCAAAATGGTGCCGGTCAACATGCCGGGCATGGCCAAGGGTACTGCGTGGTGAAATGTGGTTTGCACTTTGCTCGCGCCAAGGCCCAAAGCGGCTTCTCGGATCGTGTTGGGCACCGAGCGCAACGCGGCGCGAGCCGCAATAATAATGGTAGGCAAGGTCATCAAGGCCAAGACCAAGCCACCGACCAACGGAGTGGACCTTGGCATGTGAAATACGCCCAGGAAAATGGACAGGCCGAGCAGGCCAAACACAATGGACGGCACGGCGGCCAAGTTATTGATGTTAATCTCGATCAAATCGGTAAAGCGGGTTTTTTTGGCAAACTCTTCCAGATATACGGCGGTTAGAACCCCGACCGGAAACGCGATGGAAAAACAAACCAGCAGGCTTAAGAAAGAGCCGATCATCGCGCCTAAAATTCCGGATAGTTCTGGTTCTCTGGAATCGCCTTTGGTGAAAAAAGCCGTATTGAATTTCTTACGTATCTGGCGCTTAACTTTCAGTTGGTTGATCCAAGCGATCTCGTTGTTTTTCAAGCGGCGCAGCTTTTCTTCGAGACTGACATCAACCTTGCCCTTCATGAACAGATCAACTTCTGCCGATGCCGGAAGCCAGAGCAATTGTGTTGAGCCGACTAGGTCCGGATTTTGCCCGGCCATGTTGGCTAGATCAAACACTGCGCCACTGGACAGTAGTCGGTAGAGGCTTCGTTGCGCGCGGCGCGTTTGAACCTCTGGGAACAATTCGAACAATGCTTGGTTTACTATCGGCTTGTAATTGGCTCGGGCCAATTGTTGTGGGTCGCGCTGCTTGTTCGGGTCTAACATAGCTTCATCAAAATGAATTTCTAGCTGGATATGGGTTTGACCAAAGGCGCCCATTCCACGGGTCGATATGGAGAAAAACATCAAGACCAGAAACCCGAGCGACAGTAAGACCGCCAGCCGGCCAATCCACCGAAAGCGCGCTTCCGCCGCATGGCGACGTTGTAAATTCTCCGAAGTTGTCAGTGTATAATCAGGCATAGATCGTCTTGTATCTGTCAACAATTTTAAGGGAAATTACGTTCAAGATCATGGTCAGTACGAATAAAAACAAAGCAATGGCAAACGCGGCCAGCGTTTTGGCGCTGTCAAATTCCTGATCTCCGGTTAGCAAAGTGACAATCTGTACCGTCATTGTGGTGACGGCTTCCAATGGATTGAGGGTCAGTTTTGCCGAAAGCCCGGCCGCCATGACCACGATCATGGTTTCGCCGATGGCTCTGGATGCGGCCAAGAGCAAGCTGCCGATAATCCCGGCATTGGCGGCGGGCAGAATGACGTTTTTAACTGTTTCTGAACGGGTTGCGCCCAACCCCAAAGAGGCCTCTCGCATGGTTTTGGGCACGGCGCAAAGCACATCATCCGACAGCGAGGAAATGAATGGGATCAACATGATCCCCATGACCAGCCCCGCCGCCAATGCGCTTTCTGATGAAATTTCGAACCCGATGCCAGAGCCGGTGGAGCGGATCAGTGGGGCCACCACAAGGGCGGCAAAAAACCCGTAAACCACGGTGGGAATACCCGCTAGCAATTCCAGCATTGGTTTTACCCAGACCCGAGTTCTTGGTTTGGCATATTCACTCAAGTAAATTGCTGAATACAATCCCAACGGGGTGGCGACAGCCATGGCAATTGTGCTGATCATCAAGGTGCCACCCAGTAACGGCAAAATGCCAAACTTGCCGCTGGCTCCGACTTGATCGTCTCGAATGGCGGTTTGAGGGCTCCATTCCAGACCAAACAAGAATTCGGAAACCGGTATTTTCTGAAAAAACTGAAATGCCTCAAAGGCCAAGGATGCCACGATACCGACAGTTACCAAAATGGCAGCCAGCGAGCAAAGCATCAACGCAATGATGATGATTTGCTCCTGTAGCTTCACCAGTTTGCCGGTGCGGCGCAGTTCCATGGTTTTGGGGGGTTCCAAGGCGGTTTCCTAATCCAGTTGCAAGGGTTCAAGCCGATTGATCTTGTCGGCCCAACTGGCGTGTTCGGCCGGTTGCATCGGGATCAAACCACGATCGGTCAAATACCCTTCACTGCCGCTAGCCTTGTTGCTGATAAATTCATTCATATATTCTTGAACACCCGGTATTTGACCAATATTGGCTTTCTTGACATAGAAAAATAATGAGCGGGAAATTGGGTAATCACCATCGGCAATTCGGTCAAATTCAGGAGGCACGCCGTCGATCAGACTACCTTGAATGGTATCCAGATTCTGGTCCAAAAAGCTGAAGCCAAAAATGCCAAAGGCGTTCGGATTGGCGTTTAGTTTTTGAACGATCAGATTGTCATTCTCGCCCGCTTCAATAAAGGCACCGTCTTCGCGGATAGTATGACACAAGGCCTTATAGGCTGGTTTGTCGGTTTGCTTCAGGGCTTTGATCCAGTCAATGGATTTGCACCCACCCTCCATGGCCAATTCAACAAAGGCGTCTCGGGTGCCGGAAGTAGGTGGCGGTCCCATGACTTCGATCTTGATGGCCGGCAGGTCTGGATTGACATCGGCCCAAGTCTTGTAAGGATTAACAGTTAGGCCTTGCCCACCATCGGGCACATTTTTGGCCAGCGCCAGAAACAAATCGTGCAGGGATATCTCCAACTGCGGATTTTTGCGGGAGTTGGCCAACACAATACCATCATAGCCAATTTTTACTTCGATAATTTCAGTGACACCATTTTCGGTGCAATTTTTGATCTCTGAGGATTTGATCCGTCTGGAGGCATTGGTGATGTCTGGATGGCGTTCGCCCAATCCGGCACAAAACAGTTTTAATCCACCGCCAGAGCCTGTGCTTTCAACCACAGGTGTTTTGAAGCGGGTCGTTCGTCCAAAATTCTCGGCCACCACGGTAGAAAATGGATACACAGTGGAAGAACCGACGATCTTGATATGGTCCCGCCCGGCTGGTTTGGCCGGGGCTGCGACGGTATTGTTGTTGTCCTGATCGGCACTGGGTGAACAAGCCACCACGCTCAAGGCCAGCAGACTGGTTGTTATCATTTTGATGTTCATCATTCTTGTTCCCAAACAGACGAACCCGTTTCGCCTTTCGACCCCCGAATACGTTTGTTCCGCGATCTATTTGTTACATTTGAATGACAGTTTTATGACAATTTGCATTTTGTGTCGGGCAACCGGATTTAGACCTTCAGTCGAACGCTGATCGTAGTGCCTTTGGCCAATTGGCTGCTAATGGTCAAACGTGCCCGGTGTCGGTTCAGGATGTGTTTGGTAATGGCCAATCCCAAGCCGGTACCGCCGGTTTGGCGCGAACGACCCTTGTCCACCCGGTAAAACCTCTCAGTCAGGCGCGGAATGTGTTCGGGCGCGATGCCTTCTCCCTGGTCTTCTATGTGAACCGTAAGCTGATTTTTTGGTTTGAACTCATGGGTGATCTTGAGGAGAACCGGCGTGTCGGGCTTGCTGTACTTTAAGGCATTCTCGATCAAATTCTGGAACACCTCAGTCATTTGATCTTGATCGCCACGGATCATGGGCAAGGGTGCAGGCGCTTGAATTTCAACCCGGCCAGCATATTCAGACCTGCTGGCGGCCAATGATTGTTCGACCTTTTGAATGATTTTCAACAGATCAATTCGGGTCTTGGGGGGCAGGTGCTCTTTGGCTTCCAGTTTAGAGAGGGATAACAGATCCGCGACCAACCTAGACATCCGCTCGGCTTCATTTTGCATCAGATCTAAAAACCGCTCACGGGCTTTTGGGTCATTGCGGGCTGGACCCTTCAAGGTTTCCACAGCGCCCAGCAAAGAGGTCAGCGGGGATCGTAATTCGTGGCTGACATTCGCTACAAAAGCACTGCGGGCTTTTTCCGCATCTATCCGGTCGGAAATATCCTGCAAGGTAAACAGGATGTGTTCCACTTCGATCGAAGGGTCGCTCAACGGTGCTGCATTGGCCAAAAAGGTGCGCGGGGTTTGCTGATGCAGAACCAATTTGCATTGTACCGGCTTTCGGACCTTGATCACGTTGGCCAGACATTCCAGCGCGCCGGGCTGGCGTACGATCCGAACAAAGTCGAGACCTTGAAGTTTGGAATCAAACAAGGCTCTGGATGGTCGGTTGGCGGCCAATATCCGAAATTCTGAATCCAGCACAATCGCTGGGATCAAAATTGCAGCAACAAGATTGTTCAGATCATCAGTATCCAACGGTTCATCTCACAATTCAGATGCCAAGGCCATAAATGGCGATGGGTTTCTGTCGCTGTTTACTCCGGCTATTTGGATAATGTAAATCTGTATTCGTTGTGTTTCCCGCAAAAATTTAGCTAAAAGCAGGCCTGTCATAAAAGGTTCACCAGCCGAACTTAAAGCTGCGCAAACAAACCCAAGTTAGGAGCGGGCTATGAATAGATCACTGAAATCGACTGTTGGATTTGCAGTTCTGGGCGCTTTTGCCCTCTCGGCACCAGCGGCATTGGCAGCCGAGAAAACCGAGGCCAATGCTGTAGCCAAATTGTTTCATGGTGCGCCAAAATATGAGGACGACAAAGGAAACTGGCTGAAACTGCGGGGCCGAGTTTATTATGATATTGCTTCTTTGAATGAGACGCCAATTGGCGGGCCATTGCGTGAAACCGACGCAGACGAGTTTCGGGCGGCGCGAATCGGCATCCAGGGACAATACGGCGCATTCAAATATGTCGGTGAGTTGGATTTTGCCGGTGGCAAGACCACCTTCAAAGATGTGAACATTGCCTGGAATGGCCCGGTGATGATCAAAGTCGGACAGATGAAAACCACCAATTCGATGGAAGAGCAAACCTCTTCGCGGCATATCTCGTTCTTGGAGCGGGGCATGATTACCGATGCGTTTGGTCTGGACCGACGGCTGGGTGCTGTCGTTTCAAAAACCGGAAGCAATTACGGATTAAGTGCAGGTCTGTTTGGAAATTCGATTAATGGGGAACAGGACGGAAAACCGGGCAACACGGTTTGGAGCGCGCGCGGCACGTTTGCCCCGATCAACCAAACCGGAAAAATTCTGCATATGGGAGCTTCTATTCGCCATACGGACCGAGCCTTGGGTGCGCCGAAACATTCAGCCCGTTGGGGGGCACATCAGGCTTCGGAAAAGATCAAACCAGCGATTGGTGATGATGCTTTGTTGTACGGGTTGGAAGTCGCGACGGTGATCGGTTCATTTCATGCACAAGGTGAATACATGCGCGAAGATGGCGATTTGGGCAGTGCCAATGGTGCATTTGTGCAAGCCGGGTTTTTCCTGACCGGAGAGACTCGAAAATATCAAGCCAGTTCCGGTAAGTTTGATCGCACCAAACCCTTACGCCCCGTTTCTGCTGGTGGATTTGGCGGTTGGGAAGTGGTGGCTCGCTTCGATACGTTGGATGCGAGACGGGCGGGTGATGAGCAAGCCGATGCTTGGACCGTGGGGCTGACTTGGTATCCGGAAAGTCATTTACGGGTAAAGCTGAATTATACCGATGCGACCGGGGACCGGTTTGTGGCCGACGGGGTGCAAATGCGGTTTCAGATTGACTGGTAAAATTGGTCCAACCAATTAGCTTTGGCGCTATTTGGCACCGCTTCCAGTGAAAATAGTTTTGAGGGTCAAAAACAGAATAATAATGTCGAGCCACGGTGAAAAATTTTTGATGTAATAAAAATCAAATTGCAGTTTTTGATCTACGTCATCCACCTCGACCACATGGCCCTGATTAACCTGCGCCCAGCCGCTGATGCCGGGACGAACCACATGGCGGTAGCTATAAAAGGGTAGTTTTTCCTCATACCAGTTGGACAGCACTTCTGCTTCAGGGCGTGGGCCAATCCAGCTCATTTCACCTTTTAGGATATTGATGATCTGTGGTAATTCATCCAACCTGGATTTTCGTAGAAATTTTCCGAGCCGGGTGATGCGCGGATCATTTTCCCGCGTCATCGCGGCTTCAAGCGGATTGCTCTTTTTCTGGGCCGCGCTTGTCGCACAGCCCTGCATGCTGCGAAATTTGTAACAAACAAACAGTTTGCCACAATAGCCCATTCTAGGCTGGCGAAACAGGACGGGGCCGGGACTGCTCAATTTGATGGCAATGGCGATCAATAGCAGGATCGGTGCGGCCAAAATAACTACAAGTACCGCCAGTAAAAAATCAGCCAACGCCTTGAATTTTATGTAGATGATATTGGGAACCAAAGTACCCAAGGTATTTTCCGAAATATGTTTGATCCGCACTTTTCCGGTCAGGGATTCGCGAACTTGTCGATGATCAAAAACCGGCGTGCCGGACAGCGCGCAATGGGCCAAAAACCGCTGCCAATGCTCATCCATCTCGGCATGAAAATCGGTAATGACCGCTTGGCAATTCGGGGGTAGATCGATCTTGCCGTCTGATGTGGCAGACAAAACGAACCAATCTGCATTGGATACCGCGCTTAAGGTTTGGGTTTGGCCAGCGGGAACAATGGCAAAAAATGGTCGTTGCATTCGCGAGGTCAGATAATGCAGAACATAAAACCAAGTAATGGTCAGGCTATAACTCATCGTGAGCAGTAAACGACTATAGTCAAAGCGCAGAAAAATCAGAAAAACTAGAGCCAAAGCATAAACACCGGAAAATACCGGGATGATATAAAAGCTGCGACGAATGCCTGGATACACCGTAATCCGGCTCAAAATATAGGCGCCAGCCAGAAAGGCAAAATTGGCCACCAACATGGAGTTTCCAGCAAAAGAGGAAAATGGTTGCCCCAAAAAATATTGTAAGAAAGCTGGCAAAAATACCGCGAACAGCAATCCGCCTAGCAACTGAAAGCGCAGGCGCAAAAATAACGGTGTTTGTCCTGCGCGCGCCTGTTGTCGCACCTGATCAACCATAATCGAATTCACACCCCGTATCCTTGCATTGCCTGAAACAAAACAACAAAATTACCCACAAAAAGACGATTTCCCAGCCGCAACTCTTTATGATCATAGCAATATTTAGCCGATTACTTGATCAGCCAAGTAAGTATGGTAACCGAAAACGGCCAAGCAACCAATGGAAATTGCTTGATCCAGCCAAGAAAGGGTAGGTTTGTTGTGTTCTTGCCAATTTTCTGCTTGGCCGGTTGTCCGTAAAAATGGGTCATGATTTGCAACCTAAAGTGACGGGATGAGGCCAGTTGGCAGTTTACCCATCAAACGCTCCGTTATACATCTCGTGGCTATGGACATCAGTCGGTAGTTTTTCCGGTTTGGTGGATAAGGAAATTAAGTCCATGGGCATCGCCTTTATCGACTTGCAAGCGCAGCGAGCCAGAATTAGCAGTGAAATTGAAACGGCCATCGCAAATGTGTTGGCGGATGGTCGCTATGTGCTAGGGCCACAGGTCGGACAATTTGAGCAGCAGCTGGGAGAATTTGGCGCGGCGCGTCATGTGATCGGTTGTGCAAATGGTACCGATGCGCTGGCGCTCCCATTGCGGGCCTGGGGCATTGGTGCCGGCGACGCAGTTTTTTGCCCGAGCTTTACCTTTGTGGCTACGGGGGAAATTGTCCCTTGGTTTGGTGCCATTCCGGTCTTTGTCGATATATTGCCGGATACCTACAACATGGACCCGGCTGCGTTGGAAGCGGCCATCGTGCAGGTGATTGAACAAGGTGAACTCACCCCGAAAGTGATCATTGCGGTCGATCTGTTTGGGCAACCTGCCGATTACCCCGCTTTGGCTCAATTGGCTAAGAAGTATGAGTTGAAACTTATTGCAGACTCGGCGCAAGGCTTTGGTTGTACCTTGCATGGTCACCATCCGCTGCATTGGGCCGATGTGACAACCACCAGCTTTTTTCCAGCTAAACCCTTGGGCTGTTATGGCGATGGTGGAGCGGTGCTCACCAATTGTGATGAAACGGCAAAGATGATCCGCTCTTTGCATGTGCATGGCATGGGCGAGGATCGCTATGATAATATCTACATCGGGATGAATTCAAGGCTGGATACCTTGCAGGCAGCTATCCTGCTGGAGAAGCTGGAAATTTTTGCAGATGAAATTGACAAGCGGCAGAAAATCGCCCGGCGCTATTGTGATCAATTACAAGACGCGGTGGCAGCGGTGCCAAAGGTAATAGATGGCGGTCAATCAATATGGGCGCAGTTTACCATTGAACATAACGACCGCGATGGTCTGGCCGCCCATTTGCGGGCGCAAGGCATTCCCAGCGCGATATATTATCCAAAACCCATGCATAGGCAGAGCGCCTACCAGCATTTTCCAGTCGGGCCGGGTGGATTGAAAGTCTCAGAATCCAAGGCTGATCTGGTGATTTCTTTGCCGATGCACCCGTATCTGGAACCTCAGACACAGGACAAAATCATTCAGTCCGTGCGCGGATATAACCGCCGCTGAACCAAGTGTGCTGGTTATTGGTTGTCAGGTATTTGCAGCGCCAGCTTGGCTCGTGTTGTCAGTTCGGCATCGTTATGGGCCCCGACTTCCCGCATGGCCACATCATTGCCCCGGCGCATGGCCAACATGCGAAAAGACCGCATGGTCATTTCCTGTAAAGGTGTCGGGAATTGCGACCAATAGGCAAACATAAAGTTCAGACGCCAATTCATAAACTGCCCATATCCGGCGGGTTCGACAATGAATGATCGCTCCAGGTATTCAAAGGATTTTGGGGTCAACTTCCCATTACGAACCAATTCAATATAGGCCAATCTGGCCCAACTCTCTGCCCTAGCCGGGCTGCGCTGCAATGCAGCCCAAGAAAGGGCTTCGGCACGATCCAGATCCATCGGTTGTTGTAGCAATGCAAATTGTGCGGCCAGATCGTTCCATTCCCCCAAACCGACCGGCTTGGTAAAAACCCGCTCTGCGGCGAGGTACAGCTCTGCGCGTTCATTTGGTCCAGCCGCCGTTAGATCGGCCAAGGCATTGCGAGCGGCGTTCACCTTGATTTCCTGTCCAGCCCTTGGGATGGCAATACTCAAGCCGATGACAGCTAGACCCATCAGGCTGAATCGAACGATCCTGCCCTTTTTTGGGGATATTCGCATTTCAAACCCAATCAATTTATCTAATTTTCGCAACCATTTTCACGAGTTTTTCAGGTTTTGTCCATGAGAGCAATCGGTTGGAAGTTGCGGTTTGAAGTTTAATAGCCAAAACTGCTGGATTTACAAGGAACTGATTTGGTGGCATCGATTGGCGAAGGATTATAGGTAAAGCCATGCACATTCTGGTTACCGGTGGCACCGGATATATTGGCTCTCATGCCGTTTTGGCGCTGACCGCACGCGGTCATACGCCCGTGCTGGTCGATAATTTATCCAATAGCTCAAAACAAGTGCTGACTCCTTTGCAGGAGTTGGCCGGTTGCGAACTAGAATTTGTCGAAATGGATGTCAGCCAGCGTGATCAGGTACAGACCCTGTTTGCGGTGCACGACTTTCAGGCCGTTTTGCATTTTGCCGGGTTAAAATCGATCGGCCAATCGGTGCAATCGCCGGAAATTTATTACCGCAATAACCTTCTTTCGACCCTCAATTTGGCGGAAGTCAGTGCCAGTACTGGGGTGCAGGCGTTTGTGTTCAGCTCCACCGGAACCGTTTACGCTCAAAATGACGGTCAACCATTTCGGGAGGACGACCCGCTTGGCCCGATCAACCCCTATAGCCGCTCCAAATGGATGTGCGAACAAATCTTGCGGGATATCAGCCAGAGCGGTTCAGGTTTCCATTTGGCCAATTTGCGGTATTTTAATCCAGCTGGGGCTCATGAAAGTGGGAAGGTCGGTGAAGGCCCAACGGGATTTCCGCACAATTTATTCCCGTTTCTGGGCCAATTGGCAGCAGGTCGACAGAATGTTCTAACCATTCATGGCGATAGCTATCCAACACCGGACGGCACTGGTGTGCGGGATTATATTCACATATTGGATTTGGTGGAGGGCCATGTGGCGGCATTAGACTATATGCTGACCCAAGCGCAATCCATTACACTAAATCTGGGTACAGGAACTGGGTTTAGCGTTCGTGAAGTGGTCACCGCTTTTGAACATGCATCTGGCCAAAAATTTACCTGCAAAACGGGTCCGGTTCGCGCCGGAGACGTCGCAATTACCTTGGCCAATGCCGATCTGGCCCACCAAGTATTGAATTGGCGGGCCAGTCGGGGGTTAAAGCAAATGTGCGCGGACCACTGGCGTTGGCAAACCCAAAATCCTAATGGATACGGCCGCTAAGCACTTAAGGCTTGCAATTCACTATTAGACAAACGAGTTGGAAAATAGGTAAGCGCCCGAATGGTTCCATTCAACTGCGTTCCACCGGCTAGCGAACCGATATTGGCCACTGTCAATCCCGTGGGAAGATTTGCACTCGGATCAGCAACAATGCCGCCACCATCAGTGGATATGGCAATGTCATTGCTGGCATAGCCCATGGCGGTTCGTCCAATGGTTCCGATTGCGTAAGATCCACCGATCATATCGGCTTGGGAAACTCCGCCAGCTGCGATCAGAACCGAGATGTTTCCATTAAATGTGTATAGGGTAATTTCGTCATTCCCACTTCCCTTGTTGATGGCAAACAACCGAGTAAAGCCGGTGTTGGTTTGGTCCTTCACGTGCTCAACAACAAATGTCCCAACATTTGGATTAAACCCGGCAAATGGCAAATTGCCACTTGGGATCAATGAAATGTTGTCGGCATTTCTGGTTGTGCTGGTTGCTGTGGTTTGGATGTAACTGGTCGCAAAGGTGCCGCTTTCCAGCTGTGCGCCCCAAACTTCAACTGCTGAAACACTATCGCCCAAATAGGAAAGATTACCTACATCATCGAGCAGATAGAGCTGAATGCCTGAGCCTGTACCTATGGTTGGAGTGCCGGTGACCGATATCCGGAACCAGTTGTTGGCCAGCGCGGTAATTTGTGCGCTGCCCGCCGTCGGAGTTTCCGCAAGGCCCGTGTTTAGGTTAAAGGAGCACCGCGCCCAGTCTGCACCATCATTACACCTGATTTGAACTCGTTCACGACCAACTGCCTTCACGTAAAAAGATGACGTGTACTCGGTACCAGCTACCAAACTGACCGTTTGCACGACATAATGGGTTGAAGAGGTACTGTTTTCGACCAATTTGTTCGAATTCATTGTATTGTCCGGACCGGGTCCACCTGCGGCAATGTTCGCTGCAACGTCAAACCACGGTGCCATCCCAAATGACTGGCTTTGCAAGATAACATTGGTCGCAGTGGGTTCGATCAGTAAACCCCGGTCAGTGGCCCGCAATTGGTTGGCTTGAAATTTCTGTAAAGACCCATCGGCCCGAAGAGCCGTGCCAATACTGTTTCGATTGACTGAAACCAAATTAGAAAGCGGCAACGTCACACCGGAAACCATTGCTCGATTGCTGGTCGGCTCTATGGCCATGCTGGCCCCATTGGGCCACCATACGGCGGCCCTGCGCTGTGCCCCCGCAAGCGAGGTGCGACAAGTTTGTATTCGCATTACACTAACCCCACGATATTCCCGGCACTGGTTCCGGTGGCTTTGATCCGTAGCGTACGGACCGGTAGAATATCGCCGCTAGCCAAGCCGCTAAACAGCACTTCACTGCCGGATTTGGTGATTACGGTGATATCACCACCGATACCGACGAACAAAGCGCGGGTCACCTCTGGCAGATCATTGGCATCATCAGGGACAATGGCAAATGCGTGGGCGGCTGGGCTATCCAGTCCAGTATGGGTGTTTTCAAAACGATCAGTCATGGGAAATTCCTCTCTCTCTCTAAGAAGTGGGTGCGCCAAACAGCGCAAAATGAAGGGCAATCCGTACTTTTCCACCGGTAAAGCTGCCGCCATTGGCGCTGATCCGGATGGCTGTGTCGGCATAAAATGCGGTGGAACCAGTCACGCCGGAATTGGTGGCACCGATTAAAACGCTCAACGCGCCACCATATTTGCTGACATCGGACGCCAAGCCGCAATCGTAAGAAGCGGCCCCGGTGACGGCCTGGGTGGTTCGGCTGGAAACCGCAAAGACAATGGCTCGGTCGGGAATTTGAATGGTGCTGTCGGTAAAGGCACCGATGAGGGCCAGTTCTTCTTCGAGGATTGCAAAGCTGTTGGCAGCACCTGCTGCGGACTGGTTGAGCAAAAATGATCCACCACTGCTTTGTGCGAACAGGGTTTGCCAAACGCTGCCATCATGAACCAGCAATACAGCCTCATCAGCGACCCAACAGCGCCATCCAAGGGCGGGCGCATAGAACATCCATGCCCCATCCTGCCATGCGGCGACTTGTCCGGCTTTTGTGGCCCAAGCTCCGGTGGCGCTGGTTGCGACGAGATATCGGTCTCCTTCCGAAGGGCTGATCGGTGGGTTGGCCAAATTACGGTCCAGTACGGAGAGCTGAATCAAGGCGTCCAGTGCCCGAATGGCTTCATTGTGGGTAACGTGTTTTTGGGCCTGTGCCTCAATGATATAAGGAAGTTGCAACAATGTGGTTTCGTTCATTTGGCCCTCGCGGAATAGGTGGGTTTTCAAGAAGGGCAGGGTAGGCCCGGCTCTGCCTGCGGGGATTAGAAATTGTAATCGACGGATAGCGACCTGCGTCGGTTTGAAACCGCCCATACAAATAAGAGTTTTGGTGCATCTGCTCCCGCGAACTAATCTGTGGAGTGCGCGGACGAAACCCGGTATGAATCTGGTTCATGGCTGGATTCGGAAAAGTATCGTGACCAGAAAAATAGCGTTGATTACCGGAATTACCGGGCAGGACGGGGCATATCTGGCTCAATTGCTGCTCGATAAGGGATATATTGTTTATGGGGTGAAGCGCCGCTCGTCCTCATTCAATACCGGACGGATCGATAACCTATATGTCGACCCAAGGGCGCAAGAGACCCGGTTCCACTTGCGCTATGGCGATATGACCGATTCGACTAATTTGATCCGCCTGATGCAAGAAATAAAACCGACCGAGATTTATAATTTGGCCGCGCAGAGTCATGTGCATGTCAGTTTTGAAACACCCGAATATACCGCAAATGCCGATGCGCTGGGTACGTTGCGATTGTTAGAGGCTATTCGAATTTTAGAAATTCAGGATCAGGTCCGATTCTACCAAGCCTCAACCTCGGAATTGTTCGGCAAGGCACAGGAAAATCCACAATCAGAAACCACCCCGTTTTATCCACGTTCGCCCTATGGCGCTGCAAAATTGTACGCCTACTGGATCACAGTCAATTACCGTGAAGCCTACGGGATGCACGCGTCCAACGGGATTTTGTTCAATCATGAAGGACCCATGCGCGGGGAGACTTTTGTTACCCGCAAAATTACCCGGGCTGTGGCGGGGATCCATCATGGCAAGCAAAAACAACTGTTTTTGGGTAATATCGATGCGCGCCGTGATTGGGGACACGCCCGGGATTATGTCGAAGGCATGTGGCGCATGTTGCAGCAGGACGAGCCAGATGATTATTGCTTGGCGACCGGTGAAAGCCATTCGGTGCGCGAATTTGTCGAGCTGGCCTTTGCCCATGTAGACATACCGATTGTCTGGAATGGCTCTGGCACTGACGAAGTCGGGGTGAATGACCAGACGGGTGATATATTGGTCAAAATTGATCCGGTTTATTTTCGGCCGACCGAGGTGCAGGAATTGCGCGGCGATGCCAGCAAGGCTCGCAAAATTCTGGGTTGGCAGCCAACCACCAGCTTTGAGCAATTGGTAACGGAAATGATGCAGTCCGATCTGGCGGCTGCCGGGAACAGCCAATGATCGTGCAATACCACTTGTGGAAATCGCCCGGTGTTTGAACAGCGAGACGATTGCCGAATTTGTAACAAACCGGATCTGGTACCCGTGGTGTCATTGGGCGAGCAATGCGTCACCGGCATGTTTGTCCAGCCTGATGAGCCGGACCCGGTGCGGGTGCCACTTGATCTGGTATATTGCCCACATTGCATGTTTTTGCAACTGCACCACACGGTCAATTCAGACCTGATGTATGCCTCTTATTGGTATCGTTCCGGGACCAACCAAACCATGCGCGACCATTTGAAGGGTATTACGCACGATGTGGTGGTGCGCGCCAAGTTGGGCGCGGGCGATATTTGTATTGATACTGGGTGCAATGATGGCACTTTGCTCAAAAGTTTTTCGGTCGATGAGTTGGTAAAAATCGGCTTTGACCCATCAAATGCCATTGATGACATCAAACCGGAACATGGTATTTTGCCAGTAAACAGCTATTTCACGGCGGACAATGCGAAGCAGGTTCTGGCTGGACGTACGGCCAAGGTCATTACCTCTATCTCGATGTTTTACGATCTGGATGAGCCAAAGAAATTTGTGCAGGATATCAAGCAGTGTTTGGATCACGACGGGCTGTGGATCGTCGAAATGAACTATACCACCAATATGGTGCGCGATCTTGGCTATGACATGATCGGTCATGAACACGTGGCGTATTATACGCTGTTGTCGTTCGAAAAACTGGTGAAGGCGCAGGGTCTTCATGTGAACGATGTGACGTTCAATTCGATTAATGGTGGCAGTATCCGGCTGTTTGTTTCGCGTTCCGACCAACAGAGCGAGGCGGTGGCGCAGGCATTGGCGGCGGAGCGGCAACAGGACTTACATTCTGTGCAGGCCTTTGCGGATTTTGGGGCGCGGATTGACCAGTTTCGGACCCGGTTACGCAAGTTGGTCAAACAAATTCGCGGCAAAGGACAGCGTATTGCCGCCTATGGTGCTTCCACTCGGGGCAATACCGTGATGCAGCATTGTGGCTTCACCCGTGATGACATTTATGCGGCATTGGATCGAAATCCAATGAAATGGGGCATGGAGATATCCGGTTGTCGGATCCCGATCATTTCGGAGGTAGAAGGGCGCGCCAACCCGCCCGAATACATGATGATTCTGCCGTATTACTTTCTGGATGAATTCATCAAAAGGGAAGCGGCATATCTGGATGCTGGCGGCAAGTTTATTGTCTACTTGCCGACCTTACGCATCATATCCAAGCAAGATGGACAGGTCATCGAGCAGGTGATCGACTAAGGTGCAGTCCGGTCTGCCGCCAACATCCAGCGCAAAGTATCTTCCAGCGAATATTGTGGTTTGAAACCCAGTTTTTTCAAATTTGAAATATCGGCTACCATCAAGGGATTGTCTTGCTGGCGGACCAGTTTTCCCATGCTTTTGACTTTGATTGTCTGTCCGGTAATTTGCTCCATCAGTGAGATAATATCTGCAACACTGGTCCCATAACCATTGGCGAAATTGAACACTGACTCCGGGTTGGAGGTTTCAATGATGGTGTGGTACATGGCGGCAATATCGCGAATATCTACAAAATCGCGCCGGTGGGTCAAGGTGCCCAATTCGATCTGAGGCTTGTTGGTCTTGAAATGATCAATAATTTTAGGGATCAAAAACGAGTTGCCATGACCAAGCCCGATGCAATTAAACGGCCGGGCAATGATGATATCCAGTTCTGGTCGATATAAGTCGGCCACTTGGTCGGTCATTGCCTTGGCACAGGCATAATGACTGGTCGGGCGCAAGGCTTGGGTTTCGCGGATCGGGTCCGGTGTATGATCGCCATAGACATAGGCTGAACTGGCCTGAATGAACCGTCCGCTAAACCCTGCATCCTTCAACCATTGCCAAGCCCGGATCACCGCTAGGGCATTTAGCTCATAGATGTTTTCAATATCATCCACAGACAGCGTAGAAACCGCAGCTAGATTAACAATGCAATCCGGGTTTACCTGCTCAACTATCTGACCGAATTGCGCGGTGTTTTTGATGTCGAGTTGGTGGGTGTGAGCTTCGACCAGATCAACGTTTCCCGTGGCCCGTAATTCAGCCAGCACATACCGACCGGTAAAGCCACGCGAGCCGATGAGCAGAATTTTTTTCATGTTGCGACCCGTTTGAACGACCAGACGCAAATGTCAGATACATTTTGCCAATAGGCAAGAATTTGATGGAGTTATGACAAGAAAAACCCGGCGCTGGTTTGAAGCAGCGCCGGGCGGAATTTGTCAGATCAGTTTCGTCTAATAGACATCTTTTCGAGTGTTATAGACGTTGAACTTGCCGGTTGGCGTGATCAGTCGTTCGTCCTTGATCACTGATTTTAGCTCCAGCGTCTTGTCGTCGACCACCACAATGGCCGATTCCTGATTTTTGGCATTCCACACCGAGAACCAAACCTCATCACCGGCCATATTATACTCAGCCTGCACAACCCGACGGGCGCCTTCAGTAATGCCCGACCATTCAGCGATCGGCAGCACTTTGTACTCTGGTGCTTCTTGTGCTGTGTCAGCAATATTAAACACCGCAATGGACTGGGAGAGTTCCTCGTCCGGATTCAAAGCCGTATCCACATAGATATGGGTCGATTTGGGGTGCGACTTGATAAACAAAGCGCCGCCGCCCTGGCCTTCCAGCTTCTGCACAACTTTCCAAGCGTATTGTGGGTAATTGATCGGATCAGTGCCGATGATCGCAATGGTTTCATCACCCAAATGGCTGGTTGCCCAAACTGGACCATAGGTCGGATGGATGAAATTGGCCCCGCGACCTGGGTGTGGTGTTGGCCCGGTTTCGACCAGTGCAACCAGTTTGTCTTCCTTGGTATCAACCACTGCAACTTTGTTGCGGGCATTGGCGGCCACCAGGAAATAGCGCCCGGTCGAATCAAACCCACCATCGTGCAGGAACAGCTCGGCCTCAATATCGGTGGTTTTCAGATTATTGATGTCTGAATAATCCACCATCAGAATATGGCCGGTTTCCTTGACCGTCACAATAAACTCAGGGTGGTAATGCGAGGCGACGATTGAGGCGACCCGGGGTTCCGGGTGGAATTCCTGCGTGTCATAGGTCATGCCACGGGTCGAGACGATTTTTTTCGGCTCGAGTGTTTCGCCATCCATAATGACGTATTGCGGCGGCCAATAGGCACCGGCAATAGCGTATTTGTCCTCATAGCCTTTGAATTTGGAAGTCTCCACCGAGCGGGCTTCGGAGCCAACTTTGATCTCGGCAACCGGACCCGGCACTTTCATCCACAAATCAATCAATGTGACCTTGGCATCGCGGCCGATCACAAACAAATACCGGCCAGAGGATGAAATGCGTGAAATGTGTACCGCATATCCGGTTTTGATGATGGTGACGATTTCTTTGCTGTCGCCAGCAATTAGGGCCACTTCACCGGAATCCCGCAAGGTGGTCGAGAATAGATTATCGATATTCAAATCATTCATTTGACGGGTCGGACGCTCGGCAACCGGCACCAGAACGGTCCAGCTATCTTTGATTTTGGCCATACCAAACTCTGGCGGTTGTGGTGGTTCGTTCATGACGTACCGAGCCATCAAATGAATTTCGGCCTCGGTCAGGTCGCCTGAGGTGCCCCAATTGGGCATGCCAGCCGGAGAGCCATAGGTGATGAAGCTTTCAAGATAATCCAAGCCCAACTCGCGGGTGAGGTCCGGGGTCAATGCTTTACCGGTGGCACCTTTGCGCAGCACGCCATGGCAACCGGCGCAACGTTGGAAATAGATTTCTCGGGCCGTATCAAACTCTGCCTCGCTCATGGCCCAGACGTCTGAAGATGCATTTTCAGTATTGGCCGGCGCAACATTTGCTTGATCGGCGGCTTGTTGGGCAGTTGGATTGCAGCCCGCAATTCCTAGTACGAGCACAGCGCCAAGTGCGACACTGCCCAGCCAGCCAGCTTTGGCCCGTTTTGTAGGTTTGGTCATTTGCATGATTTTCTCCCAGATTTGTCATGTCCATAAAAACTAGGCTGGCGCTTTTTTTGATCTTTGATTTAGGTCAAGGTCTTCTCGAAAATGGCCGTTTAAGACGGGTTTTTTACCAGATCGCGACCTCATGCCGCACATTTTTGGCTTGGTCGGTCGTTTTTAATTCTGGCTAGATCAGCAAAGTGGTAATATAGTGCATCATTCCAAAAAACAATTTAGAATCAAAGCGGTATCCCGTTATACGGTTTGTGGATTGTCGGCATTTTTGCTGACCATGATGACCCCGATTCCTGCGTTGGCCGAAGCCGATACCATTGTGGTAACCGCGACCCGGACAGAGATTGACCTGAATGATGCCCCTTCTTCGATCAGTGTCATTACCGCCGCCGATTTGGAGCTGACCGCCAGCATCGATTTGTTGGATGCGGTTCGTCAGACACCGGGGATCAGTTTCCAAGGCCGGGGGTTTGGGGGGCGTCAAACCTTGTCTATTCGTGGCATGGGCCGAGATCAGACGTTGTTCATGATCGACGGGCGGCGTATTTTGGGTACGGACAGTATTTTTAACCATTCCAATTTCCAGTATGATTGGGTGCCGCTGAACAGCATTGATCGAGTTGAAGTGGTACGAGGTCCGCTGTCGGCGCTCTATGGCTCTGACGCGTTGGGTGGCGTGGTCAACATCGTCACCAAACCGATCCCCGAGGTTTGGACCGGCTCACTTGCTGCGCGGTACACACTGGCCGAGCGCGAGGGTGACGAGCAGTTTATCAGCTTGTCTGCTGCCGGACCGTTGGGGAAAAAAGCCGGTGTTCTGCTGAGCTATACATTCAATGACGCGGAAGAAATTCCCTTTGAAGTCAATCCGTCCCTTAGCGAGCTGGAGGGCAAACAGGCTCACAGCCTGTATGGGAAAGTAACCTTGCAACCAGCACCGGCGCATCGCATTGATTTTGACATCATGCTGGGTCGTGAAGATCGATATCGTAATACGCAGGACCGTGGACGACCGCCAGTATTTGAAAGCTCATTTGATCTGGATCGTTTGCAAATTGGTGCCGGATATTCCGGCCAGTTTGGCCCAAATTCAGTGCAGGTGAATATCAGCCATGCCGAGTTGCAGCGGATTAACACGCGGACCCATGGCATTGCTCCATCGGTCCCCCAAAATTTCACAAATGACGTACTAGATGCCTTTGCAGTTTTTCCGGTATCGAAAAACCATCAATTGGCCATGGGTGGTGAGGTGCGGCGTGAAACGCTCGAACACTCCTCAATTGCCAGTGGTAAAGGCTCGTTGGATTTCACCGGTGTGTTTTTGCAGGATGAATGGCGGATCTCCGATGCCTTACGCCTTACTCTTGGCGGACGATATGATTCACATGAGAACTTTGGCTCCGAGTTTAGCCCTCGAGCCTATCTGGTTTATCACCCCAGCCAGAACTGGACCTTAAAAGGTGGGTACGGACACGGGTTTCGCTCGCCAACCTTAAAACAGTCCTTGCAGGACTATCTGTTCGTTGGGCCGTTTTCATTTGTGGGCAATCCGGATGTTGGCCCGGAAACCAGTGACAATTTTGAACTGAGCGTCAGTTATAAATCTGGACCCACGCGGTTTGCGGTTACCGGCTTTGTCAATCAGGTGGATGATCTGATTTCAACCCAGTGTATCGTCAACTGCTCGGCCAGGTTTGGCCGGTTGTTCACGTTCGTCAATCTGGAGCAAACCGAAACTAAAGGGATCGAAACTGAGGTCGAACTGGATATGGCTCCATCACTGTCATTCAGCGCTTCGCATGTATATATGGAGGCGATCAACCAGACCACGGGCTTACGTCTGGCCGAGCGCCCGGATCATGTTTTTTCAGCACAACTGACTTGGAAGCTTAAACAACCGGGGGTAAGCGCAACCTTGCGTACGGCCTATCATGGTAATGAGATCGAGTATGATGCCCGAGGCAATGCAATCGACTTACCGGGGTATATGCTGTGGCACGCCCAAGGCGCATGGGATGTATCGGATCGCTGGGTGGCCAGCTTTGGCGTTAAGAACTTGGGTAATTTGAAACTGGCCGACAAGTCGCCAAGTTTCAGCTTTGCCGAGCGCGGCCGTTCTTTCTACTTGGGAATGCGCCGGGCTTTTTAAGCCGCTGGATTACAGATAGGTTCCGGGGCAATCCGGATCATCCCGAAATTTGCAGGCATCCGCCAAGCTGGGATCACAATAGGCGCACAAGGCTTTTGGGTCGGGTTGGGTAACCGTGTCATTTTCGATGTGAAACCCGCGATCTCGGAATTTTTTCAAGGTGCGTGAAAAGGTTTCAGGAGTCATATCAAGATACGAGGCAATCAAGGATTTATCATAAGGCAAACGAATGCAAGTTGCGTTTTCATTGCCTTCTTCCAGTCCCAGTTTCAGCAAAAACCAGCCAACCCGTTCACTGGCTTTTCTAAGCCGCGAATGTTCAATCTGCCGGATTAGATTTTGCGAGCGAAGCGACAGATTTCCCAGCATATTCAAGGCGAACGATTTGTTTTCCTGCAAGACCTGGCGCACCACCGGTGCGGGTAGAGATAACAGGATCGCATCCTCGACCACCTGTGCGCTGGCTACTGAAGGGATATCCAAAAAAACTGAGGCTTCCATCACGCTGTCGCCGGCTGATAGCATTTGCAATACGGCCTCATTGCCAGCGTCCGTGCCTTTGTAGAGCTTCACCCAACCTGATAAAATCAGATACATCCGTGACAGGGGTTCTGATTGCAAAAAGAGTAGTTTGCCTTTTTTAGCCTCACGAACATCAGCGTGGGAAAGCAAGGAGTCCAGTTCGTTGCGGTCCAGCTTTGAAAAAGCGGGTAGCGCCTGGATCAATGGCATGTATTTATCCAGTTGCGCTGAATTGGCGGAAAAATTGGAGGTCTTGACCGATACTTTTTCCGGCTTGGCACAAAAATCTTGTACCAACTTGTTTTCGACCAGTTTCAGGCGCTCTACTTTGCCAGTCAGCAACCGAAACCAAGTGATCGGCGATAGGGCTTCTAACTCATCCGCGCTTTCGGGTTGATCGAGCATTTTATGCAATTCTTCGACGCATTGCATCACATAACCTTCGAAAACCGAATCCAGAAACTGGCTATGCTCGTCAGAGGCCAGAGAAAGAAACGAGCGGCGATAGGCCTTTTGCTCTTCGATCAGGGTTCGCATGCGTTCAGAAAATTCTCGATTGCGAAACACGCCGCTATAAAACCCATGTACGCCCCACGCCCGCTCCCGTCCGACCCGTTCTTTCCATTGCAGCAAATTAGAGTATGCGGTGACCTTGGCTGGCTCGCCCACCGCGATCATCAGAGCAATCTCTACTTTAAGGTCAAGGATTGGGCTGAGCAGGGTATAGGTATAATGGTTGATGGCCTTGGCAAAACCAATGTCGAAACTTGCTATCTGACGACGGTGATCTTCAAGGTTTTCGACTTCACTCAGAATGAGTTGGATTTTTTTTGAAATGGCCTCGCCGTTCGTTTTACCCGGTTGGTCCCCTTGTTGGCATTTGTTCAGCTCTTGGACAGCAAGGTCAGTTTCTTTGCATTGATCGCGCCATTCATTATGAAACAGCTCTCCAGCGCTATCCAGAAATAGCGCCGTACAGCCTCGTTCCAACTGCAATTGATGGCCCAATTCGGCCAGCCTCAGCAATGCGGTATCCAGTTGTGGTTTTTGTGTTTCGCGCCCGCTCATGTTCATTCTGTAGCCGGTTAGGGCGCGTTCTGCCAGATTTAATCAACAAATTGGCAGTTTGTGTGCAGATGAAATTTCTAAAAAGTCTTTTGGAAATTTGATTTAGGTCAAACCGGACTGGGCCAAGGCTGCGTACAAAACGGTCGATTCGGGGAGTCGAGTCGAAATGCGGAAAGGGTTTCACCATGGAATTGCAGAATAAAGCCACCAGTCTCTGGGGTAATTTTTTACGAGTAGATAAAATACAAATCAGAACCTTCCATGTCACATGGTTTGCGTTCTTCTTGTGCTTCTTTGCCTGGTTTGGCATTGCGCCTTTGATGGCGGTGGTCCGTGAGGAATTGTCACTGTCCAAGGAACAAGTCGGTTGGACCATTATCGGTGCCGTATCGGCTACAGTGTTTGCGCGGGTGCTGATCGGCTGGCTATGTGATCGATACGGACCCCGGCTGACCTATACTTGGTTGCTGGTTTTGTCTTCCTTTCCTGTTATGGGAATAGGCTTCGCCCATGATTTCACCAGCTTTTTGATTTTCAGAATTCTAATCGGTATCATCGGCGCCAGTTTTGTGATCACCCAATACCATACCACCAATATGTTTGCGCCCAATGTGGTTGGCCAAGCCAATGCAACCAGCGCTGGTTGGGGAAATCTGGGTGGTGGTGTCACGCAATTCGTCATGCCGATGATCTTTTCCATTTTTGTGATCGGTTTCGGGATGAACGAAGCTTTTGGCTGGCGCGCCTCCATGGTGGTGGCCGGTGCGGTTATTTTGCTGACCGGGATCATCTATTATGTCTTCACGCAAGATGCACCGGACGGCAGTTACAAGGATTTGCGCGCCCAAGGCAAAATGCCAGAAAGAAAGCATGCCACTGGCCATTTCTTTGATGCGTTAAAAGACTACCGGGTTTGGCTGTTGTTCTTCATATATGCCGCCTGCTTTGGCATTGAGTTGATCATTTTCGGCACCTTGGCTCTGTATTTCTTTGATTACTTTGGTCTGAATTTGGTCACTGCGGGTTTGGTTGCAGCCAGTTTTGGTTTGATGAACTTGTTTGCCCGTACATTGGGCGGCGTCTTTGGTGATAACTTTGCCTCGCTTTGGGGTTTGAAGGGCCGCGCGACTTGGTTGTTCATGGTGTTGTTCATTGAAGGCTTGGCTCTGATGCTATTTTCGCAGATGAGCGTGTTGTTTCTAGCCATCCCGACCTTGTTGTTCTTCTCGCTGTTTACCCAGATGTCTGAAGGCGCAACGTTCTCGGTGGTCCCGTTTATCTCCAAGAAATCATTGGGTGCGGTGGCTGGCGTGGTTGGCGCTGGTGGTAACGTTGGTGCGGTTGCTGCGGGTTTCTTGTTCAAGGGTGACCTGAACTGGCATACGTCCTATTTGATCCTGGGCGCTTTGGTGACATGCGCATCCTTCCTGGCTTTGTTTGTCCGGTTTAGCAAAGCGGATGAGATTGAGGCGGAGGAACGCTTTGACAGCGGTTTCACACGCCACAGAAAAGAGTCAGCTCGCAAACACCTCGAAGTGCTGGGTGTTGCTAGTGAAGAGATTGACAAAATCAAAGTGTTTGGCAGTCGCGAAGCTCATGCAATAAAACGTCTTGATGCGCTTGGTGTTGACTTGAGTGATGTGAAATTCAAACACGAATAAAGGTCATACATACGAATTGGAAAACGGGGCCATTGGGTCCCGTTTTTTTGTTCTGCTGTCTGGAGTGCGGAGTTTCGGGAAACAAAAAGCTCGTTTTTGATCTAGATCAAACCGCAACCAAAAAAAGTTAGGCAATTTAGCGACAGCTGTTTGGGTGCCGTGGATTCGCGCCTGACTGAATTTTAACAGAAGGAGCCGGAACATGGCTAAAGATCTTCAACAATGGAACCCGGAGGACGCCGGTGAGTGGGCGGCCACGGGTAAGAAAATTGCTAATCGAAATTTATGGATTTCCATTCCAGCACTTTTATGCGGGTTTGCCGTTTGGCTGTATTGGGGCATCATCACCGTTCAGATGATTAATCTGGGCTACCCCTTTGCAAAATCCGAACTGTTCACCTTGGCGGCGATTGCTGGCCTGACCGGCGCGACTTTGCGTATCCCGTCCACCTTCTTTATCCGGCTAGCGGGTGGTCGAAACACCATCTTCTTCACAACTGCATTGCTGATCTTGCCAGCCTTTGGCACCGGCATGTTGTTGCAAAACCCCGATACGCCGCTTTGGCAGTTCCAGTTGATGGCCCTGCTTTCTGGTCTGGGTGGCGGTAACTTTGCTTCTTCCATGTCGAATATCAGCTTTTTCTACCCTAAGAAAATGGCCGGGTATTCGTTGGGAATGAATGCTGGTCTGGGCAATTTCGGTGTGACCACCATGCAAATTCTGGTGCCATTGGCCATGACCGCTGGGGTTTTTGGCGGTGTACCTATGGTGTTAAAAGCGACATCGGGCACATTGATCGGTAAAATCCCAGCGGGCACAGAAACCTATTTGCATAATGCAGGCTTCATCTGGGTGGTTATTCTGATCCCGATCGTGATTGCTGCTTGGTTTGGCATGAACAATATTACCGCCAAGCACGTTTCGCCGAACATTGGTTCGCCCATGAGTGCGTTTGCCAAAATCACCGGCATGTTGCTAATCGGTTTTACCACAGCCATCTTTGGCTTGTGGTTGATGTTGCCAGCTGCGGTTGGTGGCTCTGGCCTGATGATCAGTAAATGGATCGTGTTGCCGATTGTGATCGCGCTTACCGTGTTTGCATTAAAACTGATCCCAGGTTCAATCCGCGAAAGCCTCAATCACCAATACAAGATATTCAACAATAAACACACATGGGCGATGACGGTTATCTACACGATGACCTTTGGTTCATTCATTGGTTTTGCGGTTGCATTTGGTCTGGCCATTAAAGTCATCTTTGGTTTCCAGCATGTGATGATCGATGGGACTATGACCCATCACCTAGCCAATCCAGATGGCCCAAGTGCCTTGATGTTTGCCTGGACAGGACCATTTATCGGTGCACTGATCCGTCCGTTTGGCGGCATGATTGCCGACAAAATTGGTGGTGCCAAAGTGACTCAGATCATTTCAGTGATCATGGTCGCAGCCGCCTTGGGCGTAGCCTATTATATGAAGCTGGCGTATGTTTCAGCCACACCGCAGGACTATTTTGTACCGTTCTTGGTGTTGTTCCTGATCCTGTTTGCCGCCACCGGTATCGGTAATGGCTCGACGTTTCGGACCATTGCTTTTGTTTTTGACAAAGAACAGGCTGGCCCGGTTCTGGGCTGGACATCTGCGGTTGCCGCTTATGGTGCTTTCATCATTCCCAAAGTGTTTGGTGAACAGATCAAGGCAACGACTCCGGAATATGCGCTGTATGGTTTTGCTGCCTTTTACGTGGTTTGCATCGTCATCAACTGGTGGTTCTACCTGCGCAAAGACGCGTATGTGAAAAATCCATAAAACCCCAAATGGCGGGTGAGAAATCACCCGCTATCTCTTCTTTTTTCTACCCATTTTCGAATTTCGAAGGACCAGTTCCATGAGCAATTTCCTAGATCGCCTGACCTATTTTTCCAAAGTTGAGGGAAAATTTTCTGATGGCCACGGCATTACGACCTCCGAATCCCGAGATTGGGAGAAGGCCTATCGAGGGCGATGGGCGCACGACAAAATTGTTCGCTCGACCCATGGTGTGAACTGTACCGGTTCTTGCAGCTGGAAAATCTATGTCAAAAATGGGCTGGTTACCTGGGAAACTCAACAAACGGATTACCCAAGAACCCGGCCTGATATGCCAAATCATGAGCCACGCGGTTGCTCGCGCGGGGCTAGTTATTCTTGGTATTTGTATTCCGCTGCCCGGTTGAAATTCCCATTGATCCGGTCCCGGCTTTTGCAAGCCTTTCGTTTGGCCAAGGCCGAATTGGGCGATCCGGTTCTGGCCTGGGGCAGTATTGTTTCTGATCCAGAAAAATCCAATGATTACAAGAAAATGCGTGGGCTTGGTGGGTTTGTTCGCGCCAGTTGGGATGAGGTCAACGAGATCACCGCAGCGGCCAACATCTATACCACCAAAAAATGGGGACCAGACCGGGTGTTTGGTTTTTCACCCATTCCGGCCATGTCGATGGTCTCTTACGCGGCCGGTTCGCGCTATATGTCGTTGATGGGTGGGGTTTGCCTTAGTTTTTATGATTGGTATTGCGATCTGCCGCCGTCATCTCCACAAACTTGGGGTGAGCAAACCGACGTGCCGGAAAGTGCCGACTGGTTCAATTCGTCCTACATTATTGCTTGGGGGTCTAATGTGCCGCAAACCCGCACACCGGACGCCCACTTCTTTACCGAAGTGCGTTATAAGGGCACCAAGACCGTATCGGTCACCCCAGATTATTCAGAAGTCGCCAAACTGACCGACATCTGGTTGAACCCGCGCCAAGGCACCGATGCCGCCATGGCCATGGCCATGGGCCATGTGGTGTTCAAGGAATATCATTTGAACAATGCTTCGGAATACTTCACCGATTATGTTCGAAACTACTCCGATATGCCGATGCAGGTTTTGCTAGAAAAACAAGGGGACCACTACATCCCGACTCGGAATTTGCGTGCGTCCGATTTCACTGGAAACCTGAAGGCCAAAAACAACGCCGAATGGAAATCGGTGGTGTTTGACGAACGTTCCGGCAGCCATCGGATTCCCAACGGCACAATTGGTTCGCGTTGGGGCGAAGAAGGTAAATGGAATTTGGAAGCCAAGGACAACATCTCGGGCGATGACATTTGGCCGGGCCTGAGTAATATCGACAATTCAGACGATGTTCTGGACGTGGCATTTCCGTATTTTGGTAATCAGGAACATGAAAGCAAAATCTTTGCCCACACCGATCATGACAGTGTGCAAGTCCGGAAACTGCCGGTTCGAAAAGTCATTTTGAAAGGCAAAAAGACTGCCTATGTGGCAACTGTGTATGATCTGATGGCGGCAAACTATGCGATTGATCGCGGACTGGGCGGCGAAAATGTTGCCAAAGATTTTGCTGACAATGTGCCTTATACCCCAGCTTGGGCCGAGAAAATTACCGGTGTTTCCGCCGATAAAATTATTCAGGTCGCTCGCGAATTTGCTGACAATGCGGACAAGACCCGTGGCCGATCTATGGTGATTTTGGGCGCGGCGATCAACCATTGGTATCATATGGACATGACCTATCGCGGTATCATCAATTTGTTGATCATGTGCGGTTGTATCGGTAAATCCGGCGGTGGCTGGGCGCACTATGTGGGCCAGGAAAAGCTGCGACCGCAAACCGGCTGGTTGCCACTGGCCTTTGGGCTGGACTGGAACCGTCCGCCACGGCAGATGAACTCCACTTCGTTTTTCTACAATCACTCTAATCAGTGGCGCTATGAAAAGCTGGGCGTTGATGAAATTTTGTCGCCGTTGGCCGATGCCGATAAATGGAAAAACCATTCGCTGATCGACTGCAATGTGCGCTCGGAGCGCATGGGGTGGCTGCCATCGGCACCGCAATTGGATGAAAATCCACTCGGGTTGGCTGCCAAAGCCAAAAAAGCCGGTCAGTCCACCAAGGATTACGTGGTCGGCCAATTGCAATCCGGTGATCTGGAGTTTGCAGCGCAAGACCCGGACCGTGAGGATAACTTCCCGCGCAATCTGTTTGTCTGGCGCTCCAACATTCTGGGTTCGTCTGGCAAGGGCCACGAATACATGCTGCGACATCTGCTCGGCGCGCAAAATGGCGTGATGAGCGAAGATCTGGAGGGCATGGGTGCGGACAAGCCATCGGAAGTCAAATGGCATAAAGATGCACCGGAAGGTAAACTAGATCTGGTGGTTACGCTTGATTTTCGGATGTCGACCACAGCGGTTTATTCGGACATCGTGATGCCGACCGCCACATGGTACGAAAAGAACGATCTGAACACTTCTGACATGCATCCGTTTATTCACCCGTTGAGTCGGGCGGTCGATCCGGCATGGGAAAGCCGTTCCGATTGGGATATTTTTAAAGGCTTGGCCAAAACCTTCTCCGAGCTATGTGTCGGGCATTTGGGTGTTGAGACCGACTTGGTCACCGTGCCGATCCTGCACGACACACCGGGTGAGTTGGGTCAGGCGCTTGGCGTAAGCGACTGGGGCAAAGGTGAATGTGAACCCGTGCCCGGCAAGTCCATGCCTAATCTGGTCGAAGTGGAGCGCGACTACCCCAATCTCTATAAGAAATTCACCTCGCTTGGTCCTCTTTTGTCCAAATTGGGTAATGGCGGCAAAGGGATATCCTGGAACACCGAGGACGAAGTTGATTTGTTAGGCAAGCTTAACAAGACGGTGCGCGAGCCGGGCGTTTCCTTCGGGCAGCCCAAAATCGAAACCGATATTGATGCTTGCGAAACTGTTTTGACACTGGCTCCGGAAACCAATGGACAGGTCGCAGTCAAAGCTTGGGCGGCGCTGTCCAAAATGACCGGACGCGAGCACACCCATCTGGCTCGACCCAAGGAAGACGAAAAAATCCGTTTTCGGGATATTCAGGCCCAGCCGCGCAAAATCATTTCGTCGCCAACCTGGTCGGGCCTGGAAGACGAGCATGTGAGTTATAATGCCTGCTATACCAACGTGCATGAGCTGATCCCGTGGCGCACCCTGACTGGTCGTCAGCATTTTTATCAGGATCATGAATGGATGCGTGATTTCGGAGAGGGCTTATGTGTTTACAAACCGCCGATATCAACTCGAACCGTTACCAATTCGGTTAAAGCCCGTGGCGGTGACGCCAAGCAAATTACCTTGAACTGGATCACCCCGCACCAGAAATGGGGCATTCACTCGACCTATTCGGATAATTTACTATTGCTGACCATGAACCGGGGCGGACCCGTGGTTTGGATATCCGAAGTGGACGCGCGCAAATGCGATATCGAGGATAATGATTGGATTGAGCTGTACAACGTCAATGGTGCCATCACGGCTCGCGCCGTGGTCTCGCAACGTGTTCCGGAAGGCATGTGCATGATGTATCACGCACAAGAAAAAACTATGAATACCCCGGGTAGCCGCATTACCGGCAAACGGGGCGGTATTCATAATTCGGTGACCAGAGCGGTGGTCAAACCGACCCATATGATCGGCGGGTACGCCCAGCTTTCCTGGGGTTTCAACTATTACGGCACGGTTGGTTCAAACCGCGACGAGTTCGTGATTTTGAGAAAAACCAACACAGTGGACTGGATGGAAGAAGAATATACCGAAGGTCAGCCGATCAATACGCCCTTGAATACGGAGGCAGCCCAATGACTATTCGTGCACAAATCGGCATGGTCCTGAATCTGGACAAATGCATTGGCTGCCACACCTGTTCCATTACCTGTAAAAACGTATGGACCAGTCGGGGCGGCGTTGAATATGCGTGGTTCAATAATGTAGAGACCAAGCCCGGTGTTGGTTATCCGCGCAATTGGGAAGACCAATCCGAGTGGAAAGGCGGCTGGGAACTGACCAAGGCTGGCAAGTTGAAGCCTAAAATTGGCGGAAAACTCGGCGTGTTGTCTAACATTTTTGCCAATCCGGATCTGCCGTTGATTGACGATTATTATGAGCCGTTTACCTATGAATACGACCATTTGAAAACCGCCAAGGAAAGTAAAACAGTTCCAACGGCTCGCATGAAATCGGCCATTACCGGCAAGTTCAAGGAAAAGCCGGAATGGGGCGTAAATTGGGAAGAAATCCTGGGCGGTGAGTTCCAAAAACGCTCCAAGGATTACAATTTCGCTGATATTGAAAAAGAGATCTACGGCGAGTTTGAAAACACTTTCATGATGTATTTGCCGCGTCTGTGCGAGCATTGCCTGAACCCGTCTTGCGTGGCGTCATGTCCATCTGGCGCGATTTACAAACGCGAGGAAGACGGGATTGTGCTGATTGACCAAGACAAATGCCGGGGTTGGCGCATGTGCGTATCCGGTTGCCCCTACAAGAAAATTTATTTCAACTGGCAATCGGGCAAATCGGAAAAATGTACATTCTGCTATCCGCGCATTGAAGCCGGTGAGCCGACAGTTTGTTCCGAAACTTGCGTCGGACGCATCCGCTATTTGGGTGTTCTTCTGTATGATTCAGATCAGATTGAAGCCGCTGCATCGGTCAAGGATGAAAAAGACCTGTACCAAAGCCAGTGTGATTTGTTCCTAGACCCGAATGATCCAGATGTGATCGAACGGGCATTGGCCGATGGGGTTCCACAAAGCTGGATTGAGGGCGCGCAAAACTCGCCAGTTTACAAGATGGCTATTGATTGGAAAATCGCCTTTCCGCTGCATCCGGAATATCGGACGCTGCCTATGGTTTGGTATGTGCCACCATTGTCGCCGATCCAGTCCGCCGCCGAAGCTGGCAAACTGGAACAAGACGGCATGTTGCCGGATGTGCGCTCTTTGCGGATACCCAACAAATATCTAGCCAATTTGCTGACCGCTGGTGATGAAGAGCCAGTGATCAGTGCGCTGGAACGGATGATGGCCATGCGGGTCTATATGCGCGGTAAAACCGTCAACGGGGTCGAAGACCCGGCTGTGCTCGAACAAGTTGGCATGACCAAGGATCAAATGGACGATATGTACCAATTGATGGCGATTGCCAATTATGAAGATCGGTTTGTCATTCCAACCAACCACCGTGAATATGCCGGTGACGGGCCGTTTGATGCTGAAATCGCCTTTTCGGCTCGCTCTGAATGCGGCTTCTCGTTTGGCAGTGATAGCAATACTGGTTCTGGCAAAAAAGTTAATTTGTTCGGTACGCAAACCCATGCCAACACTTTGAGTGGTTCACCTAGAAAACCGGGAGGATCATCATGAGAAGTTTTCGCGTGCTGGCCCATCTTTTGGCCTATCCAGAGGCCGAACTACAAACCCATATGGGTGAGTTGAAAACAGCTCTTACCGACGAAGGTCTACTCAAGGGCAAGCCATTGAAAAACCTGCTTGGGTTTATGGATGAATTTGCCGCCATGGATATAATTCTGGCCCAAGAACAATATGTAGACTTGTTTGACCGGGGGCGGGCCCATTGCCTGCACCTGTTTGAACATGTGCATGGCGAAAGCCGCTTTCGCGGTCAGGCCATGATTGAGCTGGCCGAGCGGTATAAAACCAAGGGTATTGAAATTGGTACCGGCGAATTGCCGGATTATTTGCCGCTCATGCTGGAATTTATCTCGATCACTGGTGCGGATGAAGGCCTCGACCTTCTCGAACAGGCCGCGCCAGTGATTGCGACGATCGGTGAAAAACTGAAACGTCAAAAATCTGGCTACGCGCATATAATGAACGCCATAGTCACCCTTTCCGGGGCAAACATAAGCAAGGCAGATATCCAAAAAGCCGCTGATGCGGCATTACCGGATATCAAGAGTTTGGATGAACTGGACGAGCAGTGGAAAGAGCCGGAGGCGTTTACCGGCGCTCCGGATTGCGGCACGTGCGACCCGGATGAAACCCCAAGCCCGCAACTCAATGGAGGCATGTAATGGCTGAACATCTCAATGGATTTTTGTTTGGCATTTATCCCTATATTGCTATTCTGGTGATGATTTTGGGGTCCATTTTGCGCTATGATCAAAACCCATATTCGTGGAAAGCCGATAGTTCACAACTGCTGCATTCCAAGGGCTTACGTCTGGGCAGTAATTTATTCCATGTTGGGATATTATTGTTGTTTTTCGGTCATTTGGTCGGATTGCTGACCCCGCATTGGCTCTATGAACCGTTTATCACATCCGGGCAAAAACAGCTTTTGGCCATGACGGCAGGCGGTATTTTTGGCACCATGTGCTTCCTTGGTATGGGTATTTTGATTTGGCGGCGAACAACGCAGGACCGGGTGCGAGCCACCACCAAGTTTATGGACATGGCGATCTTGCTGATCTTGTTTGTGCAATTGGTATTGGGCTTGATGACCATCCCGCAAAGCGCCAAACATCTGGATGGTTCCTCGATGATTGCGTTGGCCGAATGGGCGCAACATATTGTTACGTTTAGGCCGGGTGCTGCTGAGTTTATCATGGAAGAAGCTTTGGTGTTCAAGCTGCACATTGTGCTGGGCCTGACTATCTTCTTGCTCTTCCCGTTTACTCGGTTGGTGCATATCGTCAGCGCCCCGTTCAAATATCTGCTGCGCTCTGGCTATCAGATCGTTCGCAAACGCGGGTAATGGTAAGTGATATGGGAAAGGGAGGTATTCTATGCCTCCCTTTCTAATCAGATTCATAGAAACAAATCATCTTGATGGTTTGCATCTAGTCTGATTAAGCCAACTAAAAGCCACTGCTGGTTTCGTCGAGAATGAGTGCTAAACGCTAAGCACAGGCCTTTTTTTATATACTCTTCTTCGTAAGTCTCCTTCAAGGATAACAACGCAGCAGCTTCCCCTTCTACTGATTTCCGCCGAAAAAAGGCCGTTGACGTTTCCCAGTCATCGCATACGTGGTTGTGTACCGCATTGTTAGCGTGCCACTTAATCGTAAAGAGGAATGGGCAAGGTATTAATGGCTTTGCATTTTTGTCAAAAAGAGAAAGTTGGTTTGCTAATTCAGCATGTTTTTGCGTTTCGTCACTCAACTCTTGGTCAGTTTTTTGTTTCCATGAAAACAAAATTTCATCAGGGCGAATTAATGCTAATGATTCTCCCTTCTTGTTTGCCTCATCCAAGTTTTCTCTTATCAATGGATTTATGAACTTTACTCGTTCTGAAGATTTCATTTTTCCCGCAGGTAAAATAGATTCGGGAATAACTTTTTGACTTTCTTTTCGCGGGTCAGTTTTTGATGTAGTAAATTTGTATTTTACCCAATCCCACCGACCAAATTTTTGATTATTGTCCAAAATTCTAAAAGGCACAGGATATTGCCGTCTCCATTTGCCGTCGCGGCCAACTCCCGCGCAGCACACAGTTTCGTAGTAGTTACTGCTTCTATGCGGCAGCGCCTTCACTAGAATAACACACTCGTCGTTTTGACTCGAAAATCGGTTCAAAGGATTGCACTCCCAAATGTCTAACTTTTGACCCAAGTTTAGTTTCTAAAATATCTGAAACCAACTTACGGTGGCAAGTTGTAAAATCTCGCTCATAACACATAAGGCAAATGCGTTTACTTGCGGCTAGAACTGAAATTTCCTCAATGGCAGACTTGGCTTCGTCCGTCTTCAATACGGCTCGATAAATTTTCCTAAATGTAGCGAAATCACCAGAACGAGCAGCATCGCGACCGTCTTTTGGGTCGCCTAGAGACTTAAAGTGCAAGTATGCAATTCCACCATTTTTCAAATTTTCAGAAAGGGCTGTTTTTGAGAAACCAGGTCTCCTAGATTGCGCTCTATCCCGAATATCTATGAGAATTTCAATATTAGCTTTTTGGAGCGTACCAAGAAAATTTTGCGGTGACGCTTTTTCATATCCAATTGTGTTAAGCATGCGAATCTCCAATATCTGAGTTGCTAGACTATGTATGAATATATGAAGGCTGTCTAAAGTTACCACAGAAACGAAATTCTAGCGGATGGCCAGTACAGTGTTGTGATACCAACAAACTTATCCCACCCCGCGTCACTCCATGTATTCTACTTGCGCCCTGATCCGGGGAAGGCATTTACGGAACGGCCCTTAACGAGGTCAGTGGCCGGTTACCTAAACCAGCGGAGTAACGAGCCGCTGAAGACTGTGGCGAAGTGTGGTCTCGTGCGGGAGTTTGCTCCCATGACCCCTATGTTAAAATGCAGGTGCGGGGCGATGATTGATCACTCAAAAAAACGAAACAGATCGCGGTTGTTCAACGCCTCGCTTCTTCCCCAATTTTCCCAACTGCACCGGTGCGTGGTGTGGCGTTACCGCCGTGCGACCTTTTGTCAGCGGCTGGTTTGATCTATGTCAATTTTTTGCTGTGTAACCCACCTTACCCAAGGGCAACATTCATCTTGCATAGGAAATCTCGTTATGCGTACTCCCACGAAGTCTGGCCTTTTTGCTGGTATCGCCTCATTCGCCCTGATGGCGGCAGCCAGCCCTTCATTCGCAGAAGAAGCCAGCACGTTGGCCGAAGCCATAACCGGCGGCAAAGCCTCGGTCAGTTTCAGGTACCGGGCCGAAAATGTCGATCAAGCCGGATTTGCACAGGATGCGTTCGCGTCAACCTTGCGGACCAAATTGAAGTATTCAACCGGTGTATTCAAAGGTTTTTCCGGCGTTCTTGAGTTTGATAATGTAACCAATGTCGGAGCCACTGCATTTAACAGCACGGTGAACGGCAAGACTAGGTTTCCAGTGATTGCTGATCCGGAAATTACCGCAGTCAATCAGGCCTATGTCGCCTTTACCGGCTTTGACAACACCACATTGATTGCGGGTCGGGTGGCTCACAATATCGGTAACCAACGCTTTGTGGGTACCGTGGGTTGGCGCCAAAATGACCAGACTTGGGACATGGCGGCCCTGATCAATACATCGGTCCCTGACCTGACCTTTACTGCGGCCTATGTCTGGAATGTAAACAGGATTTTTGGTGATGATCACCCGTTTGGCGATCTGGATACCAACACGATAATTCTGGATGCCAAATACAGCGGACTGCCAATTGGCAATGTAACGGCCTATGCTCTGATCATTGATCTGAATGATGCGCCGGTTTTTGGTCTGTCCAGCAAGACATTCGGTGTGCGCTTTGATGGCAAACACAAAATTGACGGCGGTAATCTGACCTTCCTCTATGAGGCCGAATACGCCAACCAGACGGACAATGCCAGTAATCCGACCAATTTTAGTACGAATTATCTGCATGGCTCATTGGGGCTGTCGGCCCATGGGTTCACTGGCAAAGTCGGATATGAAAAACTGGGTAGTGATGGTGGAGTGGCTTCGTTCCAGACCCCATTGGCTACTTTGCATAAGTTCAATGGCTGGGCTGATAAGTTCTTGGGCACCCCGGCGGGTGGCTTGGAAGATTTCTACGGCTCATTGTCTTACAAAGTGCAAGACGGTTCGATGAAGGGTGTGAAATTTGATGCGATTTATCATGATTTCTCAGCTGACACCGGCGGTTCATACGGCTCGGAAGTTGATTTGCAAGTATCGACCAAATTCATGAAGCATTATTCGATCGGCTTGAAATTTGCTGATTACAATGCCGACGGTTTTGCCACGGATACCCAGAAAATTTGGTTTACTCTGGGTGCAGCATTTTAAGGCTGGATTCACCTCAGAACAAATAGATGAGGGGATCGGTTGTCGGTCCCCTCATTTTTATGGAGTGAAGAAATTCAGGCCCGATTTCGTAATTCTGCGATCACATCATCAAGTGACAAGTCCTTGGCGGCCAGCAACACCATGAGATGATACAGCAAGTCAGCCGATTCGCTGATCAATTCTGGTTTTGATTGAGCCAGTGCGGCGATCACCGTCTCAACGCCCTCTTCGCCCACTTTTTGGGCGCAGCGCTCCAATGGGCCATTGAGCAATTTGGCAGTATATGAGCTGGCTGGGTCGGCAGTTTTTCGAGCGTCTATGACTTGGGTAAGCTTGGCCAGCCAGCCAAAGCCGGTCGCGCCTTGATTGCCAAAGCATGAAATGGTGCCAGTGTGACAGGTCGGACCGTTTGGCTTGGCGCGAACCAGCAAAGTGTCCGCATCGCAGTCTACGGCAATATCAACCAAAGCGAGGGTGTTGCCTGAGGTTTCGCCCTTGCACCAAAGAGTTTTCCGGGAGCGGCTAAAGAAAGTGACCAGCCCGGTTTTTCGGGTGGCAGCCAACGCCTCGTGGTTCATATAGCCCAGCATCAAGATCTGATCGGTATCCGCGTCTTGCACGATGGCGGGAACCAACCCGCCGCCTTTTTCAAAATCTATGTTCATAATCGAACCTCTATTCCTGTGGCTTTGAGCCGGGATTTTAGTGCAGGTATGGCAATGGTCTTTTTGTGAAATACGCTGGCGGCCAAGGCACCATCTACATTGGCCTGTTTGAACACCTGCTCAAAATGGGAAATTTCACCGGCTCCGCCCGATGCAATCAGCGGTACCGGGCATACCTTTCGAGCCGCAATCAACTGCGGCAGGTCATAGCCATTTTTGACCCCGTCTTGGTTCATGCAGTTCAAGACAATTTCGCCGGCGCCGCGCTTGGTAGCTTCCACTAGCCAGTCCAAGGTTGTCCGGCCGGTTTCGCGGGTTTGTGCCGGGGCCCCCGTATGGGATTTGACCCAAAACCCAGCGTCATCGACAAAACTGTCAATGCCGACCACAATGCATTGGCGACCAAAGGCCGCGACCAGTTCATTGATCAGCTCCGGTCGTTGCAAGGCCGGTGTATTGATCGATATTTTGTCGGCTCCGGCCTCTAAGCGTTCCCGGGCCAGCTCTACGCTGGTAATGCCTCCCGCTACGCAAAACGGGATGTCCAGCACTTCGGAAACTTTTCGGATCCAATGAGATTGTACCGCGCGGCCATCCACGCTGGCTGTAATGTCATAAAACACCAATTCGTCAGCCCCGGCCTGGCGGTAGCGCAGAGCCAGTTCGACGATATCGCCAACAATCTCATGATTGCGAAACTGCACGCCTTTGACAACTTTGCCGTCGCGCACATCAAGGCAGGGAATGATGCGCCGGGCTAGCATGAGATGGCCTCAGCCAAAGTAAACTCGTTTTCATACAGTGCTTTTCCAATGATAATTCCTGCTGGGGTCAGTGCTTTTAAGGCGCGAACATCGTCCAGACTTCCGACCCCACCTGATGTGATCAAATGAGCCAGCGGATAGCGGCGCATAATGTCGCGATACAGATCAAGATTGGCACCTTGCAAGGCACCATCTTTGGCAATGTCGGTTACCAGAAAATCACGCAGGCCCAAGTCCAGATAATTTTGCATTACGTGCCACAATGTTTGCTTTGAGCGCTTTTGCCAACCGTGGGATGTCGGCCAAGGTGTGCCATCTGAATCAACATGAACGTCCAGTGCCAAGACCAGTTTTTCTGACTCCAATTTGTCAGCCCAACGGGCAATTCGATCCGGGTCGCGAATAGCCAGCGATCCGATCACCACCCGGGAAATCCCATTGTCCAGCAAGTGTTGAACCTGTGACCATTCGCGAAGTCCACCTCCGGTCTGCACTTGCAAACCCGATTGTTTGGCAATTTGGATGATCAGCTCTGACTGGCCAGATTGCTGATTTCTGGCCCCGTCCAAATCAACAACATGCAACCAGTCTGCCCCGGATCGGGCAAACTGCTCGGCCATGGCAATCGGTGAAATATCATATTCAGAGCGTCGGGAAAAATCGCCTTGGAACAGTCGAACGCACCGACCATCCATCAAATCTATGGCGGGAAATATCATGACCTCACCTGCAGGAAGTTGGCCAAAATCTGTGCGCCGATTTGCCCGGAACGCTCAGGGTGGAACTGACAACCCCAGATGTTTTCTTTGCGAACCATTGCGCTGAACGGAGTGCCATAGTTCGTTTTGGCCAAGGTGTATTGGTTTACCGGCACTGCGTAGGAATGGACAAAATATGAATAATCACCGTCATTAATGCCATGAAGCAGAGGGTCATCAGCCAGATCATGTAAGGTGTTCCACCCCATGTGTGGGCTGGGAAATTGGGCGGTCTCCAACTGGGTGACATTGCCCTTAATCAAACCAAGTCCACCACAAGCACCTTCCTCAGACCGCATGAAAAGGATTTGCATGCCAAGACAAATGCCCAACACGGGTTGGGTCAGTTCTTGCAAGCAGTCGATCAGACCAAACTCTCGCAAGTTTTGCATGGCAGAAGGTGCGGCCCCGACCCCGGGCAACAAAACACGCTCTGCCGAGCGGATAACTTCCACATCGCGGGTGATCAGGTTGGAACTGCCAAGACGCTCGATGGCAAACCCGACCGAGGCCAAATTGGCGCAGCCTGTATCGACAATCACCACGCTCATTACAACGAGCCTTTGGTGGAAGGAATGGCGCCAGATTGATCCCGCTCAAATGCCATGGACAAACATTTGGCTAGTCCTTTGAAGCAGGCCTCAATCATGTGGTGCGTATTGTCTCCATCCACTTCGATCTGGATGGCCGCGCCCAACGTCTGCGACAGGCTTTCAAAAAAATGCGGGCACATCTCAGCCGGGAAATCCCCAACCTGATCGGTTGGGAATTGACCGCTAAAGGTCATGGCAGCACGCCCGGAAAGATCGACTGCCACGCGCGCCTGTGACTCATCCATTGGTAGGGTGAAGCCAAATCGACCAATACCGGCTTTGTCGCCCAATGCGGTTTTCAAAGCGGTTCCCAATACCAATGCACAATCCTCAATGGTGTGGTGGGCATCCACGTGTAGGTCTCCCCGACAAGTGAGCACCAGCCCGAACTTTCCGTGTTTGGCTAAGGCTTCAAGCATGTGATCGTAAAATCCGATCCCGGTCTGAATTTGTGTGTTCGACGCATCATCCAGATCAACCCGAACCGCAATATCGGTTTCAGCGGTTTTTCGGTGTGCCTCGCCAATGCGGCCCGGTATTTGCTCGCAATTCGCAACGCCAAATGCAGCGAGGGCAATATCGTTTTCTTGAGGCGTGCCGATGCTAATCCGCAAGTGGTTGGGCAGAATTTTGCTCATGTCCCGAATTTTGATCTGGCGCCTGCCAAGCTCGCGTAACAGGGACGAGCTGTCTTTTATTTTCAACAACAAGAAATTGGCCTGTGATGGGGCAATGCTCTCCACGAATGGGGAGCGAAGCAATGCTTCGGCCATTCGTTTAACTTCTGATTTCCACAAATCCATCCGCGCATCGAAGATTGACATTGCGGCGGGGGTTAAGGCCGCCATCACGGCATTTTCCACTGGCCGGGCAATGGGATACGGCGGCAACACCTTGCACATCAATTGCACAATTCGCGGGTCAGCGATGGCAACGCCCAGCCGTGCGCCCGCCAAAGCATAGGCCTTGGACAAAGTGCGAAGCACAATCAAATTGGTAAAGCGTTCGATTTGCGTGGCAAAACTATTTTGATCCGAGAACTCCTGATAGGCCTCATCAACCACAATGAGTGTCTCCGGAAAATCAGCGCATAGTTTTTCAATTGTGCTTGGCTGGATGCAATTTCCCGTTGGGTTATTGGGTGTGCATAAAAACACAATTTTCAGGCTTGGTCCGACGGACCGAATGGCTTGTGAGACCTTCTCAAGATCGTAAGTATATTTGTCCTGCAACGGGACTTCGATGATGCCGGCCCCCTGCAATTCGGCGCAGGCGCGATAATACCCAAAGGTCGGTGGACAAACTAGGATGCTGTCTTTTGTCGCTTCGCAAAAGGTTCGTAATAAAATTTCGATTGCTTCGTCGGCACCGCGTCCGATCATGATTTGGTCAGGCCTAACCCCATAGAGGTCAGCCAGTCTGGTCCGCAACGCAGCGGGCTGTTGTTCCGGGTATCGATTGAAATCTTCCGTGTTGGTAACTGGCGGCGGTGCCCACGGTGATTCATTGGCATCAAGGTGCAGCGCACCGCTCATGCCGCCGCGTGCGCTGTAAGGTTCAAAATTGACCACCGCTTTTCGGGCTATGGTTTTGGGCCATTGTAATGTGCGGGTCATGAAATGGTCTCCGGGGCTAACCGAACCGAGATAGCCCGCTTGTGCGCTTCCAGCCCTTCCATCGTGGCGAGGCGCTGCACAACTGGTCCCAAAGCCGCCAGCCCATCCCGGGTCAGTTCTTGAATGCTGACATATTTCATGAAGCTTTCGACACAGACCCCGCTATAGGCGCGTGCTGCGCCGAAAGTTGGCAGTGTGTGATTGGTTCCGCTGGCATAATCGCCAACTGATTCCGGTGTCCATGGTCCCAGAAAAATGGATCCGGCATTGCGAATATCCGGGACAATTTGGCTGGGGTTCTCCAGTTGAACAATCAAGTGTTCTGGTGCGTATGAATTGGCAATCTCGATCATTTGGTTGCGATCTTCGGTGATTAAAATGCGCCCATTTTGTAAGGCCGCCGCCGCAATTTTTTGACGGGGTAGTGTGGCTAATTGCGCGGTGATCTCGATCTGCAATTGATCGGCGAAGCGTTCAGAATCACAAACACAAATCACTTGGGACAGCGGGTCGTGTTCGGCTTGGGACAGTAAATCAGCCGCAACAAAGCTTGGATCAGCTTGGCTATCGGCCAAAACCAGTACTTCACTGGGACCAGCCGGCAGATCAATCGCCGGACCGCCAGCCACGGCCGAAACCAAGGACTTTGCAGCGGCAACCCAAGCATTACCCGGCCCGAAGATTTTGGCGACTTTGGGAACGCTGGTTGTGCCATAGGCTAATGCCGCAATGGCTTGCGCGCCGCCCACCTGAAAGACTTCGGTGATCCCACACAAATAGGCTGCGGCTAAAATGCGCAGATCAATACCGTCGGTTTTGGTGGGGGGTGTTACCAGCACACGTCTGGCCACACCGGCAATTTTTGCAGGGATCGCCAGCATCAGAACTGTGGAAACCAAGGGTGCCGAGCCGCCGGGCACATAAAGGCCCACACTGTCAATGGCCCGCGCTTCGCGGCGGCAGACAAGGCCGGGCATGATTTTCTGAACGATTGGTTCGGGGTATTGCACTTTGTGGAATTTTTCGATGTTGGTTTTGGCTTGGCGCAAAGCCGCTTGATCGAGAGCGGGCAGGGTCTGCCACGCCGCTTGCAGTTCTGTTTCCGGCACTTTTAATTGGGTCGGAGTAACCCCGTCAAACTTGGAAGTAAAACGGGACAGCGCCGCATCTCCTTCCTCCAACACAGCTTGCAGGATATCGCGCACGGTGTTGGTGATTGTCGGGTCAGAGATGGCCGTCGGGCGTTCCAGCGCCTTGGATTTGTCTTTTTTATCCAATTGATTCCAGATGAGTTGTTGCATGGGTCAGCTCATCATTTTTTCAATCGGGACCACTAAAATGGATCGCGCCCCGTTATCTTTTAACGCTTCCAGCGTTTCCCAGAACACGGTTTCGGTACACACGGCTTGTATGGCTACCAGATCATCATCGCCGGGTAGGGGGATGATGGTTGGCGCATCAGAGCCGGGCAAAAGCCGGGTAATGTCTTCGATCTTGGAGCGGGGCGCGTTCAGCATCACATATTTGGAATCTTTTGAGCGGATGACTGCATCCAGCCGCCGGACCAGCCGGTCGTAAATTGCTTGTTTGTCCCGGCCAAGCGGTCGTGCCGATTTGATCAAAACCGCTTCGCTTTCCAGGATGGTTTGAAATGCTTTCAACCCATTGGCCTCGAGGGTTGCACCAGAGGAAACCAGATCACAAATCGATGCGGCAATATCGATGCGCGGGGCCAATTCAACCGCGCCTTTCATGGTAACGGGGATCGCATCAATTTGGTTTTCTGTTAGAAAATTCCCCAAAACGCCGGGATAACTTGTGGCAATCCGGGTGCCGTTCAAGTCTTGTAAGGTCTGGACATTTCCGTTTTCTGGAGCGGCCAGACACAAGCGGCAGCGAGAAAACCCGAGGCGGCGGTCTATTTGGGCATCCAGCTTGCTGCCTTGCACGTATTGCTCTTCCAGCAATACGTTTTCGCCAACAATCCCCAGATCGCTGACTCCTTCGGAAACAAATCCGGCAATGTCATCATCGCGGACCAATAATAGATCAATCGGCATATTGTTGACGCGGGCCAATAACCCATCGCCGCGCACTGAAAAGCGCAAGCCGCAATTCTTCAGGGCGGCAAAGCTTTCTTCGGCCAGTCGGCCTTTCTTTTGGATTGCTAGTCGTAAACGTACGGTCATTTTGTGCTCTTTTCCCGGTCCAACAGGGTCCGGTATCCTTGATGTGGTTCTTCTTTCAAAAACCGGGCAACCCGGCCAATGGTCGTGGTGCTGGCTCCGGTGCGGGTGCTGATATCGCGATAGGATAAGGTGTTTGCATCCAGCAGTTTTGCAATATGCCACCGTTCAGACAGCGCCCGTAATTCAGCCGGTGTGCATAGATCGACCAATACCCGTTCCATTTCTTCCTCCGTGGTTACGGAGTGCAAAGCTCCAGCCAAAGCTGTGCGGTGATCGGCTCGGTTGGTGGTTTTCTCGCGCTGTGACATTTGAATCCCGGTGAGTTGAATTGAGTTGAATTGAGTTGAGTTAATGTAGTAGTATGTTAATACGTTATGGTTAATACAATAGCAAGCGCTTTGCCATTTCTTTTTCATGATTGACTGAAATTTTTGGTAGGCTTTGCTCTGAATGATGTGGCCTGCGGAGTATTCTACCCGGTGGGTATCTGTTGGGGAATAAGCCTTAAAACCCAGTGGCGCTTAAGGTATCGCACTGGGTACGTAGAAATTCACCGGCCTTATAAATGCGGTCTCGTGTGACGCCATCAACGGCATAGAGTCGGAAGCCATTTCTATGTTCTTTTCTTTCGGTGGTTTCAAAAATAACAGACCCAAAAAAAGTAACACTATCGCCATAATCTCCACCCGCACCCTTCATGTTGAGGGCTGAAGTAATGCTGCTCCAGTCAACCTCTATATGTCGAATTTCCCCGTCGTTTTTCCCGTCGATATCCTCCCAAATTGATATGCATTCCCCTTGGGCTTTATAGTTCTGTATATATCGATCCTTGCTACCACGAAGCAGGTGTTTGTCGGCCAATAGTTGAAAGAAATTATGGGCTCCTTGTGCCGTGGGCCCATTGGCAGCCAATGCCGTATGGGACAAAAACAGGGCAATCGCACATAGTCCGACCCCCATACTGTTACGCAATAAAATCACAACGAGCGCTCCGGTTAAATTCTTTTATGTTCAGGACTGTGCCAGATTGCGTTAGCCCTCTCAAGTCTTGCGTGATCCAGCTTGGGTTTGACGCCAGCAAATCAGGCCACCAGCCAATGCAATGCAACCAAATACCAAGGCGGGAACCATATTCCCGTACAAGATGCTACCGGTGGCAAACAGCAAACCATAGACCGCGACACTGGCACTAAGCGCGGCAATAATCCCACTTCTTAAGTCGTGACCTTCACCGGCTCCAGCTGCTTTGATACTAGCTTTAAAGCTGCGTTGTTTTTCTGGACTTGTCGGCGCTGTCAGCAAGGTAACCAAGATCCACCCGACCGTGGTTAAGCCGACTGACAACAAGAATTTTTGCCATGATTCCAGTCCGTCAGGACCGAAAAATTCAAGCCAACCGGCAACTCCCAGCGAAAAGACCATGGCGCTGATTTCGCTCCACGCATTGATCCGCATCCAGAACCAGCGCGCGAAGAACAAAAACCCGGTACCGGCCCCAACCGCCAGTAGCAAATGAAAGGCTTGGGTGGCACTTTGCAAGACCAGCGCCAGCAAGGCGGCGCCAACCATCATGATAACTGTGGAAATTCTGGCCGCCATGATTTTGCGGGCTTCGCTGGCATTACGGTTGATAAATCGTGAATACACATCATTGACCACATAGGACGAGCCTAAGTTCAACATGGTTGATATGGTTGAAATATAAGCAGCCAGAATGGATGCGACCGTCAAACCAAGTAAACCACTTGGCAAAAAGATTAGCATGGCTGGATAGGCCAGATCATGGTCAATTAACCCCTCATCAATATGGGGCAAAGCCGTCTTGATGCTGGCCAGATCCGGGTAAACGATCAGCGAGGCCAATGCCACCAATATCCATGGCCAAGGCCGCAAGGCATAGTGGGCGACATTGAAGAAAACAGCCGCCTTGGTGGCATTTTTCTCGTCTTTAGCCGCCAGCATGCGTTGGGCGACATAGCCGCCGCCGCCCGGTTCCGCTCCCGGATACCACGCGGCCCACCACTGGACCAATAGGGGTATGAGCAGCAAGGGCACATATTGCGAGGGGTCACGCATATCCGGTAAAAAAGAGCTTTTCTCAATGACTGCCGGATGGCTCATCATCTGGGCCAATCCACCGACTTCAGGCAAGGATACGGCAAAAATGGCAACGGCGATTGCACCAACCATTGCCAATCCAAACAAGAAAAAATCGGTGATCAAAACACCAAGCAGCCCACCAGACGCACTTAGAAGCACCGTGACAATTCCGGCAATGGTCACTAGCAAAATTGGCGATATTCCAAACAGGACATTTCCATATTTGATCAGGGCTAATGTCACATTGGCCATCACCATCATGTTGAAGAACACGCCGATATAAACCGCCCGGAACCCGCGCAAGAAACTGGCGGGCTTACCGCTATAGCGCAATTCATAAAACTCAATATCGGTGGTGACCCCAAGTCGCCGCCACAATTTGGCATAGATAAAGGCGCTGAGCATGCCGGTGATCAAAAAGGCCCACCAGCCCCAATTCCCGGCTACCCCATGTTGGCGTACCAACCCGGTAACCAGATTGGGAGTATCGGCTGCAAAAGTGGTAGCAACCATCGAGGTGCCCAACAGCCACCAAGGCATGTTGCGATTGCCTAGGAAAAACCCGGAGCTGTCTTTGGATGCCCGCCGGTTCAGATATAAACCGGTACCAACAATGAACAAAAGAACGGCGATGATGATCGCCCAGTCCAGGTTTTGTAGCTGCATGATTTTACCCCAATTTTCACAAGCATAGATCGGTGGGCAAGGTTTCGTCCAGCCGGAGCCAAATCGTACAAAACTAAAGACTCGCCTAAATCGAGGGTATGCACTAACTTACCCGGCTCGGGGGAATTAGGTGTGACGGACAGGGAAAAGCCCTCTGTTCGGCGACCGGCTAAAAAGCTTGAAACTGCTAAAAAAGCAGTAGGAGCTGAAACACAGTCGGGCGCAGCAGGGGCGAAGTTTATTCGCATGCGTAAGCGAGATGTGCGCCGGGCGGCCTTTGATTTGGCCCGCAAGGAACCCTTACGTTCTGCGAAAACTGGACTTACGGTCTTGCAGGGTTCCGTTCTGATCGGAATTGGTCTGTGTCTACTGGTCGGCCTCATCATGGATGCGGCAGGGTTTGTCAAATTTGGCTATGGTTTTCTGCAACTGGTTTTTGGGTTTGCGATCCTGTTTCGCGCTTTGCTGTTGGGCGTGCATTTTTGGCCAAAACCAAACTTTGCAGAGAACCAGGATGACGAAGGTCAGGACATGCCCGTCTACACGATATTACTGCCAGTTTATCACGAGGCAGGGATGTTGCCGAAATTGGCGGATTCCATATCCAGAATTGACTATCCGAAGTCGCTTTTGGATATCAAATTATTACTAGAAGGCGATGACGAAGCGACCTTGCGTGTGGCCCGGAAGCTGGAATTGGGTCCGGAATGGGAAGTGTTGATCGTGCCCGATATTGGACCCCGCACCAAACCAAAGGCATTGAACGTCGGTCTGGCCCGCGCCAGAGGCTCGTTGGTGACTATTTATGATGCCGAGGACCGACCGCACCCTGACCAGCTCAAAGCGGCAGTTCGGGCCTTTGCATGCGGTGGCGAGGATCTGGGCTGTGTGCAGGCTCCGCTGGGCGTGTACAATGCTGGTCAGAATTGGCTGACGCGGCAATTTTCGCTCGAGTATAATGCTCATTTTCGGGTGATTTTACCGGCGCTGACCCGGTTGGGGTTGGCATTTCCATTGGGCGGGACCAGCAACCATTTTCGGAAGAGCGCGTTGGGAACTTGCCGAGGCTGGGATCCGTATAATGTGACCGAAGATGCCGATCTTGGATTTCGGCTGGCCGAAAAAGGCTGGCGATCCGGTGTGATTTCGCCGCCGACCATGGAAGAAGCCACCGCCGGGTTGGCACCGTGGCTCAGACAACGCTCCAGATGGATCAAGGGGTTTCTGCAAACCTTGTTGGTCCATACCAGAGGGCAATTGCCCGGCGGTCGCCCAAAGCAGGCATTCAGCTTTTTTGCGGTGTTGGGTATTGCGGTGCTTTCGGCCTTTAGTCATCGATTTTTATTGTTGGGTGCGGTGTTGTGTCTGGCCTGTTGGCCGCTGGGTGGTCCGCCGCCTGCAATGTTGGACATCATACTGGCCGGTTCTGGCACCTTGTTGGCACTGGCGCTCTTGCAGGTTGGCAGTCGCGCAGCCGGGCAAGCGGTGAGAGGGGGCATGATGTTGTCCTCGATCGGCTATTGGCCGCTACAAACCTGGGCAGCAGTGCAGGCCAGTATTGATTTGTTTGTTCGGCCATTTCATTGGGCAAAGACCGATCATGGCCATTCGTTTAAGAGCCAATGATCTTCTTGTACAATCGTGCTTGAATAAGCCGAAATTGCGCCTATTTCCAACAACATGACAATTGCACAAACATTGTTCTGGCTGGCTCTAGTTCTGGTTCTTTTCGGCTTTGCCATTTGGCGGGATTCGCAACCGCGCCAAAACGGCAGGGTTCACTGGTTTAGCTGGAAACCGGTGCTGATGATCGCCTTGGTGGTTGCCATCGTTTTGCTGGTGCATATCCTGAACGAATTGGGCATTGAGACCCATCAGCGCGGTGGGCGTTTCTAGAACACCACGACCGAGCGAATGCTGGTGCCGGCGTGCATCAGATCAAACGCTTTATTGATGTCAGCCAACGGCATTTTGTGAGTGATCAGATCATCAATATTGATCCGCCCGTCCATGTACATATCGACAATTTTGGGTACGTCAGTGCGCCCTCTGGCCCCGCCAAACGCCGTACCGCGCCAGCTGCGCCCGGTGACCAGTTGAAACGGCCGTGTGGTGATTTCCTGACCGGCACCGGCCACCCCGATGATATAGCTCTCGCCCCAGCCCTTATGGCAACATTCCAGCGCGGCGCGCATCACGTTCACATTGCCAATGCACTCAAAGCTGTAATCGGCGCCACCACCGGTTAGCTCAACCAAATGACCAACCAGATCTCCATTGATTGCGCTAGGGTTGACGAAATCAGTCATGCCGAATTTTCGGGCGACCGCCTGTTTGTTCGGATTTAGATCAACTCCGACAATTTGCTTCGCTCCGGCCAGTTTGGCCCCTTGAATGACATTCAAACCAATGCCGCCCAATCCAAATACCACAACGGTGGAATTGGGCTCTACCTTGGCATCAAAGATTACCACGCCAACTCCAGTGGTCACGCCGCAACCGATATAGCAAATCTTGTCAAACGGTGCGTCTTTTCGCACTTTGGCCAAGGCAATTTCCGGCATCACCGCATGATTGGCAAAGGTCGAGCAGCCCATATAGTGAAACAGGGGCTTGCCGCGATAGGAAAGCCGCGACGTGCCATCGGGCATCAGGCCGCGCCCTTGGGTTTCGCGAATGGCTTGGCACAAATTGGTTTTGGGGTGCAGGCAATACTCGCACTGTCGGCACTCGGGCGTATAGAGCGGGATCACATGATCGCCCGGCGCAACCGAACTGACACCCGGACCACATTCCAGCACGATACCAGCGCCTTCATGGCCCAGCACGGACGGGAACAATCCCTCGGGGTCATCGCCCGACAGGGTAAAGGCATCGGTGTGGCAAATGCCGGTTGCCTTGATCTCGATCAGAACCTCACCGGCTTTTGGACCTTCCAGATCAACTTCGTCAATGATCAGTGGTTTTCCCGCTTCCAACGCAATGGCTGCTTGTGTTTTCATAGCCCCAGTTTCTCCCACTTCGCAGTAACATCGGCGATGATTTTCGGATCCATGGCAATTTCCTTGCCCCATTGGCGATTTGTCTCGCCGGGCCATTTATTGGTAGCATCCAAGCCCATTTTGGAGCCAAGCCCGGAAACTGGCGAAGCAAAATCCAGATAATCAATCGGGGTATTTTCAATCGGTACACAATCGCGCACCGGGTCCATCCGGGTCGAGATGGCCCACATCACTTCGTTCCAATTGCGCGCATCAATGTCGTCATCGACCACAATCAACCATTTGGTATAGGTGAATTGGCGCAAATACGACCAAGCGCCCATCATGATCCGCTTGGCATGCCCAGCATAGGCTTTCTTCATCGAGATCACCGCAATGCGATAGGAACAGGCTTCGGGCGGTAGCCAGAAATCGACAATTTCCGGGAATTGCTGGACGATCAACGGCACGAACACTTCGTTTAAGGCTTCGCCTAGCACCGAAGGTTCGTCCGGTGGCTTGCCAGTATAGGTGGTCAGGTACATCGGGTCATGGCGCATGGTGATGGCGCTGATATTGAACACCGGAAATTCTTCGACCGAATTATAATACCCGGTATGGTCACCATACGGGCCTTCGGGGCGAGTCTCATCCGGATCAACGAAGCCTTCAATGACAATTTCGGCTTGGGCCGGAACTTGCAGAGGCACGGTCTTGCAATTGACCAGCTCCACCTTGGATCCGCGCAGCAGTCCGGCGAACTGGTATTCGGAAAGCGTATCGGGGATCGGGGTCACTGCGGCCAAAATGGTACCGGGATCAGCACCGATCACGGCGGCCAGCGGCATCGGCTTGCCGGGATTGGCGCTTTTCCATCGGGCGAATTGCTGGGCGCCACCGCGAGTGGCCAGCCAGCGCATCAAGGTTTGATGCTTGCCAAGTTTTTGCATGCGGTAAATACCCAAATTGGGTTTGTCTTGCGCGCCATCACCCGGTCCTTGGGTGACGACCAATGGCCAAGTGATCAGGGGTGCAGGCTCGCCGGGCCAACAGGTCTGGATCGGCAGACGGTCCAGATCGGCATCCTCGCCCAACAGCACCACTTCCTGACAGGGCGCTTTGCGTACTGTCTTGGGCCGCATCATCATGATGGTTTTGATCAACGGGGCCATTTTTAAGGCTTCGCTGACGCCCTTGGGTGGGTCGGGCTGGCGCAAATAAGCCAGTAATTCACCAACAGCCCGCAGGTCGGCGGCGCAGGTACCGGGCTTACCGCCCAAGGTCACGGCTCGTGCCACGCGCTCCACCGTGCCGAACAGATTGATCAAAGCTGGCATCTCGGCTTTTTCGCCGTGCTCATTGGTCACATTTTCAAACAACACAGCCGGACCGCCCGATGCGATCAGTCGGGTGCCGATCTCGGTCAGCTCCAGATGGGAGGAGACCGGCTCGCTTACTCGGGTGAATAACCCGTCGGCTTCCAATGCGGCCAGATAATCTCGTAGGGATGAATATGCCATGGCTCTTGGTCTAGCCATTTGCACGAAAACAGCAAGTTTTGCCGCCGTACATTTGTAAAAATTTTGGATTTTGGGTGATAAAAATCAAAGGCAGGGTTGATGCACCAAGTTGTCCACGGGGCGGCTTGCGGTTGATCATCTTGTTTGTGTAGTTTGGATCAAATCATTGGCAGCAGCACAATTCCCTACCATGGCAAGGCTTTTAAGAGGATTCACAATGTCAAACAGCCGAATCCGGCCGGGTTTTGGGCTACATTCCCCTACATTGTATGGGCCAGTAACAGGCGGGGCATGGTGTCGGCTTATCCCCGGATGCCCAAGTATCAACTAGCGTCAATGTCTGTGATTTTATTGTGCAATATGTGTCAACGACTGTGAGCGGAGCGCAAAACCATTGTGATTTTAGTGCGCGGCGCGTCTCGCGCCTGACAATATAGAATGACAATGGGGAAGTGGTCGTGGACCCTCCGGCCAAGCCGGAGGGTCCAGTTTTTTGAAATCCATCTCGCGGCGCCGTCCTCTGGACCCCGGATCAAGTCCGGGGACCGGGCGGTGGGTGTTTGGGTGGTTTACCTGAAAACGGATGTCCCGCTTGCCGATCCTTCGAGGCCGCTTCGCGGCACCTTAGGATGAGGGACTTTTTGAAACGAATCGCACCATCCACCTCATGCTGAGGTTCTCGAAGGAGGGAGGAGGGGCGAGCGCCTAAGTTTGATCCTATTCTTGTCAGACCACGTCCCTAACTCCCTCTCCTTGTGGGAGAGGGCAGGGGTGAGGGGTGCTTACCGTCGATCAGTCTTTGGTCCAGATGGCCAGCTCGTTACCGGAGGGGTCGAGGAATTGAAACCGCGAGCCGCCGGGAAAATCATGGCGTTCCAAAACTTGGGAACCGGCATTGATTACCGCCAATTCAGAGGCGGCCAAATCATCGGAATATAAAATGACCATGGCGCCACCGCGCGGCGGGGTGTTTTCTACGGGAAGAAACCCGCCTTCCAACCCTGCGCCGATAAACGAGACATAATGGCCGCCATAGTCTTCGAACGTCCAGCCAAACACTTGACCGTAAAAGGCCTTCATCGCATCAAAATTGGTGCTTGGCAGTTCCACGTAGTCAATTTTATGATGGTTGCCCATGGTGCGTCCCTGTATTATGTTGCTTGTTTGTTCTAGTTATGATTCGAGCTGGAGTCAAATCCATGAAACAATCCATTGGTCATATCGCGCTTCTGGTGCGCGACTATGACGAAGCCATCGCCTTTTATACGCAAAAACTGAATTTCACGCTGGTCGAGGATGAAGCTGAGCTGGAGCCAAATAAACGATGGGTAATCGTCGCACCGCCGGGCGGTACTGGTGCCGATTTACTGCTGGCTCGTGCGGCTACGCCAGAGCAAGAGGCCTGTATTGGCAATCAAGCCGGTGGTCGGGTGTTTTTGTTTTTGAAAACGGATGATTTCTGGCGCGATTATCAAGCCATGCGCGAAAAGGGCATCAAATTTGTTCGCGAGCCGAAAGAAGAAGAATATGGCACCGTGGCGGTCTTTGCTGATCTGTACGGCAATCTGTGGGATTTGCTGCAATTGCACCGGTAGTATCCGTTATAAAATTGGTTGCGTGTTCTGGTTGACTCTACCGCTAGTCGATCCTTCGAGGCTGCTTCGCAGCACCTCAGGATGAGGGATTGGTAAGTCTGTTGTGTTATTGCCCCGCCGCCTCACCCTGAGGTGCGACCAGCGGGAGCCTCGAAGGGTCGGCAGAGTTACGGCCCAAATATTATTCAATCCTGACACTTTGAATAATCGGGATCGCGTTTTTCAAAGAATGCGGTGACGCTTTCTTTGAACTCAGCGGATTGCAAGCGCGTCGCAAACATTTCGCCTTCGCGGTTCATGCGGGCTATTGGGGTTTCTGGACCCATCGACAATAATTGTTTGGTCAAGCGAAGGGCTTCGGGCGCTTTGGCTGCGAGGTTGCGGGCGGTTTTTTGGGCCTGTTTCAAGGCACCACCGGTGGCGGTCATTGCGGTGATCAAGCCCATTTTGGCCGCTGCCTTGGCCGATACTTTTTCACCGAGCATCAACATTTCACTGGCCTTTTTGGGGCCGACTGCAAACGGCAATAACAGGGTCGAGGCATATTCAGGCGGCAGGGCCAAATTGACAAACGGAGTCAGGAAATAGGCTTCCTTGCCCGCATAGGCGAAATCGCAATGCAGCAACATGGTCACGCCAATACCCACTGCCGGGCCTTCAATGGCGGCAATGACCGGCTTTTTGGCCTCAAGCAACGCAAACATAAATCGGCTGACTGGGGGGCGATCTGATGCGGTCAGGTCGGGCGGGGTGCCCAGAAAATCGCCCAGATCATTGCCGGAGGTAAAACAATCATCCGTACCCGTGAAGATCACTACCTTGATGGCTGAGTCTGCTTCGGCGGCCAGCAATGCGTCGGCCATCAGCGCGTACATTTTATGGGACAGGGCATTTTTCTTTTGCGGGCGGTTCAAGGCGATGGTGCGAACACCGGCCTCGTCGGTAACCAGAACAGGATCAGTCATTTGGTAAAAGTCTCCACTTCGGCAACTTGGCTCAAAAATCGATAGACAATGTCCATTTCGGTTTCGGAGAAGCCGGTTGAAATTTCAGAATTAAATGTGCGTAATTGCTCGGTGACCAAGACGCGCTTTGCTTCACCGTCAGCCGTGAGAGAGATGCGCCATGCCCGCCCGTCAAATTTGCATCGGGTGCGTTCAATCAGTCCGGCCTTTTCCATACGCGCAGCCAAACCAGTAATTGCCGAATTGTTGAGAGCCAACCCTTCGGCCAAATCAGACAGCAGACAATCGCGATGCCGTCCCAAAAAGAACAAAGCACCGCCTTGCACGGCACTAATGCCAATTTCGGCTTGCAGTTTGATATTGGCTCGTTTGAACAGCTTGTGCCGGGCGCGGTCCAGCAACAAAAACAAACGACGGTCAACGGGGCGAGCAATGGTCATGCCCGCCTCTATGACAGAGTTAGTTCATATCTGCAATAGTTACCTTGACGGAGCTTTAAGCGTTATGTTGGGCGCGCATTTGCTGACGCAATACGTCAATCGGGGCATAGCCTTTGTCGGTGCGAAAATGCCAGAAAGTCCAACCATTACAGGCTGGGGCGTGTTGTACTGCCGCGCCAACTTGGTGGATGGAACCGTTATCATTGCCAGCTGAGATGGAGCCATCGGCTCGCACTTTGGCAATGCTGCGTTGTTTGGGGCAAAACAGTTTGTCGCCAGCGCGCAACAATCCGGCCTCGACCACCGAGCCAAATGGCACGCGGGGCAAGGCCCGGGCCGATTGGGTGACTTCGAGGTCTTCGGCCGCACCCATGGTCACTTGGGCAATTCTCTCCCGGGCGACCTTGGCGTAGGTTTTATCTTGTTCAATGCCGATATAATGACGGCCCAGCATTTTGGCGACCGCGCCGGTGGTGCCGGTGCCAAAGAATGGATCCAACACCACATCCCCCGGATTGGTAGTGGCCAGCAACACCCGGTGCAGCAGGCTTTGCGGTTTTTGGGTTGGATGGGCCTTATTGCCGTCTTCGCCCTTGATGCGTTCATGCCCGCCGCAGATCGGCAGCAACCAATCGGAGCGCATTTGCACCTCGTCATTGAGCATTTTCATGGCTTTGTAATTGAAGGTATATTTTTTCTGATCGCGGGATTTCAAAGCCCAGAGCAGGGTTTCGTGGGCATTGGTAAAGCGGGTGCCTTTGAAATTTGGCATCGGGTTGGATTTGCGCCAGATCACGTCATTCATGAACCAAAATCCGGCGTCTTGTAAGATACCGCCGACCCGATAGATATTGTGATAAGAACCCATCACCCAGATGGCGCCATCGTCTTTCAAGACCCGGCGCGCGGCTTCCAGCCATTTCCAAGTGAACAGGTCATACTTGTCAAAACTGCCGATCTGGTCCCATTCTTGGGTGACCGCATTGACCTTGCTTTGGTCCGGCCGGTGCAGTTCACCGCCCAATTGCATATTATAGGGTGGATCAGCAAAAATGAGGTCCACCGAATTTTCCGGCAGTTGTTCCATGGCGCGCACGCAATCGCCGACAATAATTTTGTCTTTTGGTAATTCACTCATTTTCTTCACCCATCTAATCTTGGCTTTTCGCCTTAGGGTGAATCGTCGGCTGTTTTGGATAATGCGGGATTAAAGGTTATGGTTAACCAAACGATAAAAGTTATGGTTAACAGTAGGTTAAATCGTTGTGGCGCACCATGCCCGAGCCGCTTCGCGGACCGGAGCGTAACTAAACCGGTGGATCGGGCAGGGGCCGTAATCACGTAACGCGGCTTTATGTTGCCGGGTCAGATAGCCTTTGTGCTGGGCAAAACCGTAGGCTGGAAAGCGCGCGCTGGCTGCGACCATCAGAGCATCGCGGGTGACCTTGGCCAGTATGGACGCGGCGGATATGCACGGCTCCAACCCATCACCGCCAATGATCGCCCGGCCCTTGCAGGACAAATGCTTCGGCACGCGATTGCCGTCAATCAGGGCCAATTCGGGGGGCTGGCGCAGGTGCATTACAGCCCGTTCCATGGCGCGCATGGTGGCGTGCAAGATGTTGATCTGGTCGATCTCTTGCGGCTCGGCCATGCCAATGCCCCAATCGGTATGGGCCATGATCTGAGTATAGAGCTGTTCGCGCTTGGCGGCTGACAGCTTTTTGCTGTCATCCAGTCCGGACACGTCAAACCCGGCCGGCAGGATCACTGCCGCCGCCACAACCGGCCCGGCTCCGGGACCGCGTCCGGCTTCGTCCACACCACAGATCAGCTCAAGCATCTCGTTTGGCACTTTGTTTGCCTTGCGGGTATTCAAACACTTCGCCCAGTTCCTTGCCAAACACGGCGGCAATTTTGAATGCCAGCTCCAAGGATGGGGAGTATTTGGCTGCTTCAATGGCCATCACGGTTTGTCGGGTGACGCCGATCTTCTCGGCCAGGGCCGCTTGGCTCATTTCATCGGCAAAAAAGCGCAAGGTGCGAATTTGGTTGGTGATGTTGGTTTTGGTCATCCTAATAACCCTGACGATATAACCGAAGTTGGACGGCGTATTTTACAGTCTCCGAAACCCAAAGGATAAAGATCATGGCACCCAGAACCCGCAGCGGCGTGAACGAAAACGAGAGCAGGATCGTCTTGATCTGATAAGGACTATCCGGAATGCCGACCCCCTGGCTTGCATACAAAAACACTAAGAAAAAGCCGATAGACCAGACCAAAGTGCGATAGGCATACCCATCCGCTTTGGCTTCGATATTTTTGTCCCGTTCATCGGCGGTTTCCGCTTTTTTGGTGCCATGAACAATGGCCGAGATCAAGATTCCGCCAATGATCGAGTATATAGTGATCGCCAACACAAGTTCGAACATCGGTTCGGAAAGCAGTGGCGTATCAGCCGGAAGCCGGTAGGCGTGCCAGAGAAAATAGGCGGTAAGCAGGGTTTCAAAAATCATGAACCCCAGAATATTTTTGGCACGGTTTGATAAATCCATTTGCTTCTTCCTATTTCGGTATCTCTGATGAGAACGCTCGGCGCTTTGTGACGGTATTGATCAAGCTGTGCGCCGCGGTCATGATGGCGAGTAAGTTTGTCTATCAGTATAAAATATTGGGCATTATGTCAAAAATTATATGCATAAAATTGCAAAATAAACAACAAAGAGCCGGTCATTATAGAAAACTATGAATAATTATAGTTGGTTACAGGCCATGCAATTGTTCGATCACGCTTTGTAAATCCTGCCATACCTCGCGTTTGGTGGCGGGTTTTCGCAATACAAAGGCCGGGTGATAGATCGGTAGCAGCGGGATCGTGGTCTCGGAATCGCTTCCATCCGGATTTTTTACTGGGTAGTCGGCCCATTTGCCACGCAAGCGGGTGATGCCGGTTTCGGTGTTCAACATGGTCTTGGTTGAGCTACCGCCAATGGTCACCAGTATTTTGGGAGCGATCAATGCAATATGGCGCTCGACAAACGGCAGGCATAGGGCGCTCTCAGTTGGGGTCGGGGTGCGATTGCCCTTGGGCCGCCAGAACACCCCATTGGTGATGTAGAGGTTGTTCTCATCCATGCCGATGGCGGCGAACATTTTGTCGAGCAATTGCCCGGAGCGCCCGACAAACGGCTTGCCGCTCTGATCTTCCTCGCGGCCCGGCGCTTCGCCGATCAGCATGATGTCGGCCGTTGAATTGCCTCGCGCAATGACCGCTTGCCGCGCTTCATCAGACAGCAGCCCGGCATCAAAATCAGTGATGGCAGCGATCAACTCGTCCAGCGTATTGGCGGCGGCAGCCAGTTTGCGCGCGGTGGCAAGCCGGTCGTCTTTGGGGTTTGCTCCAGATACTTTGGTCGCTGGTTTTGGGGTTGGGGCGGGTGTGACTGATCCTGCTTTGGTGCCGGAACTGGCAGCAACGGGCCCGGCCGGTGGAACTTCCACACCGGCATCCTGCCACCATTGGCTCAGGCTTTTTTGCGCTTGTTCAATTGTGGTTGGCACGATGCGGATCCCGTTGGTGGATCACGACTATACGCCAAGCGCCGGGCTGGACCAAGGGCCATGTGGGCAGGTTGCCGATGCTTCGAGGCTCCTTGTGCAGTCGCACCTCAGCATGAGGTTGCTTTTTGAAACGAACCGCACCTCGCCCCAACATCACCCACCTCATGCTGAGGTGCGACCAGCGGGAGCCTCGAAGCATCAGCAAGTGGTAAGCCGCAGCAACGCGGCCCCCGGCCTTCGAGCCGGGGCCCCGCGACCCTTGGTGGTGTTGCGCGATCTGGTCAACGGAAAAACCCGCTTTTCGGAATTTCTGGACGAGCCAGAAAGGATCACCGCCAGTGTTCTGTCCGCCCGGTTGGGGCAAATGGCCAAAAACGGATTGGTGACCCGCGCGCCCTATTGCCGCCGTCCGCTACGCTATGCCTATCAATTGACCCCAAAAAGTCTGGGTTTGCATCCGGTGCTGGTGGCGATGTGCCAATGGACCAATGTCCAGTATCCAGACACCTAGGTCGCCCCGGATAGCTTTCTGGCCGACCGGGCCGGGTGAATTGCTGCGGGTTAGCTCATAGTTCGGCTCAAAAGCCTGTTCCAACCTCAGAAAATCTATTCTAGGGTTCTTTCCAGCTATTTTGGGTTTGGGGTGAGGAGAGATTGATGAGCCGCGAAGCAATGGATTTTGATGTGGTGATTGTGGGCGCGGGTCCAGCCGGATTGTCGGCGGCCATCCGCCTGAAACAATTGGCCGCAGATGCTGGCAAAGAAGTTTCGGTGGTTGTGCTTGAAAAAGGCTCCGAAGTTGGCGCTCATATTCTGTCCGGTGCGGTGATTGATCCCGGTGCGTTAAGCGCTCTTCTGCCCGATTGGAAAGAACGCGGTGCGCCCCTAAAAACCGAAGTGCTCAAAGACAAGTTTTTGCTGTTGACCAAAGAGGGTTCCATTTCATTGCCCGGCTTTGTCATGCCGAAGATGATCCACAATCATGGCAATTACATTGCATCATTGGGCAATATCTGTCGCTGGCTGGCTGAACAGGCAGAAAGCTTGGGGGTTGAGGTCTATCCGGGCATGGCCGCATCCGAAGTGCTCTATACGGATGATGGCATGGTGCGCGGCGTGGTAGCCGGGGTATTTGGCCGGGCAGCTGATGGCAGCGAAAAAAGCGAGTTTGAGCCGGGTATGGAATTGCTCGGCAAATATGTGTTGCTGGGCGAGGGGGCGCGTGGCTCGCTGTCCAAGCAGGTCATTGCCAAATACCAACTTGATGCGGATAGTGAGCCGCAAAAATTTGGTCTGGGCATTAAGGAATTGTGGCAAATTGACCCGGCCAAGCATAAACCGGGTCATGTGCAACATACCTTTGGTTGGCCGTTGGACAATAAAACCGGTGGCGGTTCATTCCTCTATCATTTCGAGGATAATCAGGTGGCGATCGGCATGGTGGTTCATCTGAACTACAAAAATCCGTACCTGTCGCCCTATGATGAGTTTCAACGCTTAAAAACCCATCCGGCCATTGCCGAGATTCTCAAAGGCGGCAAGCGTATTTCCTATGGGGCGCGCGCGTTGACCGAGGGCGGCTATCAATCAGTACCTAAATTGTGCTTCCCCGGTGGCGCGCTGATCGGCTGTTCGGCCGGGTTCATGAATTTACCGCGCATCAAGGGATCGCACAATGCGATGTATTCCGGCATGCAAGCCGCCGAAGCTGCCTTTGCTGCTCTGAATGCAGATCGCTCTGGCGATGAACTCAGCGCCTATGAAGACGGATGGCGGGCCAGCCCAATTGGCAAAGAGTTGAAAATCGTCCGCAATGCCAAACCGCTTTGGTCCAAATATGGCACATTACTGGGCGGCATCATGCTGGCTGGCATGGATATGTGGAGCAATATCCTGTTTGGGACATTCTCGGTGTTTGGCACCCTGAAGCACGGTAAAACCGATGCGTTGAGCACCGAGCCAGCCGACCAACACAAACCAATTTCCTATCCCAAACCAGACGGGGTGCTGACCTTTGACAAGCTGACCTCCGTGTCATTTTCAGCGACCAATCATGAAGAAGATCAGCCGGTGCATTTGCAACTGGCTGATCCTGATCTGCCGGTCTCGGTTAATTTGCCCAAATTCGCTGGGCCATCGCAACGGTTCTGCCCGGCCGGGGTTTATGAATATGTGACTGATGAAACCTCTGGTGAAGTGCGGTTCCAGATCAATGCCCAAAACTGTGTGCATTGTAAAACCTGTGACATCAAAGACCCGAGCCAGAACATTACCTGGGCTTGTCCAGAAGGCGGTGGCGGTCCGAATTATCCAAATATGTGATAAAACTGCATCCAACCACGTTTCGACCACAAACTTGTGAAACAAAATGACTTGCTAGTTTGATCCCATAGATGGACGTTAAGCATATGAGAAAAACCATTAGAAGCGCGTTTTTGATCTCGACCGGGCTTTTGGCCAGTCTGTTGATTGTGGCCTGTTCATCCTTTGGCGGTCGGTATTCGGCCTATGATGGCCCGCAATCAGCCTTTGGCGATTATCTGGCGGCGCGCTATGCCAGCTCCGAATCCGATGTGAACAAGGCGGCTGCGTATTTTGCCAGCGCCTTGAAAAAAGATCCAGAAAATACCGATCTGCGCCATCGCACCATGTTAAGCGCAGTTTTTTCTGGTCAGGTTGAAAAAGCAGTTGTGCAGGCCAAACCGATTTTAGTCGATGATCCCGACAACCGTCTGGCCGTATTGATTATTGCTTCCAATGCGATCAGCCACGGCAAATATGCCGAAGCGGAATTGGTGTTGCGTGATGCCAAACTGGGTCCGCTTAATCAGGTGGCCAGTGGCTTGTTGCACGGTTGGGCGTTGCATGGGCAAGGTAAAACCGATGAAGCCCTGCTGGTTTTGGGCGACGTAGCGCAAGCTCCAGTTCTGGGCGATCTGGCCCTGTTTCACCGTGGGTTAATTCTGGCCCAAACCGGTCAAACCTTGGCGGCTGACGAAGCCTTGGGTTTGGCCTTAGGTACCGGCGTGCTGACCTCTCGCACCGCCTATGCCTTGGCTCTGATTCGCATGAGTTCCGGAGAGTTGGACGAGGCCAAAGTTCTAGTTGCCCAGCGTTTGGACAATAATAAACGTGAGGCCGAAGCGATTTATCTGGCTGCAAAACTGGACGAAGCCAGCCCGCCAGTTGCGGTGTTTTCCACCATCAACCAAGGCGCCGCCGAAGCGTTGTTTGGTCCGGCGCAGGTTTTGGCTGAACGCTCGTTATATGATCTGGCGGTGGTCTATCTGGAATTGGCCTTGCATCTGGATCCGGGACACAACGCGTCCAAAGATTTACTGGCCCAATTGTTTGAGCTTCAAGGCAGGGCCGATGATGCGCTGGCCATGTTTGCCGCTATTGACCCAGACAGTCCGCAATATCTGCTGGCCCAATTGAATATGGCCAATGTGTTGTTCCGGATGGAGCGCAAAGAGGAGGCGCTGGATCATTTGCGTACATTGGCCGAGACCACGCCGACTCTGCGGGTCAAACGAGCTTTGGCCAATGCCTTGCAGATCGACAAGCAATATGATGCGGCACTGGTGCTCTATACCGAACAGATCGAGGCAGAAGCAGATTCCGCCGATTGGCAATTGTATTTTTCACGGGCCGTGTGTCTGGAGCGCACTGACCGCTGGCGCGAAGCGGTGCCGGATTTTCGCAAAAGTCTAGAGCTGAACCCCAAGCAAGCCGATGTGCTGAACTATCTGGGTTATACCTTCGTTAATGCCGGAGAGAATTTGGAAGAGGGCTTTGCCCTGATCCGTCAGGCCATCGAATTATCCCCAAGGGCTGGTTATATCGTTGATTCTCTCGGCTGGGGCTATTACCGACTGGGCCGCTTTGAAGATGCCGTTACCGAGCTGGAACGTGCCGTAATGCTGGAACCAGGTGAGCCAACCATCAACGAGCATCTGGGTGATACTTATTGGCAGGTCGGGCGCAAGCTCGAAGCCAAATACCAATGGCAACGTGTGTTGACGCTGGAGCCGGACGAGGAAACGGATCTGGAAGTTATTCAGGCAAAAATCCGGCAAGGCTTGCCGGCCCCAGAGGTTAAAAAACTGGCCAGCGATCTCTCAAGTGACCTTACAGTAGAATAGCCGGTGACCATTTGCACGGAATTTGCTCCGGCAAAAATCAATCTCTCTTTGCGCGTTGGACCATTGGAGGATGATGGATACCATCCGATTGATAGTCGGGTGGCTTTTGCCGATTTTGGGGATGTTCTGGTCTTTGAACCGGCGGATCAACTGTACCTTGAAATCACCGGTCCTTTTGCTGGAGAGCTACCCGTACAAGACAATAATCTAATTTTGCAGGCGGCGCGGGCCTTGGCCCGAACCAGCGGAATTTCTAAGGGCGCGCGGATCCAGCTTACCAAAAACCTACCCGTGTCCAGTGGCATTGGTGGTGGCAGCGCCGATGCTGCGGCGACTTTACGTGGGCTAAACCGGCTATGGGATTGCCAGCTAAAGTTAAGCGAACTGGCGACAATAGGCGCATCGTTCGGATCGGACATTCCGGCTTGCCTGCATGGTGGTTGGCTTCGGATGCGTGGCCGCGGCGAAAGAATCGAAAACTTGCCGCCTGAAGCGTCTTTTGCGGCAGTATTGGTGAACCCCGGTATTGCTGTTTCTACCGCCCAGGTATTTGGCCGGTTCGATCAAAGGCTCGCACCAGAGCAATTTGGGGCAACTGAACATCAAAATGATTTGAGCCAAGCAGCCATTTCGCTTTGTCCACAGATCGCCGATGTGCTACAGGCGCTTTTAGAGATTTGCGAGGGGGCGAATCGACCGATCATGTGTGGTTCGGGCGCGACCTGTCTGGCTGGTTTTTCGAGCCAGGATGGCGCACGCAAAGCGGCACGAGATTTGCAAGAAAACCACCCAAATTGGTGGATCCAGCCGGTGACGATTGGACAAGCGCCGCCCCTATAAAAACCACGGCAGGGTATGCCATGCGAGGATTTATGTTCGAGCCGACCGGATTTGGTATTAGTATTGCTTTGGCGATCATGATCGCCGTATCAGCCTTCCTTACCCGGGTTTTGGTCAAGTTTCGATTATTGGCCATGCCCAATGTGCGCTCGGCCCACAAACAACCGGTCCCGACCGCTGGCGGTCTGGCCGTGGCGCTGGTGGTGGTGGCCAGTGCCAGCTTATTTGTGCAAGTAACCGACATTGATCTGCACCTGATCCCGCAATTGATCGGACTGGCCGCTCTGGCTGCGGTGCTGGGATTGGTCGATGATGTGGTCGAGCTGTCATCAGGTTTCAAATTCGGGATTTTGTTTGGACTATCGGTTTTGATGGCCATCATATTGGGACCGGTGGTTTCGTTACCCTTTGATACTTTTTCATTGAAAATCCCATGGGTTCTGGGCGTGGTCGGCACGGCCCTTTGGGTGTTTACCTTGACCAATACGGTCAATTTCATGGATGGCGCTGATGGCGTGGTCCCGCTTAGCGCTCTGCTGGTCAGTTTGGGGCTGGCCGTGTTGGCTGCATTTTTTGGCGTATGGAGTGCCTGTGGTGCGGCTTTGTTCTTGGCGGCAGGTTTGGCCGGATTTTTGCCGTTTAACATGCCCCGTGCCCGGATATTTCTGGGCGATACCGGATCACTGTTTATTGGCACATGGATTGCCGGAACCGCATTGATCCTAATCGCCGAAGGTCCGCCAGCCGTGGTCTGGATCATGCCTCTGCTGACCATGCCGTGGTTATCCGATGTGCTGCTGACCATGTTTTGGCGGCTCGGCAAGAAACGAAAACTGCTGGTGGCCCACAATGACCATTTGTATCAATTGGCGTTGGCCAAGGGGCATTCCCATTTGCGCGTAGCCATCGGGCTGGCCTTGCAAATGGTTGCCGTGACCGTGCTGGCCATACTCTTTCGGGTGTCGCCAACCAGTGCCTTTTTGGGATTTGCTTCGGCGGCGAGTTTTGCCGCATTGGTCCATTGGCGGGCCAGACAGCAGGATCGTCATCACTGACGCTTAGTAGGCGCGGGTCACCACGAAATCACACAAATCACGCAAACAGGTGCGTAGCTCATTGTCCTCGAAGCGGTCCAAGGCCGCTTTGGCTTGCGCCGCATGGGATTTGGCCAAGCTGAGCGTTTTGCCAACCGCGTCATGGCGCTCGATATAGGAGTTGGCCAAGGTAAGTTGGGCAGCATTGCGGCTATCCGCATCCAGCATCTGTTCCCACCAGTCTTTTTCGGCAGAACTCCCCGCATGGTAAGCCAGTGACATGGGCAGGGTGACTTTGCCCTCGCGAAAATCATCGCCAACCCGTTTGCCTAGTTCTTGTTTTTGACCGCTATAGTCCAGCGCATCATCAACCAGTTGAAAGGCCAAACCTAGCGATCGCCCAAACTGATCCATGGCTTTTTCGTCTGCCTCGGAGCATTTGGTAATCACCGCAGAAACCCGGGCCGCCGCCGCAAACAGTTCGGCAGTTTTGGCCTCGATAATGGTCATATAATCATCAATGGGCAGGTCAATATCCCCGATCACCGCCAATTGGTGTACTTCGCCTTCGGCAATGATTGACGAGGCGCGAGATAAAATATCCAGAACGCGCAAATGTCCGGTTTCGACCATCAGGGAAAAAGAACGGGCAAACAAAAAATCGCCAACCAATACGCTGGCCGAGTTTCCCCACAGCCGATTGGCTGGTGGTTTGCCGCGCCGCAGGTCTGATCCATCTACGATATCGTCATGCAATAAGGTGGCCGAATGAATGAACTCAACGGCGGTTGCCAGCAAAATATGATGGTCGCCGCGATAGCCCAGCAATGAGGAGGTGGCCAAGGTAATCATCGGGCGCAATCTTTTACCCCCGGCACCAACCAGATGTGAGGCCAGATCAGGGATCGTGCCAATCGGACTTTGCATCCGGGCCTCAATCGTCTCGTTGACCCGCGCCATATCGACATGCAGCAGCGCACTCAGTCGTTCGACCGGGTTTGGCCCACCGGGGTGTTGCACCAACGGTTTGCCATCTGGTTTTTCAACGATTTCTGCGGTAATGGACAACCCACTAGCCCCTAACATTGTTTCCAACAGTTAGCCTACCATACAAATTGCTGGTTTGCTTGCCAAGCAAATGAGTGAGATATGAATAACATCTGACGATAAATTGAATGAAGTTTTTTTCAGTATGACTGACCCGACGATTCCTTTTTTCCTTGATGGCACATTGTCCATTGCCCAAGGGCAGGGCTATCGGGCTGGATTGGACGCGGCATTGTTGGCCGCAGCCATTGATCTGGCGCAGGGACAAAACGCTTTGGAACTGGGCTGTGGTGCCGGTACTGCCTTGTTGTGTGCGGCCTGGCGCAATCCGGGCGCGCAATTTACCGGATTGGAAAAACAGCCGGAATTGGTCGAACTTTGCGGCAGCAATATCCAACGTAACGATTTGGGTGATCGAGTTGCGGTTTTATCTGGAGATGTCAGTGCCCGGCCCAAAGAATTGTGTCCAGACAGTTTTAATCAGGTTTTTTTCAACCCACCGTTTCAGGACAATGCCAGTGCTGGCAATGTACCCAAACCCGGCAAAGATACTGCATTTGTCGGAAATGGTGCCGACCTTGCCACTTGGGTGCGGCTGGCTTTGATATTGGTGAAAGCGCGGGGGCATCTGACCCTGATCCACCGGGCCGATCATCTGGCCGAAATTGTCGCTTTGTTGCAGGGTCCGTGCGGGGCCATTCAGATATTGCCCATCGTCCCGAGGGTCGGGCAAAACGCTCACCGGGTTGTGGTGCAGGCCCGCAAAGGGGTGCGGACTGGCTCCAAACTTCTAGCCCCATTGATCTTACACGAAACCGGCCAAAGCTACACGGCGCGCGCCGAGGCGATCTTTCGCGGGAAAGAGGCTCTGGTCTTTTGAGTAAAAATGGGTACAACCCGTTTGAACACTGCAATTCCGGAACCAATTTTTCCATGTCTAAGCCACCCAAACAACCGCTCAGTTTTCAAGACCTAATTCTGACCCTGCAACACTATTGGGCCGAACAAGGCTGCGTGATTTTGCAACCGCATGATCTGGAGGTCGGGGCCGGTACGTTGCACCCGGCAACGACGTTGCGCTCCTTGGGTCCAAAACCGTGGAATGCGGCCTATGTGCAACCGAGCCGCCGCCCGGCCGATGGTCGGTATGGCGAAAACCCCAACCGGTTGCAGCACTATTACCAGTTTCAGGTTTTGCTCAAACCCAGCCCGGATAACTTGCAGGAATTATACCTGAACAGTTTGCGGGCCATCGGCATTGATATGGACTTGCACGATGTGCGCTTTGTCGAGGACGACTGGGAAAATCCCACAGTCGGCGCATGGGGTCTGGGTTGGGAAGTGTGGTGCGACGGCATGGAAGTTAGCCAGTTCACCTATTTTCAGCAGGTTGGCGGATTGGAGGTTAATCCGGTTTCGGGCGAGCTGACCTATGGTCTGGAGCGTCTGGCAACCTATGTGCAGGGCGTGGATAGCATTTATGATCTGGCCTTTAACAATGACGGTGTGACTTATGCGGACGTGTTTCAGGAAAACGAGCGTCAGTTTTCACACTTCAACTTTACCCATGCCGATACCGAGATGTTCACCCGTTGGTTTGCCGATGCCGAGCGCCAATGCGGGATTTTGCTAGAGCAAAACCTGCCCTTGCCGGCCTATGATTTTGTGCTCAAAGCTAGCCACGCCTTTAACATTTTAGATGCGCGCGGTGTGGTGTCAGCCACCGAGCGGGCCAGCTATATCAAGCGGGTTCGCGATCTGGCCAAAGGCTGCGCCCAAAGCTGGGTCGCCCTTGAGGAGGCAGGATAATGGCTGAGTTTCTCCTTGAAATTTTCTGTGAAGAAATACCGGCCCGGATGCAGGGTAAGGCGGCCCGTGATCTGGGCAATGGCCTGCAAAAATCCTTGAAGGACGCGGGTTTTGAATTTGGTGAAATACAGACCTTTGCTGGACCAAGGCGGTTGACGTTGGTGATTACTGATCTACCGGAAAAATCACCAGATGTTTCCGAAGAACGCAAAGGTCCACGAGTTGGCGCACCGGAACAGGCTTTGGCTGGGTTTATGCGCGGGGCCGGAATTAGCTCAATGGATAAGTGCGAGCAGCGCGAAGACAAAAAGGGCAAGTTCTGGGTCGCTAAAATAGAAAAACCCGGTCGGGCCGCCGAGCAAGTTCTGGCTGAAACGACCCCGCAAATTATGGCTGATTTTCCATGGCCAAAATCCATGAAATGGGGCAGCGGTAGTTTTCGCTGGGTGCGCCCGTTACACGGCATTGTCTGTTTGTTGGATGGCAAAGTGGTCCCGTTTGAAGTAGCCGGGATTGCCAGCGGCAATCAAACCATGGGCCACCGACAGATGGGACCGGGACCGTTTCTCGTGTCGTCCTTTGCCGATTATCGCGAGCACCTCGAAGGCGAGGGTCATGTGGTGCTGGATGCCGGGGACCGCAAAGCTCGGATATCCGAACAGATCAAACAAATTTGCCAGCAGCATAAGTTGAGCTTGGTAGAAGATCCGGCTTTGCTGGACGAAGTGGCCGGTTTGGCCGAATGGCCAGTGGTGTTGCTGGGGCAAATGGACGAGGCATTTCTCGACCTGCCGCCCGAAGTGATCACGCTGTCGATGGCCAAGCACCAGAAATACTTTTCGGTGAACAACGCCAAAACCGGCAAGCTGGCCCCGCACTTTTTGGTCGTGGCCAATTTAGCGGCACCCGATGGCGGCACAGCCATAGCCCAGGGCAATGCCCGCGTGCTGACTGCGCGCTTGGCCGATGCCCGGTATTTTTGGGATACCGACCGCACCCAAACCCTGCGCAGCCGAGTTAATGCTTTACACGATGTGGTGTTTCACCAGAAACTGGGCAGCGTCTATGACAAGGCGATGCGGGTGGCAGCGCTGGCCAAGGAACTCGCCCCAAAAATGGGGGCCGATCCCGAACTGGCCGAACGCGCCGCGTGGCTAGCCAAGGCGGACCTCACCACCCAAATGGTGGTGGAGTTTACCAGCTTGCAAGGGGTGATCGGGCGCTATTATGCTTTGGCTGATGGCGAAGACATGGCCGTAGCTGATGCCATCCGCGATCATTACAAACCACAAGGCCCAACTGATGCCGTACCAACCGATCCGGTCAGCATTGCCGTGGCACTGGCTGACAAGCTGGATACCTTGGTTGGTTTTTGGGCCATCGACGAAAAACCCACGGGGAGTAAAGACCCGTACGCCTTACGGCGCGCGGCGCTGGGGGTGATCCGGATATTGTTGGAAAACAAAGTGCGGCTACCTATTCCGGCTGAATTATCGAGTTTTGTGTTTGACCGCTTGAAAGTCCATTTGCGAGAGCAGGGTTTTTCACATGACTTGATCGACGCAGTTATTTCACAAGCGGGTGCCGATCTAGTGGCAATTGTAGCGCGGGTCGAGGCACTCTCTACGTTCTTAGCGACAGCTGATGGCGAGCAATTATTGGCTGGCACTAAGAGAGCCGCCAATATCGTAAAGGTCGAACAGAAAAAACAAAGCGAGACGATTGTTGGTGAGGTTGACGTAAAATTACTTATCGAGCCAGAAGAAAAAGCACTGTTCGCAGCGCTAGAAACGGCCAGCCAGACCGCAGCCAAAGCGATTACTGCCGAGGATTACACCGCAGCCATGGCGGCGTTGGCCCCCTTGCGCGGGCCGATTGATGCGTTCTTTGATGAAGTGATGGTCAATGACAAGCAAGAAAACTTACGGGTTAATCGTCTGAAATTGCTATCGGGGATTCGCAGCGCGCTGACACCTGTGGCAGACTTTGATCGAATCGCCGGATAAACACAAAAGTGGAACCAGATATGTCGGATCGCAAATGGGTGTATGGATTTGGCAATGGCGCAGCCGATGGCGCTGCGACCATGAAAAATCTGTTGGGTGGCAAGGGAGCCAATTTGGCCGAGATGTCGTCTTTGGGCCTGCCGGTGCCGCCCGGATTTACCCTGACCACTGAGGTTTGTTCAGCCTATTACGAGCAGGGCAAGGCTTGGCCAGATGGCTTGCGGGCGCAGGCTGATGCGGCCTTAAAAACCTTGGAAGTGCAAGCTGGCAAGAAATTTGGGGATGCCAAATCGCCATTGCTGGTTTCGGTGCGATCCGGCGGGCGCGCCTCGATGCCCGGCATGATGGATACAGTTTTGAATTTAGGTTTGAATTCGCAGACGGTCGAAGGGCTGGCCGAAATGTCAGGCGATCGGCGCTTTGCGTTTGATAGTTATCGGCGCTTTATCCAGATGTATTCCGATGTGGTGCTGGGTCTCGACCATGACCTGTTCGAAGAATTGCTCGACGAGCACAAAGACATCCAAGGCTATGAAGCCGACACCGACATGTTGGCCGAGGATTGGGAGAAGATCGCTGGGCAATATCTGGCGCTGGTCGAAGAAGAGCTGGAAGTTCCATTTCCCTCAACTGCATCCGAGCAATTATGGGGCGCGATCCGCGCCGTGTTTGATAGCTGGATGAATGAGCGGGCCAAGGTTTATCGCATGTTGCACGAGATCCCGGCCGATTGGGGCACGGCGGTCAATGTGCAAGCCATGGTGTTTGGCAATATGGGCCAACGCTCGGCCACTGGCGTGGCCTTTACCCGCAATCCGTCGACCGGCGAGAAGGCTTGGTATGGCGAGTTTTTGATCAATGCACAGGGTGAGGACGTGGTGGCCGGTATCCGCACGCCCCATGCCCTGACCAAAGCCGCCCGCGAAGAAATGGGTGACAAACAAATTTCGATGGAAGAAGCATTGCCGGTCGTGTTTGATGAATTAACCCAGGTTTTTGCCAAACTGGAAACCCATTATAGCGACATGCAGGACATCGAGTTTACGGTCGAGCAGGACCGGTTATGGATGTTGCAAACCCGGGCTGGAAAACGCACCGCCGGGGCGGCGTTGAAAATCGCTGTGGACATGGTGGGCGAGGGCTTGATCAGTGAACAAGATGCCATTTTGCGGATCGAGGCCACTTCATTGGATCAATTGCTGCACCCGCGTCTGGCCGACGGGCATACCAATGTCATCCTGACCAAGGGATTACCGGCCTCACCCGGTGCGGCCACCGGACAGGCGGTGTTTACGGCTGAGGAAGCGGTATTACGGGCCGGGCAAGGTCAGGATGTCATTCTGGTTCGGGTGGAAACCTCACCGGAAGATATTCACGGCATGCACGCCGCCAAAGGGATTGTCACGGCCCGGGGCGGTATGACCTCGCACGCGGCAGTGGTGGCGCGCGGCATGGGTCGGCCTTGCGTTTCGGGCGCGGGTAGCTTGCAGATCAATGCGCGAGAACAAAAATTTGAAGTCGCAGGCCGCACGGTATCTGAGGGCGACATTATCACCATTGATGGTGGCAAGGGTCATGTGCTGCTGGGCGCGGCCCCGATGGTACAGCCGGAGTTAACCGGCGAATTTGCCATTTTGATGGAATGGGCCGATGGCCAGCGCCGCATGAAAGTGCGGACCAACGCCGAAACACCCGAAGACGTACAAACCGCTCGGGACTTTGGGGCCGAAGGGATTGGCCTGTGCCGGACTGAACATATGTTCTTTGAAGAAAGCCGCATTGCGGCGGTTCGCGAAATGATCTTGGCCGAAGACAAAGCCGGGCGGATTACCGCACTGGATCGGATTTTACCGATGCAACGCGGTGATTTTGTTGAGATATTCCAGATCATGGGTGATTTGCCGTGTACCATTCGTCTTCTGGACCCGCCTTTGCATGAATTTTTACCCCACACCGCCGAAGACGTGGCTGCCGTGGCCGAAGCCACCGGCATTGCGGTCGATGCTTTGATGAAACGCGCCGCCTCTCTGGCTGAAAGCAATCCAATGCTGGGCCATCGCGGTTGTCGCTTGGGGATTAGCTATCCTGAGATTTATCAGATGCAGGCCCGGGCGATTTTTGAGGCGCAAGCCGAAGTAAAGCGCGAAACCGGCGTGCTGGCTCAGGTTGAGATCATGATCCCGCTGGCGGCAACCGCCAAAGAATTGCAAATCTTAAAATCGTGGATTGAGCTGGAAGCCAAAAAGGTAACCGACGAACTGGGCGACGCGCCCACCTACCAATATGGCGCGATGATTGAATTGCCCCGTGCGGCGCTGTGCGCTGATAAATTGGCGGGTCCGGCCAGCTTCTTCTCGTTCGGGACCAATGATTTGACCCAGACCACATTGGGTTTGTCGCGAGATGACGCTTCGTCGTTTCTGGGCGAATATGTGCATCAAGGGGTGTTTGAAAAAGACCCGTTTGTGTCGATTGACGAGCATGGTGTCGGGCAATTGATCGACATTGCCGTTCAGCGGGGTCGGGCGGCGCGCCCCGACATCAAACTGGGGATTTGCGGCGAACATGGCGGCGATCCGGCCAGTATTGATTTTTGTGAGAAGCTAGGGTTGGATTACATTTCCTGTTCTCCATTTCGGGTGCCGATTGCCCGATTGGCCGCCGCGCAGGCTGCAATCCGAAATGCAAACTCCAAAACCTGATTTCGATCATATACTACTATTTATGACATAAAATTGATCGAATTTATCCTCGATCTACCGGTTCGGGGTATAATTTTCTACGTTTAGCCATTGACGGGAATCGTTAGACTCCCTATCTGCGAGCCAAATTAGGCAGATGTTAAGTGGTTTACGGTAAACCAAGTCTTGATATCTGGTTTGAAGAACGCAAAGCAGCAGGCTGAAGATGAAGAAGATCAGCACAATTTTGGGGATCAGTACCCCGGCCCTGTTGGGTCGCAGCGCAGTATTTGCCTTGGCATTGTTGGCGTTGCCTGTCTTGTTTTTGCAAGTTCCAGACAAGGCTGATGCACAAGTTGAAGACACCATGTGGCGGGACATGGCACACTCGTTTGTTGCGGCCGGATCGGTTCCGTCTTTAACCAGCATTGTGCCCAAAACCTTTGCCTTTGCCGAATTGGAAACTTTCACCCGCAATCATTTGGCGCTGGCTCATACGCAAGCCGCCAAACTAGATTGCTTGACCACGGCAATTTATTACGAGGCGCGCTCTGAACCCATTGTCGGCCAGAGGGCCGTGGCGCAAGTGGTTCTGAACCGTGTGACATCGCGGCATTACCCCTCCACCGTCTGTGACGTGGTCTATCAGGGTTCAACCCGCACCACTGGTTGCCAGTTCTCATTTACCTGTGACGGCTCATTGGCCATAAAACCACGGGCCAAAGCATGGGCGCGCTCAAAGGCCAGTGCGGTAAACGCTCTGCTCGGCATCGACAAACCAACCATTGGTCGTGCCACCCACTATCACACCGTGGCCATTCGCCCGTTCTGGTCCAGCACCTTGCTGCGCACCGCCGATGTGGGTAGCCATATCTTCTACCGCTTCCCGAACCGCCGGGAAAAAGCGGCTATGGCCAAAAGCATTTAATTGCTGGCCTGTTTGCGCCAGTGCATTTCTTGCAATAGTGGCCCCTGGATCAAGTCCGGGGACCAGCTTTTTTATTATTCTCTTCTGTCATCACCAAACACCAATTGTCATCACACGGCTTGTCCGGGTGATCCAGCACCCATGCGCTGGATACCCCGAACAAGTCGGGGCATGACGAGAGGGTGGTACTGGGCGCGGTTCACAAGGACGGGTTGTCACGTTAGACTTCCTCTCCTCGCTGGGGAGTGGGTATAGTTAAGTATCTTTATAAAAAATGACTTCTGTTTACAGGCTTCGTATTCGAATCGAGCGGGCTCATGCCCCTTGATGTTGAAGCATGCTAGCGCTGGCGGTATTTCAATATTACATTTGCATACTGAGAATGCACCTCGTCACGCTTCTAAACGAACGCTGGTATTTTTGTGAACGTGCTAGTATTAATAGCAGTGCAATCAGGATTGATCTTAATCGATGAGTAATCCAATGAAAATTGTAGGTACAACAAAATCCAATGCTGATGACCTTATGGCACGGGTATATCGCCTAAATTCTCTAACACGCAACTTAATTGCAACAGCATACCCAAATGGAAAAGCGACTACCGTCTCTTTTTATGCAAAATCAATTGGAGGTCCGGAGTGTTTACGTATCTCTTTAGAGGGTCCGTTCAGTTCGCAAACCGAAGAGTTCAACATCAATTCTTCCTGGAAACGGTATGAAATTAGTATTCAAAATAAACTGGCAGTAAAACCTTTAAAGGTTTTTTGCACTTTAATGTCATCTGTTAAACTTCACGCAGATATATCGGTGTTTTTTTTTCAATGTGAGGAAGGGTTATACACCTCATCTCCCATTCCTCCAGATATTCAATTACCTTGTTTTGCGAAGGACGGTGAAAAAGGGGAGACCCGTGACCGGGATATCGTTCACATTGAAAATGATAAGCACAACGGAATCATCAGCTCACATTCGGCAACAGTCATTATGGTTGCTGAGCCCGGTCCAAAAACGTGTCAAATTATGGAAGACCAATTTCTAACATTTTTTTCTTTATGGTCATCAAAACACTCCACTGAAATCAGTATTGGCATATCCGGCAAACACGGCGCCAAGTTTGTGTTAAGGGTGCATGAAAATGGCACCGATCAGTATATAGAATCCAATATTATTGGCAGTAACTCAAAGTATTTCGTATGTGTACTGTTTGATAGAAATGCCATCACTGTAATTATTGATGGATACGTAGCAATAATGACAAATATAAAAAATTGTGAATTTGATAAAACGTACCTAGGCTGCTCTGTTTTAAGAAAAAATGACAGTTTAAATGGCTCAATCAAATCAATAGTTACATATGATAGCCCATTAATATACCATAGAATACTCGAGATATATGGAGAATTATTTCCTGAAGGTATACCATACACATATGAGTATATGTATCGCTATTTTCAATACGCATTAACGACTGATAGCGAACTTGCTACATTTAACAAATGCATCGATGAGTCGAGTTTTTCCTATTTTATTAGGCAACTTGATTTCGCCATCCCAGAAATCTTTAACCAGTTTCCTCCGGGGCAATCTTTTAAGGAAGAAGACGTCCGTGATTGGGTGTATGCTTTATTGAGAAAACCCGAAGATCGCATACACCGTGAGGAGTATTCTAAAATTGGAAGAACGGATCTTACATTGGTCTATGCGCCTACTGAATCTGAAAAAACCGATGGTCGTAAATACCATATTGAGTTTAAAATTTGGGGAAGACGTGGATATAAACACGCTCCATCTCAACCACTCAAATACATGTCAGAAAATGAGAGCGTGGGAGTGTTTATCATGATTGACAGGAGAGCTTCTGCTAACATTGACCACTTTATAGCCATTGTCAAAAATAATGATGAATACCCATGCCTTTCAATAAAAAGCGTCCCGATATTGGAAGCCAATCTCAGATATTTTGTTTCTTTTCACAAAGATAGTCGTTACCGATCACTGCGGATGATGATTAATATATTTATACCAATTAAGAATTGAATGGATTTATTTGACTGCTTATTGTTGCAGCAGATGTGGTTTTATAAGATCGTATGAGTGGACCAGATGGCCTGTAAGCCGGGTTCTGTCTTCCTGACGCGAGGTCAGGAGAGGCGATCATTCATCTGGGATGCCTGTTGCCAGACACCTCATGCAACCGACCCGGATGACAGCGCAAAGACCCGCCATATGTCATCCCTATTTGGTTTTGCTTCGAGTGGGGTTTACCATGCCTTGTCTGTTGCCAGCCAAGCGGTGCGCTCTTACCGCACCCTTTCATCCTTACCGATCTAGCCGAAGCCAAAGCGGCGGTTTCCTTTCTGTGGCACTTTCCCTGAGCTTGCGCCCGCCGGGCATTATCCGGCACCCTGTCTCTATGAAGCCCGGACTTTCCTCGGATAGCTTGCGCCATCCGCGATCACCCAGCCATCTGGTCCGGGCGCACCCAACAAGACTTGGGCGAAGCGGTCAAGGTTTGGGTGCGAAAACCTGTCGGTGCAGTCGCTTGATTAAATCCAATGTCTCGTGATCCAGCAAGCCATCAATCAGGCTTGGGCGATAACGCCGTTGAAACTCGGATAGCGGGGCATTGGGAGCTGATGTCGAAAAATCAGCCAGTGCGGTTTCATAACCAATTTCAGTGAGCAGGGACCCAGCCACTTTGCTGGCAGATGGCTCGGGGCAGGATTGGCGTTGTCCATTCGGCTCGCCGGGCCATAGCCCAATGCCAGCCCCAGCCAATTGCGCCCACGCAAACCGCTCGCCGGGGTCAATCTTTCTGCCCGGGGCGATTTCGTTGTGGCCGACAATATTTTGTGGTGCGATCTTGTGGCGGGCCAATATGGCGCTGCACAGCTCGATCAATGCCAGCATTTGGGCTTCGGGAAATCCGGGCAGGCCAAAATCATGACCGCCATTTACAATCTCGATCCCGATCGAGGCGCTGTTGATGTCGGTCACATCTTGCCAGCATGATAGACCGGCATGCCAAGCCCTTCTGTCCTCGGGGACCAGAGCGAACACCTCGCCCTGTTCATCAATTACATAATGGGCCGAGACTTTGGCCAGCGGGTCGCACAGGCGCTCCAAAGCGTGGGTAGCGCTTTGCATGCCGGTATAATGCAAAACCAGCATGCTGATCGGCAGACTTCGGTCATCAAAATTGGGTGAGGTCCACTTACTTGTCGGATCAGTGGCCAAATGGCTTGCGTCCATTTACCGTCCAGCCTTCGGGGCCGCGTTCCGCATCCAGTGTTTCTGGTCCTTCTGCATCAAACCCATTTGCCTTGAAGCCACGGGCCGTAAAGCGCTTTGGGCCAAGCAATTTGAACACGAACCAGGCAAAGGCAACAGTGCCAACCAGAATAAACGTGCCAATAATAGCCGCCATGGCAAAGAAAAACGTGGCCATTGCGGCCAGTGCAGCAAAGCTGACACCAACGACCCAGACCATGCTCTTTCGCAAGAACATCATGATTTTGTCGATCAAATTTTGGTTCGGGTTTGAACCCGGACCGATATTTTGTTGAGAAAGGTACATCGCCTTGCTCCTGATTGTGCCCCACACCCTCTTATCTTGGCACTCTTATCCGTTTCGTCAATGCACAAGATTTTGATCCACCGCTCGTTCGGCAATTATTTTGTCATAAGCCAGATTAATCATGGCCATTTTGGCGTTGGCCAATTCCTGCAATTCGACTGGTAAACCACGGGCTAGAACTCGGTCCGGGTGGTTGTTGGAAGCCATCCGTCGAAAGGCTGTTTTGAGGTCATCGTCTGAAATACTTTCATCAATGCCCAAAATTAAATAGGGATCATCTGGCTCGCGGCCCAGCCGCGAGGCTCGGATGCGTCGATATTCGCGGGTGGAAAACCCAAAAATATCCGAAACAGTGTGTAGGAATTTCTCTTCTTCATCGGTTACCACGCCATCGGCTTTGGCGATGTGAAACAGACCATCCAACACATCTTCGAGCACAAACGGGCAGCAGCGGAATTTGCGGGCGATCTGCTTGGCGTATGATTCGTAGCCCAAAGTGGTTTCGCGAAACATGTCGAACAGTTTGGCCACGTCTTTTTCGGCTTCGGGGGGCACCGAAAAGATTTGCCGAAAGGCAATGACTTCGTCAGACGTAACCAGACCGTCCGCCTTGGCCATCTTGGCGCTTAACGCAATTAAAGCTGCGGCAAAACTCGCATCATCAATGCGTCGATCTTGCGGGAAACTGTCGGCTGTACGGTCCACCAGCAAGTCGGCGGCTCTGGCTCCGATCTCAATCAACTTGCGCCACAATCCCACTTGGGTACTCTCCGGTGATTCCCACGGCAAAATCGCCTTGGTTCGATCATTGGAGTATGAGCAAGAAGTCATGCAAAAAGCAACAAAACCCGGTTGGGATTTTTTGATTGATCGTGGCGGCACTTTTACCGACATTCTGGGCTGTAACCCGGAAGGCAAATGGCATGTGCGTAAATTGCTGTCGGTCAACCCGGGCCAGTACCAAGATGCGGCCACTGCCGGGATCTGGCAAATCTTGGGTCTGGCCGAGCATCAACCCTTGCCTGAGGGTCTGGTCAGGCAGGTTCGCATGGGTACCACCTTGGCCACCAATGCCCTGCTAGAGCGCAAACAGGCTTCGACCTTGTTGCTGACCACCAAAGGCTTTGCCGATGCTCTGTTGATCGGGGATCAGATGCGGCCCGATATTTTTGCACTGGATATCGAGCAGATTGAGCCGTTGTTTGATGAGTGTATGGAAATCGACGAACGAATTGGGGTTTCCGGCGAAGTGGTGCGCCCGCTGGACCTCAAACCCATTGCCAAGCGTCTGCGCCGGGCCAGACGGCGCGGTTGTCGCTCGGTGGCGATTTGTCTGGTTCACGGCTATCGGTATTCCGAACATGAGGACCAATTGGCCGTATTGGCCGCCGAGGCGGGTTTTAGCCATATCACCACCAGCCGGATTGATCCGTTGATCAAATTTGTGCCCCGATGCTCGACACTGGTGATGGATGCGGGGTTAACCCCGATTTTGAACGAAGGGATTGCCGGGTTCCAGAAACGTCTGCACGGGGCAAATTTGGTCTTTATGAAATCATCCGGTGGCTTGACTGAAAGTGCTGGTTTTCGGGGTCGGGACGCCGTGTTATCGGGACCAGCCGGTGGGGTGGTTGGTATGGCGGGAACTGCGCTCGCCTCCGGGTTTACCAAAGTCATTGGTTTCGACATGGGTGGTACATCAACCGATGTCAGCCGGGTGAGCGGCGCACAACGCCAAATGCGCTCCTTGAACCGTCCGGCTGGTATTTTGCTGCGCGCGCCCATGCTGGATATCCATACCATCGCCGCCGGTGGTGGCTCAATCCTGCAAGTCAAAAGCGGGCGCGCCCAGGTGGGACCGCACAGTGCCGGGGCGATTCCCGGCCCGGCCTGTTACGGGCGAGGCGGCCCGGCCACCGTGACCGATGCTAATCTGGTGTTGGGCCGAATTGATCCCGGCGGATTTCCGCATGTGTTTGGCAAAACTGGCGATGCTGGACTGGATCGCGATGCGGCGGATCGTGTGCTGATCGAACTGGCCGGGCAATTGGGCTTGGCCGATCACCGCGAAGCTGCCGAAGGATTTCTGGAAATTGCCGCCGAGAGCATGGCGCGAGCCGTACACGCCATGACCGTGCAGGAAGGCGAGGATCCGGCGGAATATGCACTGGCCAGCTTTGGTGGAGCCGGGGGCCAGATGGCGCTCTATGTGGCCGAGAAGCTGGGCATTGGTACGGCCTTGGTCCATCCACAAGCCAGCTTGCTCTCGGCGTTGGGCATGGGCTTGGCCCGTCCCGAAGCTATCGGACGGATGGCATTGGGCTTGGAACTTTCATCGAACAATTTGAGAAAAGTCCAGGAGAAAGCTGGACAACTGGCCGAACAAACCGGTGCTGATCTGGCTCTGATGCTGGTTGGGTCGCAAAGTCTTTGCACCGAAACCCATATCGAAATGCGGGTGAAGGGATCGGACACCGCCATACGGATTGAGCTGGCAACCGAACAATTGATGAGCCAACAGTTCGCGGCGCAACATCAAAAACTGTTTGGGTTTTATCTGGATGATACCCCATTGGTAATGGATTCGCTGGAAGTAAAAATGCAAGGTGAGCCGGGTATCGTTCAGGAACCGGCATCAGAAATTGCGGCGCGCCCGGTTGGGCAAAGCAGCCACCAGACCCCGATCTGGAATGAGGGGAAATGGCAAGACGTTCCCGTCTGGCACCACGATTTACTGGCCGTCGGGCAGATCATTGAAGGCCCGGCTTTGATCTTGCAAACTCATTCGCAGATCATGCTCAAACCCGGCTGGCAGGCCCATATGGACGCGACGGGCATGCTGATCCTGACCGGCACCGAAATCGTAAAAAAAGAGATCAAACCACATCCGGTCGATCCGGTGCAGTTGGAGCTGTTCAATCGCCGCTTTATGGGGGTGGCCGAACATATGGGCCGGGTGCTGGCTCGCACCGCTCACTCGGTCAACATGAAAGAGCGGCTCGATTTTTCCTGTGCGGTGTTTGATGGCACGGGTAGTTTGGTGGCCAATGCCCCGCACATGCCGGTGCATCTGGGTTCCATGTCTGACAGTGTGCGCGCCGTGTTGGAGGCCCATCCCAATCTGGGTCCGGGCGATGTGGTGGCGCTAAATTCGCCTTATGCCGGGGGGACTCATATTCCAGATATTACTTTGGTTGAGCCGGTATTTGATGCATCGGGAAAACGATTGTTTCTAGTCGCGTCCCGTGGCCACCATGCAGATATTGGCGGGATACAACCCGGCTCCATGCCACCTTTTTCGACCGATATAGCCGAAGAAGGTGTGCAGTTCGAAGCCATTAAAATTGTCAAAAATGGTCAATTCGAACACAAGGTCGTCCGGGATATTTTGGGTTCTGGTCCATGGCCAGCTCGCAATCCGGATCAGAATATTGCCGATTTGAAGGCGCAAATTGCCGCTTGCCGCACCGGGATCAATGCACTGAGCGAAATGATCAATCATCACGGTCCGGAGCTGGTTCTGGCCTATATGGGCCATATTCAGGACAATGCGGAAGCTGCCGTGCGGCAAGTAATTGATCAATTGAGCGATGGCGAGGCCGAAATCCATATGGATTGCGGGGCGGTGATCAAAGTGAAAATCACCGTTGATCTAGCCACTCGCTCGGCCATTGTTGATTTCGCCGGTACTTCACCGACCATGGTCAACAATTTCAATGCGCCACGATCCGTGGCGCGGGCTGCGGTGATCTACGTTTTTCGCTGCTTGGCCCAGCAGGACATCCCGCTTAACGAGGGTTGTTTGATCCCGCTGGACATTCGCATTGGGCCGCACTCTCTGCTCGACCCAGACCCGCCTGCTGCGGTGGTGGCGGGCAATGTGGAAACCTCGCAACACGTAGTTGATGCGTTGTTTCTGGCCACCGATGCGTTGGCGGCCAGTCAGGGCACCATGAATAATTTCACCTTTGGCAATGCGGATCATCAGTATTACGAGACAATTTGCGGCGGGGCCGGGGCCAGTCAAACCCGCGATGGTGCCAGTGCAGTCCACACCCACATGACCAATTCGGCCATGACCGATGTCGAAGTACTGGAAAGCCGGTTCCCGGTTCGTATCGAAGCCCATGAGGTGCGTTTTGGCAGCGGCGGCGATGGTTATTACCGGGGGGGCGATGGCAGCCGAAGGCAAGTGACGTTCTTGGCGGCCATGGACGTGGCCCTACTTTCCTCCCGGCGGCAGACTTTAGCTCCCGGTTTGGATGGTGGTGAATGGGGAAACAGCGGCGCGCAGCGTGTAATCCGGGCCGATGGAACTGTCCATGAGTTAGAAGGTTGTTTTCAGATTGAGGTTCAACCCGGCGACAGCGTGGAAATTGAAACCCCCGGTGGCGGCGGGTCCGGCAAGGAATAATTTGGTTTCATCTAAGCATGAAAAAGGCGGCCTCAGGTCCGAGGCCGCCTTGATCTTTTTAAGATGGGTTGTTTCTATCCGCGAATTGAAATGCGGCTATAGAAGAACCGGCCCGGGATCGGGTACAGGGTTCCATCAAAGCTGTTCAGATCGCATGAGAAGCAGAACGGAATAGAGGTATCAAACAAATTGTTGACGCCGAATGTGAGGCTTACATCCCGTCCGAACAAGCTTTCTGGTGCCCAACCGGCCTGAATATCTGTGAAGAATCTACTATCAATCACATTGGTTCCAGCGGCTGCATCGGTACACAATTGCGGTGCCAATCCGACAACTGCACCAGGGCAGTTTTCATCCAATGAACTCAAATACCGAACGGATACTGACCCGGAAAACTCATCCTTAGCCCAATCAACAATGAAGGTTGATTTGTACTGGTTGAAGCCTCGTTCCGGTGAGCCCAATTCGGTGCCCACACGATCAAACTCGGTAAACCCGGTCGCAGTTGGTACCCGCTCAGTATATTCGTCGAGATAGGTATTCAACCACTGAAAGCTGAACTGACCAAACGCGGTTTCTTCCAGTGCCAGTTTGATCGACCAGTCAAAGCCGGAGGTTGAAATCCCGCCAATATTGCCAAGTAAATTGTCAAAGGCGTTAATCACGCCGCTCGGTGTCCGATTGATCCCGTTACACAATATCGGATCAAGCGTGGCCACACACTGGGTCAGCTTGGTTTGTGGATCTGGCGGTTGAATGGCACCATTGATGGTGATGTCATAATAATCCGCTTCGAACACCAATGCGCTAATTCCGGCAATTTCACCGGCCCAAGAGGCATCATAGACGAAGCCAAAATTATAGCTGGTTGATGTTTCAGGTTGCAACGAAGTATTGCCGCCGGTCTGAACACCAATTTGCGCGCCAAACTGCACATAGCTGCCATCGGTTGGAACGCCCAATGTGCCGCAATTGGCAATGGTCGTAGCGCTTTTGGCAGTGCCTGTTCCACCTGGATCAAGCCCAAGCAAATCAGAACATGGATCATCAATGCCAGCGTCAAAGCGTGAACCGGTATTGAACAATTCGCCAATACCTGGTGCCCGGAACCCTTCGGACCAGTTACCGCGGATCAGCAGATCGTCAGTTACACGCCAGTTACCACCGGCCTTGAACACTTCGTTTGAGCCAAACAGGTCATAGTCAGAGACCCGGACCGCACCACTAAACTCTAGCATTTGCATCAGTGGCAAGCCAGAAACCAGAGGCACGTTGATTTCGCCATAAAACTCGTCGACGGTAAATCCACCTGCGGTTGGGGAGGATGGAACCCCGGCTGTTTCACCAGCGGTTACCACAGCATCAGGAATAAAGAAGCCGTCCTGATTTCGGTGTTCATACCCAGCCGCAAAGCCGACCGGCCCGGCGGGCAGGTCAAGCAGAGTGCCGGTGACGTTGAAGGACAGGTCAAACAATTTTTGCTGACTTTCGTCTTTTTGCACAAAGGTTACAAAATCAAGCATTTCTTGGGTGATCGAACCTTCGCCATTCGGGCCTTGTCCGCCCAGATAGTTAAACGGTACGCAGCCATCAATGCTGTTGCCGCCCGCATCAACACAAAGGTTAAGCGGTCCCAATGCGCGCTTCAGACGAGCCGCATTGAACGCGCCAGTTTTGCGTTGGTTGGCTTGGGCTTGAGCAAAGCTGATATTGAAATCCCAGTAAATCTCGCGGCCACCAAATTCATTTTTGCCATCCAGAGTGCCACCGACAAACCAAGTATCGACATTTTGTTTGAACAGGCGGGGGCCCGCTTCAATGGGTCGCCGTCCGGCAAAGATCAGATTATTGGAATCTAGTGAAAATCCAAACGGATTGAACGGGTTGGTTACATCAATACCGACCGTATCCATGATATTGCCATTGCCGGCATCAGGACCAATGAACAATGGTTCTGGCGCGGCCCGGTTTTGTGATTTCCGGTTGGTGTAACTACCGGTGACCCGCAAGGTAATTTCACTGGTAACGTCATGCTCGGCTTTGGCAAACAGATTGAGCCGCTCATTTGGAGTTTGCAAAAAGTTGAAGGGTTGAAAGTTAAACCGGTCATCAACCGTAAAGCCATGAAAATCACCGCCATTTTGGTTGAGCGGATCAAACACTGGCAAGGAAGTGCCGTTGTTTAACGTGCCATCATTTAAGGTGATGTCGTTTACAATGCCCGTATTAGGATCGGTGAAGACCAGACGGCCTTGTGGAGTGCCGGAACTACAAGTAGCCAAGCACCGGCCAATGCCGGCAATTGGAAACTCTGAAATTTCCCGATCACCAGCCGCTACGTCTTGCTGTCGGACATAGGATAGATCCAATAGAACCCGGGTTTTATCCCCACTGGCTCCGAAACTGCCTTCATAGCTCTGGGTTTCGCCGTCGCCATCTTCGAACAAGCCGAAATAGGCGTTGGCCCGGAATCCGTCAAAGTCAGAGCGAGTAATGATGTTAACCACACCGGCAATGGCATCAGAGCCATAAATCGGCGATGCGCCATCTTGCAGAACTTCAATGCGTTCAATAATGCCAGCTGGAATGGTGTTCAGATCAACCGCTCCCGGCACGCCACTGGCTGAGGAACCGCTAATCCAGCGTTTACCATCAACCAGAACCAACGTCCGTTTGGCTCCTAAACTACGCAAATCAACTTGTGATGCACCTGCACCGATACCACTGCCATCCGGCGGAAAGCCCAGATTGCCTGAGGCATTATTGGCGGTATTGATTGCTGAGCCGGTAATCGGCAGTTTTTGCAACACATCACCGATCGCGGTCAGGCCAGTTCGGTCAATATCCGCAGATGAAATATTTTGCAGTGGGTTTGGTGCATTGAGTGGGTTTTGGTGGATCCGTGACCCTGTGATGACAATTGTATCATTGGCATCTTGTGCAATTGCTGATGATGCGCCAAACGCAGCAACCGCAATAACAGACGATAACAATAACGCCTGCTTATGTGATGGTTTTTTCATGATGAGATTTTCCCTCGTCCAATTTGTTCCTAGACAACGGCAAATCATATGCGTTTCCACCTTTGGTTGTCCATAGGATTCAACGAGTTAAAATGAAAATAAGTTAATAAAAACAAGTAAATATTGGTATTTTACATACACCAAAAGTTGCGAAGAATGAAACCCTTCACAGCAGTTGCCACAGCACCCGAAAATTCTTGTCTTTTTCAAGGTCAGGATAGGGGGGGCAACCAGAGCTGTCACGAGCGGCTCTGGACATTTGTGGCCAAATCCAATCAAAATTTTGTGATCGATGAGATTTTCTATCTATGGCATTGAAAGAAAAGCTATGGCATTGAAAGAAAAGTTTGATGGTTTGCGCTGATCGCAGAATTTTGCATGAACCCGTGTTTCATTGAAAGCCAAGGTCAGCCAGCATGGATAAACAACAACGATATTCGGAATTGCACAGCGAGATCATGGCGGTGGTGGCCGGGGAACCCTCTCGCACGGCCCGTCTGGCCAGTGCGGCCTGCTTGTTAGCCATGAGCTTTGCACCGCGATTTTACTGGACCGGGTTTTACCAAGTAGACCCGAACAAACCAGACGAGCTGGTCGTGGGTCCGTACCAAGGCACATTGGGCTGTTTGCGCATCCCGTTTGGCAAGGGGGTGTGCGGGACCTGTGCGAAAAATGGCCAAACTCAATTGGTGGCCGATGTGCATAGCTTTGCCGGCCATATTGCCTGTGACAGTGCCACACGTTCGGAAATTGTGGTGCCGGTGCGTGATGCTGCCGGACAATTGGTCGCTGTATTGGATGTGGATTCAACTGAACCAGCCGCATTTGATCAGGTAGACCAACAAGGCCTAGAGGTCATTTGCCGGGATTTGCTGCTGGTTTAATCTGGTGCGGGCGCTTGGGTTTGTTCAGCTAGTGCGTTTAGCGCATCAGACAATCCGGCAATGCGCTCTGACCCGACGGCTAGGTTGACCGTAATTCCAGTCATTTCCTTGCCCAATGGCTCGGCCTGTCCATCCAGACAACTCGCAAAAAACTGCTCGGAAATAGCCAAAGCGGGCGGAACGACTTTACTCTCGTACCAGACCGGAAAATCACCTTCGAGATTTGCCAAGGTAATCGGCGTATGATCCGCGTCCAAGCGTTTGGCATATTGCTCAGTTGCTCTTAATGCCTGTTGGTTCGATTGATCGGTGTGCAGCATCAAAAGCGGTGCTGGAATAGATGCGGTTTGGTAAGAGGGAGACAGGCGTTTCATCAACGCTTTATCTAGCTTGCCATTTTTATCTGAAAAAATACGAGCCAGTTTTATGGCTTCTGCCGGGCTTTCTTGTCGTAACCATTCAACGGTTCCGGCCACATCCAAAATAGCATCCAAGGTAACCGCACAGGAAAATGGATTGTCATCACGGGCCATGGCTTGCAGCACATTGGTACCCCCAAACCCGGTGCCCAATGCAGAAATTTGTCTTGCTTCGGCCCAACCGGTACTGACCGCCCAAATGGCAGCATCGGTCAGGTCAGTAATGGCGCGTTCCATAAAGCGGCCAGTCATTTGCTTGTCATATTTATGACCCAGACGACCCGCTCCCCGGGTGTTGAGTTCTAAAACGGTATACCCGCGTGAATTCAACCACGGAATTTGCGGATCATACGCGTAAACCATTCTGGAGCCGGGCCAAGGTTGGGGCAGAATAATCAGGGGGGCGGTTGTCGCTTCGTCGGCATCCAGTCCAAGCGCCGGGGATAGATACCCAACTAGGGCAAATCCGTCTCTGGCGATGATGCGAACCGGGCGGGTCTGGCTGTCCGTTGGAATGGTTTTCTCGGAGGCCGTCTCGAACATGGTTTCTATAATACCGGTTTTACGGTTGAGTAAAGAATAGCGTCCGGGGCGGTCCGGTTGATTGGAGTGAATGACCAATCGTTGCACATCTGACGTGCTGGCCAATATCTGAAAATTGGGTCCCAGGTCATTGGCGGCTTGTTCCAGTGCCGGTTCAAAATCCGGCTCCAACGCGACCCACTGGGGTAATATTGCAGTAAAGGCCCAAGCCAAGGGTCGGGATGTGATAGGATGAAACAGCACTTTTTCAACTGAAAAGCCCGGTACACTCGCAATAACTTCCACGTCGCCATCGATCAGGTCGAGCGCGGTAAACACACTATGTTTACGGCCCCGTTGATCCAGCATGTACAAAACGGTGCCGGATGGGTCGAATTGTAGGGGCCGGGTTCCTTTGGCCTCTTTTGCCGGAACCGTGAACAGCAAACGGGTTTCACCATTGCGTAACAAGAGCACCCAATCATTGGACTGATCGTTATTTTTGCGAATGCCAATGCGAGGGACCAGATCATCATCAGCCACCCATTTCTGGAATCCGGAGTTTTGCAGAACCAGCTTTCGTTCGGCTGTCCGTAAATTGATCCGATACAGATCTGGGTATTTTGGATCACGATCATTGATCGCCACCAATGCAGTATTTGGCCAATTGCGTGATATTTTTTGCAAGCGCACGTCAATGCCGTCTTGCTCTGGTCCCAAGGTAATTACTTCGCCGGACCAGACATTCAGCGAATAGGTTTTTAGGTTTTTGTCATCCCCGGTTCTTCGGGTGAACAGGACAAAGGCCGAATTGGGGCTCCAGTCATGAATGTTCACACCGCGCTCCCCAAAGGTATATTGGCGTGCCGTCTTGGGGTCATTGGCATCTGCCACATACAGGTTCAGGCCGCCTTCGACAAAAGAGAGCCACGATACCTTAACGCCGTTTGGACTAATCCGTCCTTGGTATTGCACCGGTTCGCGAAACAATAGATCGCGCGGAATATAGGTGTGCTCTATTTCGGGTTCTGGCTGTTCCACCACGCTTGGCACGGGTTGCTCTGGCGCGGAGCAAAAGCTCAGTCCAAGACAAGCCAAGGCTAGCAAGCTGGCAAAAACAGGATGAGAACGGTTGAACATGGTCGGAAAAAAAGCACCCTTCAATGTGTGCAACAGGTTGGAGACAGTCTGTTATTCTACACGGCTCTAGCACGCAACGTACTTAAAAATGGTTCATATAACAGACAGGATTATTATTGCCTTTGGTGGTTCCACACCGTTGCCAATTTCAATGGGCTCTTTTACAAGGCGGGCCAGACGAAAAAAGAGAGAAACGCTCGATGGCTTCCTATCAATACATCTTCAACATGCATCAATTGTCAAAAACCTTTCCCGGCGGGAAAAAGGTGTTGGATGGTGTGTCTCTGTCGTTTTTCCCGGATGCCAAAATTGGCGTGGTCGGGGTCAACGGTTCCGGTAAATCGACTTTGCTCAAAATTATGGCCGGGCAGGATACTGATTTTTCTGGGGACGCGCAAATTGCCAAAGGGGCGCGGGCTGGATATTTACCGCAAGAGCCACAGCTTGATCCTGATCTGAATGTCTGGGGTAATGTTATTTCTGAGTGTGCCGATAAAATCCTGTTTGATCAGTTCAATGCAGTCGCAGCTAAGATGGCCGAAGACTACACGGACGAGATCATGGAGGAGATGACGGCCCTGCAAGAACAGGTCGATGCGGCCGGCGCTTGGGATATTGATAGCAAGATCGAAATGGCTATGGGGGCGCTGCGCTGCCCGCCAGCCGATGCCGAAGTGGGCAAACTCTCCGGCGGCGAAATGCGCCGCGTGGCGCTGTGTCGGTTGCTATTGTCTGAACCGGATTTAATTCTGCTGGATGAGCCAACCAACCATTTGGATGCAGAAAGCGTGGCTTGGCTTGAACACCATCTATCTCAGTTCAAGGGCGCGGTGATTTTGGTAACACATGATCGTTATTTCTTGAACAATCTGACCAATTGGACGCTGGAGCTGGATCGCGGGCACGGCATTCCCTATGAGGGCAATTACTCATCGTGGTTGGAACAAAAAGAAAAACGCATGGTGCAAGAGGGCCGGGCGCAGGAAAGCCGAACCAAAGCGCTGGCCAAAGAACTGGAATGGATCCGCTCCAGTCCGCGCGCCCGCCAAGCCAAGTCTAAGGCTCGGATCAGTGCCTATGAAGAAATGCGTGATAAAGCACAGCGCGAAACGGTCAGTACCACGCAAATCACCATTCCACCCGGTCCCCGGCTGGGTGGCCTCGTGGTTGAGGTGGAGAACCTCAATAAAGGGTTTGGCGATAAATTGCTGATCCGCGATTTGAGCTTCAAATTGCCACCGGGCGGGATTGTCGGGGTGATTGGGCCAAATGGCGCAGGTAAATCTACCTTGTTCAAAATGATGATCGGCACGGAACAGCCGGATGAAGGTACGTTCAAGGTCGGTGAAACCGTCAAGCTGGGCTATGTGGATCAAAGCCGCGATGCGCTGGACGACAGCAAAACGGTCTGGGAAGAAATTTCTGACGGCAACGATATTATCGAGCTTGGTAAGCGCGAAATTTCATCGCGGGCCTATGTCGGCTCGTTTAATTTCAAAGGGTCAGATCAACAAAAACCAGTCGGAAAACTATCCGGCGGGGAACGTAATCGGGTGCATTTGGCCAAAATGCTGCGCCGCGAAGCCAATTTGCTGCTGCTCGATGAGCCAACCAATGATCTGGATGTGGAAACACTGGGCGCGCTGGAAGAAGGGCTTGAGAACTTCGCAGGCTGCGCCGTGGTGATCTCGCACGATCGGTTTTTTCTGGATCGGATCGCCACACATATTTTGGCCTTTGAGGGCGATAGCCATGTGGAATGGTTCGAGGGAAATTTTGCTGATTACCTGGAAGACAAAAAACGCCGCCTCGGCCCGGACGCAGACATTCCAAAACGGATCAAATTCCAGAAATTCCGTCGCTAATCTGCTGTTCCACATTCTGCGGTTTCATCACATTTGGTTGAACTGCCGTGGCAATGGCTGGTAAATCTCACCCCATATGTTAGGGTTCGCTAATATAGCTGGAAAATGGAAGTGACCTAATGCTGAAAAACAATGAAGGCGGTTTGGACCGCATTGTTCGAATTCTTGTCGGTGCGTTGCTGGTTGGCGGCGTGTTTATGGGCGGGCAATTTGGCATGGGTTGGCTCAACCCATGGGGCTGGATTGGTCTGGTTCCCTTGGTCACAGGTCTGATTGGCTGGTGTCCGGCCTATGCTATTTTGGGTATCAAAACCTGCCCGATGAAATCGGCAGATTGAAGATCAAAACTGGATCAGGTTTCTCTGACAATCGTTGAACTGGCTTGCCAAGGCATTATTTGCGTTGTGGCAAGTCAGGTTCAGCCTTGATCTCGTAAAATGGCCAACCGCTTCAAGCTGGCTTCGGGCCAATCTTGTTTCGGGTCATAATAACCCTCTTTGTGCAGTGCGCCTTCTGGCAAAATCACCCAAGGCTGTTTTGAAGCCGTATAGATATGAATATCTGGTGGCATTTGGCTGGGATCATCCAAGGTGCCAACCCGTATAAAGTTCACCTTGGTTCCGGCACCGGCATAATGGCTCCACAAATTGACCTGACAGGTCGGGCAGCGCCACATGGTTTGTCCCCGCCCGCTCTTGGTGGGTAAGGCCACCGCTTTTGGCTTGCCTTGCAGCAATTTGACCTTGTCTGCTTCAATCATGGCGTTGAGCGCAAAAGCCGAACCAGATTCGCGCTGGCACCAAAGACAATGACAACAATGGGTGAAAAGCGGACGTTCTGTAATGGAATAGCGTATTTCGCCGCAAGTGCAGCCGCCTTCAATTGGTTGATTGTTCTGTTCCATCAATTTGGTCCCTGTTCAAAATCTCCCCAACCCAAAGTGAGTTTGGCGCGGATTTTGCATCATTTTCCACGTTAAGAGGAAAATGAATATGAGTATTAGCGATCCGATACAATTGCTAGCATTTGGCATAGCCGCAATAATTTCAGCCTTGATGATCGGGGTTCAGATCTACGCACGTTTATCGCGCAATGGTATAAATAAAGCCGTTGTCTACCCAATTCTAATCGGAATGTTAATCGCAATTTTCGCTGGCCTTAGTGCATTTCACAATAAGTCGGGTGAAATACTTGCCTGGTTATATAGTTCGGAAACTATTGATCGCGGTGTGTTTGAGTGGGGAACGGTCTTATGCTTGGTAACGGCTTGTATTTTTGCCATTAAAGTTACCAAAAAGGTGAAAGGCATTCAGCAAGTTTTATTTCTTGGACTTGCTCTTGTGAGTTTTTTTGTTGCCGGCGAAGAGTTAAGTTGGGGCCAGTGGGTTTTCTACTGGGGCACTCCAGATATTCTAACAGAAATCAATCGTCAGCAGGAAACCAACCTTCATAATATAGCAAACCCACGGGTTTATGACGCCTTATATTATATCATGGGCTATACCATGCTTGGGTTGTCCTTCGTGGCATTCTTCTTTTTCGGAACGGCCAAAAAAAGCATATCTGAATTAAAAAACGGATTGAAGGGGCTTTTGGAAAGTGGTGGTCAGTGGCTTCGGGGTAGCCATGTTGGTTTGGTCGTTATTCTCAGTGCAGCAACACTGCTTCAACATGAATTATTAGAAGAATACGCAGAGTTTGTTCTCGCATTGGTCGTGATGTTATTCATAAGCCATCACTATAAAGCCATTAACAAACCAACGTAAACCACAACCATCTTCAGAACTTTCCAAGGTTAAAACCAGAGATGGCCCGGCCCGATCAATGGATCGGGGGAATGGGATGTCTGATCCGGCCCAAAACTTGCTCCTCCACTCCTTACAACAAGTAATGGAGCGTGGTTCTGTCTCATTCTGGTACAAATTCGATACTTTCCCGCCCGGCTGGCGGTGTTTTCCTGCAAGCGATGGCGTTCGGCCTGTTTGGGGCTGTCTTGTTTATCCTGTCGGGTGCGCCAATTGATTTTCTGGTCAAAATCGCTGGCATCGCTCCCACATCCGGATTGGGGATATTCTGGACGCCGATTTTGGTCATGGCCGCCATTGGCCTGTTGTTTCATCCGGGCAAGATCATTCGGGCCGCCTTTCGTGCGCCACCGGTGGTGTTTATGGTTGGTGCGATTGCTTTGAGTTGCCTGTGGTCAATTGATCCGGCAACCAGTATCAAAAATACCATGTTTTTCTTCGCGAGCGTAGTCGGCGCGTTTTATGTTTCCCAACGCTTTTCTTTGGTGGAAATCCTAAACGTATTTGCCGTTCTGTTCGGTGGGCTGGCCGTGGTCAGCACGGTGCTGGCGCTTGGCCTGCCCCAAATCGGAACCATGCAGGAAATCCACGTTGGTGCTTGGAATGGTGTGTGGGTCGATAAAAATACCATGGGTGGGTTTTTTGCCATGGGCTTTGGACTGGCGGTGGCCCGGTTTGCGGTTACACCATCAAGTTGGCTAACCAGCCTGCCTTTGGGCCTGATCAGTCTGGCCATGGTGTTGATGACCACTTCCAAAACCGCTCTGGTCGGCTTGTTGTTAATCTTGGCCGTCGCCATGGGCGTGTTTATCATGCGCCGTGGGCCGGTGATCGCGGCGATGTTTGTCTGGCTCAGCACCATGACTATTGCCGCTCTGGTCGCTATTATGATTTTTGCACCGGGCATTTTGTTTGGTCTGCTTAACCGCGATGCAACCCTGACCAGCCGAACCATCATCTGGACCGCTACTGAGCGGTTGATCGAACAACGTCCGGTCAAAGGATTTGGCTTTGACGCGGTTTGGGGGGATCAGTCAGCTTCCGGTCCCGTGGTTGCGGTGCATCAGGAAGTTCACTTCAAGCCGACCAATGCACATTCGAGCTGGATGGACGCACGGTTGGAAACCGGGATACCGGGCTTGGCCACGTTGATCCTGATGGCAGGGTTTGCCTTGATCGCCGCGTTGTGGAGTATCCCGCGTTCAAAATCTGCCTATTGGACATTGCCGACTTTGGTTATGTTATTGCAGTCTTCCTTTACAGAAAGCACTCTGGTTAATGCCCACGGGACGGAAAGTTTTTTATTCATTTTGTTAACCGTATTAGCGGCTTCGTCCGGGCGGATGAAACAATCCCCGGTGCCGCAGCAAATGGCTGCCCCGGTTCCCGCTCCAGTGCCATTTATGCCCGCACCATTTCCACCGCTGCCACCGGTACCGGTTTTTGTACAACCGCCATCATCGGCTCGTCTGGCTGAGCGGTTATACCGGATTACCCATCCAATACCGCAGTAAGACTCATTA
>NVXG01000031.1 GCA_002733805.1 Robiginitomaculum sp. | reverse complement strand
CTTCCCTCCGGCTTGACCGGAGGGTCCAGAATTGACCAACAGTACGCGGTGCCAATCCAAGCCTGTGCCGGATAGCACCAACAAACCCTACCCGAACCGCCTGTCCAACCAATCGACCATTAGCTTGGATAATTGTTCTGGGGCTTCCCATTGGGTCCAGTGACCGCATTCGGGGATAATGTGAACCTCCAAATCGGCAATGCGGTCTTCCATCCCGTCGATCAGTTTTGGCGGCAGGAAAAAATCTAGATCGGCCCCGATCATCAAGCTCGGTTGGTGAACCCGATAATCTACGCCATCCATGCGCTGCCAATTGGCGGTCAAATTGCGGTATAGATTGATGCCGCCGGTATAGCCGGAAATAGCATAGGCTTCGGCGTAAATTTTACGCTCTTCTGCAGGCATCACCAATGCACTTTCTTCGGCACCCTCGAACTTGGCAAAGCGTTTCAAGAAATGCGTGGCAGCGGGCGGGGTTCTGGACAATTTGCGCGGCGGTGGTTTACCGAAAATAAAATCAAAAAACTTGGCTTCATGGCCTTCAAAAATGCTTTCCGCCAATCCGGGTTCCTGAAAGCGCACGATGTAATTGTCGTCGCCATAGGATTGCCGGAACAACTCGATCGGATCGGCTGGCGCGCGCGGACTGTGCGGCGTGTTGACCCCGATTAAACCCAGCACACGGTCCGGCACCAAAAGGGCCGCCGGCCAACTGATAAACCCGCCCCAATCATGGCCAACCCAAATGGCTTTTTTTACACCCAACGCATCGAGCAATCCGGTCATATCAGCCAGCAAAATATCAATGCCATAGGCCAATGGTTCTTTGGGCGCATCGGAGCGGCCAAAGCCGCGTAAATCGGGTGCGATTACCTGATATCCGGCCTTGGCCAAGGCTGCGATCTGATGTTTCCACGAACGGGCCAATTCTGGCCAACCGTGCAATAATAAGACCGGCACGCCATCTTTTGGCCCTGATAAATGCACCGATAATTCGATTTGGTTTGTGGCAATACGAACCGGATCTGGAAAACTCATTTTGGCACAATCTCCTGGCGCATATCCCATGTGTAGACCGCCAATCCGCCCCAGATCAGCACAAAGGTCAAGATTGATTGCCACGTAAATGTTTCACCATACCAGATCGCCAAGCCAAATTGCATGCTCGGTGCCAGATACTGAACCAACCCGACCGTAGACAGGCTGAGACGTCGCGCCCCATAGGCAAACAAAAACAACGGGATGGCCGTGAACAACCCACCAAAAGCTAGCAAAGCCGGCAAGTGCCAAGAGCTTGAAAACAAATGCCCCTGCCCGGAAGATTGCAACCAGAATATCCCGATCAGAAAAAACGGGGACAGCACCAATGTTTCAACAAACAGGCCGGGACCGGCCTCGGCCGCGACCGTTTTGCGTAACAAGCCGTAAAACCCAAAAGTCAGCGCCAAGGAGAGCGCCAATACCGGCACAGCGCCGACCAGAATGACCTGATTAATCACCCCCAAAGCGGCCAAACCCACCGCCACCCAGCGCAATCGGGTTAACCGTTCTTGCAGGAAGACCAGCCCCAACACCACGTTGACCAGTGGATTGATATAATATCCGAGGCTAGCTGCCGCGATCTGATCGTTCATCACTGCCCACGAATAGGCAAACCAGTTAAAGGCAATCAACAAGGAACTGACCGATAAAATTGCCAAAGTACGCGGTTGTCTCAACAAAGCACGAACTTCGGCCATACGGCCCAAGGCGATCAGCCACAGGCCGACAAACAAACAGGCCCAGACCGCGCGATGCATGGCCACTTCAAACGGAGTGGCCGGGTCTAAAAATTTGAAATAAATCGGGGAAATACCCCATAGGAAAAATGCGGCCAGTGTCGCCAGAAAACCGGACCTGGCTCGTTCATTCATGCGATCAATATGCCTCGGTTCAGGGCCAGCTCAGCAATCTGCACGGCATTTAACGCAGCGCCTTTACGCAAATTGTCGGAAACCACCCACATATTCAGGCCATATTTCACGGTTTTATCTTCGCGAATACGCGACACATAAACCGCAAATTCGCCGGTAACCTCGACCGGAGTGACGTATCCACCATCTTCGTGTTTGTCGATCACCATCAGGCCGGGACTTTCGCGCAACAAACTACGGGCTTGAGCGGCGCTCATCGGCTTGAACAATTCCAGATTGATCACTTCGGCATGACTGACAAACACCGGAATACGCACACAAGTGGCGTTCACCTTGATCTTGGGATCGAGAATTTTAGCGGTCTCTTCAACCATTTTGCGCTCTTCTTTGGTGTCGCCAGAGCCATCTTCCAAAAAGTCATCAACCTGTGGAATGGCGTTAAACGCAATGCGTTTTGGAAACTCTTCGGCCTCGACCACATCGGTTACGAACAGGCCTCTGGTCTGGTTCCACAATTCATCCATTGCCGCCTTACCGGCCCCGGAAGTGGATTGGTAGGTCGCCACATTGACCCGCTTGATCCCCACTTTGTCGTGGATAGGTTTCAAAGCGACCATCATTTGAATGGTTGAGCAATTCGGGTTGGCCACAATGCCTTTTTCCCGCGCTTTCAAAATGGCTTCCGGATTTACCTCTGGCACAATCAGCGGCACGTTTTCATCCATGCGCCAAGCCGAAGAATTATCAATAACTAACGCACCGTCACGGGCCGCCCTGGGTGCCCATTGACGCGCCACTTCGCCACTGGCCGCCATAAACACCAGATCAACCGTTGAAAAATCAAAGGTTTCGATATCTTGGCATTTTATGGTTTTGTCGCCAAAGCTGATTTCGCGGCCCAGACTTTTGCGCGAGGCCAATGCGAACATTTTGGCGACCGGGAACAACCGCTCGTCCAAAATGGTCAGCATTTCACGCCCGACATTTCCAGTGGCACCAATTACCGCGACATTGATAGGCATGAACTTCGACCTTGTATTGGGGAGATATGGCCTCTCCCATAGCAAACCTTGCCAGTCACCGGCAATCTATTTGGGGTTTAAGTCGTATTTTTTTTCAAAGCCAAGGCGGTATCAGTTTCTACAACGGAACATCGCCTTCAAATTCGAGCTCTATCGGGCCACTCATCAGCACATGATCGTCGCTTTTGCGCCATTCAATCATCAGCTCACCGCCATCGACCACCACTTTTGCGTTGCGGTCCGTCAAGCTTTGGCGGTGTGCCGCAACTAATGCTGCACATGCGCCCGAGCCACAAGCCTTGGTCAGACCCGCGCCGCGCTCCCACACTCGAAGGCGGATTTCGTTACGCGATCGTATTTGGGCAAAGCCAATATTGGCTTGCTCGGGAAACAGCGGGTGGAATTCCAGCATTGGACCCAGTGTCTCGACTGGAACTTGCTCAAGGTCATCGACAAAAAACACCGCGTGCGGATTGCCCATATTGACCGCACCGGGCAGGGCCAGAACCGGATTATCCACCGGGCCTATTTTCAAGTCGATCCGTCTCGTGTCCATGCGTTCTTCCAGCGGGATGTCTTCCCAGCCCAAACCCGGCTTGCCCATATCAACACAGATTTGCCGCTCGCCAATTCGGGTCGCGGTCAACACGCCACCATTGCTGTCAATAAACAACTCCGACACGCCGGTTTCTTCCATGATCAACCAAGCCACGCAGCGTGTGCCATTGCCACACGCCCCGACCTCGGTCCCTTCCGCGTTCCAGATGCGAATAAACAGATCAGCACCGGGCGCTTTGGGTTGCTCCAGCGCCATTACCTGATCGCAACCTGCCCCGGTTTTCTGGTTGCTAATCGCCTTGATTTGCGCGGCGCTCAGGTGCAGCGGCCCATCCAGCCCCCGCGCGTCAAAAATGGCAATCTCGTTGCCGCATCCATTCATCTTCCAAAACTTCATAACTGACAATTTAATGTAAGCCCCTCTTTAACCCAAGCCTTGATTGAGTAGAGTGGCAAATAAATCCGCCCCCCCTCCACTTGAAAAACCCCCAAAATGAAAAACTGGATTGTCGGCGTTGCCGCCCTTGCCATTACCGCCTGTAGCCCATCAACGGAGACGAATAGTCAAATGACAAAAACCGAGACTGCCGGCTCAAGCCCGGCTGCAAGTCAGCCACGAATGCAGGCCAAGGGTGACAGCCGGATCTGGTTGGAAGAAATCACTGGGGAGAAGCCGCTGCACTGGGTGCGCGGCGAGAATAAGCGCTCGCTGGCCCGGCTGGAGAAAGACCCGAGATTTGCCGATCTGAACAATCAGGCATTGGCCATCGTCAATGCAACTGACAAGATTGACTATGGCAGTCATCGAGGCGGCTATGTCTATAACTTCTGGCAAGATGCGGACCACGTACACGGCCTGTGGCAGCGCGCCACGCTGGACGATTATGCTTCTGGCAATCTGGATTGGGATGTCTTGATAGATTTTGATGCTCTTTCAGAATCTGAAGGTGAAAACTGGGTCTATAAAGGCGTGACCTGTCTGGCACCTTCTTATGAGAGGTGCATGCTGACCCTTTCGCGCGGCGGCAAGGATGCTGCGGTACGCCGCGAATTTGATATTGCCACTAAATCGTTCGTTGAATACGGTTTTGTGGTGCCCGAATCCAAAGGCGGCGTTGAATGGGTTGATGCCGATACCCTGCTGGTCGCTACCGATTGGGGCGGCGAAACCATGACCAGTTCTGGCTATCCGTTTGTTGTGAAACTGTGGTCGCGCGGCACGGATTTGGCTGAGGCTCGCGAAGTGTTTCGCGGTCAGACAGACGATGTCGGGGTGTTTCCGTTTCGGGTCGAAATGGGTGATGAGGCTTTCATGTTTGCGGCCGAAGCGGACACTTTTTATGAAACCGACTGGTGGTATTTGCCAAAAAGTGGCGAGCCAATGCAGGTGCCGGTTCCGGCCAAAAGCAACTTTCAGGATGTGTTTGCCGGTCAGGCCATTGTCTCACTGGACGAAGACTGGGCCCATGGAGACAAAACCTGGTCCAAAGGCACAACCGTTTCATTTGACCTAAAAGCCTTCTTGCAAAATGGGAGCATTGGGACGGTTTATGAAGTGGTGACCCCCGATGCACGTTCATCGGTCGACAGTATTTCTGCCGCCAAAACGCGGTTGGTTGTCACCATGCTGGAGAATGTGAAATCACGCGTTTTTGCCTATAGCTTTGATGGGGCCACATGGTCAGCCAAGCCGCTGTCCCTCCCGAAAAATGGCAAAATCAGCATTTCGTCGATCAATGCCCACTCGGATATTGTGTTGGCCAACATAGAGAGCTTTTTAACGCCCGACAGTCTGATCATGGTGGATGTCCCCCAAAACACCTCACAAGTGATCCGCTCGCTGCCCGACAGGTTTAACACGAATGATTTGGTGGTGGAACAATTGCAAGCCATTTCCAAAGACGGTACCCAAATTCCATATTTCGTGGTGCGGCACAAAGACACGAAAATGGACGGAACCACGCCGACCCTGCTGTATGGTTATGGCGGATTTCAGGTCAATATGCAGCCCTCATACTCCGGGATACTGGGCAAGCTGTGGTTGGAAAACGGTGGAGCCTATGTATTAGCTAACATCCGAGGCGGCGGCGAATTTGGACCAGACTGGCACCAAGCTGGCCTGAAAATGAAACGCCAAACGATCTATGATGATTTCATTGCGATCGCAGAAAACCTGATCGCCAGCGGCCTGACTAACCCGAAACACCTGGGCATTAGAGGCGGCTCCAATGGCGGCTTGTTAATGGGCGTGATGTACACCCAACGACCCGATTTGTGGAATGCGGTCCTGTGTCAGGTGCCGCTACTCGATATGCTGCGCTTTCACAAATTATTGGCGGGGGCTAGCTGGATGGGCGAATACGGCAACCCGGACGACCCGGACGAAGGCGCCTTTCTGGCTTCCATCTCGCCCTATCACAATGTGGATGCGACGCAGGCCTATCCGGAGATTTTCCTGATGACCTCGACCAAGGATGACCGGGTTCATCCGGGACATGCCCGTAAAATGGGGTACCTCCTACAAGAACTGGACAAGCCGTTCCTGTATTATGAGAACATCGATGGCGGTCATTCAGCCGCTGCTAATTTGAAAGAAACTGCGCGGCGTGAGGCTTTGGGCTATGTCTTTCTGATGCAGCAATTGATGGACTAACTGGAGCTTTTTAAGTTCTAAATCGAATTAAAATCTAATCCGGAAGAACACCGAACTCCCGAGGCGATTCGGACTGAAAATGGTCGCAAACACTGACAATTACCCTTGTCGCCACCGGGCCAAGCCCACAGCGCGTTGTGCACATAATACCGCAATACGGTCGTAGCTTCCCTAAAAATGCTTAGTTTGTTACAAATTTGTCATACATTCCGAAAACATCGCCGCCAGATTACACGACTTTGTTACTTTAATTTGACCAAGGATCACGGAAGAGTAACTTCCTTGTGAGAATTGCAGCGGACCATCAGGCGACACTCATTGTCGTTTGTGAATTTGTAATTTTCTGGGGGGGGTGCGCGTTGAGATAAAGCTCAGCAAAAATCCCATATTTGATTGAACATGAATTGAGATGGGAGCCACTCAATGAGAACTACGCATTTGATTAAGCGTTTATTGCAGACATCAGCCATTGTTGCTGTTGGGATGAACAGTGCCTACGCACAAGACAGCGCAACTGATGCCGCAGAAGGAGCAAAATCGAAACGAGATACGATTGTTGTTACCGGCTCACGGATTAAAAACGATGCATACAGCAGTGGTGCACCGATTGAAATTCTGACCATTGAAGAAGCACAATTGGAAGGCATTGCCGATGTTGGCTCCTTGTTGCAAACTGCAACGATCGCTTCGGGTTCGCCACAAGTAACGGCCGCAACCTCTGCACAGTTCGTGCAAAACGGCGGTGTAGGCTCCACAACCGTTTCTTTACGTGGCTTGGGTGCCAATCGGACATTGTCCCTCATCAACGGCCGTCGCGCCGGTCCATCTGGCACACGTGGCAGCGTTTCATCCTTTGATGTGAACTCCATTCCTTTGTTGGCGTTGGAGCGTGTTGAAATCTTAAAAGACGGTGCCTCCTCGATTTATGGTTCAGATGCGGTGGCCGGTGTGGTCAATTACATCACCAATAGATCAGACGATAAATCAGTTGATTTCTTCACAACCATCCCTGAGCAGGGCGGCGGTGAATTGTTCCGCGCCAGTGGCACATGGGGTGAAACCTTTGATAAAGGTCGCATCCGCCTGACCGCTGACTATACCTTGCAAAAAGAAATGACTCGTGGTGATCGTGATTATTATGATTGCGCCGAAAGCTATGTGCTGCCAACCGATGGTAGTGCTGGTTTGGCTGATGTAATTGATCCGCGCACAGGCGAGGCTCAATGTATTGACCTGCTATGGGGTCACGTATGGATTTACGATTATGCTGCGGGCAATGTCCCATCAACCTTCCCAGCTTTGGCTCAATACGACTATGATGGTGCCTTAGCTGCGAATGGGTTGTCCCCATATCCAAACCAAGGCGGCAATGGTGGGTTCAATATCTCGGTGCCAAATAGTTGGTTCCCAGTTTATTATGATCAAAATGACATTGCCGGTCTGGCCGACTGGGCCGGGATCACTGTGGGCACCGAAGCTCGCGGTCTGACAAATGGCGACCATCCGTTCCAGGATCGTCAGTCACTGGTTCCTGAAATCGAACGCATTACTTTGATGGCTGACGGTGAATACGAGTTGAACTCAAGCGTCAAAGCCTACGGCGAAGCGCTGTATAACCGCCGGACAACAAAGCAGAACAGCTATCGTCAGTTTTGGACCTATGTATTTGGTGAAACCGGTGCCGTATTTGGCGCGGGTCCCAATTCACTTCCAACCGCTCAGGGCTGGTCAGGCAATGCACAATGGTATTCTCCAACTGCAATCACCGAATTTAGCGACACAATCGTCGAGATTGATTACCTTCGTTTCGTTGGTGGATTGACCGGTGACTTTGGCAGTTTTGGCGGCGAAAAACTGGCCAGTTGGACTTGGGATGCTTCTGTTCAATACAGCGACTCAAGTGGCTCTTACACCGAAGATCAAATTCGCAATGACTCAATTCAAGACAATTGGTTCGGCACTTCGAGCTGCGTAGGTACTTTGTCTTCAGTTGCTGGTCTTCCTTGTGTCGATGTGCCTTGGTTTGACCCACAATTCTTGGCGGGCAATATCGACCCAGCATCTAAAGAATTTCTGTTTACCAGAGAGACTGGAAACACTGATTATTCGGTGCTTTCGTTTGAAGCCTATGCTGCTGGTGACCTGTTCTCACTTCCTGCCGGAAGCGTTGCCGGAGCATTTGGTATTCTTGTACAAGAAGACAAAATCAACGATACCCCGAGTGATATCGTTCAATCGGGTAATGCTTGGGGTACTTCAACCGCTGGGATAACCGCCGGTAAGACCTTGAACAAAGCGATTTATGGCGAGCTGTTTATTCCGCTGGTCAAAGATGTGCCGATGTTTGAAAGTCTTGACCTGAAACTGTCTGGACGCTTTACCGACATCGAGGCGACTCCAGCAGATTCGACACTGGGCGCGCCTCGTTCGTTCTCAAGCGAAACCTATAAAGTCGGGGTGAATTGGCAAGTTATTCCTTCGCTTCGTTTGCGGGCCACGGTTGGCACATCATTCCGGGCGCCTGCCTTGTTTGAGTTGTTCCTAGCTAACCAGACCAGCTCGCTTTCACTGCGCGGCGCTGATCCTTGTGTACAATGGGGAACTGAACTGGCCAACGGCAACATCAACCAAAACACGGCGGATAACTGTGCAGCAGATGGCGTTCCTAATAACTTTACCGGCGGCGCGATCACCTCAACCATTATTACCGGTGGCGGCTTTAGCGTACTGGAAGCGGAAACATCAGATAATTTGACACTAGGATTTGTCTGGACACCGGAATTTGCCAATTTGAAAGTAGCGTTTGATTACTTCCGGATCGAGGTGAATGGCCAAGTTTCACAATTGGGTGCGGTAAACATTCTGAACGGGTGTTATAACTCCGAAGAATTTTCGACTGAAACCTTGTGTGAGCTGATCACCCGGAACCCTCCTGGCCCCGATGCATTCCGGATTAATACTCTGGAAGACAGCTTCATCAACATCAACCAACAGTTCAATGAAGGTCTGGATTTGAATGTCCGCTATGTTCATGAAACACCGGTTGGTCGTTTGATTGTCGATGCAGATGCAACGTACCAGCTCGAAGATTTCACTCGTTTGTTGGCTTCAAGTGGATTGATTGATACCAACGGCGAATCAGGCAATCCAAAACTGGTGGCAGGTCTGACCTTTACGCTGGAAACTGAGAAAGACTGGACCTTTGTCTGGAACATGGACTATATCGGCCAGACATCAAATGTGGATCGTTTCACCCGTTTGGGCGGTCGCCAAACCCTGTACGGCGTACCGGTACAATATAAACTGAACACCGAAGCGGTGGTGTACCACACCTTCTCAGCAACCAAAGATATTACCGATAAGTTGCGAGTTACCGTCGGCATCCGTAATGCCTTTGGTGAAGAGCCACCACGGATTTCAGTGGGTGGCCAAGGTAATGGTCAAGGCAACCGAGTTGGTAGTACTGACTTCTCGTCGAACTTTGACACCATTGGTCGTCGGTTCTTCTTTAACCTCACCAACACCTTCTAGGGTTTCGTGATTTGACGAATTTCAAACGGCAGGCTTCGGCCTGCCGTTTTTTTTATTGTACTTGCTTACGAAATTTGATTGAGTTCAACCCACTCAAAACTGGAGAAACCCGTGCCACGCATTATTGCCAAGAAAGACACACTCGACGAGCTAAACGCCAATTTCGAACATCAAGCTCTGCAAAATCCGGTCTTTATCAATAGCGTCCCCAAATGCGGTACGCACTTGGTCCGCAATATCTTTCGGATGTTTGTGGCCCATTCCCAGCATTACAATCAGGTTTTCATTCAAATTCCGGTGCTGGAACAGCATCGGTTTGCCTTTGACCCCAGCCAGCCAAAACTAAGCTGGGGACATTTATTATTTGCCGATGATTCGGCGATTTATCTGAAACAGACCAAGCACATCTTGCTGGTCCGTGATCCCTATGACTGGATATTGGCCCGCGCGCGGTTTTTTCTTTCGGACAATTTTCAAGGTAATATTGATCATCTAAAAAACGGCAATGCAGCCATTGATGAAATCCTCAACATGATGATTTTTGGGATTTACCAGAAGGTTCCCAACATGCAGGAGATTTTTGAGAGCAATTGCTTGGCCTGGATGGGCACGAAAACTAAAATTGTCCGCTATGAAGACGTCATTGGAAACTTAAAAAACCTGAACAGCAAAAAAGCCGAAAGCTATTTTGAAGACCTGTTTGGCCATTGCGGGATTGAACTGCCATCAGATTGGCGCAAACGCATCCGGGTCGGATCAGACCGCAAGCAAAGCGGCACGGCGCGTGAAAACTTGAGCATTGCGCCAGGTCAAATCATTCCAGATACCCTGCCCGACATGCAAAAAAAGCTGGTGGACATTGCTATTCCCGGTGTGCGCGAAATTCTTGGTTACGCGTAACAGCCTGTATTAAGCACTCCAACCCGGCGGTGGTGGGTGCATTTCGTAAGGCTTCATGCCCAGCACACGGTTTAGCCAGATATGATGCGGCGGCAGCTTTTGGCGTGCGCCCTGCAATCTTTGTATCATAAACTCTGGCATCCGAGAGGGCGGGCGTTTGTCACCCAGTAATGTCTTGAACTCCGGCCCACGAAAATCCATGCCATACAAAATGGCTTCATAGCTTTCGTGGTTCCATAACCCGGCCGTATCCACGGCGGGCCGCCCATCGGCGGCAGCGACTGAGGACGTCATGGATTGCCCCGGAAAAAACTGATCCTCAAAATCGGCCGAGGACGGGAGTTTCAATTTCCAGAACTCCAGCTTTGCAGCCAGTCTATCGGTAATGTGCTCCGGTCTTTGCACAGTTTTCCAGAACTCGGTATCGGTACGACGAGTCAAACAATAGTGCATATTGATAAAATCAAGAATTTCGTAGAACCGGTTGGACATGATCCGGTTGAAGCGAAACGCCATCGCATCCATGGAATTATCAGTGAACGGGAAGTGTTCGGCCAACATGACCGAAGCCAAATCGGCCAGATAAATCCCGGTTGATTCCAGTGGCTCAATAAATCCACCAGACAGACCAATGGCAATACAATTGCCTTTCCAGCTTTGCTTGCGCCGCCCCACTTTGAAATTCACAAATCGGATTGGGTATTTCTCGGCATGCTTGCCTTCATAAGCATGCACTTCACGCTCCGCCTGATCTTTGGAGATAAAGCTGCTGGAATGAACATAACCGATGGATCGCCTTGTGCTCATTGGAATATCCCAAATCCAGCCGGCGGACTGTGCGGTCGCCGTCGTATAAGGGCGAACCTGTGACGGGAAGTAATCCTCGTAAGGAATTTGCATGACGGCGGCCCGGTCACAGAACAGGAATTGCGAGCAATCCTCGAACCCGACGCCCAATGCTTTTTCAATCAGATGAGCTGAAAACCCGGTGCAATCGACAAATAAATCTGCGGACAGTTCCGTCTCATGATCGGTTTCAACCGAGCGGATGTGGCCGTTTTTCCCGACATTAGTTTTGGTGACATTGGCCTGAATGTGTTTCACGCCGCGCTCTACTGAGAAATCTCGCAAATAATCAGCAAACTTCTGCGCGTTCATATGAAACGCATATTTTAGTCTGGCACCAAAATCCCATTGCCCCAACATTTGCGGAGCCAGTCCCATTTCGCAGATCTGCACCTGTGCCGAAACCGTCTCGGTAAATGGAATTCCGCGGTTTGTACCAATCCAATCCTGAGCCGAGCGGTCGATCGGTCCGGCCCGATACCGGCTAAATGGATGATGGTAGAAACTGCCATCATTGTGTAGCCAATTCACGTATTTGATGGACTGCTTGAAGGTCGCCTCGGTGGCCTTCATAAATTCCATTTCATCCAAGCCAATAACGCTCAGAATATGGCCAATTGAGGGAATCGTCGCCTCGCCTACGGATATCCGTGGAATATCCGGCGATTCGATCAATGTGATCTCAACATTTTTTTCGGCGCCGCGCGCGTTTAATGCACCATTTAAGTATGCAGCGGTTATCCATCCGGCTGATCCGCCGCCAACGATAAGCAATCGCTTCTTAAATTCAGTTTTGTGTGTGTTCCCCATAGCTATTTATAGCAATGCAAGCATCACTCCACCATGGCTAATTTGGCAAATGTTCGCGCAAAAAGGTCGCACCTAAGTTTGGTTCAATCGCCGAATGATCCCGCAGCACCGGGAAATACCACCGGGCTTTCTGCGCCATTTTTAGCGACCGAAGACACACCGAAATAGTAATTGTCGATCACGATGTTTTCGAGCGTAAACTGATCGACCTTGCCAACAAACTTGGAAAACTGCCAGTTTGGTTGATCGGTTAACCGCCAATGCACCTTATACCCAGCCAGGTTTTGCGCTTGTTTACCCCGCGCAAATTTCCAACTTAATTGGGTGGATGGCTGGACCGCACCTTTGATTTTTACCTCAGCCGGAAATGGCGGTGCGGCGGCCATTTCGGCCAGACTGACCACATTTAATGCGGTGAGTTTTCGCACATAATCAAAGTTTACGCCTTCGATCACATCGCCAAATTCCCGGCCGTCCTCAGTCCGCAAATCTTGGTGTTGGCGGTCATAATGTTCATGGGTTTCCATCAGACGTACGCCGGGGATGCCCACCGCATTAAACGGGCGATGATGGCCGCCTCGGCCAAAGCGATCGAGGCGATACACCATCATCACATCCAAATTGGGGATATACCGATCGGCCCGGACATCAATATAACGCGCCAGATTACGAGAGGGCGAGTCCACTTCACCGCCGGTAAATCGGCGCTCGCGGGCCTCTTTGGGTGTTTCATTGTCCCTTGTGCCTTCGGAAAACACTCTGGCCGTTGCAGTATCGGTCACACCATCAATGCCGCTGATATTGCCGATCATGTCATTGTTCAATACCGCTTTGATCCGCCATTTATTCTTCAGGGCATGCTCCGCAACGATCTTACCGCCAAACAAGCCCTGCTCCTCGCCAGACAACCCAGCGTAAATGATCGAGCCAGCAAATTTGTGTTTGGACAGCACTCTTGCCGCCTCCAATACGCCAGCCATGCCGGTTGCATTGTCATTGGCACCGGGGCTATCGGAAGTGAAATTCATAGGATCAGTCACCCGGCTATCAATATCGCCAGACATCAAGACAAAGCGGTCCGCATCGAAACTACCTCGTTGAATGGCAATGACACTGACCACCTCAACCGGATCGGGAATGCGACGCTCGCCCGAAATCGTGTCGCTGATATCAAAAACTTCCAGACAATTATTGCAATCGGCGCTGATCCGCTCGAACTCGGCTTTGATCCAGCGCCGGGCGGCACCAATGCCACGGGTCTCAGATTTTGTATCTGACAAGGTATGACGCGTGCCAAAGTCCACCAGCTTTTGCACATCGCCGCGCAAACGCTCGGCTGAAACATCCGCCACCAATTGGTGCATCAGGACAACTTCACCGGGCGGTGCATCTGCGGCCATTACCGGGGCACACAGACCCATGATCGCCAATACTGCACCTTGAAATTGAATACGAACCCACATGCTGCACTCCCCTTTGCTGATTGCCGAACAACTCTAGCGCAGCAGATGGCTTGCGTAAAATGACAGAAACGTAATTGCGTTCAGCGTTCAGCCAATGCCAAGAACCGTTCGCGCAATTCGGCACAATCCTTAAACGCACCGGTAAAGCGCGTGGTGATGGTGCCGACGTCTTTATGGTTGATCCCTCTGGTACTCATGCACTGATGTTCGGCATCGACCAAAACCGCTACGCCTCTGGCACCAACACTGGATGCGATGGCTTCAGCAATTTGTGCGGTCATGGTTTCCTGCGTTTGCAGACGTTTGGCAAAAATCTCCACCACCCGGGCGATCTTGGACAAGCCAACAACTTTGTCCGTTGGCAAATACGCCACGCAAGCCTTGCCAATAAACGGGGCCATATGGTGTTCGCAATGGCTTTGCACGTCGATGCCGCGCAACAGAACCATATCGTCATAGCCATTTACGTCCGAAAAAGTTCGCGACAGTTCTTTGGCCGGATCGCCTTGGTATCCGCTGAACCATTCGCCAAAGGCTTTGGTTACCCGGGCCGGGGTGTCGCGTAAGCCCTCACGGTTCGGATCATCACCGGCCCATGCCAATAAAGTCCGCACTGCGGCCTCGGCTTCGGCTCGACTGGGTCGATCGGGGGTCGGCACAGCTTTCAAGCTGGCCCGTTCTGGATTGATTGCATCCATCATAAAGTCCCTTTGGAAAAGGGGACCAGGTGTTCGTGCCAGCTTACACCGGACTTAACGCCAGCCCTGATATAAGCGCTGAGGATCAACGCTCTGTCTTTAAGATAGGCACAGACGCAATTCGGCGCAACCATCTGTATTTTGTGGAATTTTTGGCTATTATCGGCTTATCGGTCTGGTTTGGGCGCTATTTGCCCTTGCATGCTGGACGCGAAGCCCTAGTTTGCGGCCAAACCCTGATTAAGAGAAACCAGATGTCCCTCGCCCTTTATGATACACGCACCCGCCGCAAGCGGGATTTCGAACCCGCCAACCGCGAAGAAGTCACCATGTATCTGTGTGGGCCAACCGTGTATTCGTATGCCCATATTGGTAATTTCAGACCCGCCGTGGTGTTTGACACTCTGTTTCGGCTTTTGCGCGCCGAATATGGCGAAAGTTCCGTGGTCTATGCCCGCAATATCACCGACGTCGATGACAAGATCAATCAGGCAGCGGCCGCACAAAAGGTCGACATTTCAGTAATTACTGAAAAGTACGCAGCGATTTACCGCGAAGATTCTGCCGCGCTAGGTGTCCTGCCGCCAAGTATGGAACCCACCGCCACCGGCCACATGGACGAGATGATCGATCTGATCTCTCGATTGCTAGATTTGGGTCATGCCTACCAATCCGAAGGGCATGTGCTGTTTTCAGTCAGCTCATTCGAGGGATATGGCAAATTTTCCGGGCGGTCTCTGGAAGACATGCGCCCCGGTGCGCGGGTTGAAGTTGCTTCGTACAAACGCGCCCCAGCCGACTTTGTAATGTGGAAACCATCCAATAAGGACGAGCCATCCTGGGACAGCCCGTTTGGGCCGGGTCGTCCGGGTTGGCACACCGAATGTTCCGCGATGATCGAGGCCAAATTGGGTACCACGATCGACATTCATGCCGGAGGTCAGGATTTGATTTTCCCGCACCATGAAAATGAAGTTGCCCAAAGCATGTGTGCACACGAAGGCGTTCCGCTGGCTCGGTTCTGGTTACACAATGGCTTCCTCGACATGGATTCCGAAAAAATGTCCAAGAGTCTGGGCAATGTAAAATTGGTTCGCGACCTGCTCAAAGACTGGCAGGGCGAAGTCTTGCGCTATGCGTTATTGACCGCTCATTACCGCGCGCCTCTGGATTGGACCGGCGAATTGCTGGCCAGATCCCGGGTAACCTTGGGTCGGTATTATGGTACCTTGCGACGGCTTGGTGATACCCCGGCCACAGACGAGCCAGCTCCGGCTGGATTTATCGCAGCCCTGCACGATGATCTGAATACGCCGCAAGCCATGGCCAAATTGTCCACCTTGTTCAAAGCAGCCAATGGGGCCAAAACAGACGCGGACAAAGCCAAATTCAAAGGGCAAATTCTGGCAGCCGGTGCCTTGATCGGATTGTTTGCACAAGACCCGGAAAGCTGGTTCAAGCAAGACAATAGCGAAACCGCAGATGCCAATAACAATGCCCATATTGACCAATTGGTCGCGGCGCGTTTCAAGGCGCGCCAAGACAAGAATTGGGCTGAGGCTGACCGATTGCGCGATGAATTGAACGAGCTGAAAATCATTGTCGAAGACAAGCCAGATGGGAGCATTTGGCGGCGCGGCTGAACCAATGGGTCAAATCCATGAACCATGATCTTTATAACACCGCCATCCTGACCCTTGCCTCGGGCATTCCACACATTGGCACGTTGGACCACCCCCAAGGCAAAGCCAGCAAGACGGCTCGCCTGTGCGGATCAGTTGTCACGATTGAGCTTTGTCTGAATGAAGTCGGTGAAATTGTACAATTCGCGCAAACGGTAAAAGCCTGCGCCTTGGGACAAGCTGCTGCGGCCATTTTGGGCCAGCATGTAATGGGCGCTTCTGGCGCTGAATTGCACCAAGGCCGCGATGATCTGTGGGCCATGCTGCGCGATGGGACTTTAATGCCACCCGGCCGGTTCAGCGATTTATCACAACTGGCCGCCGTTCACGACTATCGCCAACGCCATGCCTCAACAGCCCTGGCCTTTGATGCTGCGGTGGACGCCTATGAACAGGCAAAAGCAAAAAATCAGGTACCATAATGGCGCGATTGGCCAGCCTGTTTTTGATCTTGTTGCTGAAAATTTACCAGCAAACTTTATCCCGGGTATTCGCCTTTTTGGGGGTGCGCTGCCGCCATGAACCCACTTGTTCCAGTTACGGAATTGCTGCCATCAAGGCCCACGGGCCATGGACTGGTGGCTGGCTAACCCTGTCACGCCTGCTCAGGTGTCATCCATTTGGCTCCCATGGCTGGGATCCGGTCCCTGCAACGGCCCCCCCTCGCGGAAAATTGTGGGAAATCTGGAAATTGGGTGATTGGTCTTGGGAGCCACGTGGGGTAGAAACTTCGGGTCGGAATCGCTCTTGTGTACGCGGCGACCAAAAAGAAAATGAACGGGACCATGATTGAACTTACTTTTCCGGACGGAAACAAACGCGAATATGCCAAAGGCATTACCGGTGGGGGTGTGGCTAGCGACATCTCCATTTCACTGGGCAAGGCGGCTTTGGCTATCGAACTGGACGGTCAAATGCTCGACCTGTCCCGCGAGATTGAACAAAGCGGCCAGATCAGAATCATCACCATCCGCGATGATGAAGCGCTGGAACTGATCCGCCATGATTGCGCCCACGTATTGGCCGAAGCTGTGCAGGATTTATTTCCCGGTACGCAGGTCACCATTGGCCCGGCGATTGATAACGGATTTTACTACGACTTTGCCCGTGATGAAGGGTTCTCAACCGACGATTTCGCTGCGATTGAAAAACGCATGGGCGAGATCATTGATCGCAATGATCCGATTGTGCGCGAGGTTTGGGACCGCGACAAAGCGATTAAATTGTTCACCGATATGGGTGAAACCTATAAGGCCGAGCTGATCCGCGACTTACCGGAGACCGAAGAAATTTCCCTATATCGCCAAGGAAACTGGGTTGATTTGTGTTTGGGGCCACACCTGCCCTCTACCGGTAAAGTGCCCAAGGCGTTCAAGTTGATGAAATTGGCCGGAGCCTATTGGCGCGGCAATTCCAACAATGAAATGTTGCACCGGATGTATGGTACAGCTTGGCGCAATCCCAAAGAATTACGCTTGCACCTGCATCAATTGGAAGAAGCCGAAAAACGCGACCACAGACGGTTGGGGCGCGATATGGATTTGTTCCATTTGCAGGACGAGGCGCAAGGTTCGATTTTCTGGCATGCCAACGGCTATCAGATTTGGCTGGCACTGGAAAATTACATTCGCCGCCGGACTGACGAGGATGGCTACCAAGAGGTCAAAACCCCGCAATTGCTGGATAAGAAATTTTGGGAATTGTCCGGCCATTGGGAAAAGTTTCGCGAGGCCATGTTTGTGGTGCCCGACGAAGTGCCTTCACTGGACGACGAAGGGCCGGTATTGCAGGGCGATGGCCCGTTAATGGCCATCAAGCCAATGAACTGCCCGGCCCATGTGCAGATCTTCAAGCATGGACAGAAATCCTATCGGGATTTGCCGATCCGCATGGCTGAATTTGGCTGTTGTCACCGCAATGAACCGCATGGTGCGTTGCATGGCCTGATGCGCGTCCGGCAATTTACCCAAGACGACGCTCACATTTTTTGCACACCCGATCAGATCATTGAGGAAACCATCCGGTTTTTGAAACTGTTCTCTACCGTCTATACCGATATGGGTTTGACTGACATCAAATACCGCTTGGCCACCCGCCCCGAAGTTCGTGCCGGTAGCGACGAAGTTTGGGATCAGGCAGAATCAGCTTTGGCTCAGGCGCTGGATGCCGCAGGACTACAATATGAACTCGCGCCGGGCGAAGGTGCATTTTACGGTCCGAAACTGGAGTTTCACCTGACCGATGCCATTGGCCGGTCCTGGCAGTGCGGCACCTACCAACTGGATTATGTGCTGCCCGAACGCTTGGATGCGACCTATATCGGCGCAGATGGCGACAAACACCGACCGGTCATGTTGCACCGGGCCATTTTGGGATCGATGGAACGCTTTATCGGTATTTTGATTGAGCATTATGCTGGAAACATGCCGCTTTGGCTGGCTCCGGTCCAGGTCATTGTCACGCCCATTACCTCGGATGTAGATGAATATGCCCAAGGTATTGCCGATCAATTGAGCGCCGCCGGACTGCGGGTCAAAACTGATCTTCGAAATGAAAAAATCAATTATAAAATTCGTGAGCATTCCTTGGCCAAAATTCCGGTCATTGCTGTGGTTGGCCGTAAAGAGGCCGAAGAAGGCAGTATCGCACTACGGTTCCTGGGCGAAGGCGCAAAACATCAAGTGATGATGAGCGTCGAAGATGCAATCACCCGCCTGACCGGGGACGCACTGCCGCCTGATCTGAAGGCCGAGTAATGCTGGCGGATCTGGGTGATGAACAGGGGTGGCGACGGCCATTGGCTGTCTCATTCGGATTTGTGTTCATTGCGCTTTTTGTATTGGCCAGTGGTCTGGGTATTCCACTTGGACTGGCAATCTTTGGATTGTTGGCCCTGCCAACCCTGCCCCATTTGAAACAATTGGTACCGCTGGAATACCCATTGGCAATTTTTCTGGTTTTTATCGCTTGGGCGTGGGCTTCGGCTAGCTGGTCCCCTTATGTCCATTCGCAACAAGCTTGGAAAATGGCGCTTGGCGCCCCCTTGTATGGACTGTTTGGCTATGCCGTTTGGACCTTGCGTGGCCGGGGGCGATTGCTGGCGCTGTATGCAGCTTTGGCCAGCATGCTTTTAATCCTCGCAATTTATGCAATCGAAGCCATAACCGGGTTTGCCTCACATTTATTTGCCGAAGGAGCCGAACGGGAACAAATGTTGCGGGATATGACCCGAGGGATCAGCGCCATGATCTGTGCCACGCCTGCCGCGTGGGCCTTTTTGGCCATGTTGATCCCGGGCTGGCGCGGGGTGATGGCCGGTGTCTTATACGGCGTTCTGGCTTTTGTGATCGCTTGGCACTTTGGGTTGGAAGCTGGCATGTTGGCCATTGTGGTGGCCGCAATGGTGTTCGGCATTGCATGGATTTATCCACGTAGCACCATATTGGCGACCGGCCTTGCGGCAGTTGTGCTCTTTTTGCTGACCCCAATGCTGATGCCGTTTTTTCTGTCTTTGCTGGATGTGGATAGCTTGCCATTATCTTGGGCAATCCGGGTTGAAAACTGGGAATTTGCCATTGAGCGCATTATCGACAAACCGCTGTTTGGTTGGGGTCTGGATGCGTCGCGCAGTTTTACCGAACCCTATCAAATTCGTGGCAATGTACTGCCCAATATCTCGGTGCATCCACATAATGTTGGCTTGCAATTATGGCTTGAAACCGGATTGATCGGTGCGTTGCTGTTTGCTGCCTCGGCATTGGCTTTGGCCATGCGGGTTTCCTCCGCTTGGAATTTGTCGCGATCACAAGGCGCGGCCATTGCCGCTTGTGTTGGGGCATATCTGACCTTTTGCACACTGACCTATGGTGCGTGGCAAGAATGGTTTTGGGGGTGCGCTGCATGGATAGGTGCGCTATGTATTCTTGTCGGACCGGCGCCGGAAAGGGTAACTCAGAAGTGACTGTACCAAACTCATCGGTAAGCGTGGTAATTGTTACCTATTTCACCGGGCCCAGTTTCTGGAAATGTCTTGATTCCTGCCTAAACTCCGAGGTCGGCCAGATCATCATTGTCAACAATGGAAACCGGCCGGAAAAGCTAATCAAAATGCGCGCCAAGACCAAACAGGACCCCCGGGTCAATCTGTTGGATGGCCATGGAAATGTCGGGTTTTCCCGAGGTTGCAATCTGGGAGCCAGTCAAGCCAGCGGCGATATCTTGATGTTCCTGAACCCTGACGCCGTACTGCACCCAGATGCCATTGGGCATCTTTTGACCGCCTTGGAAGCGCAATCCAGCCCGTGTGTCATTGGCGGTCGATTGTTGAACGAAGATGGAACCGAACAACGAGGTGCGCGGCGCGGTAAATTGACCCCGTGGTCGGCATTGGTCGCCATGAGTGGTCTGGCCTGGTTCGAGAAATTTTCACCAATGTTCGAAGACATGCACTGGGAAAAACGCCCCTTGCCCGATGGCCCGCAATCTGTCCCGGCAGTGAGCGGTGCTTGTATGATGTTCCGCAAATCCGATTTTATCGAAATTGGCCGGTTTGATGAACGGTATTTCCTGCATGTTGAGGATCTGGATATTTGCCGACGAACCATTCGGGCCGGCGGTAAAGCCATTTTTGTACCAACTGCGGAAATTACTCACTTTGGCTCAACCAGCCGCGCCAATATATTTGTGGTCAACTGGACCAAGGCGACCGGTCTGGTCCGTTATTTCTACCGGTTTTCCGGTTCATTTATAGAACGAATGATCGCTGTGCTCCTCAGCCCGGTTATCGTTGCCGCCATCATGATCCGGACCATTGCGCTGGCTTTTCGCCGCTAGGCAGAAGGCAGATCCGCTGGTGGAAAATTTCCGGCTTTGGGTAACAAAGCGGGTAATTCCTTGCCCAATTGTTTGGCCAGCCAGTTGGAGGTGTCAATCATCGACTCCAGATCCAATCCCGTTGCCATTCCGGCGCGCGATAGCATGTACAAAACATCCTCGGTTGGCACATTACCCGTTGCATCGGGGGCAAATGGACAGCCACCAATGCCGCCACATGATGCGTCCACAATGCCGACGCCTTCCATCAGGCTGGCATAGATATTGGCCAGAGCCGTGTTGCGGGTATTGTGGAAATGCATTCGCAAGGGAACATTGCCCAATATCGGGCTTATCCTTTTGATCACTTGGGCAACAGACCATGGGTCTGCGACCCCGATGGTATCCCCCAAGGCAATTTCGCTGGCCCCAGCTGCAATGGCCCGCCGGACCAACATTTCCAGTATTTCAGTTGAGACCTCTCCATCAAACGGATCACCAAATGCCACAGAAATCGTAACCGAAACCGGGACTTTGTCATCATGGGCCAAAACGGAAATCCGCTCAAACAGTTCGGCCGTTTGTTCCGGCGTTGCATTTTGGTTGCGTAAGCCAAAACCGGAACTAGCCACCATTACAAAGTTCACTTCGTCACATCCGGCATCCAACGCCCGGCGCATGCCGCGTTCATTCAAAGCCAAGCCGATATACTTGACCCCGGCCGAGCGGCGCAATCCGCGCATGAGCTGATCCGAATCGGCCATGGCGGGAACCATTTTCGGATGGACGAAACTCGCCACTTCCAGACGCTTGGCACCGGCCGCAACCAATCGATCGATAAATTCGATTTTAACTGCGGTCTCCAACAGGACACTTTCGTTTTGCAAACCATCTCTGGGTCCGACTTCAACGATCTCGACAGTGGATGGCATATTGTTTTCTTTCTGGTTATTGGGGGCGGATCTGGTTTACCCTGCCCAGCGGCGCGAAAATGAACAGATGCAGAGTAAAATGCCAGACCAACCTTGTGAAGTCAGTGTTTTGATCCCGGTATGCAATGAGGCTGACAATATCGGCCCTTTAGCCAAAGAAGTTGTCGCAGCATTGGGTACAAGCCGATTTGAGCTGATCATGATCGACGATGCCAGCACCGATCATTCCTTGGACGTTTTGCGGGCCTTACAAACCGAAATTCCACAATTGCGCGTTCTGCACCATTCCCGAAACGCCGGGCAAAGCCATGCGTTACGGTCCGGAGCATTGGCAGCGCGCGGGAGTATTCTATGTACATTGGATGGCGATGGCCAGAATGTCCCAGCCGATCTACCCGCCCTTTTACGCCACCTACAACGAGCCGACGCCCCGGAGCCATTGGCCATGGTGGCTGGTCAAAGACAGGGACGGCAAGATCCACCCAGCAAACGACTGGGATCATGGCTAGCCAATCAAGTGCGTAAAGGGCTGCTCAAGGATGAGTGCGCGGATACAGGTTGCGGTATCAAGGCCATGTACCGCTCGCATTATTTGCGCCTGCCGTTCTTTGATCATCAACACCGGTATCTACCGGCCCTAATGCGCCGCGAAGGATACAAGGTAGAATACTTGCCTGTGCAGCACCGCGCCCGGCAATTTGGAAGTTCGAATTACAGTAATTTTGGCCGCCTGCTGGTATCTTTTCGCGACCTAGCGGGCCTTTTGTGGCTACAGGCCCGCTTTTCTTCGCCCGAAACTGTTGAAGAATTACCCCGCAAATCGACAAAGACCAAGCCTAGAACCTGATTTTGCTGGACGTATTGGATGAAACCCGGTTTGCTGTACTTTGGATCAGCGTCGCGGACCCATTGGGGATAGTTCATCATGTTTAATATGTTTCCACTTTTGTCGATTCCAGTGGTGATCTACAATGTGATGGCGTTGGGTGGCGGCGTTTTTGCCAATAACTCGCAATCCATAGTCGATAATCTGGCCAAGAAACTGTTTGAAGTTCCGATGGCTTCCGGCACGTTCTGGACCGTATCCTCAGGGGATTTACTCATCCTGATCTCGCTGGTCATGTTGTTTGCAGAATTGTTGAAATCAACCAGCACCGGCCGTGAGGCGATTGCCAATCACGCCTTGTCGCTGGTCTTGTTTATTTTTTGTCTGGTTGAGTTTTTGTTGTTTGGCGCATTTGCCTCATCGGTCTTTTTCATCATCATGGTGATGACCCTGCTCGACGTCTTGGCCGGGTTTATCGTAACCATTGTATCCTCACGCCGTGATATTGGCATTGGCGACGGATTTGTTGATTAAGCAGAACCTATAGCAGAAAAAAGAAAATCCCGATTGCCAGTCCTAAATGAGATAAGCCGCTCATGCCCATTTTTGTTGACGAGGCGCAACAATTTTTGAAACCGTTTGGTACGCAGCAAAGTTGCGGCGGCGCTCTTGGTCATTTGCCTTAAGGCCCCGGCGGGCCGGACCCGCCAGCAATTGAGTTTCAAAAGCCGATGATCCTGCAATGCGAAACCCGTTCATTTTTGATGTTTTTGTTTTGGTCACAGGAACCAAAGCCCGAGCGGTTGGCACAGTCCCCTGCCCGGATTCTTCGGGTTGGGTCCGACGGGCTGGCGCACGGTAAATTGCAGAAATGGGACGAATAGCGGTCATATATGGAAGTGTGCAAAGCACAGACCAGATCCATTCGCCTTAAGTCATTGTATTTTCACGATTAAGTTTATCAGGCATATTTTGTTCTGGCAAAAAACCCGAAAAATTGTATCAAAAAGAAACAAGTTTGACCTGTTCTGGCCTCAATACTGCCTTCATGTTATGAGCATCTCTTGAAAATGCGAACGACGATTACCTCATTTCTGTTTGTGACCGGCCTGATTTTGGCCGGGCCGTCAGCTATGGCCCAAGTGATAGAGCCTGAAGCCGATGCGGTATCAGATGTTCCAGCGCCTGAACCAGCACTGGGGATTACACAGAAAACCGCCAGCCAATTTGCTCCGCAAGCATCCTATGCTCGGCGTAATATGCGCGAAGTTTATATCTCGCTAAGTCGCCAACAGCAGGCGGTCCGGTTTGAAACCATGGATGCAATGCCGCCATTCATCCTTGATACCACTGGCAGCCAGCCTCTGTTTCAATATGAGCAAGGCGGCGAAGTACTGGTTTTGAAACCAGTGCATACCACCAGAGGCGATACAATTTACAAGAACGATCAGGGCATTGTTGTTTTGCGCGTTCGGCGGGTTGGCAGTGCAACTGTGTTCCCACAGCACCGTTCGCAAGGGATTATTGCGTGGAGCACTGGACAGGCCCGACACGTTGGCCCACCGCAAGTTTCACTCGAGCGGATGAAAGCTATCATGAAGCAGATTGCCGATGATCTGGCCCGCACCCTGAACCATGATCTGTCGATCTCCATTTCAGGTGCCACGCAACAAACCGCTTGGCTGTTTCTGGACGCAGCGTTCAATGTTCGTGATGGCATAAGGCAAACCTTAAGCCTTGCCCCCGAAGCCTCCCCCTTGCCGGGAATTGTCAGCATGCAAATCAGTGTGGCCGAGCAACCAGCCAGTATCATTGAAGATAGCGTCCTTAAATTATACGTTACGCCAGCCAGAGGCTTTGCCGGACGTCTTAGCTCCTTGCAAATCCAGACATCCCTCATGGGAGAGCAAGTAACCGGACGGCCCATGGCTCTGCCGGTTCTAGCCAGTCAGCAGGAAGTGTCTATGCGGTTATCAGAGAGCAGCCCGCCTGAGCGGCAGGCCTATCCGGGACCAGCTGATTAACTGTCCGAGGCGATTTTGAACGGCTCGGAGCTGCCATTGGCCGACAAGGCTTGTGCAATTTTTTCATCAATGCGGTCGCGTTCAATATTGAACGCCGGTAGTTCAGACTTTTTCAGCTTACGACCCGAAGGTAGTTTGACGGTCATCGGGTTAACCTGACGCCCGTTTTTAAGCACTTCATAATGCAAATGAGCCCCGGTCACCCGGCCTGTAGCGCCAACATATCCAATGATTTGTCCCTGACTGACACGCCGCCCTCTTTTGATACCCCGTCCATATTTGGACAAATGGGCATAGGCCGTCTTGAACCCATTGGAATGGCGCAACCGGACGTAATTGCCATAAGAGCCAAACCGTGAGGACCGCTCCACAATACCATTGCCCGCCGCCAAAATAGGTGTGCCTTTACGCGCCGCAAAATCCGTACCCTTATGGGCGCGGGTATAGCCCAGCACCGGATGCTTGCGCCGCCCGAAACCAGAAGAAATTCTAGCGCCATCAATCGGCGTTTTCATCAAAAAGCGCCGAGCGCTTTCGCCTTTTTCGTTATAATACCCGACGATCTCATCTGGTGTTTTATAGCGATATAATTTCAGATCTCGCTTGCGGGGCGCCAAGCGGGCATAGAGCAAATCGCCCGTTTTGACCGACACGCCACGTTCATCAACAAAGCGCTCGAACACCATTTCAAATGCGTCGCCGGGACGAATGCTGCGTTGGAAATCAACTGAATAGGCATAAAGCCGTGAAAACTGGACAATAACCGCGTCACTGGCACCGGCGGACAAGGCGCTTAAATAAAGGCTCGAGCTGATCTCTCCACTGGCCCGAACCAATTGACGACTGGTTTCGCGGATCAGCTCTCTTGCGGTGAACTTGCCGTTCGCCTGCCGATTGACCATCACGGTGCGATCAACCCCGGTCCGAGTTGAGAGGCCAGCCAAATGCACCAGAGGCGATTTACCCGAATCACGCTGTTCAGTTTCCAATACCAAATGTAATTTTTGTCCGGCCCGTAATTGCCGTGGATTGAAAACCTTGGCCAAAGCAGCGATTGCGTGGGCAGCTTCCACCCGGCTAACACCCGCATCATCCAACACCACGGCCAATGTACCACCACGTTTCAAGCTGGTGCTTTTTCGTTTATTCTGGCTCTCATTGGCCAAGCTCAAAAAAGCCTGATCGGCCAACGAGGACAATTCTGGCAAAGGGGGCAATGCAGCCACTTCTATCTCAGCAGGTATGGTGATCTCGGCCATGGCTGGAGACAATACATTCACCGAACCACCATAAATATTAAAAAATGCGGCAAACAACAGGGCCAACGGAACCCCGAACAATACTGTCTGAAATGGCCGAATGCTCATACTTCACGTTCCTCTAAACATCGGTCAGGCCAGCAAAATTCATGCCAAGTCAGCCAAGTTTGTATCTTTTTTTTGTCCCGGCTGAACGCACGGGCGAATCGGTGAACAGTCAAATCTGATCCGGTTAACGAACCTTGAGTAGAAATCGAGATTTAATCGTTCGGCAAGATCGGCCATTGTACGCATTTGGCCAGCAATTCCAAGCCCTTGCCTGTTCAATCCCTGTTCAGGGGAACCGGGTAAGACTGCATACAACGAGTGAGGGAATGTAATGCGAGGCCTGATCTTCGCTTTTCGGTTGATTTTAGCGGCCGCAATTGTTGCGGCCAATAGTGCTGCGATGCTCTATTTGGCTAGGCTTTGGACCGCTGAGCAGTTTGTGCAGCAACAAATGGCAGCGCGCGGCATAGATTGCCGATTGCAAATTACCCGGTTTGATCATTTGGGTCTGGACGCGCAAAATATCATTCTGTCCTCCGGATTGCGGGCGGATCATATGAGTGTTGCTTGGACCAGTGCTGGGCTGGGCCAAAAGCAATTGGGACCAATTGTCATATCTGGCGCGAGTATCGCCTTCACACAAAGCAAAATCGGTTGGCAAATTGGTGGGATTGATCTGCGAGATTTATTGCCCGATGAAAGCCAGCAATCCACTTGGAAAGTGCAACATATCGCCGTGCAATCTGCAAAGGTGCAGCTCCGTTCAGAAGGCGAACGGGTCACTGCCATTTTGGACCTTGATCGCACCCAACAAGGGGCAATCAGTTTCAACTTGCGAGATATAACAGGGCAGGCTGCACTGGGTGGGTCTGTTCTGGCCATCAAACAAGGAGCAATCGACGGGCAATTGACAGGTGCAGATTTCCAGATCGTTGCAGCCGGAAAACTTCGCGCCAAGCAAACCGACAAAGCACCCGTTTCATGGCAAGCCGACCAATTAAAGTTTTCCGGCAGTTTTGACAACAGCACCAACCGCATCACCACTCAAATTGATTTTGATCTGCTGGCCACTGACCTCTCCCATCAAAAGGCCACGGGCCAAAGCTTGATCGCACAAGGTCAGGTCGATCTTGGCTTTAATCGCTCTGGTCCAAACCGCCGTCTCAAAATCAGCGGAACAACCCACGTAAAACTGGATGGCGTTGACCTGACAGCATCCGAACCACTTCAGGTACTTTCGCAGTTTTCACTGGCCAAAGACCTGCAAGGATTTTCCAACCAGCTCGAAACTGTCCTGAAGCCTGCATTGAACGATCTTGATCTTGAACTCCAAACTCATTTTACAATGTCGGGAGGTCGGTGGCAGTTCTCCAACAAACCAGTGGAGGATATATGGTTGCAAGTAAAAGCACCCAATTTGGATGGTCAGCTACAATCCACACAGATGAGTTGGGAGCCGGGCACGTCTACCTTCACCATGGAAAGTTCGGGCCAATTGAACCTTGAAAATTTCTCGAGTACGCAGTTCTCCGAGCTGGCACTACATGGCAAATTGGGCAAATTAGGCAAACCGCTGGTGCTACATGGTTCCGTAACGAACCTGACTACACAGGCCAAAACCACACTTCGGCGCTTCAATTTATCGGCTAGTCAGGTTCTGTTTTCAAAGCCTGAGCAAAATTTACGACTGAGCGCAGATGTGAAGGTACGTTGGGATGGTCAGTTGGCTGGCCTGCAAATCAGAAATGGCGATTTTCGCGGTCGTCTCAGCTCAACCTTTCGTCCCGGCCTGACCCAGGTCTCCTTACGCGATAAAACCGCAAATGTGCACATTGACCAATTGAAAGTCGGCGCATGGATCGGACAGGATTTTTCAGTTTTCCTGCTTGCTTCGCAAAAACCAGTTTTTTTGATGGATACCGAGCAACTCGAATTGTCATTTGGAGTTCGCACAGCCCGTGGCCGGGTCATCAAGCAAGGTCTCTCTGACTTTTCCGTGTCCATTTTCGGCCAGATCGGACAGGCCGAATTGCACTTTCGAAAGGCCGGGCCAGCCGGTGCAACACTGACCACTGACCTCATCACCATGGAATTGTCCGGCGAAGACCACAAAAAAATTACCCTCGATCATTCAAAGATTGTTGCGAAGCGCAAGCAAGGCGCATGGACCGGTTCCGGAATGATTGCCCAAGCCCAATTACACAGTGATCGACTACCGGTCGAAGTGTCTTCCGCCCAACCGGGTTTTTCATTTGAACTGCGGGATACTGGTTTGGTGGTTATGGCTAAACACTTGAATGTGGATTTGTTTCCCAAACCGGAATTTCCAAACCTGCCACCGGTCATGATGCACCTCAACACCCACTTGGCGGATGGTGGCATTATCGGCACGGGCCGAACTCGGCTTAGCAAGGAAAACACCGACCTTGGCACAATCGATTTCACGCACGACCTAGCATCAGGAAGCGGGGAGTTTACCGCAAACAACACTGACCTTTTCTTTTCGCCATCCGACCTGCAACCCAAGAATTTGATCCCCACCCTCACCGGGTTGGTGGCCAATGTGCAAGGATCAACGGCGTATCATTTCACGGGGGCATGGGATCGGACCGGATTAACCCGAACTGGTGGCGATCTTGATCTGCTTGGTCTTGATTTTGATATGCTGTTGGGCCGAATTGAGGCCGTGACCGGACAGATACAATTTTCTTCGCTCGTGCCCTTGCGTACCCGCGCACCAGCCAACATCAAAATTGGGATATTTGATCCCGGAATCGTGCTGGAAAATGGCCAGATCGATTTTGACCTAAAACAAGACGGGTTTATTTCGATCCAACAAGCAAGCTGGCCGTTTGCCGGTGGCGAGATGCAAGTCATTCCGATGGATTGGGAAATCGGCGGAATGGACCAGATGGCCGAACTGGTTTTACGGGATATTGATCTGCTGGAATTGACCGGCCTTGTTGGCTTCAAGGATTTGAGCGCCGAAGGTAAAATGTCGGGCCGTATCCCGTTGCGGATTACCGAGAACACCATATTTGTCGAACAGGCCAAACTGTCCGCCGTACCGCCCGGCGTGCTGCGTTATACGGGTAGCGTCGGTGACGATGCCGGACAGGCCGCACCGCAAGCCCAAATGGCTTTTGATCTTCTGAAAAACCTACATTTTGAGCAATTGGAGCTAACCTTGGATGGCGACGTGGCCGGGCGAATGGATGCCGGGCTGGTCATCGAAGGGTCAAATCCAGACGTGATATATGGCGTGCCGTTTTTATTACGGGTCAATACATCTGCCGAATTTGCCCGGCTGGCTCGCCAAGCCACCGAAGGATTACGTATTGCCAATACGATCGGCAAAGCGATGGAACAGCAATTGGACAATTCAGCAGAATAAGGGGCCGATTTCCCGGCCCATGCTGGCGAAGCTGCAAATGCAGCAAAGATACAAGTCAGGACGAGGGTTTGTTTTTTTATTTTCAATTTTCCTATTTTTGACATTGTGTATTCACCCGTTGGGCCCTCGTAAGAACAATGCTCTAAGATGATATTTTATTGTTTCACAGCAATATATTATGACAATGTCCTACAAATTCCGGGTTGCCTTAAAATTCTGCTGGCTGTTGCTTCGAGAAACTCCTGTTAATCTGCGGTTCAAGTGCTATCTGTTTCACTCAGGTTTGTAGGAGGATATTTCGATGGTTCGATTTTCCAGGTTTGCACTGGCTGGCTCTATGCTTGTTAGTTTTGCGATACTTGGCGGCTGTACGCCCACCATACGTATAGAAGCGCCGGAAAGACCCATTGAGATCAATCTAAATGTAAAAATCGATCAGGAAATTCGCATCCGACTTGATAAGGATGTGGAGGACATGATCGCCAGCAACCCGGATTTGTTCCAATGACCAAACTCAATCAAAAAATTACTGCGATGGCTTTTGCCGTTCTGGCTTCTTTTTCCTTCTTGGTAGCCCTTCCAGCCAGCGCCGGGGATACAGTCATTCTGGATGCAAAAAATGCCCAACAGGTTGGAGAACAATTGGATGGGTATCTGGGCCTGATCATCAATGATGCCAGCCCCGAACTGATCCGGGCGGTGCGTGAAACCAATATTGGCCGTAAAGCAATTTATGGTGATCTGGCTCGCGCCTCTGGCACTTCGATCAATCAGGTGGCAGCCCTTACTGCTGAAAAAACCATAGCCAAAGTGCTGGCCGGACAGAAATACATGAATGCCGAAGGCCAATGGGTCGCCAAATAAGCTAGCTAAATATGCTAGAATGGTCGCAAAATTTGTTTCGTTCACGGGTTGGTAAGGGTCTGCCGTCAGCTTGAGGACAAATTTATTCGTTTCTTCAAATCGAGCGTTTCATGACCCCTTCAGCTTCCCCACGAGATTTACCAGCCGCAGAACTTGCTGCTTTGCTTTGTGCACGAATTTGCCACGATCTGGTCTCACCGGTCAGCGCATTGGGAACGGCCCTAGATGTTCTGGATGATCCAAGTGCATCCGACATGCACGATGAAGCCTTGAATTTGATCCGGGCCTCTTCGGCCCAGGCATCTGCCAAGCTTGAATTTGCCCGCCTCGCATTTGGCGCTGGCACCTCAGCCCCCGGTCAAGTGGCCACTCGCGAGTTAAAACGTCTGGTTGATGGTGTATTTGGCGCGGCCAAAGCTGAGATTATCTGGCGGGTGGCGGCCCCCAGCCTGTCAAAACAGGCATCGCGTCTTTTGTTGAATCTAGTTTTGTTGGCGGTTGAATCTGCACCGCGTGGTGGAGAAATTGTTGTGGAAGCCGCCTCTGCCGCCCGAATGCGTATTCATGTAGAAGGCGATCGTATCCGGTTATTGCCAACCACGGCTGATGCCCTAGATGGCCTAGAGCCAGAACAGGGTTTTGATGGCCGCTCGATCCAACCCTATTACACGGGCCTAATGGCTCGTGATCTGGGCGGCCGGGCCGAAGGCCTCGCAGCCGGTGAAAGTATCGAATTTATTGCGCTGACCACGGTTGATCTGGAAAGCAAAACACACGCAAACGCTGTATAACAACATTTTTACCCGTAAAATTTCCAAACCTTAGCTCCCCCTTAACTACTCCCGTCAATGATACGGCAATGTTCGGCATCCGTGTCGATGAATTTGCAGACGAGGAGTTCTGACCTGTGGATGATCTATTAAGTGATTTTTTGGCTGAAACCCAGGAAAGCCTGGAAGTAGTCGATGCAGAATTGGTCAAGTTCGAGCAACAACCCGAAGATGATGAAACACTCAACAATATTTTCCGACTGGTCCATACCATCAAGGGCACATGCGGATTTTTGGGCTTGCCCCGGTTGGAAGCCTTGGCTCATGCCGGTGAAACATTATTGGGCAAGTTCCGCGATAAAGCGCTGATCGCCACGCCAGAAACCGTTTCGCTTATTTTGGACTCGATCGATAAGATCAAGGAAATTCTGGATCATTTGACTGAAACCCAGGTTGAACCAGAGGGCGATGATAAAGAAATCATTGCGCTACTGGTCGCTGCCTCCGAGGGAGTTCAGTCCGAATCTGCCCCTAAAGTAGTTGCTGAAAACCCAGTTGAAACAAATCAATCGACCGAAGAAGACCCGCCAGTTGGTTATGACATAGACCTTGATCGCGAATTACGCCCCGGTGAGGTATCTCTGGCTGATCTGGAAGCCGCGTTCATGGCCGCCGATGGGCCAGATATTGAACAATTGGCTGTTGAAGCTGATCAAGCCAAAGAAGAAGAGGTCTCTAAAGAAAAAGAGAAAACCGAGGTAAAACCCACGGCTGAACCGCTAAAACTCATCCAGACAGTTCGGGTTAATGTGGATTCGCTTGAAGAACTAATGACCATGGTTTCCGAACTGGTCCTGACCCGCAATCAATTATTGCAAATCGTCCGCAAATCCAATGATGAAGAGCTGAAAATCCCATTGCAACGCCTGTCCAGCGTTACTGCTGAATTGCAAGATGGCGTGATGAAAACTCGCATGCAGCCGATTGGCAATGCCTGGAAAAAGTTGCCACGAATTGTCCGAGATTCGGCAAAACTGGCTGGCAAAAAAGTCCAACTCAATATGAGCGGTGAAAGCACTGAATTGGACCGGCAGGTTCTGGAACTGATTGGTGATCCGCTGACCCATATGGTTCGCAATTCCTGCGATCATGGACTGGAACCAGGTGACATCCGTGTTGCAGCTGGCAAGCCCGAAGCCGGGCAAATCAATCTATCTGCCTATCATGAAGGCGGGCATATTGTCATTGAAGTGGCCGATGATGGTGCCGGATTGCCGACCTCCAAGATCAGAGCCAAAGCAATCAAAAATGGTACGATCTCGCAAGCCGATGCCGATGCCATGTCTGACAACCAAGTCCACCGATTGATATTTGCCGCTGGATTATCCACGGCATCAGCAGTTACTTCATTGTCCGGTCGTGGCGTAGGCATGGACGTGGTTCGCAGCAATATTGAAAAAATCGGCGGAACCGTTGATTTGAATTCGATAGATGGGCAAGGCACCACCTTCAAAATCAAAATCCCGCTGACCTTGGCCATTGTATCAGCCTTAATTGTCGATACTGCGGTCGGAAAGTTTGCCATTCCTCAACTGGCCGTGGTCGAACTGGTTCGCTCTACAGAAACGGGCGAACACCGGGTCGAAACCATCAATGGCACCCGGGTTTTGCGATTGCGCGATTCATTACTGCCAATTGTCGATATTTCAGATATCACCGGCGAAGCCGCACCAGAATCGTCTGAAAAACCATCCTTTGTTGTGGTGATGGTTGTTGGAGAGCTTCGGTTTGGCGTTTTGGTGGACAGTATATCTGACACCGAAGAAATTGTGGTCAAACCATTGTCCAACCGGTTGACCTCTATCCCGATTTTCTCTGGAAATACTATTTTGGGTGATGGCTCGGTCATCATGATCCTTGATCCCAACGGTGTGGCTAAACAAGTCAGTACGGGTGAAGAAGTCGAGCAAGATACCAGCCGCGATGAAGCCAATACCGACCAAAACTCCGATAAAACGGCAATGTTACTGTTCTTTGCCGGTGGCCGCGAGCCAAAAGCGGTACCACTTTCTCTGGTAACGCGTCTTGAGGAGATTGACCCGAACAAGATTGAAACTTCTGGCGGTCGCCACATGGTTCAATACCGCAACACGTTGATGCCGCTGGTTCATGCGAGTGGCGCGCCAACATTCAAGGAAACCGGGCAACAACCCGTTTTGGTCTTTACCGAAAATGGACGCTCGGTCGGCCTCGCAGTTGATGAAATCGTTGATATTGTCGAAGAGGTTTTAAATATTGAAATGTCCGACGGTGGTCCAGGTGCAATCGGATCTGCCGTATTGAAGGGCAAAGCCACCGAAGTGCTCGACGTGGGTCATTTCCTGACCCAGGGTTTCCACGACTGGTTCGAGCGTAAGTCGGCAATGGAAAATAATGAAGAGCCAGCAGCCAAACGGATATTGCTGGTCGATGACAACGCGTTTTTCCGCAATATGGTGCGACCGCTACTCAGTGCTGCCGGTTATGATGTGACAGCGATTGAAAGCACCTCCGAAGCTTGGGCTTTGAACGAAGCTGGCGTAAACTTTGACATTATTGTCAGTGATATCGAGATGCCAGATGACAATGGCGTCGACTTTGCCAAAAAACTGGCAGAAGACCTCAACTGGAATAATATTCCCCGGTTGGCTCTTTCTGCACTGGAACAACATGATTTGGAAAAAATCGGTGCAATCTCGGCATTCACCGATGTAGTCAGGAAATCTGATCGCGAATCGCTAATTTCCACCATCCATTACGTCCTGCAATCTCAAGGAGAAGCAGCATGAGTGATCAAAAGCATGATCGCGCCAATTCCGGGCCAATCCGCGAATTTGTGACACTTTATATTGGCGATCAAATCTTTGGTTTGCCAGTTTCGGACATCCGTGAAGTTTTTCACCCCCGTGCTATTACCCGCGTGCCATTAGCCCCGCCAGAAATTCGCGGCGTACTAAACCTACGCGGTCGAATTGTAACGGCTATTGAAGTGCGAACCTGTCTGAGCCTACCTCCCTTGGAAGAAGACAACGCATCTTCGATGATGGCGATCGGTATTGAGGTCGATGATGAGGCCTATGGCCTGATTGTTGACCGAATTGGTGATGTTTTACAGTTACCGGAAAGGGATTGTGAAGCAATTCCGTGCAATATGGATTCAAATTGGCAGGCCATATCCAGCGGAATATACCGTTTGGACGGCCAATTGCTGATTATTTTGGATATTCAACGCCTGTTGGGTGTTGAGCCAAGCACAGAAATGGCCGCCTGAAGCGGCAATGTTTAGGGGATGGAACTGATATGAAACAATGTTTGGTCGTAGATGACAGCCGAGTCATTCGAAAAGTAGCGCGGCGCATTTTGGAAGATATGGAATTCAGTTGTTCTGAAGCTGAAGACGGCGCACAAGCGCTCAGCCAATGCCAGCAAACCATGCCTGATGCCATTTTGCTCGACTGGAACATGCCGGTCATGAATGGAATTGATTTTCTCAAAGCTTTGCGCCGCGAAAGTGGTGGCGACCAGCCAATTGTGGTTTTTTGCACCACAGAAAACGACATGGGTCACATCACCGAAGCGCTTCGTGCTGGTGCGAACGAGTACATTATGAAGCCGTTTGACAGTGAAATCCTAAACGCCAAATTTTCCGAAGCAGGTTTAGTTTAGAACATGGTTCTGCCCACCTCAAATCTAGCAATGCCGACCAGCAGCACCACAGCCAACAACATCAAAGTAATGTTGGTGGACGATTCTGCGGTCGTACGCGGTCTGGTCAGTCGATGGCTCGACGCTGAACCGGGAATTGAAGTCATTGCCAAGGCCATTGATGGCGTGCAAGGAGTTCGATTGGCTGGCGAGCATAAACCCGACGTTGTAGTGCTCGATATCGAGATGCCACGCATGGATGGGCTTACCGCCCTGCCGCAAATCTTGAAGGTATCTCCCAAATCCAAAGTAGTGATGGCCTCCACCCTAACACACCGAAATGCTGACATTGCCTTGCGGGCTTTGGCACAAGGAGCGAGTGACTATACTCCGAAACCTGATGCAGGCGGATTGTCGAATGCGAATGAATTTCGTGCTGCCTTAATTGGCAAAATCCGGGCATTGGGCCCCGCACCATCGCGGATCGGCATGAAAGCCGCACCACGGCCACGGGCCGCACCCGCACGGGCAATGGTTGCCAAACCCAAATCTTTCCCCAAGCCAGAAGCCATTTTTATCGGCGCAAGCACAGGTGGACCGCAGGCCTTACGCGAGTTGATCGGTGTATTGGGACCTCGGGTCACCCAACCAATTTTTATTACGCAGCACATGCCCAAAACATTTACCGCCGTACTGGCCGAGCATCTCGCCAAAGTGGCGCGCAAGCCTGTGGTCGAGGGCAAAGAGGGCATGCCGGTCAAACAGGGCGGCGTTTACGTGGCTCCGGGTGGTTATCATATGATTGTGCGCCGCGCCGCCGGTAGCGTGGTCATGGGCTTGAACCAAAAACCACCAGAAAATTACTGCCGACCTTCCGTTGATCCGATGTTCCGAAGCGCCGCTAAGGTGTATGGCAATCGCGTTCTGACCATCATGCTGACCGGCATGGGACATGACGGACGTGATGGCACACACGACCTGTTCGATGCTGGATGCCGTGTCTTGGCACAAGACGAGGCCAGCTCTGTCGTGTGGGGAATGCCGGGCGCCATTGTCAAAGAAGGCCTAGCCCACGAAATACTGCCAATCTCAAAAATTGGTCCAACCGTCTTGCGTATTGTTCAGGGAAGCTAAGATGCAAACCGAAAATTTTCAATTTCTGGCTGATCTGCTCATGAAAAAGTCCGGCCACCTTCTGGCTCCGGAAAAAGGCTATCTGTTGGATAGTCGTTTGGGCCCGATTGCCCGAAAAGAGGGCGTGGATTCCGTTGAGCAATTGGTACGCACCATGCGGACCCGCAATGATGAGCGATTGAATTGGGCGGTCACCGAAGCCATGACCACCAATGAGACTTTCTTTTTTCGGGACAGAACGCCATTTGATCTGTTCAAAGCCGAAGTCATCCCCCATCTGGTTGAAAATCGGCGTCCGGGGGTTAAGGCCCGAATCTGGTGCGCCGCAGCCTCTGCCGGACAGGAACCCTATTCGCTGGCCATGATTTTGCGCGAAGAACGCACCGCATTGCGCGGCATGCAAATGGATATTCTGGCCTCTGATATTTCTGAGAAGGTGATTGAAAAAGCCAAAGCCGGTATTTATTCGCAATTTGAAGTCCAACGCGGCTTGCCGGTTCAATTACTGGTCAAGTATTTCCAAAAAGACGGAGATATGTGGAAGGTCGACCCGTCTTTGCGCCAAAATATTATCTTTCGAACCTTTAACCTGCTGGAGAGTTTCCGGACATTGGGAATTTTTGACGCGGTGTTTTGCCGCAACGTCCTGATTTATTTTAATCAAGAAACCAAACGTGACATCTTGAACCGGATCGCAGAACGTATGGCACCAGATGGCTTCTTGTTCTTGGGTGCCGCAGAAACAGTGTTGGGTCTAACCGATGCGTTTGAACCGGTAGCCGGGAAACGTGGTCTCTATCGTCGCAAACAAATGGCCCAAGCTAAGGTCGCCTGAGCGTTAACTTTGCATTTTCTCATACAGCAGACATGAAAAAGGGCGCCAATTGGCGCCCTGATCGTTATTGCTTGAATTAGAAGCTGCGCTTAGGCCGCAACTTCTTCTGCCGGATTGCGTAGCACATAGCCCCGACCCCAAACGGTTTCAATATAATGATTCCCGTCCGTGGCATTGGCCAATTTCTTGCGCAATTTACAGATAAATACGTCAATAATTTTCAACTCAGGCTCGTCCATTCCGCCATATAGGTGGTTCAGGAACATTTCCTTGGTCAAAGTTGTACCTTTTCGCAAAGAAAGCAGCTCTAGCATCTGATATTCTTTGCCAGTCAGGTGAACCCGTTGATTGTTTACATCAACTGTTTTGGCATCAAGATTGACCTTGATCGAACCGGTCGCAATGATTGACTGTGAATGCCCTTTGGAGCGGCGAACCACCGCATGTATCCGGGCCACCAACTCATCTTTGTGAAATGGTTTGGTCAGATAATCATCTGCGCCAAACCCCAGCCCACGAACTTTGACATCCGTGTCCGCAGTACCTGATAAAATCAATACGGGCGTATCCACTTTGGAAACCCGCAATTGTTTTAACACATCAAACCCAGGCATGTCAGGCAGGTTGAGATCAAGCAGTATGATATCATAATCATACAGCTTTCCGAGATCGACCCCCTCTTCGCCAAGATCCGTTGTATAGATGTTGAAGCCTTCCGACTTTAACATCAGCTCGATTGATTGCGCTGTCGCGCTGTCATCTTCAATCAATAGAACCCGCATATGCCCCTCCTCCTTGGGTTACCCGCGAATCACTTAGACCTCACGGATGCATACATTGTTAACTCGCGTTTCACGCTATGTGAATCCCGTTAACACAAGTTAAACAAACCGGAACCTTGTGAACTAGTTTTCAATGTTCTCGGTAAGCCTTCATTAGGGATTGGCTAAAAAACTCACTTTTAGGCCTAATTTTCGGTGCAATCTTTACGAGGTCGCAACCACAATTAGGTATTATCCAGATCAAGAAAAGAAATTCTGTTCGTCAGGTTTAGGTAAGAACACCGATTATGCACACACTGAGCGCCAAAATTGATGCATTAGAGCCACGGCAATTTGTCGGTCGGGTTTCGGCCGTTAATGGCGTGTTGGTTGAGGCACTGGGTCCGATCAACGCATTGGTGTTGGGAGCCGGAGCCCATGTGCAAACGCGTCAAGGCGATATCCGATGCGAAGTGATCGGGTTTCAACATGACCGGGCATTGCTGATGCCGTTTGCACCGCTGGATGGTGTGCATGCCGGGGCCAAAATTCGGATTGATCCCGAAATTGCCCATTTACGGCCAACGCCTGATTGGTTGGGCCGGGTGGTCAACGCATTTGGGGAACCGATTGATGGCAAGGGCACTTTGCCACTTGGGATCGAAGCGCGGCCCTTACGCGGTGCGCCACCAAAAGCCCATACCCGGGACCGGGTGGGTGCACGAATTGATCTGGGCGTTCGCGCCTTGAATGTATTTGTGCAGATTTGCAAAGGACAACGACTGGGTATCTTTGCTGGTTCCGGTGTTGGTAAATCTGTTTTGATGTCCATGTTGGCCCGCAATGCGGATTGCGATGTAATCATTATCGGGCTGATCGGCGAACGGGGCCGCGAAGTTAAAGAGTTTATTGATGATGTATTGGGCGAAGATGGCCTGAAACGCGCCATTGTTGTGGTTGCTACTTCTGACGAGCCGGCATTGGCCCGGCGCCAAGCTGCACAATTGACCATGACCTTGGCCGAATATTTCCGAGATCAGGGGAAGCACGTTCTGTGTTTGATGGATTCCATTACCCGCTTCGCCATGGCCCAACGCGAAATTGGTCTGGCCGCAGGCGAGCCACCAACCACCCGGGGCTATACGCCCAGCGTGTTTAATGAATTGCCGCGTTTGTTGGAGCGAGCTGGTCCGGGCCAAGTCCGCGATGGAAAATCTGGTGCGATCACTGGAATTTTCACCATATTGGTGGACGGTGACGACCATAATGAGCCGATTGCTGATGCGGCACGTGGTATTTTGGACGGGCATATTGTCATGGAGCGGGCCATTGCGGAACGCGGTCGGTTCCCAGCGATCAACATTTTGAAATCCGTATCCAGAACCATGCCGGGCTGTTGCGCCGATGATGAGTTGGTACAAATCCGCTCGGCACGCAAAGCCATGGCCGATTATTCCAATATGGAAGAGTTGATCAAGCTGGGGGCATATGCCGCCGGGACCAATCCGGAAATTGATCTGGCGATTGAACTGCATGAGCCATTAGAAGAATTCCTCGGCCAGACGGCTGACGATGTTACAGGTGTAGACGAAAGCTTTTCGCGCCTCGGTGCGATATTGCAATCCAATAATAACAAACCCGATAACGGGTGACGGAGGGTGAAATGAGAACTTTTGCATCACTGGTCAAACTGGCCAGATTCAAAGTGGAAGAATTACAACGGCAAATGGCCATGCTGGATGATGCGCGCGCGCATCTCGAGGGCCGCTCTGCCGAGTTGGAACGCAGCGTTCCAGAAGAACAGATCGCCGCAGACGCAACCAAAGAAGGGTATTTGGCCTATGGGTCTTATGCCCAAGCGGTTATTGTCCGTAAGGAAAACCTGCAAGTTTCAATGGTTGAAATTGATGCCCAGACGGCTTCGCTTCGTGTGCTGCTTGAGGACGCATTTCGCGAACTTAAAAAGTTCGAGCTAATGGAAGAACGCCGCTTAACCCGAATTGCTGAAGTTCGGGCCAAGGCCGAACAGGCTGAGCTGGATGAGATTGCCGGGGTTCGCGCCGCTCGATCATAACTAGATCATTGGTTTTAGAAAATTGCTGATGCGCCGGGCCAAACAAACGGTCCGAGCGCATTGGTGGTTCCCTACCGATTGCCCAGCCCTTTTTTGAGCAAAATAATTGCTGCGATCGTCACAAAATACCCAACCCCGCGCAATAACAAACCAGAACCGCCTTCATGAGCTACCCGTTGTAGAGCATCAAAGCGAGCACTGGCATAACTGTATCCATCGAGCATATCGACAGCGCCGGGCAATGCTATATCGACCCCAAGCGCAAACAAAACAGCCAGCCACAGGCTCGAAAACCCACCAACAGCCAAGCCCAAAAAGGCGCTGGCAATCAAGAAAACGCTGCCATCACCAGGCTGAAATGCGATTTCAAAAAGACTGTTCAGGATTTCCATACCATTGCCCCTTCTGTTTCAGATTGAAACAAGTGAGGTAATAGGTTGCAAAAATGAGGCCGAATTGGCTGAAAATCCATCGTCCTAATCCGATCAGACTTGACCAATAACTTTCAAGCGAGCGGCCGGATGCACTTCATTTTGTGACATGATGGTGGTTTGGCCGCGAAACCGCTCAATAATTGAACGCACATACGGCCGTATGGCCGGTGAAGTCAGCAAAACGGGAGTAATTCCGGTCCCGGCTGCTTCATCAAAACTGGTGCGAACTGCATTGACAAATTCATGCAATTTCGAAGGCGGCAATGCCAATTGTCGATCATCGCCCTCGCCGATCAGACTTTCGGCAAAGGCCTGCTCCCAGATCGGTGACAAGGTCAGGATGGGAAAAACTCCATCTGGCGTACGCGCCGCATGACACAATTGCCGGGCCAATCGGGATCGAACATGCTCAGCAATCGCACCGGGATTATTGGTGGTGGAAGATGCCTCGGAAATGCCCTCCAAGATGGTTGGCAAATCGCGGATGGACACCCGCTCGCGCAACAGGTTTTGCAAAACATGCTGGATGGCCGAGCGACTGATCTGGCTCGGGCAAATGTCATCGACCAGTTTACGCACGTCTTTGTCCAAGCCTTCCAGCAATTTGTCAGTTTCGGCAAAGGACAGCAATTCAGGCATATTATCGCGCAGGATTTCGGTTAAATGCGTGGCCAAGACAGTGGCGGGGTCGACCACGGTCAGCCCCCGGAAGCTGGCTTCCTCGCGCAAACTTTCTTCAATCCAAGTGGCAGGTAGCCCAAAAGTTGGTTCTTTTACATGCTCACCGGGCAGATCAATCTGCTGACCGCCTGGGTCCATCACCAATAACTGCCCCAGTTTCAAATGCCCGGAACCCGCCTCCATTTCTTTGACCCGAATGGTATAGGCGTCTGAATCCAGTTGCAGATTGTCCAAGATACGAACCGAAGGCGTAACAAATCCCATTTCCTGGGCCATTTGGCGGCGCAACGCCTTGATCTGATCGGTCAAACGACGGCCATCCATTTCATTGATTAAGGCCAGCAATTCGTACCCGAGTTCGATCTTCAATTCATCAATGTGCAGGGAATCCGTAATAGGTGCTTCGGCATCCGGGTCAACTTTTTCTTCTTCTGCAATTTTTTCCTCGGCAATTTCAACTTTGCTTTGGGCTTTGGTATAGGCAAACCAGGAAGCAGATCCGGCCCCGACCGCCATCAAGGCGAATGGGAAAAACGGCATTCCCGGAACCAATGCCGCAACAAGTGCAATTACCGAGACCAGAGCCAAGCCTTGCGGATATCCCGACAATTGCCCGACCAGCGCCTCGTCAGCTGCGCCCTCCACACCAGCTTTTGAGACCAGCAAACCGGCGGCAATGGATATGACCAAAGCCGGAATTTGTGAGACCAGACCATCACCAATGGTCAGCATGGTATAGTTTGAAGCGGCATCGCCAAACGCCATTCCCTGCTGTCCAACCCCGATGATCATGCCGCCAATAATATTGATCGCCGTGATCAGTAGGCCGGCCATCGCATCGCCGCGCACAAATTTTGAGGCACCGTCCATAGCCCCGAAGAAATTGGATTCGGCTTCCAGATCAGCTCGTTTCTTGCGAGCCTGGTCTTCATTCATCAAGCCGGCTGAAAGATCGGCATCAATGGCCATTTGTTTGCCGGGCATGGCATCCAGAGAGAACCGAGCCGCAACCTCGGCGATCCGGCCAGAACCTTTGGTAATCACCACAAAGTTGACAATCACCAGAATGATAAAAACGATAATGCCAATTACATAATTGCCTTGGGTAATCAGCGCACCGAACGCCTGAATAATCTCCCCGGCTGCCCCAACTCCCTCGGCTCCATCCGACAGAATAAGCCGGGTCGAAGCCATGTTCAGGCCAAGCCGCAACATGGTTGCAATCAACAAGACCGTGGGAAATGCACTGAATTCCAGTGGCTTCTTGATGAAAAGCGCGGTCATCAGCACCAGAATTGAAAACGAAATTGAAATAGCCAACGCCACATCCAACAACCATTTGGGCATGGGCAGGATCAACATCATCAAGATGGAGATAATGCCCAAGGCAAACGCTACATCACCGCGAAATGCCGAGCGCCAAGTCAAGCCAGAACTGCCGCCGGTCTTCAACGTGTTGTTTTTGACTGCATCAGCCATTGATCAATGCTCTCCTGGTCGGATCAAGTTCAATCAGGCGACGCCCAAATGCCGGTGGTCGCCCGGCAAGGGAACCTCCACACCGCTTTGCGAATACAGCTTCAACTTGTTCCGCAAGGTGCGGATGGATATGCCCAAAATATTGGCCGCATGTGTGCGATTGCCCATGCAATGCTCCAACGTATCCAGAATTAACCCCTGCTCGACCGTGGCAACAGTTTGCCCCACATGCGAAATCGCATCGCTGATCATGGCAGGAGGAATCAAACCACCGCCCATTCCTCCCTGAGGGGCATCCGAGAATTTAGAACCATCTGGGGCGCGCATTGCGCCAGCATCGATCACGTCTTCGGGAGCCAGCAAGACCGCACGGTGCATGGCATTTTCCAGCTCCCGCACGTTACCCGGCCATTCACGATTCAAGATCGAATGTCGCGCCGCCTCAGTTAAAGGTTTGACCGGCACGCCATTGGCTGCAGAGTATTTATTGATGAAATGCTCGGCCAGCGGGATCATATCGGCTGGACGGTCCCGAAGAGGTGGCAGTTTCAAATTAACGACATTCAGGCGAAACAACAAATCTTCACGAAAAGACCCATCCTGTACAGCTTTGGTCAAATCCCGGTTGGAGGTGGCGAGAATTCGAATATCGACCTTGACCGGCTTGGTTCCGCCCACCCGATCAATTTCACGTTCCTGAATGGCCCGCAGCAATTTAGCTTGCAACCTCGAATCCATTTCTGAAATCTCGTCGAGCAGCAAGGTGCCGCCATCGGCTTCTTCGAACTTTCCGATCCGGCGGGCAATCGCGCCCGTAAACGCACCTTTTTCATGGCCGAACAGCTCTGATTCCAGCAAGTTTTCTGGAATCGCCGCACAATTGATCGAAATAAATGGTTTGTTGGCGCGTTTTGACTTGGCATGAACGTGGCGCGCCATCACTTCTTTACCGGAACCGGACTCACCGGTGATCAGGATCGAAGCATTGGCTGGTGCAATTTGTTCGGCAAATGCAACCACAGCCCGCATGGCCGGGTCACGGGCCAGCATGGAATTATCATCCTCAGCGACCGAAGCTAGAACAGCCGCGATCAGTTCAGCATCTGGTGGAAGAGGTATATACTCGCGCGCTCCGGCGCGAATGGCCGAAGCTGCTTCATCCGGCGAGGCCGAAATACCGCATGCAACAATTGGAATGTGAATTCGCTCATCTTGGAGAGACCGGATCAGTTGCGCGATGTCGACCACGATATCGACAAGTAACATGTCTGCACCCTGCCCGGCCCGCAACGCCTTGAGCGCCGCTTCGGCATGGTCCACCTGAACCACTTTGGCCCCGCGATCCATAGCGATTTTGGTCGCTTCGGAAAGTTGACCGCTTAAGCCTCCGATTATCAATACGCGCATGATCTTCTCCTTGTTCGCTTGGTTCGCTTGTCTGAATTAACCGGCATCATCTGCTTTGATGATCTCAGTCATGGTTACGCCCAGACGTTCGTCGATCACGACGACCTCGCCGCGCGCCACCAGACGGCTGTTCACATAAATATCGATTGCTTCGCCAACTTTCCGATCCAGTTCGAGGACCGACCCAGCCGACAATTGCAATAATTGATTGACGTCCAACTTGGTTTTCCCAAGCACTGCCGAGATATTGACTGGAACATCAAATACCGGTGCCAGATCTGCGGCAATTTTAGTTTCATCTTCAGCCATTGCAGCAGCTGGCGGTGCCTCTGGCGAAGCGCCTGCTGCCGGGTCTGGCGTTTCTTGCGCCGCGTCTGCACCGTCAAATTCGGGAAGGTCCAGCTTGGTTTCTTCGTCAGACATTGCTGTCTCCTTGCGTGATATTTTTGGTCTCTGGCGCGGGGGGCGACACCGACCCGGTTGAGACGGACCAGTTTGTGATTTCGGTTTCGATCCGGTTGGCAATTTCTTCTGGATCAGACCTGATCTCGCCATCGCACCATTCCAGCACGACAGAACCGGCTACAAGATCAGCTTCACCCTCAACGCGGACACTTCCTGAAAACTCGACATCATCGGAAATACCTTCAATTTCGCTCTCAAGTTTCTCGGCCAGTCCCTGCGGTACACGTAAAGTAATGCGGGGATTTCCACGCAAACCTTTCAGAGTTTTTCGAACAACATTCTCGACCTGATCAAACTCAAACTTGTCCAATGCGACACCCGCAATTTTTCGGGCGATCACAATGGTCAGATCAACCGCATCCTGTTGACATTTGTCGGTAATGGCCTGAGTGGTGCTTAATATCTCACGAAGCTGGGCTCCAATTTCTTTGAGTTGCGCATTGGTCGTTTCTTCGACTTTGACCAATTCATCTTCTTTTCCACGATCAAATGCTGCCGCAACCTGTTTCTCAACTTCGTCGTGTGACACAGTTTTACGCCATGAATCCGCATTGGCAATGATGTTCCCATTGGCATCAAACTCAGTGTCGAAATTGAATTTTTGGGTTGGCTCCTGAGTCATCATCAATAAATCAACTCATCGTCCGAGCCACCATCGGCCAACATAATCTCGCCCTTGGCAGATAAATCCTTGGCGGTGTTGACCATTAATTGCTGTGCTGCTTCCACGTCTTTCAGACGAACAGGTCCCATAGCTTCCATATCATCACGTAAAATTTTGGCGGCCCGCTCTGACATGTTGGAAAAGAAAAGATCACGCAAACCTTCGGAAGCACCTTTAAGGCCCAAACCCAATTTGTCCTTATCAACCGCCCGCAACAGGGTTTGCGCGCCGCCCGGATCCAATTTTTGCAAATCCTCAAATACAAACATGAGAGAGCGGATGCGTTCTGATGCATCTCGGTTTCTTTCTTCCAACGAAGCCAAAAATCGATTTTCAGTCTGCCGGTCAAAATTGTTAAAAATATCCGCCATAATTTCATGGCTGTCTCGTTTATTGGTACGCGCCAGATTGGACATAAATTCACGGCGCAAGGTACCCTCAATCTCAGCCAGAATTTCGCGTTGTACCGGCTCCATGCGTAGCATCCGCATCACCACTTCCAATGAAAATTCTTCGGGCAGAGCGCTCAAAACCCGGGCAGCATGATCTGATTTGACCTTGGACAGCACCACGGCCACGGTTTGCGGGTACTCGTTTTTTAAGTAGTTGGCCAATACGCCTTCGTTCACATTACCCAATTTATCCCAAATGGTCCGACCGGCCGGGCCACGGATTTCTTCCATGACACTATCGACTTTATCATCGCTAAGAAACGAATTGAGCAATCTTTGCGTGGCATCGAATGATCCCAGTAATGAGCCGGTTGAAGACATCTGGCTGACGAAACTTACGATCAGTTTCTCAACGGCTGACGCGGTGATCGAACCAAGGTTCGACATGGCTTGTGAGACCTCCTTGATCTCTTCATCATCCATCAGTTCCCAAAGTTTATGATTTTCCTCACCCAACGCCAGCAGGATGATCGCCGCCTTTTCGGCTCCAGCGAGTTGCGTGACATCATCTATTGCGGGTTTTTTTGCTGCTTTTGCCATGTCTTATGCCTCGTGCAGCCAGGTTCGCAGGATCGACATCGACTCTTCCGGATGTGATTCAACAATTCCGGCAACTTTTTTGACTGAAGAAGCTTTGACTTGACCCTCAATCTGACTGACATCCAGACCCGGCTCTTCAAACCCGCCAGCGGCATCTGGTGCAGGTAAAGCGGCTTGCCCCGGGTTTACGCCACTGGCACCGGGCAATTGTGGCATGGCACCATTATTGCCAATTCCAGCCGCGACAACACCGCCGCCGGCACCAGCAATTGCCAGTCCACCTGAACCACCAACCAATGCGCCACCGCCAGAGAACAAAGCCATAATCAGTGGTCGACCTAAAAAGAGCATCATGACAATGGATACAATTGCCAGGATCGCCAGCTCGATCATCCGCATAATATCGTTTTTATCAAACCCGGGCTTGCTAGCCGTATCGTCAATCACCAGCGGTGTTGGTTTTGAAAAACGTATATTGGTTACCTGAACCTGGTCTTTGCGCGATAAATCAAACCCGACAGCGGATTTTACCAGGTTTTCAATCTGAATCATTTCCTCAGCGGTCCTGGGGACCCAAGTCGAATTACCTTCGGCATCAACGCCTGCCACGCCATCAACATTGACCGCAATGGAAAGACGCTTGATCACTCCAGATTGAAAAACCCGAGTAGTTTCAGTCTTTGACACGCCATAATTGATGGTTTCCGTAGTGGAAGATGTTACCGAAGAAGAACCCGGCTCCGTGTCTTCGGCACTGGAAGAGCTTGGTACATTCCCCCCCACGGTGACTGCGCCATTTTGCGCCCGGTCTTTGTCATCTGAATTTTGCTCTGAAGTGCTACTCGAAATAACCACTTGGCCGTCTGGATCAAAAACCGTTGATTTTTCGGTGATCCGGTCCCGGTCCAACTCAACATTGACCTGCACCTCCACCCCGGCTTGGCCAGTGATCGAGGTCAGAACTTGCTGGATTTTACTGCGTAAGGCTTCTTCAATGTCAGCCCGCCGACCAGAAGATGCATTGCCATTTAGAGCATCGGCATTGCCATCCGAAAGCACCCGCCCGGTATCATCAATAATGGTCACACTGCCCGTGATCAGGCCAGGTACGGCTGAGGCCACAAGGTGTTGAATGGCGGTGGTCTGCCGGTGGCCGATTGAATTTGCGCTGAGCTTAATCGTCACCGAGGCTTTGGCTTTTTCCGTTTTAGTTTGAAACAATTGCCGAACCGGCAAAACCAATAATACCCGCGCGGCCTCAACCCCGTCCAATGTGGTAATCGTGCGCTCCAGCTCACCCTGCAAGGCGCGTAGCTTGTTTATGTTCTGGGTAAATGTCGTCTGGCCCATCGAGCCAGCTTGGTCGAAAATATCATAGCCAATACTTGCAGAGCTAGGCAGGTTATCCGCCGCCAAGGTCATTTTGGCGTTCTGGATTTTATCTCGCTCGACAAAAATGGCTGTCCCGCCACTTCGCAATTCATATTTAACATTCATCTGCTCAAGCCGTGCAGAGATCTCGCCAGCTTCTTTTAGGCTCAACTCGGTATAGAGCAGTGCTTTTTCAGCCCGGCCCATTCCTGATGCCATCAAGATCAATGCAATGGTAACACCGGCTGTTATGCCCAATATGGCCACAAGGCGCATGGGTCCCAACCGCGATAATGTTTGTAAAAATGTTTCCACTTGGAATTCCCACCCATCGCCAACCGGCAGAGTTGACCTACTAGGCAGCTTTTTCCCACTTCGTCGTAAACGAGAGCTTAAGAAAAGCGGTTCAGGCCCATGAAATTACAGTGAAAAGTGACTGAAAGGTAAACAGGGGGTTTTGCATTAACGATTTGGAAACCGGTGGGGCATGCTTTTGGGTGGTGACGCTAGAGCAAGATTAGTCGATTGCTTCCTAATGGGCTGGCCAGATCAACCTGCTTTTGGCCTTGCAGATCATGACCCTTTATCGCCAGATAATTGCAATATTGGACATTGGCCATATCGCGCGTGATAAAACGCAAATGTTCAAGACCGACCGGCAAGACCCGGTAAAAGTCAAACCCCAGCTCATCCAGAAACTGAAAAGCGTCCTCAATCGTTTCGCCACTTTCAATCCAAGCAAATGAGTACTCGAATAAAATGGCACATTGTTGGCTATTGTGGAGCAATTGCCGACCGCCGCGCATCACGCCCGCTTCGTGACCTTCAGTATCAATTTTCAAAAAAACATTTCGGACAGTAACAGTCTTGGGATCAACCATTGCATCCAGATTACGCAATGGCACGGTAACTTCCTGCATGGCGGCCTGAAACCGGCTGGTCATTAAACGTCGAGGCGAAAGCGATGAGGTCTCATGATGCACCGGGTGTACATAAAATGAAACTTCCCCGGCTCCGGTTTCATCCAGCGCCAATTGATGCAGACAAGTATTTGACCCGGCGCTCAGGCAGGATTGTAATTCAGGAATGATTTGAGGATTGGGCTCAAACGCCTGAAGCGGCAGGTCAGGATTGAACCGCAAGGCACGTTCTGAAAACATGCCCCGATTGGCTCCGACATCCAGAAACAGGGACAAGTCACTGTTCAAGAAATAATCAACGCACAGGTATTCGCCATTGGTAGTTGGATCACCATTGCCGAACCCGTTGGCAAAATGCCAATCCCGTTCCTGTTCTCTTTGAACCAGAAAAATCGACAATTCCATTGGATAAGCTCCACAAGTTGTTCGTTCAAACAACTTGTGCACGCTCAATCATGAATAATTTTTGAAAGAATTTGAACCGACTGCAAGTGAGCCGAATTGGTTTATCGATATTCCTGCACACGCGTGGCGCGCAATCCAGCCAAACCATACCGATCAATCGATTGTTGCCAGCCCATAAATTCCTCGACCGTCAATCGATACCGTTCGCAAGCATCATCCAGGGTCAGCAATCCGCCACGGACCGCAGCAACAACTTCGGCCTTGCGCCGGATCACCCAGCGCCGCGTGGTTGGTTTGGGAAGATCTGCCAATGTCAGTGGCGCGCCATCTGGCCCCAAAACCATCGTTTCGCGCTCTTTGCGTGCGTATCCCATATCACCCATCCCTTTTATTGTTTTTATTATTCGGGCAAAGCCCCTTAGGTAGATGAACCTTACTTGCAAGGTTTGAACATCTGACGAAGGAAGCTGGTAAAATTGCCTGTAACATCATCAATCAATTTTTAGGAAAATGCCGCCCGGATTTCACAACAAATCCGGGCGCGCTATCCTAACCCCCTAGATTATCGTTTGATCCGGATCAGCTCATCGAGCATCTCATCGGCTGTGGTGATGATTTTTGACGAAGCTGAATAGGCTCGTTGCACCGCGATCAGGTCGGTAAACTCCTGGGCCAAATCAACATTGGAGCCTTCCAAGGCTTGCGCCGATAATGTACCGGCAGCAATGCCTGCTTCGCGCAAGTTTAAGGAACCGGCTACGGAGGTTGCCCTGTATGCGTCACCATTTGCGGCGATCAAACCATTTGGATTGATAAAGGTAGCCAGCGGGATCTGATAAATCTTTCGGGAAATGCCATTGTTGAAATTGGCAGATAGAAAGCCTTTGTCGTCAACCGTCACGCCGATCAACTCGCCATATGGTGAGCCGTCGACGCTGGCAGTTTCCAAAATGGAAGGTGCTTCAAATTGGGTCAGGCCACCAATGCCATTGACGCCAGCCAGGTTAAAATTCAACGTCTGTGCAGCAATACCCTCGGCAGTTGCCCACTTTATGGCACCGGCAGCTGGCACACCAGAATCAGAAGCCAAAATAGAAATGCTGGATGGGAAGGTTGAGTTGACCGTATCCAACGTGCCGTCTGCATTAAACACGATTTGCCCTGTGGCCAACTGTCCATCAACCAAACCGGCACCTAGATCTACATCGGTTACCGGCGAGGCATATAGTTCAACATTCCAAGTGTTGGGCGCTGTGGCGTCTTTCAAGAAAGCCATATTCAAACTGCGAACATTGCCTTGAGAGTCAAATACTTGACCAATGCGCTCAAAATCAGCAGCGACCGCGCCAGAAGCCATATTGGTTGCACTGGCGGTGGGTACATAGGTAGCTGCAGCCGTGGAAATAGCTTGCCCTGCCCGCAGATTGCCGTTCATTGCGATATTGTTTGTGGCAACAGCCGCGCCAGATATTGATCCGATATTTACGGTTGTTAGGGCAACCGTATCGGTCGGGTTGGTGACGAAAGTGCCATCAGTCTGAGCGCGCCAACCTTGCAGGTATAAACCAGATGTATTTCTCAAATTCCCTTCCGAATCTGGAGAAAATGATCCAGCCCGGGTAAATTGCAAATCCGGTGTCACCCCCGATGGGATGGTGTCGGAAGTTACTGCAAAAAATCCTTTTCCAGAAATTGCTAGGTCGGTATTGGAGGCCGAAGGCTGGATCAGCCCTTGTTGAGAGACCAACCGGCTACCTTTGACGGTTACGCCACCTCCGCCCGTTAACACAACCGGAGTTTCTGAAGTGACCAGAGATGAAAAATCCGACCGGGTACGTTTATATCCAATGGTGTTGATATTGGCGATGTTGTTGGAGATTCCCCCAAGGGCTGTCGAATTTGACCGAAGACCCTGAACCCCGATGCTTAAGGCTGAATAAAGTGACATTTGTGCGCTCCCTTATTGATTGACGCTTGTTTTTTTGAGGAGCTTCTGCTTTTCAAATTCCGTGGCGTTTCGTTTCTGCGCCCGGTAAATATGGTGTTGTTAACTGGTCGTGGCTTGTCGCACCGACAAAATGTCGGCAAATGATGCGCGAATATTACCCAGCAACAAGGCTGGCTCGCCATTGGCAAAATCTACCCCGGTCACAATGCCGGTAATGGATGTACTGGCGTTGATGCTTTCGCCGGTATCGTCGGTGGCGCTCACCTGAATGGTATAGGCACCATCGGGCAATTGCTGACCGGTATTGTCTCGGCCATCCCAATTGAACTCATGCAAACCTGCACGGGTTTCACCAGTGCCGCTGAACACGACCTTGCCGGCGCTATCTGAAATTGTGATTGTGGTATCCGCCGCAGCCCGATCAAATGCGTAAGACCACTTGGCCGTACCATTTTGCAACGGTGCCGTATTACTGGACAACACGGTTTGCTTGCCGATAAACGAAACAGCCGCAGTTGACGAAGAAACAGCACTGGAATTGACCAGGGTTTCGAGGTTTTTGTTTTGAGCGATTTGTTGCTCAACGCTAGAAAACTGTACCAATTGCGAGACGAACTGGGTCGAATCTACCGGACTTAACGGGTCCTGATTTTGCAATTGCTGGGTCAACAGGGTCAAAAAGGTATCAAAATTGTCAGCCAGTCCGGTGGTGGACTGTTGTAGGTTTGAAGTGACCGTGTTTTGTCCAATGGACTCAATGCCTGGCATTTTCTACTCCCTTATGCCTGAATATCAATGCGGGTTTCGGGCACCAGCAAATAGCCAAGTCCCGTATCAATTTCTGTCTGGGTCTGGACCAGTGCTTCTTCCATCAACGTATCCAGCATTGTGGTCTGCGCTTCGGCTGTTCGCTCGAATTGTTGATATTGCCCTGCGCCTTCTCCCTGTTGTTCCAATTGAAACGACAGATCATTCGAACCCAGATCCAACCCTTCGCTGATCAAGGCACGGCGTAATGCATCCGCACCTCTTTGCAAATCTTGCAATACTTCAGGGCGCTCGGCCGTCAAAGTGGCGTGCACACGGTTGTCAGACGTAACTTCCAGCTTCACCTCAATCCGACCCATTTGTGGCGGGTCAAGCCGCATTTCGAATTTGCTGGAACCATTTGCCACCCGACCGGCCAGACGTGCCGCAAATTGCCCAACAGCTTCTGATCCGATTTTAGATGCTGCGAGTTGACTCGCTACCAAACCAGTTTGCGTGGCCAATCCATTGGCGGCTCGGTTTGGCTGGCTTGCGGTTTGCCCAGCATTGCGGTCCAAGTTTAATTCTGTTTCCAGTTCGAGCTCAAAACTTGCAGGTTCTAGTTTCACAGTATCCAACAGGGAGATTTGTGCACGATCCAAGTTCTCACTGATTAGTGAAATCTGTGGTGTTGTGATGCTTATTGAAGCGGGATTAACCGGGTTGGCTGACTGTCCTGCCGCTCCACCCGTCGGCGCTACATTCCCCGGTTTTGTCGGACCGGATGGTTTGGCCTGTTCCGTTAGATTGGCAACAGATGCTACAGCCGGTGCTTGTGGCTGCGTGGTGGCTAATCCAGTCTCTATAGATGTATCCGGCCCGAACTGGAACGAATACAATGTCGGATCGACTGAATTTGCGCCTGCAATGGCTGATGGTTGGGTACCAGAAACGGTCGCCTCAAGGCCGGCAACTATAGTGCCCGCCGAATTGGTGCCTGGCTCGGTTGTTGAAGCGGCTCCGGCACTGACAATTCCGGTTGAACTGGTCAGAATTTGACCAATGTTATTTTGGACAGGACTGGCGTTCGCGGCAAGGTTCTGTGAACCGGAATTGATCTTGGGTTGGTTCAAAACCAAATGAGAGGCAAGTTCGGAAGGAATGGCAGCCCCTTTAGTATTTTGCGGGCTTGCAACCGTTGGAACGACCTTGGCTGAAGGAACCAGTATTTCAGTATCTAGAATGGCTTGAACACCGGTTGGATTTGTAATGATGGATGAATTGCTGGTTTGCACTGGATCAAGACCCACGCTGGCCGACAATGTTGCGACATTGATGCTTGGAATATTCGTTGGAATGGCAATTGCTACAGCAATATCACCTGTGGTTACAGGTGGAGTTTGCGCTAAAATCTGAAGCTCAGGAACGGGTGCTGCTTCTACCAATGTTTTTGGATCAATGACCGGTTTGGGTTGTCCGATGAACTTCTGCTGTGGTTGGGTTGGTTCCGTTTTTTTGGGTGCTGAATGGGCCGCCGGTGATTGGGTCGCCGGGCTTGCCTCTTGTTCAACAGAAACAAGCTCCGCAAAATTTTTGCGGGTCCCGGTATTTTCGGATGAGGTGTTTTCGTTTGGACGCGCCTGATCCGTACCCACAGATTTCGCGGGCTGGATGGGGTTCCGGGGTGCGCCGGCTCCTATAAATTCTGGAAAACTCATTTTACTACCCAAGTTCACGCATCATTTCGTGCGTTTTCACATAAACAAAGCAAACCTCAGGCCAATCCTCTGAAAGAGTATAACATATTGTTTTTACTTGTTTTTACTGAATTTTACTTTTTGGTTTGTTGCTTTCTGCCGGGTGATTTTTGCCTCTTTGCGGCGATTCTGCCGGGTGTTCCTCTCAGTACATCAGGCCGTGCCACAGACACGTTTTCGCGTCCATTAACCATGCTGGCCCAGCGCTTGCGTACCTATAGAGGTGAATCAGTTTCTTGTTTTGGCTTATCTAAAGCGCTTATAAAAAAATGCTTTTATTTTAGATGGTTAGCAAATAACAGGAAAAGCCACCGACCGGAAAAGCCAAGGTTTGCCCGGTAGAAACATCTTGGTAGCGGGCAGTTTCTGCCTCATGCAGGGAAAAGATATATGTCGATCAATTCAATTTTAGGCTCTGCATTATCAGGATTAAACGCCAGTCAGGCCGGTTTGCGTCAAACCTCCAATAATATCGCAAATATCAATACGCAAGGCTATGCGAGAACCCAAGTACCCATCATTACCCGTAATGTGGCTGGACAAAGTCTTGGCGTTACCCAATCTGAAGTGCAGCGGATCACCGACCGCTTTTTGTTGGGTGCCAGTTTGAGCGCCAGCTCAGACGCATCCTCATGGCAAGCCAGATCGTCAGTTTTGGATCGGATTCAGTCGCAATTTGGTACGCTGGATAATCCAGGGTCTGTATTTTCCCGCCTCAACCAAGCATTTGCAGATATTGGCACTGCCGCACAAGACCCGGCATCCGGAGTTCGTCGCTTGGAAGCAGTCAATTCGGTTCGGGAATTATTCGAGGAATTTGGCCGGCTCGATCGCGAAATCCGTATTTCCCGATCCGAGGTGCAGCAACAAATCAACGGTAGTGTCGATCAAATCAATCAATTGATCAAAGAAATCCAAACCCTGAATAGTGATATTACACGAGGCCGAATTTCTGGCGATTCAACTGGGGCAGAAAACCGCCAAGCGGCCTTAATCAATGATTTAAGCGAACTGATTGATGTGCGAATTGATCGTAATGACTTGGGGAGTGCCTCGATCCGAACTCAGGACGGCGTGCTCCTATTGGGCGCGACTGCCCTCACCTTACAATATTCCACTGGTTCCAGCGGCGCACCCGGGGTTAATTATTCAAGAATTCTAGCGACCACACCGACCGGCGCCAGCATCGACTTGCAGGACCATTTGAGCGGTGGCTCTTTGCATGGCTTGCTTGCGCTGCGGGACACCGAATTATCAGAAATGGCCTTGGAACTGGCGGAATTTGCCGCCGGGGCTGCCGATGCCTTGAACCAGGCCCATGCAGAAGCCATTTCCGTACCGGCTCCGGGCCTGATCACCGGCCGCAATACCGGATTGCTCGGTACAGACGCTAGCAATTTTACTGGAAAAACCACGATTGCACTGACCGATCCCGATGGTTTGTTGGTGCGCCGAGTTGATGTGGATTTTACCGCCGGGACATTGTCGGTCGATAGCGGCCCTGCACAAGCACTTGGCGGAACCATAAACAGTTTGACCACTGCCTTAGACAATGCATTTGGCGCCACTGCCGCCGTGACTTTTTCAGGTGGCTCCCTGTCATTTGATGCAGCCGGGAGTAATGGGATCGGATTTTTACAGGACGCGGCAACACCATCAGACCGGGCTGGGCGTTCTTTTTCCTCGTTTTTTGGGACGAATGAGCTGGTCAGTAGTGGGAACCCGGCATTTTTTGCTACCGGAATTTCCGGCACTGATGCCCACGGATTTACTGCTGGAGAAACTTTGCAATTCAAGGTCACTGCATCCGATGGTCGAGCCGCCGCTGATATTTCAGTGAATATTGCCGGGGCCAGTTTCAATGACATATTGACCGCATTAAATGATCCAGCCACGGGCTTAGGCAGGTTTGTGACCTTTAGTTTGGACAGCGATGGCCGACTGTCATCCACACCGGTTATTGGTACAGAAGGTTACTCAGTTGATCTGGCCACCGACACCACACAGCGGGTCGGCTCAAATGTTTCGTTCTCGCAATTGTTTGGATTGGGTGAAGGCGCCAAAGCCGGTCGTGCTTCCGGATTTTCTCTTCGCAGTGATATTTTACGTAATCCAGACCTGCTGGCGCTGGGCAGGTTGGAAATTGCCGCCGCTACAGTTGCCGGGGATTTCGTTGCCGGTAAAGGCGATGGTCGAGGCGGATTTGCCATTCAGCGTGCGCTGGAAACGGCCCGGCAATTTCAAAGTGCTGGCTCGCTGTCTGCTGCATCGTCAACCTTGACTGATTTTTCCGGGCGCTTTGCAGTAACCACCGGCACACGCGCCGCCAACGCCGAACGTGAGGCAACGGCGGCCCTTTCCTTGAGCGCCGAGGCTGATCTGCGGCGCGCCAATGTTGAAGGGGTCAATATTGATGAGGAATTGGCCAATATGACCTTGTTCCAACAATCCTATAACGCAGCGGCTCGTTTAATTCAGGCAGCGCGAGAACTCAACGACACACTTTTAAGTATTATATAGGCCAAGATAGATGACCCGTATTTCCACCACCCAAGCCAATCTTTCTGCGCTCAACCATTTACTGCGTAACCAAACCGACTTGGTGGAGGCACAAAGCCAGGTTGCATCTGGCAAAAAAGCCACTGACCTAAAAGGTTTGGTCAAGGAATTGGGAACCATCAATGCAGCACGGGCTGTCATTAGCCGGTCGATAAGCGCCGTAGAGCGGATCAAGGAGCTGGAACCCAGATTAAGCATACAAGATGCAGCACTGGGACAAATATCCAGTGCCGCCGATCAAATCCGCCAAAGCCTGATCGGTAGTATCGGGCTGGATGATGGCTTGAACTTGATGCAGGAACTGGATTCGGCTTTTGGCCAGATAACCGGTGCCTTAAACCAAAAGTTTAATGGCAGGTCGATATTTGGCGGGACCAAGGTCGATGCAGAACCCTTTACTGCCCAAACACTGGATGATGTAGGATCGGCAGCGGCAGTCAGTGACTTGTTCCAAAACTCTTCGGTCAAACCGGTCAGCCGGATTGACGATGGTTTAACAGTGGAAACCGGGTTTCTGGCCGATGATGTGGCTACCGATATCATGACCATCATTAAAGCCATCAAGGATTTCAACGACGGCGCTGGTGGGCCGTTTACGGATACCATTGATGCCACACAGCGGGCTTTTATCGAGACGCAACTTGCGGCGATTGCTCCGGTACTGGATGCACTCAATCAAGTGCAGGGTAAAAATGGTTTGTTACAGAAACAACTTGAAACCACACAGGCCCGCGAAGAGGATCGTCAGATATTGCTAACCGGCGTTGTCGGTGACCTTGAAGATGCGGACTTGGCCGAAGCAGCCAGCCGGTTACAACAAGCCCAGACTGCGGTTGAAGCATCGGCCCGCACGTTCAATATTTTAAGCAATGTAAGCCTACTCAACTTCATACGTTAGAAACCGGTCTGCTATTGCTAGGACCGTAGGCTAAGCTGCCAAGGTCGCAGAATACTAATGGCAAGCAGAGTTGCGAACAAACGTGGAAATATTTGGACTAGAGCCCTGGTAATTTAATCCGGTTGCCGTCTTTACGAATGACCACATCGTTGCCACCTGTTGCGTTCAAACCAACATTCTTGCGGCGCAAGCGTTCAGCTTCGGCATCAGCATCTAACATGGTTCCATCTTCAATATAGGTATCCCCATCGCGCCAGAACAAAATCCGGTTGGCAAAACCCAACGGCTTGTTCACCTGTCGATTGGTTTCTGAATCCAATTTCGCCCGGATTGAACTGCTGGTTAAATCACCCTTGGCCGCCGCCACCAAAACCTGCTCACCCACGGATGCAGCGGCGCTACCATCGCCACCCAACAAAGCAATACGGGCCGCTTGCGAGGCTTGCAAATCTTGCGGGCGTGGGTCGCCGGGTCGTGGCGGGATCAGGTTATACTCAGGCGGAATGGACAAAGGTGCCTTGGTCAGCACCCGAAATTCATCGGGTCCATTTCCCCGGCCCGAACGGTTAGAGCTACAGGCACTGGCGGCCAAGCTTACAACCACCACAAACATGATGGATCGGGAAAATTGTTTCATCGGGAATTTACTCCTGCGGTTGGACCGGGATGCATACCCGGCGCTCGCCCTGCGCCCAGCACCATCATACACGTTTTCGCCGTGGCTCAAGAAAAAATGCTTCAAGCAAGATCAGAAAAACTCCGATATTGATTGCTGCATCGGCGATATTAAACACCCAGATAAAATGTATATCACTGAAATTGATAAAATCGATCACTTTGCCAAACCGGATACGGTCAATCAAATTACCGAGCGCGCCGCCAATGATCAGGCCCAATGCCGCAGCCAGTGTTTTGTTATCGGCTCGCGCCAGCCATACCGTCATCAGCACCACAATTCCCAGCGCAAATCCGGACAATACAATGCGGCCCAGATCTGAATCAGCTTGAAACAAACCAAAGCTGACACCGCGATTCCACACGAAAGTGAAATCCATAATTGGCGACAATTCCAGATGTCCACCCGGAAGATTATGCAGCTTCAACCCGCTCAAAATCCAGATCTTGGATGCCTGATCCAGTAATACAACCAGAGCCGCCAAGGAAAACCCGATCAGGCCATACCGATTAGAATTATCCATTGGCTGCATCCCATTGCGCGACGGCGAGGGCATCACGAGGCGTAATATCCGGGAAGGCTGGATCAGCAGTTTTGGGATCAAAATACTTCCATGAGCGGGCGCATTTAACGCCCTCTGCCGTGACCGAAGCAACAGATACGCCCGGCACATCATCCAGCGAAAACTCATCTGCATTTCCGGGGCCGGACCGCAAAGTCATACCACTGGTGATGCAAACATCACCAAAGAACTGTTCCACATCGCCTTCCGCCATTTTTGCAATCGAGGCCAGATCATCAGAATTTTCCAGTGATACAATTGGCGCACCTTGCAGGGATGATCCCATTCGTTTTTCACGTCGCTCTACTTCCAGAGCGCCCAGCACTACTTTACGTACTTTTCGAATGGCCGCCCAATGTCCGGCCAATTCCAGATCATTCCAATTCGCATCCACCTTGGCAAAATCATGCAAATGCACTGAATCTGTTTCTGATGGAAACCGGTTGAGCCAAGTTTCTTCGGTAGTAAATGGCAGGATCGGCGCCAGCCAACGCACGACCGAATGAAAGACCTTATCCATCACATAAAGCGCAGCTTTTCGACGCGGTTTATCCAGTGGATCACAATACAGCGAGTCTTTTCGGATGTCGAAAAACAGTTGCGAAAGATCGGCATTGCAAAACGTGAAAATGGCTCCGAATACGCCTTTATAATCAAAATTGCGGTATCCGGTTTTTACTTGCTCATCCAGCTCCACCAAGCGGTGCAGGATCAAGCGCTCCAGACTTGGTAAGCTGGCCACGTCCAGCTCTTCGCTGGCTTCATATCCGGTCAGCGCACCTAAAAGGTAACGCAGGGTATTTCTGATCTTGCGGTAACTATCTGCCGAGGTTTTCAGGATTTCGTCGCCAATCCGCAAATCTTCCTGATAGTCAGATGATGCGGTCCACAACCGCAAAATCTCGATACCATATTGGCGCGCCACATCATCTGGCGCCATGGTATTGCCCAGCGATTTGGACATTTTGCGGCCGTCTTCTGCCATGATAAAACCATGGGTGACCACTTTGTTATAGGGCGCACGACCGCGCGTTCCACAGCTTTCCAGCAAGGAACTTTGGAACCAACCCCGGTGCTGGTCTGAGCCTTCCAGATAGACATCGGCCGGCCATTGTTGATCTTCACGATCCTCCAAGGTGAAGGCATGAGAGCAACCACTATCAAACCACACGTCCAAAATATCGGTGATTTTCTCGTAACCTTCCCAGTCTTCGACCAGCCCCTTCAAAAACCGTTCCTTCGCGTTTTCAGCCACCCACGCATCGGCACCTTCCGCTTCAATCGCCGCAATAATTCGGGCATTTACTTGCGCATTTTGCAAATACTCGCCCGTACCTTCGCGCACGAACAAGGTCAACGGCACACCCCAAGCGCGTTGGCGCGAAATCAGCCAATCTGGTCGATCCGCCACCATAGCACCGATGCGGTTTGCCCCGCGTGGTGGGAAAAATTCAGTGTCGCCTAAGGCGGCCAGCGCTTTGGCCCGCAAGCCTTCCGCCCCCTTGTCATCTTCCATCGGGATGAACCATTGCGGCGTATTGCGATAGATCACCGGTGCTTTGGAGCGCCATGAATGCGGATAGGAATGAGTGATGCGACCGCGCGCCAACAGCGCCCCGGTTTCGGTCAATTTGGCCAGAACCTCCGCATTGGCTTTGCCGTCCTGCCCGGTTTTCTTACCCGTGGTGCGGATCACATTTAGCCCAGCAAACAGCGGCACATGGTCGTAATAAACCCCGTCTGGCCCGACGGTTTCTGGAATTTTAGGAATCTGCCTCTGAAATACAGGCTGATCTAACCAAACGTCGTAATCATCTGCACCATGCCCTGGAGCTGTATGAACAAAACCAGTACCAGACTCATCTGTGACGTGCGCAGCGGGGAAAAGATGCACACCCGAATATGTTATACCTTCATACGTCGTTTCAAATTTATAATACGGGTCAAGTTCGGCAAATGGATGCGCACAAACCACGGTATCCAATTTTTTCGCATTGCATACATATTTCCATCTTGAGATTTTACCGGCCTGTTTTACAGATTCTGCAAGCGAATTAGCGACTATATATCTCTCGCCAACCTTGGCCCAAGGTTCAAATTCGGATTGTTCAAGTTTTTCAACTTCATAAACACCATACCCGAACTCGGAATGACTCTCCGGAATCGGTTCTCCGCCAACAAAACTAGCGGGTTCGCCAATAACCTGCTCAGCAATATTTGGGTTGTAAGCAATCGCCCGGTTTGCAGGAATAGTCCAAGGAGTAGTTGTCCAAATAACTACATTCGCGCCCTTCAAATCGTGTGTCTCTCTGAAAGCCCTTTCATCAAAATCCGTATTATTATTTTGAGCTAAACCAGCAGCGATTCTCACAAGATTCGTAATATCGTGTTCTATAACTTTAAATTTGACCCAAATTGTCGTGCTGACATGATCAGCATATTCCACTTCGGCCTCGGCCAAGGCGGTTTGCTCGACCGGCGACCACATCACCGGTTTTGAACCGCGATACAGCTTGCCAGCTTCAGCAAATTTCAAAAACTCGGACGCAATACGCGCCTCGGAAGAATAGGCCATGGTGGTGTACGGGTTATCCCAATCGGCAAACACGCCCAACCGCTTGAATTCTTCTCGTTGAATATCCAACCAGTGCCCGGCGTAAGAACGACATTCAGCCCGAAATTCATCAATGGGAACATCGTCTTTAGCTTTGCCCTTGTTGCGATAGCCCTCTTCGACTTTCCATTCAATCGGCAGACCGTGGCAATCCCACCCCGGAACGAATGAGGCATCATACCCCATCATTTGGTGCGAGCGGACCACAAAGTCCTTCAAAATCTTGTTCAACGCAGTACCCAAATGCACGTGGCCGTTCGCGTAAGGAGGGCCATCATGATAGGAAAATTTCTCTCTGCCTTTAGAATTTTTGCGGATTTCCCCATAGATATCTAGTTTCTGCCAACGGGCGATCCATTCGGGTTCGCGTTTGGGCAGTCCGGCCCGCATTGGAAAATCTGTTTTGGGCAAAACGAGCGTTTCGCGATAATCGCGCCCGCCGGTTGGAGCGTTGGTTTTGTTGTTCATGGGAACCAGTCTAATCTTGCAGGAAAAAAGGTATCGAGGTACGGGATTGGTCCGGTCCTGATCGAGTTGATCAAGCCGGGATGATAATTCGAACCCCTGAATTTTTTTGAACCCCAAACATGCAAACTGCCTATCAGGTCGAACCGGCTCGGTCCACCTGCAAATAGCGGGTTGTGGCGGCAATGGCAGTATCTATATCCAGCCCGATTTGGGTTTGCAGGGCAGCAAGCCCATCAAACTTTTTCTCGTCTCGAATAAATTCAAGCAAAGAAACTTTGAGCACCCGCCCATACAAATCCCCGGTAAAATCAAACAGGTGGATTTCCAGCCGCTCGTCCTTGCCTTCCATAGTCGGCCGCACACCGATATTGACCACGCCGGGCAAGAGCGGCCCCTCGCCTTCGATCTGTGCAAATGCGGCGTAAACACCGAACCTGGGCCGTATATAATCAGCAAGCGACAAATTGGCAGTTGGTACGCCAATGGTTCGTCCGCGCTGCTGGCCAAACTCAACCCGGCCTTCGAGTGTCCACAGCCGGCCTAAAATGGCGCTGGCCGCATCGCAATTTCCGTCCTGCAAGGCTTCACGAATTCGGGTGGAGGAAAACCTGTTTTCAGCGCCGGCCAGTTTTACCGCATCGACCCCAAACCCGAACTCTTCACCCAGTGCGCGTAAAGAGTTGATTGTACCCATGCGATCTTTACCAAAATGATAGTTTTCACCAACACTAACATGAAGAATACCCAATCCATCACGCAACACATCACGGGCAAATTCACGGTCCGTCATCAAACTCATCGCCCGATCAAACGGCAGCATGTAGAGCAATTGCGCGCCCAGGCCTTGCAGAGATTCAGCTCGCGCCGCATCGCTTTGCAATCGGGATGGCGGAGCGGAGGGCATGAAAAACTGCTTCGGGTGCGGATGAAACACCGCAACACCCAACGGACACGACAATTGATTGGCCGCCCGAGCCGCCGAAGCAATCACCTCTCGATGCCCCTTGTGTACGCCATCAAAATTACCCAGCGCAATGGCAGCCCCGCGCTGATTAGCGCCCAGTTTTTTATATTGATCCAGAATTTGCATTGATTTTACTCTTGGCCAAATCATTTACGGACGGGCATCCACCATCACGCCGGCTTTTCCTTTGGCGATCACCGTCTCACCAACCAGACATCGCACATCAAGCGTCACCTGGCGACGGCGCACATTTATGTCCTCAACCGTAGCCCGCGCCAATACCGTATCCCCGATCCGTACTGGTGCCCGGAATTTCAACTCAAGGGTCGTAAAGACTGCGCCCGGCCCAGGTAAATCATTGCCCAGGATGGCAGAGATATAGGATGCCGTTAACGCGCCATGAGCAATCCGCCCACCAAACGGCGTGGTTTTGGCATATTCCTCATCCATATGCAGCGGATTGTAATCCCCTGAAATGCGGGCGAAGTCTGCCACGTCCTGCTCTGATACGGTGTGCGAAACCTCGCGCATCATACCAATTTCCAGATCTTCAATATAAAATCCGTGTTCAACTTTTTTTGTCATCAGTGAAGGCGTATCCATGTGGTGCCGGTTTTATTCCGGCTGGCTTATATTTTCGCCGGAAATTCAGACACTTGCAACCACGAAGCTGCAATGAATTTCATCTGATACAAAGTTTCTCCAAAAAACGACATTCCATCAAGAAAAAATTTATAGATCTGAACTAGTTTACCCCCAACAGATCGGTGAAACTGGTGGGGAAAGCATGACCGGGATTACGACGCTATCAGCCAAAACTATACTTGTGGCAGAAACTCAGCCATTTTTGCGCTCAATTATCGTTGATATCTTACGCAATATCGGGATCACCAAAATTCATACGGCAGGCTCCTGTACTGAAGCTGTGACCCAGATCAGAACTTGGCTGCCCGATGCGATCATCATGGATTGGAACTTAAAAGGCGGCACTGGCGTAAAGCTAGCCAACTGGATCCGGACCGGCAACAACAGTCCCAACTTGGAATTGCCGATTGTCATCGTGACCGGCGATACTGCCCATGAAAAAATTCTTGAAGCCCGAGATTGCGGCATTGACGAGATCATCGTCAAACCCGTTGTCCCCAAAGCGGTTATCTCGAGGGTGAAACTATTATTTATGGCCAAGAGAGACTTTGTCAGCAGCCACAGCTTTATTGGGCCGGATCGCCGCCGTCGCCAAAATGGCAATTACAAAGGATCAAAGCGCCGACTAAAAGACGCATCAGAAAATGTTGCAACGTCTATTGATGCGGCCTTTCTGGCCCAGGCTGATCAAATTCAATCCCTATTGAAAGAGATGAACGTCAACGATCGTGGTGCTGTCATGACCCTTTATCGTGCCTCGCAGACTTTGTGGGAGGACGCAGCAGAACACGAAGACAATCACCTTGAGGAAATTGCCAAATCCCTAATTGGATATGTGCAGGCCATGGGAGCGTCTGGCAAACTCGAGATCAAAGTAATTGCTAAACATATTGATGCAATTCACCAGCTAAAAGACCTGATTGAACAGGGAAATACCGATCCCTCTTCCATGCTGAATGAGTTGAAAAAACATGTGGCCGATCAAGTTTCAAATTCGCAAGCCGCATAAGATGTTGAGGCAATTAACCGAGATTTCATATCCATGCCTTATGAGCTTCACCTTGGGGATTTCCACAAATAAATCATGCCAGAATAAGAGTATTTCGTTTTGAGTCAGTTTGAAAAAAAAATTAGGCAAAGTACGTTCCTGATTGTCGACGATCAGGACTTTTTGTGTGGCGTATTAGCCGATTTATTGCGCGGTTTTGGGGCGTATGATTCCCACACGGCCAAAAATGGTGCCGAGGCAATTGAAATGTTGGCAACACTTAACCCTGACATCATTTTTACGGATCTGAACATGGAGCCGGTTAACGGGTTCGAATTGACTAAGTGGGTCCGCAGGCATCCCGACAGTCGCAACCCGGAAGTTCCCATTGTCATGCTGACCGGTGAGTCAGATTTAAAGACCATCTATGGTGCCAGAGATTGCGGCGTTTCCGAATTGATCATCAAGCCGGTTATTCCAAAACAGGTATTGGCGCGACTACATGCAATTTTAACTGCCCCTCGGGGCTTTGTCAGATCAGACAGCTATGTTGGCCCGGATCGGCGACGCAAAAAAGACCCGAAGTATAAAGGTGAGCTTCGAAGAGCTTGTGACCCGATGGAGATCGAAGAAACAAGCAAAGAAGCCAAACTGGCCAACGAAGGCATTCGTACTGTGGTTTTGTCTTTGGTTGAATCGGTGGCTGAATTTGACCCAAAATGCAAAGACAGCTTGCACCATTTGCTGGAAAATATCGCCCGGCTCAAAAACCTCGCCGTTACATCCAATAATCCATCGGTAGCCAAAGCGATTTCATCCTTGGAATCCTACATTACTGCCATGGGATTAAATGGAGACCTGCTACCGTCACTGCTTCGAGACCATCTGGAATGTATTGCTGCGCTGAGTTTCCCCGGTGCAGTGAGCCGAGATGTCAGCGAAGAGATGCTCCAGAATTTGCGGCAATCGGTGACCAACAACCTCCAAAACTTGCGCCAAGCCTGATTTTCCAAAAAAACAACAAACCGTCCTTAACCTTAACAGAGTTTTCACTGGATTTAGGTACAACAGGGTAATTCAGGGCGAAATAGCCTGAAGAAGCAACAGACCCGAACAAACGGGCGTGAATGGATGGAGTTTTCTAATGGCTGTCGATATGAATATGCCGGTTCTTGTGGTCGATGACTACAAAACCATGTGCCGCATTATGCGGAACCTGCTGAAACAACTTGGATTTTCCAATGTAGACGAAGCAGCAGACGGGGCGGAAGCCTTGCAAAAAATGCAAAGCGGTAAAGATTTTGGACTGGTCATTTCTGACTGGAACATGGAACCAATGACCGGCTACGAATTGCTGAAGCAAGTTCGCAGCGACGAAAAACTAAAAGGCACACCGTTCATCATGATCACCGCCGAATCCAAAACGGAAAATGTGATCGCGGCGAAACGGGCCGGCGTAAATAATTATATCGTAAAACCGTTTAATGCAGCTACTTTGAAGGCTAAAATGTCTTCCGTGCTTGGTAGTTTTTGATTGTAATTGTATCTGGAGATAGACCATGCCAGCATTTGACGTAGCCAACCGAATTCGAGATGCGCTTGACGATATCAAGGCGGCGGATCTAGACGATCCACGCTTGATGGAAGTATTGAGCCTGGCCGAAAATCTAGTCGAGACCATGAAAATATTTTTCGGTTCGATAGATCATTCGGTCATAGATGAGTTCCAGCATATCGCCCAATATATCAATCGAACGCGCGAGGAAATTGCCGCGTTGCGTCCCAACGACATCCATGGTTCACGCATCCCGACAGCCGGTGCCGAACTGGAAGCCGTTGTCGGTGATACCGAGCGCGCCACCGAAAACATAATGACCTTGGCCGAGGATATTATGGCGGCCGACGCCAGTGATCCTGTAGCTTATAAAGAAAAAGTCGACAACGCGATGATGCAGATGATCGAAGCCTGCTCGTTTCAGGACATTACCGGTCAACGGGTATCAAAAGTAGTGGCAACCCTGTCTCACATTGAAGAGCGCGTTTCCAGATTTGCTGAAGTTATGGGCGTGCTGGATGCCGAAAGCGAAGAAACGGACAAGGAAAAATGGCAGAATGAAAATCTGCTGAATGGCCCGCAGCTTGATGGTCCAGCCACCGGGCAGGAAGCAATTGATGCCTTGTTTGACGGTGAAACCAGCGAAGCGGCCTTAGGTCAGGACGATATTGACAATTTATTTGACTAAATCTTACCGGCTTCACGCCCGATAAAATCAGTTCCAAATTAACCTGGGTGCGCCATAGCGTGCCCGGGTTTTTTCTTGCCCCAAATCATTTGCTAATTGTTGCGGGTCCAATTGCCCATCATCGGTCAACGTACTTTCATGGATACCGGTCGCCACAAACAAGCAATCCAGTCCAGCATTTTGCGCGCCTTTGACATCAGTGCCCGGCCCATCACCAATGGCCAGCACGCGACCTCGATTGATCGGTTTGGCTTGCAATTGGCCTAGCGCTTCAAAACACAAATCATAAATTGGCAAATGCGGCTTACCCGCATAGATCACCTGACCGCCCATCCCAGCATAGCGCTCGGCCAAAGCGCCGCCGCACCAGATACGTCGATTGCCAATTAACACGACAATATCGGGATTGGCACAAACCATTGGCAAATCTAACTCCCGAGCCCGGCTCAGTAACTCCGTATAATCGTCCGGTGTTTCCGTCAGATCATCCACCAGTCCGGTGCAGGAAATAAATGCCGCCTCGTCCAGTTTTACTGCCTTGAGCTGCAACCCTTCATACAGAGGTAAATCCTTGGCCGGGCCTAGAATATAAACCGGACCCGGTGCGCGAGCCGCCAACGCAGCCCGGGTGGCATCGCCCGAGGTTAGAATGGCATCATAACAATCATGGCTGACCCCGATATGGCTCAATTGCGCCGGAATTTCCGAAGCCGGGCGCGGCGAATTGGTGATCAAAATCACTGGGCCACGCTCTTTGCGAAATCGTACAAGCGCATCAACGCTGGATGAGAATGGCTCATGCCCATTGTGGATGACACCCCACACGTCACACAAAATCGCATCATACTGATCGGCTATTTCCGACAAGCCATTGATGATTTTTGGCAATGAATTCATGAAGTTATCGAGGGCAAATCAGGCCAGCACCAGTTTGAAATTCTCACGTTTCAAGCGAGGCTCCACTTTCATATTGATCAAGTCTTCTGCTCCAATTTCTCGCAACAGCTTATGGGCCTTGGTTTGATCCTCGCCGGTCAAGGATTGCAGATGGTCCAGCACCCGCTGCAACATCCACAGGCAAAACGGGAACACGGCCCGGTCTTCTTCGACACCGCCAATGGTGTATTTATGAAAGCCGGTCAGTCGCGGTAGCTCTTTTGTATCCGGATTATCATCCACCCATTTTTGCAAATCGGCCAAGCTGTCTTTCAAGATCGGCAATTGCTCCTGCGCGAACATTTTTAAGATCGGCACAAGGGTATCCGGTATCTGATCATCAGCCACAAATTCACCAGCCAAGGCGTGTTGCGGCGCATGCGCCCGCCGACACCAATCCGCCACCCGAGGTGCAATTTTTTCCATTTTGTCACCAGAGGCCGGGTCGCGGTAATTGTGGGCATACAGCGGCCCCAACAAGCCAAAGTCACCGATGGACGGGCGCGAACCTAACAGGAAATCATGCTTGGCCAGATGGGCATCAAAGGCCCGCAAAAAGGCTTCATAACTTGCTTCAATGGCTGGCGCAGTTTTGGGGGTAATTCCCAAAAATGGCAGACTACCTTTGAACCGTTCGGCCCGCGCTTTGCCTTGTTTATAGCGTTCTTCCTTGGGCAGATCAGGAAAGGCAGTATTGCCAAATTCCTGATAGGCAAAGTCCTCATTATAGGTCCAGCGATAGTGCATGGCCGAGATGAGCAACCATTCGTCTCCGAACAATTCTAGGATCAACGCCGCCAGCTTTTGCACGGGACCATCTGGATAAACCGATGGCCCCGGCTCACACTTTTCCACATAATCAATGATGTCAGAGGTGTCTTGCACCGTCTGGTCATCCGGGGTGATCAACACCGGAATTACTGGCCAACCGACCCGTGGCAGGATCACATCTTTGTACACTTCGGCATTAGAAAGCACCTCGGTGAAGCCCACGTTTTTCCAGCGCAGATAGCCCCGCGCTTTGCCGGAATACAAAGACAAAGGCGCGGCGATCAGTTGATAGGACATCGCCCTTACGCCGCTTTGCTTTTGCCAAAACGACCGTAAAACGTTTCACCGTTTTTGGCCATTTCGCGCAACAAGTCCGGCACGTCATAAGAGCTGTCCATGTCCTTGGACAATTCATCGGCCCGCGCCACAAAGGCGGCGGCACCCATGGTATCAATGTAGGACAGAACCCCGCCGGTATAAGGTGCAAAACCCCAACCCAAAATCGAACCCACATCGGCCTCACGTGGATCGGTCACAATGCCCTCTTCCATGCAACGTGCTGCTTCCAGCGCGATGGCAATCAAAATACGGTCCTTGATATAGGAGGGGGAAGGTTGCGGGTCTTGCAATCCGGATTTGGGTGCAAATTCTGACAAGCCAGGCCACAAGCGTTTTTCCTTACCGTTATAGTCGTAAAAACCCTTGCTGTTTTTACGACCTTTACGGTCATGGTTTTCAATCATCGAACGGATAATCGGCGCAGTTGGCCCCTTCACCGCTTCCGGTCCCAGATCGGTTTCGGTTTGTTTTAGGATTTTATAGCCCAGATCAATCGCCACCTCGTCTTGCAGGGAAAGCGGCCCGACTGGCATGCCAGCCATGCGCGAGGCATTTTCGATCAAAGCTGGCTTTACACCTTCGGACAGAAGCCCCATGCCTTGTTCAATATAGCGCATCACGCAGCGATTGGCGTAAAAGCCCCTTGTGTCAGACACCACAATTGGCGTTTTACGAATACGGGTCACAAAATCAAGTGCCCGGCTAATCGCATAGTCCGAAGTTTTTTCTCCAACAATCAACTCGACCAGCATCATTTTGTGCACTGGAGAGAAGAAGTGAATACCAATATAGTTTTCAGGTCTTTTGCTAGCCTCGGCCAGACCCGTTATTGGCAGGGTTGAGGTGTTGGAGCCAAAAATTGCATTTTCTGGTAAGATTTCCTCGGCCATTTTGGTGATCTTGGCTTTTAACTCACGGCTTTCGAAAACCGCTTCAACAACTAGATCAACGTCTTTCATCACGCCGTAATCAGTGGTGGCCGTGATCCGCTCCAAAATCCGGTCGGCCTTTTCCTGATCCATCCGCTTGCGCGATACTCGTTTGCTCAGCTCTTTTTCGGCAAAGGCCTTACCCTTGTCCGCGCCAGCCTGATCTACATCAATCAGCGCGACCTTTACCCCGGCCATGGCCGATACATAGGCAATGCCCGCCCCCATAAAGCCAGCGCCAATGACGGCGATTTTGGTAATTTTGCCTTTTTCCTGACCGGCTGGTCGAGCGCCGCCCTTGTCGAGGTCTTGTTTTGACAAAAAGATCGAGCGGATCATGTTGCGGCTTTCAGGGCGCATCATCAACCGGGTGAAATAGCGGGTTTCAATGCGAATACCCGCATCAAAATCAACCTGCAATCCTTCATAGACGCAAGCCAGAATGTAGCGCTGTGAGGGATAGTTCCCCATGGTATTTTTACGCAGCATCGGAGAGGCCGCCGCAAAGGTCTGATACCCGGCTGGATGGTATGGACCACCACCGGGGATTTTGAAGTTTTCCTGATCCCATGGTTGTTTGGCATCCGGGTTGGCCTTGACCCAAGCTTTGGCCTTGCCGATCAACTCATCAGCCGGACAAGCATCGTGCAGCAAGCCCAATGCCAAGGCCTTATCAACCTTGATCATTTTGCCTTGCAGCATCAGATCAAAAGCGTTCATCGCCCCGATCAGGCGCGGCATACGCTGGGTGCCGCCACCGCCGGGCAAAACGCCAACCATGGCTTCAGGCAGGCCAAGTTTGATCTTTGGATTGTCATTGCTGGCAATCCGATAATGACAGGCCAAAGTGATCTCAAATCCGCCACCCAGCGCCAAGCCATTAATGGCCGCCGCCACTGGCTTGCCACAAGTTTCCAGCTTACGGAAAACTTTATGCAGACCTGAAAATTCTTCAAACAACAAGGCTTTGCGTTCATCTTCAGGCAGTTTTTGTGCCTCACCAAATATCTCGCCCAAACCGGAAAGATCAGCCCCGGCACAAAACGCATTTGGCTTGCCAGTAACCACCACGCCTTTGATGGCATCATCATTGACGATCATATCGGTCCATTCACCGATTTCGGTCAACGCGTCACGCGATAACAGGTTCATGGTCACATCGGGGCTGTCAAACGTGACCAGCGCAATACCGTCTTTGTCGGTTTCAATTTTGAAATGTTTCATCTTATTTGTCCTCTTCGGAGGTTTTATTTGTAGAATTTGATTTGTTCTTGTTGGAAAGCGCTAGTCCAAAAACCGGGGCCAAGCCGCAGCCAATGGCAATACCGGCCCCCAGGCCCACGCCCAGATTGTCGATAGCCAGACCAAAGGCCACACCCAGTGACACGCCCAATGCGACACCAACCGACAGCGCAATTGCCATTGTATTATTAGATTTCGATTTTTGGGTGCTATCGCTCATTTGGCTAGACCCGCTCAATGATCGTGGCAGTTCCCATGCCACCGCCAACGCACAAGGTGGCCAAGGCAGTACCCTTGCCGGTACGTTCCAGCTCATCCAGCACGGTACCCAAGATCATCGCGCCGGTTGCACCCAATGGGTGACCCATGGCGATGGCCCCGCCGCAAACATTCATTTTGGAATGATCAATACCAAATGCCTGCATGTGGCGCAGAACCACCGAGGCAAAGGCCTCATTCAGCTCATAAAGATCAATATCATCGACGCTCATCCCGGCCTTTTTCAAGACTTTCTCAGTAACGGCTACCGGGCCAGTCAACATGATCGTTGGCTCCGAGCCGATGCTGGCCATGGCCCGAATTCGGGCCCGTGGTTTCAAACCAGCCCGTTCTCCGGCTTCTTTGGAGCCGATCAACACCATCGCGGCACCATCAACAATGCCGGATGAATTGCCGCCGGTGTGTACGAAATTGATCGCTTCTACTTCTGGATATTTTTGCAAGGCAACGTTTTCCAGACCGACAAAATCTGACAAGCCCTTAAAGGCCGAGTTCAACCCGCCCAGGCTTTGCATGTCCGTGCCGGGACGCATGTGTTCGTCATGATCCAAAATGGTCAGGCCCAATTGGTCTTTGACCGGCACAATGGATTTGGAAAATTTTCCGGTCTTCCAGCTTTCAGCTGAACGGCGTTGGCTCTCCACCGCATAGGCATCGACATCATCGCGCGAAAAGCCATAAATGGTCGCGATCAAATCAGCACCGATCCCTTGCGGGACGATCATGTGATCGAATGAGATAACCGGATCAACGCCCATGGCACCGCCGTCCGAGCCCATCGGCACCCGGCTCATGCTTTCAACGCCGCCACCAATGGCCATGTCGGCTTCGCCGCACATGACTTTGGCCGCTGCGACATTACACGCCTCAAGGGCCGAAGCGCAAAACCGGTTAATCTGGTATCCGGCGGTAGTTTCGGCATAACCTGCGGTGATCACTGCGGTGCGGGCAATATTGGAGCCTTCTTCACCGACCGGAGTTACACAGCCCATGATCACATCATCAACCATGGAAGTATCCAGATCATTGCGATCGCGGATGGCTTCTAATTGCTGTTGGGCCAGCGACAGGGCGGTAATCTCGTTCAAAGACCCATTTTTTTTCTTGCCGCGCGGGGTTCGTACCGCGTCATAAATATAGGCTTCAGTCATTGGGGAGTTCTCCGATTAAGTTGAGATAAATGGGGTTTGGCCTAGCAAGTTGCTGGCCTGATCAATCTGGTATGGTTTGGGCGCATACATCTGGTTACAACGTCCGCGCGATCAGCAGTTTCATGATCTCGTTGGTGCCGCCATAAATGCGCTGTACCCGAGCATCAGTCCACATGCGGGCGATGGGGTATTCGTTCATATAGCCATACCCGCCAAACAATTGCAGGCACTCGTCGATCATTTCATTTTCGACCTCGGACACCCAATATTTGGCCATACTGGCCGTCGCAACATCCAGCTCACCCTTCATCAATTTGGCGGCGCAATCATAGGTAAACACCTTGGCAATTGTTGTTTTTGTCTTGCACTCAGCCAATTTGAACTGGGTATTTTGAAAGGCAATCAATGGTTTGCCGAAGGCATTGCGATCTTTGACGTAGGCAATGGTCTCCCGCAAGGCGTATTCCATGGTCGCCACGCCCTGCACCGCAATGTTCAGCCGTTCCTGCGGCAATTGCTGCATCAATTGGATGAAGCCCTGCCCCTCTTCGGTACCGAGCAGGCTTTCCGCTGGCAATTGCACATCTTCAAAGAACAGCTCGGAAGTATCTTGGGCGTGTCCGCCGATTTTATCGAGATTGCGGCCGCGCTTGAACCCTTCGGCCCCATCGGTTTCCACCACCATCAAAGAGACGCCTTTGGCACCCTCTTCTTCTCCGGTCTTGGAAACCACAATAATCAGGTTTGCCGTACCGCCGTTGGTGATAAAGGTTTTGGAACCATTTAGGACATACCCGTTTCCAGATTTTCTGGCCCGGGTTTTGATGGCTTGCAAATCGGAGCCCGTACCCGGCTCTGTCATGGCAATGGCACCGACCAACTCGCCAGTGGCCAGCCGTGGCAACCAGTTTCGCTTTTGCTCTTCGGTGCCATAGTGCTGGATATAAGGCGCAACAATCGCATTGTGCAGGGAGATACCAAAGCCATCTACCTTGGCCCGGATCATTTCTTCCATCACGATCATTTCATGACGGTAATCACCACCGCCACCACCATATTCTTCGGGCATGGAAGTACACAACATGCCCATTTTACCAGCCACATTCCAAGTTTCGCGATCAACGATTCCCTGCTCACGCCAACGCTCCGCATGGGGCGCACATTCGCGAGAATAAAATTCAAACGCCGCATCGCGAAAGATATTGATGTCTTCTTCGGCGAACCAGTCCGGGTTCTTGAAATCAAGCGCTTGTTCCATGCTCAAAATCCATCCTCGGCCATGGCCATCAACGGTTCAGCACCAGATTTGATTTTGGCCAAGTGCGAGCTGATATCTGGCAACATACGAGCCAAAAAGAACCGGCCAGTGTGCAATTTGTTGGCATAAAATGGGTCATCGCTGCCCCCTTGCGCCAAGGCAACTTTGGCCATTTTCGCCCACATATAAGACATGCAGGTCAGACCCAGCAATTGCAGGAAGTCATGGGAACCAGCCCCGGCATTGTCAAAATTAGTCAGGCCATTTTCCATCAACCATGTGGTGCTTTCGTTCAACGCCTCGCGTGCGCCCTTCAACCCATCCAGAAACGGATCCAGCTCGGCATTGCCACCATTGTCAGCAATAAATGCATCCAATTCCGCAATGAACGAGAACAGAGGACGACCGCCATGCATGGCCAATTTTCGCCCGACCAAGTCAAGCGCTTGCACCCCGTTAGCACCTTCATAGATCATGGCAATGCGGGCATCACGCACAAACTGAGACGCACCAGTTTCTTCGATATAGCCATGACCACCAAATACCTGTTGGGCATTGGTTGCAGATTTATACCCGCCATCGGTGACATAAGCCTTGGCCACTGGGGTCAGCAACGCCATGTAATCCCCAGCTTTTTCCTTGACCGCGTCATCATCTGAAACGTCTTCCAGCGTATTGTGCAGGGACAACCAGTACAAAAAGGCCCGCGCGCCTTCAGCAAAGGCTTTTTGTTCCAGCAACATGCGGCGCACATCGGGATGCACAATAATCGGATCAGCCGGACCATCAGGGTTTTTGGGGCCGGTCAACGAACGCCCCTGAATGCGGTCCTTGGCGTAGGCACTGGCATTCTGATACGCCGCCTCGGCCTGACACAGACCTTGCATGCCGGTACCCAAACGTGCCGCATTCATCATGATGAACATCAGGCGCAAGCCCTTGTTTTCTTCACCAATCAAATAACCGGTCGCTTCATCAAAGTTTAGGGTACAGGTCGAATTGCCATGGATACCCATTTTGTGCTCGATCGAACTGCAAATCATCGAATTGCGCTCACCCAATGAACCATCATCATTGACCATCACTTTGGGCACGATGAACAGGGAAATACCCTTGGTGCCTGCCGGTGCGCCTTCGATCCGAGCCAATACCATGTGGATGATATTATCGGTCAGGTCGTGCTCACCAGACGAGATAAAGATTTTCTCACCGGTGATTTTATATGAACCATCTGATTGTGGAACGGCTTTGGATTTCAACATTCCCAAATCGGTGCCGCAATGGGATTCGGTCAAATTCATGGTGCCACCCCACTCGCAGGACGACATTTTTGGTAAATATTTAGCCTTTTGTTCTGGCGTACCGCCAGCGGTAATCGCCTCGACAGCGCCACGGGTCAGGCCGGGATACATCGCAAAGGATTGGTTGGCCGAAGAAAACATCTCCGAAACTGCGATACCCAAAACCTGCGGCAGGTTCTGACCGCCGTATTGTTCCTCGGCCCCCATCAACGGCCAGCCATTTTCCACAAACTGATCGAATGCATCCTTAAATCCACTTGGCGTGGTCACTGAGCCGTCATCATTGCGGGTACAGCCTTCTTCGTCGCCAGATAGATTAATCGGTTGCAAAACGCCTTCGGCGAATTTGGCAGCTTCTTCCAAAATGGCATCGGCCAGATCTCGCGGCGCTTCCTCAAAACGAGGCAAGTGACCATATTGCGAAATATCCAGAACTTCGTTCAGTAAAAATTTCATGTCCCGTACGGGTGGTGAATATATTGGCATGTCTGCCTCCCCTTTTGTTTGTAACACAATTGCCCAATTCGGTATTTCAAGCTGGGATGTGCGTTAACTTTCCAATCTTGCCAGTGCCAACGCCTCAAATGCCCTAGCGTTTTGTTTAATTTCTTCTGATGGTTCTCGGTCAACCAGCCGTGCATCCAGCCAAGCGCACCCGGCCTCCAGCTCGGCAATCGACAGGTCAATGTCAGAACGTTGTTGTTGCAATGCGACAATACGGGCGCGAAACCGCTTCAATGACGTGTTCAAATGAATGAACCCACCTGAATCCAGCGTTTCCAAATCCATCATCTCGCGAATTTCATCGAGCGTAAATCCAACGCGCTTACCGCGCAGGATAAGTCGCAATCGCGCCCGGTCGGCCGCTGAGTAAATTCGAGATTGCCCGGAACGGGTGGGTCGCAGCAATCCTTTGTCTTCATAGAATCGCAAAGTGCGCGCCGTGACCCCGAACTCGGTGGCCAACTGGCTGATTGAATACTCCAATACCGAAGATTTCAAGCGCTCCATGAGTTGACGCTACCTATCGCTTACGTAAACGTCAAGGCATTATCCCCTGCACAAATGTAGAGCCTGCATGCGAAAAAAAAGGGCGAACCAATTTGGCCGCCCTTTCTTCTCAACAATATATCGCAACTTTTCTAATGCTCGACATCCCGCCAAACCGCACGGTATGAGCCGTAAAGCAGCAAGGACAACAAGAACAGATAGATCATAACCATCCATCCGGTGCGCTTACGCTGTTCCATTTTTGGATCAGCCGCCCAAGTCAGAAACTCGGTCACGTCCTTGGCCATTTGCTCGACACTGGCTTCGGTACCATCGGTATATTCGACACTACCCTCATAAAGCGGTTGGGCCATGGCGATTTGATCCCCACCGGCAAACATCGGGTTGTAATTCATGCCTGCGGCGATTTCCATACCATGCGGTGTGTCAATATAACCGGTCAGCAAGGAATACACATAGTTTGAACCATCATGGCGCGCCCGCGTAATCAGTGACAAATCCGGCGGCAGAGCGCCACCGTTTGAGGCTTTGGCGGCCATATCATTGGCAAATGGCGAAGGCAGTTTGTCAGAGGTCAGACCCGGACGATCAAACATGTCGCCGCTATCATCTGGACCATCGGTGATGGTGAACTGTTTGGCTAAGGCTTTCACCACCGGGCTCTCATTTGAATTGGGAAATTCCGGATCGTAAAACGGTGCTCCCTCATCAGCCAGATTATAAAAAGCAACATATTTCAGACCATGACAGGCTGAACATACTTCCTGATATATCTGGAAACCGCGCTGGGCAGCCGCCTTGTCATAGGTGCCGAACACGCCATCGAAATGCCAATGTTCGTGTTTCAGCTTATGCTCACCGCCACCAGAGGCCATCGCGCCACTTGCGCTAAACACAGCCAAAACGGCCAGACTTGCAAACCATTTCAACATATCAGTCATCTCCCTTGGCGTGAGCTAACACCGAAGCCTCGATACTGGCCGGTCGTGGTTTTGGTTTTTCAACCCAGCCCAGAATAGGCAAGATAGGGAAGAAAAAGGCGAAATAGTAAACCGTCAAAATGCGTGACAACCAAACGAAGGAAAAACCAACAGCATTTCCGGCTTCGTCGACCCCGGTGGCAAACACCAGATCAGACGGTAATTTAGCCCCACACCAGCCCAGCCCTAAGCAAGCCAGAACAAAAATGAAGAAAAACAATTTTGCCAACGGCCGGTAGCGCATGGAGCGCACCTTGGAGGTGTCCAGCCAAGGCAGGACAAACAAGATGGCAATCGCGCCAAACATGGTCAGTACGCCCAGCAGCTTGTCAGGCACCGCCCGCAACATGGCGTAGAATGGCAGATAATACCATTCAGGCACGATGTGGGCCGGAGTCGACAGCGGGTTGGCCGGGATCAAATTATCCGGATGCCCCATGCTGTCCGGCATGAAGAACAGAAACCACGAAAAGATCATCAAAAAGACCACAATCGCGAACGCATCTTTCACCGTATAATAGGGATGAAAATCAAGGGTATCCGCCTTGGTTTTGATCGAGATGCCGGTCGGGTTGTTATTCGACGGAATATGCAGCGCCCAGACGTGCAGCATGACCATGGCCACGATCAGAAATGGCAGCAAATAATGCAAGGAGAAGAACCGATTCAATGTTGGTCCATCTACTGAAAAACCACCCCACAACCATTGGGTAACACTGGTTCCAGCCGCTTCTGGTGGAATAGCGCTAAACAAATTGGTGATCACAATGGCGCCCCAGATCGACATCTGACCCCAAGGCAATACATAGCCCATGAAACCAGCTGCCATCATCAGCAGATAGATCACCATGCCAACAATCCAAATCATTTCCCGTGGGTTTTTGGCAGAGCCATAATAAATCCCGCGAAACATATGGATATAGGCAGCGAGGAACATCATAGATGCGCCAACCGCGTGCATGGGTTGCAATAGCCAACCGTAATTTACATCCCGGTTAATATGCTGGATCGCATCAAATGCGTGATCCGGATGCGGCACATAATGCATGGCCAAAATAATGCCGGTGATCAATTGGCTAACCAACATCACGGCCAAAATCGCCCCAAACGTCCACCAGTAATTCAGGTTTCTGGGGGATGGGAAAATCAGTGTGTCAACGCCAAGCCGGATAATCGGCAGCCGAGCGTCCAGCCATTTTTCAATGCCGGTTTTCGGATCGTATCTTGAGTGACCACTCATACCACTGCCTCCTTGCCAATCTCGAGCACAGTATCGGTGATGTACCAATACGGTGGAATTTCCAAATTCTTCGGAGCCGGGCCTTTGCGAATACGGCCAGAATTATCATAGTGCGAACCATGGCATGGGCAGAACCAGCCGCGATACTCGCCACCTTTTTCGTCATTTGGATCAAACAACGGCACGCAACCCAAATGGGTGCAAACGCCAATAGCGACCAAATATTGTGGCTTCAGTTTTCCATCAGGGCCGGGAATCAATCGCTCATCATCGGTTTGCTTGTCTCGAAGACTGGCTACATCAACGGCATCGGCGGCGGCAATCTCGGCCGGTGTACGATAGCGTATAAAAACCGGCTTGCCCTGCCATTTGGCAACGACCTGTTGCCCTTCTTCGATATTTGAAATGTCCAGCTCGATGGTTGCGAGCGCCATTGTATCCGCAGAAGGGTTCATTTGATCGATCAGCGGCCAGGCAAAAAAGCCAACACCAACAACGCTGGCGGCCCCAGATGCGATGTGAATAAAATCCCTGCGAGTTGGTTCGGTTGTATCGGCCAAATGGTTCGAGCCTCTTTACCCTTGTCGTGCCAAGACATTGAGAAAACGCGAAACTGCTGGCGTGGCACTGCCAATCGCGTCACTTAAATTGTCGTTGGGGAAACCCCCACACACAAGCATGCAGCATTGGCCAAATCATGATCCAGCCGCCCCATTCCTGATCAGTCGCAAAAGGGATAAAATGCCCGCCACATTTATTCAACCTTAAACCGCTCAAAATGATGTTTTTTCGTGAATTCAGTGGAAAAACACGGTTTCTACCGGTGATCGCTCACCGGGCCGGTAACCGGAGCACGATTATCAGTTGACCAAAACGAATCGAACTGGTCGAAGGTTGAGAATATTGTGGGCAATTTATTTCGCCTGCCATGAATATTTGTAGGACTGCCCATGTCTGATTTTGATGAACGAAAACGACAAACCAGCCAATGGTTCTCACAATTGCAACAGCGAGTTTGCCAATCCTTTGAGGACTTGGAAAAAGCAGCGCCAACCAAACTGTATCCCGGCGTGGCGGGTACGTTTACCAAAACCCCGTGGCAAAGAGGCAAAAAAAAGGGCGGCGGCACAGCTGCCCTGATGCGCGGGCGATTGTTCGAGAAAGTCGGCGTACACGTCTCGGAGGTTTATGGTGAATTTTCCGAAGAGTTCCGGGGCCAGATACCCGGCGCAGATCAAGACCCGAGATTTTGGGCCGCAGGTATTTCGCTGATTGCCCACCTTCATAACCCGCGCATACCGGCAGTGCATATGAACACAAGATACATTGTCACCACAAAGGACTGGTTTGGCGGCGGGGCAGACCTTACCCCATTGCTGGATGAACAGCGCAAAAATGACGCGTCGGACACGGTGTTATTTCATAAAGCCATGGAAACCGCCTGCGCGGCCCATGATCCAGAATATTATCAAAAATTCCGGGATTGGTGCGACCGATATTTTTATCTGCCGCACCGCGACGAGCCACGCGGCACAGGCGGCATTTTTTATGACCGCCTAAACACCGGTGATTTTGAAGCTGACTTTGCCTTTACCCGGGAGGTCGGCGAAGCCTTTTTAGGGGTCTATCCTGAAATTGTTGCAAGGCGCATGCAGGAACCTTGGAGTGAAGCCGAGCGTGAAGAACAATTGATCCGGCGCGGGCGCTATGTGGAATTTAATTTGCTCTATGATAAAGGCACCACATTTGGCCTGAAAACCGGTGGGAATGTGGAGACGATTCTCTCGTCAATGCCACCCTTGGTTAAATGGCCTTGAAAAACTGAACATGCGTGACTAGCCCTGCCCGCCTGATTTGCCACCGGTGCCCAAATTACCAATTTTTGCCCGTAACTCGTCCGTGGACAGCGCAAAGCCAGAGGTGATCCACTCATCTTCGAGGCTCCACAATAAATCGCCCAACTTCTTTCCTTGCTCATAGCCCGCATCCATCAAATGTTTGGCGGTTACCGGAAACACTGGCCGCTCCCATTCACTAGCAAAATCAAGCATGTCATCAATATCACGGCGCTCGCGGCCCTCATATTTGCCCAAGGCAATTTTGGCTGCATCGACATAGCCCGATACCACTTTGCGGTATAAGCGCCGTGAAACATCCATAAAGTCTTCACCCGGAACCACCGGGCCATTATTGGCAAAAGCCATGATGCGGGTATTTTCAGCGTTGGACATTTTCAGTTTTTTGCTGGCGGCGCGTGCTTTGTTTGGATCAAGCAAGGCCATAAACCGCAACAAAGGATCAACCGGCCAGTCCAACCCTTGTTCGCTGGCAATCAATTGCGCCAACTGATCGACATCGCGGCTGCCGGGAAAGCATTGTTGCAACACCTCGGCAGTTCGCATCCAGCGCATAGATTTGACTGGATCCGGCGCACCCAACAGGTTTTTCAGCTCTTTCCAAACCCGTTCTGCCGAAAGTTTTTCAATCCCGTCTTTCAAACGGGCACAGGCGGTTATGGCTTCGCGATTGGGCCGACCATCACCGTACCACGCGAAAAACCGGAAATAGCGCAAAATCCGTAAATAATCTTCGGTAATCCGCTCGTCTGCTTTGCCGATAAAAACCACTTCGCGGCTGAGCGCGTCGGCGATTCCGCCTTGCGGATCGTACAAACTACCTGAGCCATCGCAATATATGGCATTAAACCGAAAATCCCGGCGCTGGCTGTCTTCGCGCCAATCGGTTGAAAACGCGGTGACCGCTCGCCGACCATCGGTTTCCACATCTTTGCGCAACGTAGTGACTTCAAAGGCTTGTCCGGCGATGATTACCGTTACCGTTCCATATTCGATACCGGTCGGCACCACTTTGTGACCCGCTGCTTCTGCAATTTTTTGCACGTCAGCCGGAAGATGCATTGTGGCCAGATCAATATCGGCTACCGGCTGCCCCATCAGCGAGTTACGGATACAACCGCCCACAAAGCGGGTGCTTAATGGTCGAACCTTGTTCAGCAGATCAAGCAAGATCAGCGCTGGACCGGGCTGCAACCATTTATGTTGTTCCGGATCAAGACGTTTGGGCAAACTCATATCTGGCATTCCTTGCAGCGTATTTGGGTGATTTAATTTGGCTCTCGGTCAACAAATCCACCGGGGATTAGCTCACCACTTTCCATATGAGCCGGAACATACTTTTGGTCGGTTATTTTTTCGTTGCTAAACGCAAGAAATACAAACACCAGTAAAGACAACAATCCGCCAATCACAAATAGCTTGTGATACGGCACCGGAGAATATCCATCTCCATCCATTTTTTTATGACGGACCAAAAAAGTTCGGTATGCAATAAAGATTGCAAACGGCAGCCCTAGAAAGAACAGCTCGATGATTGTCATTTTGATCATGGGTTGGTTCCTGTATTTTGAGCCACCAAGCGCAGAGCTAGCGCCCGAAGCATACCCGCCGTTGCCCCCCAGATATACCGGTCCTGCCAAGGAATCGAATAGAAAAAACGCTCGCGCCCCTGCCATATTCTTGATTCGCGTTTGAAATTTGCCAAATCGCCCAAGAATGAGAACGGTACCTCAAAAGCTTCGGCCACTTCTCTGGGATCAGGTTGTAAATTGATTTGGCCAGAAACCACACCGACAAACGGGGTGATCTGGTAATTGGTAACCGTGCGATACCGATCAAACTTGCCAAGCAGTTGAACTTGGGATTGTGGCACGCCGGTTTCTTCCTCAAATTCACGCAAAGCCGTTTGATCTAAGCCGAGGTCTTCACCGCGCTGGCCACCCCCGGGAAAGCTGATCTGGCCCGCATGGGTCGGCATCTCATTGGTTCGCAAAGTAAGCAGCACCTGCCACCCTTGCGGCCGTTGGATCAAAGGGACCAATACGGCAGCGGCGCGGGCATTAGCGCGGGTTTGGCTGGCTTTTTCTGCCGAGTTCAGATCAAAGTCTGAATACATCTGTCCATTGTCAGGCCCGGTTACCGGGTCCAATTTGTCCAGCAATCCGGCGGGAATATCCTTATTCAATGACGTGCGCTCCCATGGGTCCCAGTGGGAAAAACTGCCCATGACTGACAATACCCAATTGTCCGTTTCGCTCTTCGGCCCACTCAACCAATTGATAAAACACTGCCCGGCCTAATAAGGCTTCCAGACGTCCTCGCACCAGAACAAATGGCTGCGGCTCCAAGGTTTCGGGATCGGTCTCAATTCGCAAAGGATGTGCCGCGTCAGCCCGAACGACATCACCGACATTGGTGGTGAAATACAAATCCGGGCCGCCATCGGTGATATGCCGATCAACCAGCCCGGCAACAAACGGCGCCACATCGACCTGTACTTCTACTTTTTCAACCGGCGTAACCAACCAGGTTTCGCCGGTCTCGTCTTTTCGCAATATGGTAGAGAACAATTTGACCATGGAGGGACGGGTGATGGGCTGTCCTTCATGTAGCCAGGTTCCATTTTGCAAAATTTGCATGTGGGTATTGGCGCAGTTTTCTGGGTGCCAGTTTTCAACGGGTGGTAAACCTTTACCTTCCGCGCCCTTCCGCGCTGCCTGTAAAAGGGTTTCCAAACTCATTGTAATTTTTCTCCCATGGACAAAGCGCGCTACTCGTTTCATCTTTTAAGCTAAATTTCCAATCGTCCGCAAGTTCAGGAAAACTTCCCTTATGTCAGAAATCCTCGAAAATGATCCGATCATTGACCAAGTTACCAGTGCTTGCGCCCTGTTGCAGCAAGTACGCAGCGAAATTGCCAAAGTGATTATCGGACAATCCGATGTGATCGATTTATCCCTAATCGCTTTGTTGGCAGGCGGACATGGCCTGTTGGTCGGCGCGCCGGGGCTGGCCAAGACCTTGTTGGTGGAAACACTGGCCACCGTCACCGGATTGTCAGAAAAACGGGTGCAGTTTACGCCGGACCTGATGCCAGCCGATATTCTGGGATCAGAAGTATTGGAAACAGATGCTAAAGGCCAACGAGCCTTTCGCTTTATCAAGGGCCCGATTTTTTGCCAACTATTGATGGCCGACGAGATCAACCGAGCCAGCCCGCGCACCCAATCGGCCCTACTGCAAGCCATGCAAGAACACGAAGTGACCATTGCCGGCAAACCGCGCAAACTGCCCACGCCGTTTCATGTGTTGGCCACCCAGAACCCAATTGAACAAGAAGGCACCTATCCGTTGCCCGAGGCGCAACTGGATCGGTTCTTGTTGCAGATTGATATCCCCTACCCGGACGAAGCGGCCGAACGGGATATTCTGATCGCCACGACAGGTACCAAAAGCCACAAACCAAAAGCCCTGTTGGATGGAGCCAGCCTGATTGAATTGCAAAATCTGGTACGAACCATGCCGGTCGGCAAGAAGGTCATTGATGCAATCCTGAAACTAGTTCGCATGGCCCGACCCGATGAGACCAGTTCGCAGCGAGTTCGCGATCATGTGGTTTGGGGTCCGGGCCCCCGGGCCGGTCAGGCTTTGATGCTGGGTTGCCGGGCTCGCGCTTTGTTGCATGGCCAGTTTGCGCCGCGCCTCGAAGATGTGATTGCCTTGGCACCAGCTGTGCTCAAACACCGGATGGCCTTGGGATTTGGTGCGCGGGCTGAGGGCGAAACCATGGAAACATTTATCAAGTATCTGGTGCAGGAAATCGCGTGATTCGGCCAAAGTCCAGTACAACAAGCGAGCAGGAACGACGAGAGGCTGAAGACCTCGCGTTGCGCTATGGTGCGTTGTTATCGGAAGCGCGGCGCATTAGCGCCAATGTCATACATGGCGCGCACGGGCGACGCAGACGTGGCAGCGGCGAAACGTTTTGGGAATTTCGGCACGCCCGCGACGAAGACCCGGCCCACACGATTGATTGGCGCCGTTCGGCGCGTTCCGATGCGCTGTTTGTTCGCGAAACCGAATGGGAAGCGGCCAATACCATCTTTTTGTGGCGCGATAGTGCTGACGGCATGGATTGGCGTTCAAACCCTGACCTACCCAGCAAGCAAGACCGAGCCGGCGTGTTGTTGGCCGCCTTGGGCATTGCCCTGCTCAAAGGCGGAGAACGATGCGCGGTCCCCGGCGTGTCGGAAAAGCCTGGGTCCGGGATCGGCGCGACCAACCGAATTTGCCACGACATCCTGACCGGCACTAGTGTGGCCGATCAATTGGTCAGCACCGATCTTCGCTCGCAAGCGCACATGGTATTGGCTTCAGATTTTCTGGAAGGGGCCGAGGTCTGGAAAACCCGGTTGCTACCCATACAACGAATGGGCATTTCAGTGATTTTGCTGCACATCGCCGATCCGGCTGAGGAAGAATTTCCCTATACCGGACATATCTTGTTTGCCGAGCCGGGCAGTGCGGATCAAATTGATCTGGGCCGCGCGCAATTGGTCGGCCCCAAATACCGGGAGCGATTTGCGGCCGGTCGTGAAGAAATCCGCCAACTGGCCCGGCGCAATAATTGGTTGTTTTTTAGTCACCGCACCGACCAATATCCGGCTGAAGTTTTCCTCAGCCTGTTTCAAGGCATCTCCAACGGCCACGCGCCATGAGCTATTCCTTGTCGTTCTTGCATCCCTTGATATTGACTGGTTTGCTCTTGCTCCCGGTCTTCTGGTTGATTTTATCAGCCCTGCCGCCTGAGCCGATCTTGCGACAATTCCCGCCCATGCGCTTTTTGCGCGGGCTTCGGGATGAGACAGCGATCCCGCAAAAAATTCCACTTTGGTTGCGCCTGATGCGATTGGTTTTGCTGGCCTGCGCCATACTTGCGCTGGCTGGGCCGGTATTGCTTCCTCCGTCCGAACAAGAGGCAGATCGGCCAATTTTAATCGTGATTGACGATGGCTGGGCCAATACACCCGTATGGTCCAAAATTACCGATAGCGCCCGGGCACTGGCCAGCACGGCTGATTTTGCCGATCAAAAAGTGGCACTGGTATTCACGACACCAATCCATACCGAAAATGGACCAGTCACCTATCAGACGCTGGCTGAAATTCGCACGGAAATACGCACCCATGAAACATCTGCATTGGCCCCGGATCATCCGGCACTGGCCCGGCGCTTGATAACGTCCCAAGAGCTCGGCACTCTACCCTCGCCCTTACGGATTTACTGGCTCAGTGATGGGCTGGATTATGGGGGCGCGGCGCAATTATTGGAACAATTGGGGAAGATGGGTCAGGTTCAACTGCTAACCGACCCGGCGCATGACCCGATCCGGTTAACTGCACTTCGAACTAAGCCCGATGGCATGGTATTTTCGATTGCCAGGCAATCTTCCAAACTTGAGTATTCCGGGGCGATTTTGGCCGAAGACCGCGCCGGTAAAGTGCTGGCGCGGCAAGCCTTTACCTTGAAAGCCGGCGCGCGCCTTGGAGACATCAAACTTTCCTTGCCCTTGGCCCTGCGCAATCGAATGGGTACGGCTCGTATCGAAGGCATTGCTTCGGCCGGGGCGGTTCGAGTGTTGGATGCCTCATGGGCGCGGCCACGCATCGGGATTGTGGGCGGTGGGTCCAGAAATGGCGATCAACCGCTGTTGTCAGAACACTTTTATCTGGAAAAAGCCTTACAGCCATTTGGTGAAACAACCCGGATTGACCTTTCCAAACCGGGGCAGGAACTACCGCCTATTGTCGTCCTGTTGGATACCGGAAAACTATCCAATCAAGCTCATGCCCGGCTTACCGACTTTGTGGAGCAAGGTGGGTTTTTGATCCGGTTTGCCGGTCCACGACTGGCCGCACATCAGGACGATTTGATCCCGGTCACATTGCGATCTGGCGGACGATTACTCGGCAGCGCACTGGGCTGGGACAAACCGCAACAAATGGCTCCCTTTGCCGATACCAGTCCATTTTTCGGGCTGGACCATTCCCGCCCGATCAATGTCACCCGCCAGGTATTGGCACAAAGTGTGCCCGGATTGTCGGCTCATGTCTGGGCCAGATTAACCGATGGCACGCCCTTGGTTACGTCTGCGGCACGAGGACAGGGGCGCATTGTGCTGTTCCATGTAACCGCATCACCCGCTTGGTCGCAGCTTCCTTTGTCCGGAGTTTTTGTCGATATGCTGAAACGGATATTGCCTTTGGCCGCTCGGCCCAATTCAACCTTAAGCGCCGAGCAGGCGAGCACCAGCACGGTACAATTGCGCATGATCATTACGGCCAAGGGGCAATTTGCTGTACCCGGTACCGGGCATCAGGTTTTGCAATTGGCCGAAGATGTAGAACCTGTTTCAAAACAGCATCCCGCAGGGTTGTGGGGAAACTCAAAAATTACATTGGCGCGCAATGTGCTGGACCATCTGCCGATATCGGATTTTCCAACACTTCCCCCAAATGTAAGCAAAGGCGAGTTATCCGGTGGCCAACCCATTTTGATGGCCGGGAGCCTCCTGCTCATCGCGCTTGGCCTGTTGGTCATTGATAGTCTGGCTATTTTGTGGATGGGCGGAAAACTACCCGGCCGTCGTCAGATCAGCCTCTTGTTGTTTTGGGGACTTTTACTGAGCGTCCCGATTGGGGTTTTGACCAATGCCTCTTCAGTCCAAGCCCAGCAAAGCAATGTTTTTGAGGCCATCGAGCAAACTCGCTTGGCCTATGTGGTGACCCATAATCACGCCGTGGATACCTTAAGCAAAGCAGGTCTGGCTGGCTTGTCGCACGAGTTGAATATGCGAACCACGGTCGAGCCGGGTGAACCCTTGGCCATTGATCTGGAAACTGCAGAGATAAATCTGGTATCCTTTTTGTATTGGCCAGTTTTAGGCAATGTCGACATTTCAGAACAGGCCGCTGACAAGCTGAATGTGTATTTGAAAAACGGCGGCATGCTCATACTGGATACGCAAGATGGCGGCCTGCGCGCCGATACGGCTGGCGGCATCGACCCGGCATTGGCCAGTCTGTTTGCCAAAATTGACATTCCCGGTTTGACCGAAATTCCGAACGATCACGTTTTGACTCGCGCCTATTATTTAATCTCGAAGTTCCCCGGGCGCTATGCCGGTTCCCCGGTTTGGGTTGAGGCCGACAGCCGAGGCTCCAATCTCGACGGCGTTTCTTCGCTGATCATTGGATCGAACGATTGGGCAGCGGCGTGGGCCATTGATGCCAACGGAAAACCAATGGCTGGTCTTAGCGGCGAAATAGAACGGCAACGCGAAATGTCCAGGCGGTTCGGGATCAATCTTGTGATGTACGTGCTGTCCGGCAATTATAAAGCCGATCAGGTCCATATCCCAGCATTGCTGGAGCGGCTGGGCCAATGACAAATTCCTTGATCTTTGCGCCGCTTGTTCCGGTGATATGGTTGGCCCTGATATCCGCCCTTGGTCTCGGCTTTTCGATCTGGGCCGGATGGCATCGCCCCATATGGCTGGCTTTGCGGCTGGTGTTGATCGGCGCATTGGTTTTCTTGGCCATGGGGCCGCAAAAGATAAAAACCGAGCATGAATATTTAAGCGATATTGCCCTGTTATTGGTCGATGACACGCACAGCATGCAACTGGGTGGGCGCGCCGAAATAGCAAAACAAGCCGCCGAACAAATCCGCGAAGCAGCCAAAGAAGACCCGATGCTCGATGTGTTGGAGATCAAAGTATCCGATGCGCCTGAAGGAACGCGATTGTTTGATGCCTTACAATCCGGGCTTGGGCAGATCCCGGCGGAACGTCTGGCCGGGGCGGTCGTGGTGACCGACGGTATTATCCATGATCGCTTGGCTGAATTTGATCTAGATGCGCCGATACACGCCTTGCTCAGTGGCGACCCGCAATTGGGAGACCGCACATTAAAAATTATCGAAGCCCCACGGTTTGGCATTGTCGGCGAACGTGTCCAGTTCACCATCCGGGTCGATGAGTTCGGTCAATCGACACCAACCGCAGCTCTGGTGACCTTGCAGGTTGCCGGTGAACCGGCCCAATCGGCCAGAGTGCAAACAGGCAAAAATGTAACAGTTGGGCTTCCCTTACAAAGCCGGGGGACCAATCTGGTCGAAATCCGGGTGGAACCAGCCGGCGAGGAATTGACCCTGATTAATAACCGGGTGGCCATTGATGTAACCGGGGTCCGCGAACGGTTACGGGTTTTGCTGGTTTCGGGAGAGCCCTATGCCGGGGTGCGCGCATGGCGCAATCTGTTAAAATCTGACCCGGCGGTAGATCTGGTTCATTTCACCATTTTGCGCCCCCCGACCAAGCGCGATGCCACTCCCTTGAACGAAATGGCATTGATCGCTTTTCCGACCCGCGAATTGTTCGTCAATAAACTGGACAGCTTCGATCTGGTCATTTTTGACCGATATACCCGCCGTGGTGTGTTGCCCCTATTGTATCTGGAAAACGTGGTTAGATATGTCGAAAAAGGTGGCGCTCTGATGGTGGCGGCAGGCCCGCCTTTTGCTGGTGAGGCATCTTTGTCCAAAACATTTTTGGCTGGAATTCTGCCAGCCCGGCCGGACGGAAAAATCAACACGGTCCCCTATTCACCAAGGTTGACTGAAACCGGGATCAAACACCCGGTCACCTCTGTGCTGCACGAGCAACAGGAAAACTGGGGTCGTTGGGGCCGCTCGATCGGGGTCACCGGTGTGACAGGCGATGTGGTGCTTTCGGCGGCTGATGACCAGCCACTGTTGGTGCTGGATCGGGTCGGTGCCGGACGGGTCGCGCTGCTGTTATCAGATCAGGCTTGGCTTTGGTCGCGCGGCTTTGAAGGTGGCGGACCACAATATGAAATGTACCGGCGCTTGGCGCACTGGCTGATGAAAGAACCTGAACTGGAAGAAGAAGCTCTTTCCGGGTTCATTCGCGACGACAAATTGCACGTCACCCTGCAAACCTTATCCGACGCACCGCCTTCGGTTGAAGTAGAGACCCCGGATGGGCAAATCACCCATTTGGCGTTGCAAGCCGTGTCGCCGGGGATATTTACTGCAGAAATGCCCGTGGCCCCAAATGGCGGGCTGCTGACTTTGAAGTCTGGTGATTTGCTGGCCGTGGCGGCACAGGGGCAATTAAACCTGCCAGAATTGACCAATTTACAACTCCAAGCTGAACCATTGGCCTCTTTGGTGAAGCAACAGGCTGGTGCGGTGTTTCACCTGACCAAGCTCTCAACCAATTTTGACGTGCGGCGAACTCGCCCCGATGACCGGCAAAAGGGGCGCAACTGGTTAGGTCTGCAAAAAAACCGTTTTAGCTTACAAACCCAAAGCACAAGGCAACCATTGTTTGCTCCTTGGATGGCACTGATTATTATTTTGTTGCTGATCGCCGGGATGTGGATCCGCGAAGGCCGTTCCGGCTAATTGACCCAACACAAAAAAGACGACGCCCGTAACCTACGGGCGTCGTCTCAATTTTGCATCAATTTCGGTTCAGATCAAGTTTTACCTGCTGAATTTACTTTTTTTAATTCCTGACTCATTTCCATGTTCAGCAAACGCTGCCAATTGGCTTGTGACAGGCGATGTGCATAAATCGCGGCAAGGCCACCATTATTACGCAACTCGATCAGTCTCTCATCAGAAAGGCCGGCAATCTTTTCTTCGGAGATCCCTTCATAGGTTCCCATTTTCTGTTGAGTAGGTTGGCTTTGGGCATCAGGTGGGCCAGCCACCAGAACATCAATGGTCTCAAACAGATCATAATCCTTCAACATTTTTACAAAATTGACGGTGCCCTGAATTTCCGTTTCATAGATTTTGACAAACTCCACAGCTTGCTTGGTCACTTCTGCCAGTTCTTGCCCTTCAAAAAATGGCGAGTCAGCATTCTCGGTAACCAGCGGCGATGAGCGATCAATACAGATCATCAAAGAGTTTGCATCATCAGTATTTTTTGCCGAAGCAAAAGGATACCGACGAATATAGGCTGGTAGATAAACACCCGGCGCTATTTTTCCATCTTCATCGACAAAGGCATTTTGATCGGTTTTTAACCCCATCACAGCAGCTGGCGTTTTTTCCTCACCTGCAAAGATAATCGGATAGTTCAACGCAACATGATTAAATTCGGATACGTTGATCGGCACAACCTGCGTATCTCGCAAAAATGCAAAGGGCTGTTCGGTTAACGGGGTAATACCCAGTTTCCCATGCGCCTGCACGTTCAGCAGTTCAGGCTTTTTGTAGAACAGCATATTGCCAGTGATGGTTGGTAGTTCGACTTCGGTTACTTCTGCCATAATGGTTCCCCTGAACCTGAAAAAGAATAATGCGGGCGCGTCATAGCTGATCAAACCGCCTATGCCAACACCCATCAACATAACTTGTTATAATATGTGCCTCGCATGGTCACCAAACAACAACTGAATTTCATAAAATGCGGCATACTTGTTTTACGGCGTTTTTAGCTGAACTTGGTATTCATACTCCCAAGAAGGTCGGGAAAAACCGACCCAAGCATGGGGAATTACATGGGATACCACAGCAAGTTTATTGATTTGAGAGTTCTGTTGGTCCGACCAGAAAGCAACGGCCCGGATTTGTTGCAGGTCGCAATGGAAAGTTTCGAATTTGACCGGATCACCCAAGTTATCAATACGGAAAGCGCGCTGGACCAACTTTGCTTCAATAGTTTTGATCTAATTATTCTAGCCGATGGTTTGGCCCCAGAAGCTATTTGCGATCTGGTCCAGAGTATTCATTGCAATGAATTGGCCAGCACGCCGGACCTAACCATTTTGTGCCTGAGTGATCCAGCTGGTTTTACGGCCCTGAACAACAAAAGTAGCGACATCCAATTTTGCCCGTCCCAAGCTGGATTGAGCGCACTTGGTGATGATCTACGTCAGACATTTCGCAGCGCCCTACAACGTAAATCAGCTTCGACTGATGCTTTGGGATGGGTTGGGTTGGCCAGTCAGGCCTAACGCCCACGACCCTTATCCGTCTTCGAGGGACCGCATGAGATCACGAGCCTGTGCGGCTTGCTCATCTGTACCGCCCAGCGCCAGCGCTTCTTCGTAATACTCCCGTGCCTTTTCTGTATGTCCGGCATCTTGCGCCATTGCGCCAAGACCGACATAGGCCGCAAAGGTTTCAGGATCAAACGTCAACAACCGTTCAAATACTTCTTGCGCTTCTGTCGTCTTGCCTTCGATCGACAGACAAGCTCCAAAGCGGGCCAGATTGTCCAGCGCCCAAGGATCATCCCTGACCGCTTGCTCGGACGCGACGCATTGTTCCTTGTTAAGCTTACCGGCGGCGCGCAAGGAAGCCTCGCGGATCATGCCGTGGCCAACGGGCTTGTTCGGCAGCTCAATGCGTTTCGGCGGTGCCTGGCCATCATGCCCAGGTTGCTGCACATCAGAAACAGGCTCCATCGGTTCGTCAGCTTGCGTCGTGTGTTCAGTCTTGGCCGAGGCCGCAACCGTATGTGCCTCTGGTTTTGCCGATGATTCTGTGTGGACTTTGGCCGGTGTTTTGGCCGCAATAACATGCGCGGCGGCTGGCTTTGTGACCGACCCTTGATCTGGTTTGGTAAAGGCCAGTGCATCATTGGCACGATGGATCACATGGGAAAATGTAGCCGTAACCAATATTGAATTGCGGTAAATTTCTGCTTTAGCACCCAAAGGCAGTTCGCTTAACTTCAATCGCAAACGAGCGCCACCTGGCGCGACAATTTGCTGAATATTCTGGATCAAATTGGCATTACCCGGCGCGAATTTGGCGGCGGTAACCTCAACACCCAAAACATCAACATCCAGGCCATTTTGGGTGATGAACACTTTGACCGCGCTGGGTTGCGCGTCAAACTGGAACAAAACCTGTGCCGTCTCCTGTTGTGCGGAAAAGCGTACATCACGTACCTCTGCCTGTGCGGTGTTGGTCAAGGCCAACGCCAAAAACAGGGCGGGCAGGAATAAAAGTCGATTTTGCATTGGTTTTTCTTTGATCCGAACGAATGGGCTGCTACTGGTATTGGCCGCAAGGATTAATCTTGCGTAAAGGATTTGGCTCGCAAGCCAAAAAACCAATGGAAAAGTTGAAGCTTTAAGGAAAAACCCCATGCGCGAAGCCGTTATTGTCTCCACAGCCCGCACCCCGATCGGAAAAGCCTATCGCGGTGCCTTTAATGATACCCAACATCAGGCGCTGGGCGGACATTCGATCAGCAATGCGGTCAGCCGGGCGGGACTGGCTGGCGAAGAGGTTGATGACGTGGTCATGGGGACGGCCATGCAACAAGGCTCGGCCGCACAAAATTCGGCGCGCCAATCGCTGATCCGGGCTGGATTGCCTGACAGCGTGGCCGGGATGAGCGTCGATCGACAGTGTGCTTCCGGCATGATGGCGATTTCGATCGCGGCAAAACAGATCATTTGTGATGGCATGGATATCTGTGTTGGCGGCGGCACTGAGAGCGTTTCTTTGGTACAAAATGACAAAATGAATTTGTTTCGGGCCGGTGATCCATGGATTAAAGCCAACAAGCCGGAACTTTATATGTCCATGTTGGAAACTGCAGAAATTGTCGCGACCCGATATGGCATCAACCGTGATGCACAAGACGAATATGCCTTGCAATCCCAACAACGCACTGCCGCTGCCCAAGAAACTGGTAAGTTTGATGATGAGATCGTCCCGCTGCCAACATCCATGAAAGTAATGGACCGTGAAACCGGAGAAATATCCGACAAGCAAGTCACACTGACCAAGGATGAGGGAAACCGCCCCTCCACAACCTTGGAAGGGTTGCAATCTCTCAAGACCGTTTTCAAAGGTGGCCAACAGGTCAGCGAAGGACAGTTTATTACTGCCGGGAATGCCTCACAATTATCCGATGGCAGTTCGGCCAGCGTGCTGATGGAAGCCGCCGAAGCCAGCCGTCGCGGGCTTTCACCGCTGGGCATTTATCGCGGCATTGCCGTGGCCGGTCTTAGCCCGGATGAAATGGGCATCGGTCCGGTTTTTGCTGTGCCAAAACTGTTGAAAGCCAATGGCTTGAGCATGGACGATATTGGCCTATGGGAACTGAATGAGGCGTTTGCCGTTCAAGTTCTATATTGCCGCGACAAATTGGGCATCGACAATGACAAATTGAACGTCAATGGCGGGGCAATATCCATTGGCCATCCCTATGGCATGTCGGGCGCAAGAATGGTCGGCCACGCGCTGATTGAAGGCAAAAGACGCGGCGTAAAATACGTGGTTTGCACCATGTGCGTTGGCGGCGGCATGGGCGCGGCTGGCTTGTTTGAAGTGTGCTAGGGGAGGATCAGCCCTTAGGGTCGCGCTTCCAACACCATATTGGTTGGTGTTTCGGTAGCGCGATGAACTGAGGTAAACCCAGCCTCATTCAACACCGCAGTCAGGCGCTTCTGACCAGCCTGTGCGCCCAGCGCCAAGCCGACCTCTTGTGCCTTGGATGTCGGCACGCAAATAGTGGTGGAAAACCCGTAAAAAATTGCAGCCAGCAGGTTGAGATTGTCACCCAGATTATCAGCAGCCAAAGGCTCAACCACCATAAAGGTGCCATCCGGTTTTAGGCTGTCTTTGATATGAGCGGCGGCCCCGACCGGGTCGCCCATGTCATGCAAGGCATCAAAAATACACATAAAGTCGAAATCATTACCGGGAAAATCCTTGGCGGTGACCGTGTGAAATTCCACATTGGTCAGACCAGCCAGTTTGGCCTTTTCCTTGGCTTTGGTGATCGACGGTTCATGAAAATCAAAACCAAACACTTTCGAGTTTGGGTAGGTTTCAGCCAGTAAAATCGTCGATGAACCCAGCCCGCAACCGATATCGCCAATTTTAGCACCAGCTTCCAACTTGGCGGCGACACCATCCAGTGCCGGGATCCAGTTTTGCACTAAATTGGCCGCATATCCCGGACGAAAAAAGCGGTCAGTGCCACAAAAACAGCAAGCAGTATGTTCGGACCATGGACGAGGACGACCCGTCTTGAATACATCAACTGCGGTTTCATGGGACTCATACTGTGCAACCACTGCTTGGAAAAAACCTTGCATGCAGGTAGGTTCACCTTCATGGGCAAAAATCGCTGCCTGCTCTGGTGAGAGGGAAAATTTGTCATTGTCTGCATCATAGTTCACATAGCCGGCAGCAGCATTTGACGACAGCCATTCAAGCAAATACCTAGGATCAATTTCGATCTTTGCTGCCAGTTCCTGATGCGTCGAGGGGCCAGCTTCTTCCAGCGCCTGATAGACCCCGGCTTTGTCCCCCATAAAGGCCATTAACAACCCAATCGCGCCGCCGACATCACCCAATACCTTGCCGAATAGCTCGTTGAATTTTTCTTCGTTCATTTGCTGTGAACTCATTTTTGTTCCCCCCGGATATAAATGATAAAGTCTGTTTGATCGGCGATGGAATTTCCTTCCAAAACCGGTACGCAACGAATTACCACACATGCCTGAAGCGAGCAAATTATGGCCGTCACAACCGAATTTAAAGCCTTCGTCTGCGATCATTTGTCGGCGCTGGGCGAGATCAGCACCCGCAATATGTTTGTGGGTGCTGGAGTGTATGTCCAAGGGGTGATGTTTGCCCTGCTGGCTGATGATATGCTGTATGTAAAAGCCAATGAGGCCATGATGGCCGACTTGGCACCATTGGGATGCGGCCCGTTCATGGTTGATTTTGGCAAGGGCAAGGAACCCAAACCAATGGCCTATTGGACCATCCCGGAAAGTGCCATGGATGATCCGCATGAGGCCGTTATTTGGGCACGTAGAGCCATGGAATATGCTTTGTCGAAGAAAAAGTGATCCGCAGGTCTGTCTGCCTTATTTGGCACGGTCCGAGCGTAGCAATTCGGAAATTTTGATCCTGCGGACAGGACTAATTCCGGCCAGCACCAACAGTCCGGCTAAAATCCCTAGGTTTTTAATAAAGTTCTGCAATTCATGAGCCGCTTCTGGTCCGGTGAAATGCCAGAAATCATGTAATGTGTAATTGATAATCAAAATATAGAGCACAAAGCCCAAGCAGGTCAGACGCACATGACGATTGCTCAACAGGGCAAACGCCCCCAGCATTTGGGCCAAACCAGCAATCGGCAACAAAATTGCCGCATAGGCTATGCCGTGGTGCTGCATAAGCTCAAGTTGCACATCAGGTGCGGCCAATTTAGCAAACCCCGGCAGCAAAAAATACAAAGCCAATAAAATTCGGCCAAACGTGACAAATAAAGTTGTTTCGTGAGTCTGCATTGTTGATGTGCTCCAGATAAAGGTTTGAACCCTAGTTCACGGTTGCTCGCTCTAACTTGCTCAACAAAGCACCGTCAATGCGGCCGGTTTGTGCCAAACCATTATCCCGTTCATAGGCAATCACCGCTAAACGGGTTTTTTCACCAACGCTGCCATCGGCGGGACCGGGTTGGTAGCCGAGGCGAGCCAGTAAAATTTGCGAGCGACTGATGGTCGCCGGGTTATCCAGTTGATTTCGCGCCCAATTTATGTTGCGAAACGTACCTTGCGCGGCCAGATCCAGCGGGCGAGGGCGAAAACGTGCGGTGATTATTCCTGCCTCTGAAATGGCGTCAGCCGGGAGCTGTTTTTTCAATTCAAGCAGTTTTCCACCTGCGCCACGATCTCCAGCTTTGGAGGCGATCGAATACCATGCGTAGGCATCGGGAAGGCTTTTGGGCAGACCCAATCCTTGTTCATACAGCAGAGCCAGATTAAATTGTGAATTGGTCAAGCCAAGCAGAGCCGCCTCTTCAAACCATTTTGCCGCATTTTCATAACTTTGGGTTGTTCCGCGTCCTTCGGCATAATACATGGCCAGATTGTGCATGGCCCGGCGATTGCCACCATTGGCCGCGCGCTCGGTCCAGCGGCGTGCTGCACGTTCGTCAATCGGCAGGCCAGTGCCGTTTTCAAAATACTTGGCCAACTGATATTGCGCGGCGGGCAGGCCTTTTTCCGCAGCTTGCTGCATGACCTTGGCCGCGCGCACTTCTTGTCCTGCATCCAACAGAGAACCGGCATATTGGTATTGCGCCACAGGGTCGCCAGCCGCAGCCGCCTGTTCCATGCTGGGTCGCTCATTGGTCTTGGGCGCAGTATGACCCAAAGATATTGGTTCATTCGGATCTTGCGAGATGGTTGGCGCGATGCTGGCTTGCTGCACGGGCCGTGAACTTGGTCGTGGTGTTACGGTGGCAACCCGCGTCACGGGAACCTGAGCTTGCGGTCGGGGTGTCGTGCGGGCTGGTTTGGAAATTACTGGTTTTTGAGTGACAACTGGATCCTTGACTCCGGGCAAAGGCGTGATCGCCGCGACCCGAACTGGCTCTGGTTCATTTTGATCAATCGGCGGGGCCATTGGTTGATCTTGCGCTGCACTATCAGTTTCTGTTGCCGCACCACCGGATTGATTGGACCCGTACAAGAACTGGTCATTGCCCGTCCCGCCATCCATTTCCTGCTGCGCCATTGGTGGCCCAGACGCATTGTTCCCCCCCAAATCCAATAGGGTTACGGTCGCCGCTGCGCCGATGGCAACAAGTGCAAATACGCTGGCTGCAACCAGCATTTTACGATTGTCTTTTTTATTTTCCGGGTTTGATTGTGCTGACAGGCCCGGTACCGGGGAACCGGCCGGATAGGCCGGAGCGCGAGCAGCAGCTTGCGCGCTTTCTAATACAGAACGTCGAGCCGCATCCATAAATGCCTGGTTGGCTGTCGCGCCAACCGGCTGGTCAGGATTGACCGCGTTGTTTTGATAGTGCTCGGCATACAGTTCCGGCAATTCCTCCGGCACATAATCTATCGGTGCGCCAAAGTCACCGCCATCCCCCAATGATGGCAAACCGGGTTGATCAAACGGTTCCGGGTTTTGCGCGTAATGATGCGTGTTTTCTGGTGCTGGCGGCGCAACCAATTCACTGGCTGCTGGATCATTTTCAAAATTATCCGGGGTAGCATGAGTAGACGCAGCTCGACTCTGATCATTGTTCGGATCAGCAAAAGGGGGCGTGGAACGATCCTCAATGGCGGCCAGTCGTTCGGTCAGATTTTCCAGCGCCCGTTGCACGGGCGAATCTGAATCCGTTTCTTCACTTTGCGTTTCATCCAACCGTTGGTGTACGCGTTGCAGCGCCTCTTCGACCAACTGCCCGGTGCGATGTTCGGACTCGCGCAACCGGCTTTCCAGATCATTTTCCGCCGTCTTGCTTTCCTCAGCCTGATCAAATCTGGCCTCTAACCGCTCGACAACTTCGGCCATTGACTGTCCAACTTTGTCCAGCGCCGTCGCTTGATCCTGCCGTAAAGTATCCAGCCGCGTATCACTGCGCTGCTCTGATTCGCGCAGGCGGTTTTCAACGGCACTGCCCAGCTTGGACACCGCAAGTGCAATTTGTTCCAACGTGTTGGCGTGGCGATTTTCAGTGGACGCAAATTTGCGGCGGACATGGGCCAGCCCGTCCTCCACCTGCCCCAATTTCGGATTGGCTGCATGGGCCTCGATCTGGGCTGCTAACTGACCCCGGGTTTCGGCAACCACTTTGACCAGCTCATTGCTAATCTGGGAAAACTGACGATCAAACTTTTCCGAGAGACCAGAATCAGAGTTCTGATCAATCGAATTCTCTGTGCCCCTTAGCCGCTCATCCAGATTAACAAAACTGGCTTCCAGCGTGCGGATCGCATTGTCGGTTTGTTTTTCGGCTTGGGCCAGGCGCTGGCTGATTTCATCAGAGCGAGTATTGATCAGCTCAACATCCTTGCCAACTTCATGGCGCAAGGCGCTGTTCGTGGTGTCGCCCTGTTCGCCAATGGTATCAATGCGGCGCGCTGCATCATCAAGCTGGCGAGAATAGCGGACCGAATGTTCGTCCATGGACTGGTCCATCTGGGCCAGACGAACATCTAGTGTGTCCAATGATTGCGCCAACCGGTCATTTACTTCGGTCTGGACTGTCTCGACCCGTTCGACCCGGGACAACATACCCAACACCGATTGATCAATGCCAGTAATAGCCAAGGTCGAGCGTTGCTCAGTTGCTTCCAACCGCCGAGCCAAACCTTCAATTTCAGAAAAAATCCAGTCATCACCGGGCTGACGATGATCACCACGCACCGGCGCGGACGCGACTTCATGTCCACCGCGACGCGAAGAGCCAGCATACTCATTGCGGGTCGTACTCGGTTCATTACGGGTATGACTCAGGTTTTCCGGCTCCAGCATTTTATTGCTCAGCCATTCACCCAAAGTCATGCCATTGCGCTGCGCCGCTTCTTTGGCTGCAGCACGGGCTTTCGGGTCAATTCCCTTAACACTCCAAGGACCGTTTCCGGCCATTCGAATCACTCCCCTGACGATATTCACGTCACATTAGCACCAACACATATGGTGTAAACACAAGTCATCAACTACTAGATGTAGGTGGTATTACCGATCCTACTACTGGTCGGGCGGTAACACCACGTTAATCGAGGTTAACAAAACATCTATTCAGGTTAAGATCAGGTAAATTTGATTAACCAATTGACGGGGACACAATGACAACACTGAAGCTGGTACCTTTTCGGGCACGACCAAAGGTGCCACCCGAACAAACCATTCAGCAGGCCAAAACCTTTTTTAAGGAAATTTCCAGCCGTCGGACAGTCCGGGATTTTGCCGATATTCCGGTGCCCAAAGAGACTATTGAGTGGGCCATTCGCGCCGCAGGTAGCGCGCCATCGGGAGCCAATAAACAACCATGGACCTTTGTGGCGATCAGCAATTCACAGATCAAAACCAAAATTCGCGAAGCAGCAGAAAAGGAAGAGGCCATTTTTTATGCGGGCAAAGCTGGCAAACAATGGCTCAATGATCTAGCTCATTTGGGTACGGATGAGCACAAACCATTTCTGGAAACCGCGCCATGGTTGATCGTGGTTTTTCAGCAAAACTATGGCCTTGATGAAGAAACTGGCGAACGGTCCAAGCACTATTACATTCAGGAAAGTGTGGGGTTGGCCAGCGGGCTATTGATCGCCGCCTTACATCTGGCTGGCCTGACCACCTTAACCCACACGCCCTCCCCCATGGGGTTTTTGCGCGACTTGCTGGGTCGGCCCAAATCAGAGCGCGCCGTGATGATTGTGGTAGCTGGCTATCCGGCAGCAGATGCCATGATCCCGGATATTTCTCGCAAGACTTTAGGTGAAATATCCGAGTTTATTGAAGAAATATCCGAGTTTATTGAATAGGAACCTTACAAATGTCCGCAAATACGATCACCCTTCTGACCTTGGTTCTCTATCAGATTTTGCTGTTAGGGATCGGATTTTGGGCCAAGTCACGCACCCATACCGTTCGTGATTTCTTTCTCGGCGGACGCACATTGGGGCCATGGGTCAGCGCGTTATCTTATGCAGCATCCTCCTCATCGGCTTGGGTTTTGCTCGGCCTCTCCGGGTTTTTCTATGCGACCGGGCCGATGGCTCTTTGGATCCTGCCCGGCGTATGGCTGGGATATACCGTGGTATGGCTCGGTATTGGTCCAGCACTACGCCGCGCCGCCGAACAGCATGATTTGATTACCCTGACCGATTATCTGGTGATCGGGATCAACGGAAAAATGCGCCGTACAATCACCACTCTGGCTGGCGGGCTGATCTTGTTTTGTTTTTCCCTTTATGTGGCCAGTCAGTTTCAGGGTGCCGGACAGGCCTTTGCCGGCGCGTTCGATCTACCCATGACGGCAAGCGTGCTGATCGGCGCGGCAATTGTTGTACTTTATACTTGGGTCGGTGGGTTCTGGGCGGTGAGCGTCACCGATGCGTTGCAATCAATCTTGATGTTGGCAGCGGCCGTATTGTTGGCCGGTCTGGCCTTGGCGCAAGTTGGCAGCCCGCAAGCCATATTATCCGCAACCGCAACCAATGCTCCCGCCTTGCCCGCCGCCGGGATTGCCACCGCCGGATTTGTAATCGGCTGTCTGGGTATCGGCATTGGGCCGGTGGGACAGCCGCAATTGCTGACCCGCCTGATGGCCATTCGATCTAACGATGACATCAAGACCGGATTTTTCATTGCCATTTCATGGTCGGTCATTGTGTTTTCCGCCATGGCGATTTTGGGCCTGTCGGCCCGCGCTCTATTGCCGGTCGGTACCGAAGCAGAAAACGTATTTTTCGAGATCAGCAACACGCTGTTGCCAGCCGCCCTGGCCGGCATGGTATTGGCCGCCGTTTTATCGGCAATCATGTCAACCGCAGATAGTTTATTACTGGCAGCAGGATCCGCAGCGGCCCATGATCTGGGGTTGGCCAAACGATTTGTCGGCAAAGAGCTGTTGATCTCTCGCTTAGTGACACTGGCCTTAAGCGCCATTGCCATAGCACTAACCTTGGCCCTGCCCGCGTCGATCTTCTCGCGGGTATTGTTTGCTTGGTCAGCCATGGGCGCAGCGTTCGGGCCGATCGTCCTGTTGCGCGCTTTTGGCAGACCACCCTCGGCCCAAGGCGTGTTGATCTCGATGATCGTCGGGTTTGTCCTGACCATCTGGTTTTATCTGTTGCCCAATGCACCGGGCGATGTATTGGAGCGCGTGGTGCCGTTTACCTGCGCGATGGTCATTGCGCTGGTGATGCGGCAAAAGCACTAAAGCCGTTCAATATCTGCCTTGGTGACTTTGAACTGATATTCGGTTTCGGCGGTCCATTTCGGGACTTTTACACTGGAAGTCGCGATGTAATCGGCCAACACGTTTTCACGGGTCACTTTCATACGAATATAGCCAGTATAGGACGTATCATGCAGCAGCAGGTCCGGGTTTTGCGCCTCGGTCAGTTTGCCAAAATTTACCCCCGGCGCTTTAATGCTGGAATAATTCCCCGGACTGGAAACGCCGGATGTCCCCAACTCAGCCCCGACCTTGGTGCCCGCAGCATCGCGCAAACGAGCCGCTGTAAAATCATGGGTATCGCCGGTCACCACCAGCATATTGGCACCACTCGCTTTTACCCTGTCATAAAACCGCTCGCGCGCTGCTGGATAGCCATCCCACGAATCAAGATTGAGCAAGGGATGAAAGCGCGAACGCTGAAAATATCCATAGAACAAATCACTGCTTCGTTTGACCATCCATTTTAGCCAACCGGGCAAGCTGGCCATAAAATCGGGCGAGCGAGTTTCGGTAAACAGGGTTTGGTTGCCAATAATTTGCCAAGCCTGACCCGATGCTACAGAGCTTTGTAAGGTCTCGGCCACAAAGGCAGCTTGTGCATCGCCCAGCATCCGTCGATCCACCCGGCCAATGACCTCTTTTTCAAAATGCGCGATCTTGGCCTGTACTTCTGGATCGTCCGGGTCGGCATCAACCGGAACCGGAAACTCATCAAAGGTAATTTGCTTGGATCGCCCGGACAACCGGGTCTCGATCATGGTCAGACTGGCCAGATCACCAAAATCAAACCGCCGCCAAAATGCGGAACGCGGTTGGTCAGAGGCTGGCTCGCGAGTTGGGGTCCAATCGTAAAATGCTTTTAGGCTGGCCGCTTCGCGTGTGGCCCAATCTCCTTCGTCGGCACTATGATTTTGTGCGCCGTCTTTCCAGCTGTCATTGGCGGTTTCATGGTCATCCCAGGTCAGTATCCATGGCGCAATGGCGTGCGCCGCCTGCAAATCAGGGTCGCGATGATACTGGGCATAGCGCATGGCATAATCGGCATAGCTCAGACATTCATGTACTGGTTCCGGCACGCGCCCCAGAACTTCGGCATCCTCGGTGGCATAACCACCCAATCCGTATTCATAAATATAATCGCCTAGCGCCAGAACGGCATCCACCGGTTCAGAAGTCGCCAAGTGAGCATAGGAATGAAAATACCCGGCTGGGTAATTGGAGCAAGAAACCACCGCTAAGGCTATTTCGTCGACACGCCCTTGAGGCAGGGTTTTGGTTCGCCCGGTCGCGGAAACTACATCATTACGGGTAAAACGGTAAAAGTATTCGGTTCCGGGCAGTAACCCGCCGACGTCCATCTTGACCGGGGTCGGGCCGTTTTGGCCAACCAATTGCTGGCCAGAGCCAGCCAGTTCACCAAAATTACGGTCTTTGGATATCTCCCAACCGACATACCCGCCGCCCGGACCAGAAATACAAGTCCACAAGATCACTCTGGTTTGCAACGGATCGCCTGACGCGATGCCGTGCTGAAACGGTCCGTCTTTTGCCTGCTCATCACGCGGCGTTGGCTTTGCTGCACAGGCGGCGGTGCCCAGAAGTCCAAGCCCACCGGCCCCTAAGGCGGCTCTTCGTGTCCAACCTGTTTGTTCACCTTCACTCATTTGGACACTTCCCTTTTTCTAATGCGCGCAAGCCTAAAGGCATTGCACTTGTACGGTACGCAGCTTATGCCAGTTTTATGGCAAATGGAAAGCAAGAGACGCGTATTGTTAGCGCACTGCAAGTTGCAGCAGGCGAACGCATAGATCGGTACATGGCTAGGCTGTGGCCTGATCTGTCGCGGGCTCGAATTCAGGCCTTACTGGCCGACGGGCAATTGCGGGTCGACGACAAAATCGAAACCAGTTCCAAGCGCAAAGTACAAGTCAGAAGCTGCATTGCCTTGCAAATCCCGGCACCGGTTGAAGCGATCCCGCAACCCGAAGATATTCCTCTGGAGATTTTGTTCGAGGATGATGATCTGATTGTGTTGATCAAACCGGCTGGCCTGACGGTTCATCCGGCGGCTGGTAATTGGACCGGCACCTTGGTCAACGCGCTGTTGCACCATTGCGCCGGGTCACTTTCCGGCATTGGCGGCGTTGAACGCCCCGGCATTGTGCATCGGCTCGACAAAGGCACGTCCGGGGTTATGGTCGTAGCCAAGTCCAATGCAGCCCACCAAGGCTTGTCCAAACAGTTTAGCGCACACACAGTAGAGCGAGCCTATTTGGCCTTAACCCGAGGAGGTCCGTTGCCGCGCGAAGGCACCATTGATACACGGATCGCCCGCTCACCCCATGATCGCAAGAAACAAGCTGTGGTTCGCAATCCTGAAAGCATGTTGGGTCGTCACGCCATTACCAATTACAAATGCCTGTCCGCATTTGGCCAACAAAAGGGCCAACCGGTCGGCACACCGGCTGCGGCCATGATCGAATGTCGTCTAGAAACCGGACGCACCCATCAGATCCGGGTGCATTTGGCCCATATTGGTTGTCCGGTGCTGGATGATCCGGTCTATGGCAAGCATCGGGGCTATCGCAAACTACGCCGGGCCGATGACGAAACGGCACCAACCATCCACCGTCAGGCGCTACACGCCTATCAACTGGGTTTCATTCACCCGGTGACCCATGAGAAATTGCATTTCGAAGTTCCAATGCCGCCAGATATGCAAGGTTTGCTGGATTTCATGCAGAGCCTTTAGGCGGGCAGCACCATCAAGGCGCAGGAAGATCAGAATTGATCTTTGCGCCCGGTCCAGTGATCAACCGGGTCGATCGATCATAGGTCAAATAAGCCCAAATCCATTGAAATGCCACGGCGATCTTGTTCCTGACTCCAGTCAAAAACCCCACATGAACCATCCCCCATAACCACCAGGCCGGTGCCCCGGTCAACCGGATCCATCCAAAGTCAGCAATGGCCGATGAGCGCCCAATGGTGGCCAATGATCCTTGATGTCGATACGAAAACGGTGCGGGCACTGTTTTATCATTCATCTTGGCAATAATGACCCGGGCCGCATACAAGCCAGCTTGTTTGGCGGCTGGAGCCAATCCCGGCACCATTGATCCGTCAGGCGAGACAATGGCGGCTGTATCGCCCACCACAAACACCCGGGGATCATCCGCTAGACGCAACCTCTTGGTGACGGGTATACGCCCGCCCGGACCGGGTTTGACGCCCAGCCATTGATGAGCATTTGAAGCCTGCACACCAGCCGTCCACAAAATGGTGCGTGCCGCAATTCTGGTCCCATCCTCCAAGGTGACACCGGCCGTATCCATACTGGCCAATGCTGCGTCATGGCGCACCTCCACCCCAAGTCCGACCAACATTCGCTCGACCCGTTTCGAACAACTTTGTGGAAAACTGCTCAGGCATCTTTTGCCTCGATCTAGCACGATAATGCGGGCATGGGTCGGATCGATGTTTCGAAACTCGCCGGTTAATCCGTGATGGGCCAATTCGGCCATCGCCCCGGCCATTTCAATCCCGGTCGGTCCGGCTCCGATGATGACAAATGTCATCCAGTTTTTTTGCTCCGCCGTATCCAAAGCGTCCTCGGCATGTTCAAAAGCCGATAGCAAACGCGAACGAATAAGGGTTGCATCTTCGATCTGTTTCAAACCGGGAGCCAGGTCAGCCCATTGTTCCATGCCGTGATAACTGGGTCTGGACCCCGTTGCGACAATCAAATGATCATAGGAAATGCGCTGATTGGCCAATAACACCTCTCGTTTTTCGCGATCTGTTGCAATCACATCGCCCAACAAAACCTGTACATTTTTTTGTCGGCGAAACAGGGCGCGGATCGGCAAGGCAATATCGCTCGGATTGAGGGCTGCACTGGCCACCTGATACAATAAGGGCTGAAACAAATGGTGATTGCGCCGATCAATCAGGGTGATCCGGCATTTTTCCCGCGCCAAGCGGCTGACCGCAGCCAAGCCACCAAAGCCTGCACCCACGACCACGATATGTGGCACCTCGTCCTCATTTTTCAAATCGGCAGATGGCCAGCGGTCCAACTTGAACCAGTGTTCCAATGCCCAAGCGCCGGGGCCATAACTGGCCATAAATCCGACAAGTACCGCCAGATACATTGTCTCGGCCCCACCCGTGTTCAAGGCGGTAATGGCCAAGATCGGCGCAGCAATTCCGGCTGCCGGGCGAACTAAAAAGCCGGGTGCCAGGAACAAAATTGCCAATCCGGCCAGGCCAATATGGATGAAGTGCTCATAATACCCGAACACCATCGAGCGCGGCGCCAACAGAGCCAGTGTGTCGCCAATACCGGACGGTCCCCAAACCCCGACCAGAATTACCGCGACCAACCACATACGCATGAACAACAAAAAAGCAGGTTGTATACATTTCAAAAACCTGCCGGTGGCGTTGTTCGGCTCGCCCCGGCGCAACAAACTATCCAGCGAGAGCGGTCCAGCACCAAACAGCGCAATAAATCCCAACATCAACGCCCATAACAAGTTTTGCTCCTGCCCCACTTCGAAAAGAAAAGAAGCCAGAGCAATCCCGGCCAGCACACCGGCTGCCAATCGCGTCGCCAAGCCCCCGGCCAACAAAGCTGCAAACAACATGGACAACCAAACCAGTGACATTTTGGCTGGCGATTCAGAGGCTAACCATCCTTCAAAACAAGCATACAAATTAGATGGAGGAGCTTCACCCGGTGCGGCAAATTGCAGAGCCGCCGCCAGAAGGAATATCTGGGCCAGCCACAACCGGGCGGTTAGCCCAAGAATGGGACCTAAAACCAGCGAAACATTCTTGCTGGCCATATTCAAAGATCGAAGCCAGGAACTCATCACGTATTGCTCTTGCTGCTCTGTCACACATCGGACATCCGCAAACTAACCATTGCGGGAAAGGTACGCGAAACACACTTGATCACGTTTGCGCGGGCAGAAACCAAATCGACCCTCCGGTCAAGCCGGAGGGAGGCGGTGATGGGAAGCGAACCATCCCACCCATGTGTTTCCCTCCGGTCACCCTCCGACTTGATCGGTGGGCCGGAGGGTCCAGATCGGCTTGCAGATCAGCCGTGCTAAAACATCGCTATTACCGCCTGACCGATATAGTAGATGCTTTCCAGGGTCATACTCTTGGTTCCTCTGGCTCATCCGGTGCGGCTGGCTTTGGGCCGGGCGTTTTGTCTGCGCGTGCCTCGGCCTCGCTGACCATGCGATCAATAAGCGCAATATATGCCGGGTCGCTCCTCTTCACGCGGTACTGCCGCCACCATATTCGGGCCGCTGGGTTTTGCATGTAGCTCGATGTAAGTGCCTCCATCTGGAAATAGGTTGCTTCTTCGATCAGCCCACGTCTATGCAGGTTAAAACCGGCTTCGTGGCTGCCAAGCGAAATAGCCATGACATAGCGGAACCGCAACCTTTCGGGTCCGCTCAACGGCTCATTTTCAATCAGCGCCCGGTATAAAAAATCAGCCTTTTCTGGAGTATCCGCCATTGATAAATTTGTCGCGCCAGTCTGCATCCAGACATTAAGGGTCAAGTCGGCTCGTGCCAACCGGTTCGCCTGCCGTGTTTGCTTGCTGATTTGGCGCATTTGAATAAACACGGCGGCAAGCGAGGCTAGGATCGCGACCACCGCAACGGTCTGGCCAATATAGTAAATGCTCTCAAGGGTCATGATGGATTGCCTTGTGAATTGGACAGCGGGTCAGGCGAGTGTTCAGCCAACAGTCGATCTATTTCGGCGATAAAGGTCGGCCCATAAATTACTTTGTTGCGTTCCCACCATCGGCGAAATTTTGGCCCGTCCCAGGTGGGTAAAATGCGGGTTAGCCCGACATAGGTTTCCGTCTCGATCAGGTTTCGGCAATGCAGCCTGTAGGCTTTTTCATATATGCTCATTAGCTTGTAGATGAGGTAATAGGCTTGAACCTGTTCTTCGTCAGACAATGTTTTGTCG
>NVXG01000030.1 GCA_002733805.1 Robiginitomaculum sp. | reverse complement strand
TCCATGGGGCATGGATCAGCCGCGAATTTGTGATCTTGCGTGGTCGCAGGGCGGGGAATTGGGTATCGGGGGGGCGGACACATCTGTAGCCGTGGTTATTGTGGTGCAGCCACGCCAACGAAAAGTGTCGATGCTTCGTTAATTCGATAGTGCCCACTATCATCACGCCGCATCGTCATGGGTCGGGATGTCGGTTGACCAGAGGTATACACCTTGACCCGATATTGACTATTGCCCAGATCAAACCGATTATCTCGCGTGAAATGGATGGTCCAGGGCGCTTCGGGCATAGCGTATCCATTCCCGGGAACAGCACCTTTTACATAAGACCGTGCAATTTCGGCGTGACGGTCGATTCCGACTTCAATCAGATATTCTAAATCATGGCTGAGTTTGCCATTGCTGAGGTATCTGTCATCAACGATGCGGATCATGCAGTCGCGTGCAATTGCCTCATCAAACTGATAGGTAATAAGCGCAGCAATAAAGACGACCGCTGCGGATTCTGGTGTTTGCGCTTTGGCCCAAGCAGTTTCACAGGCTTCACCACTAGGTAGGTTGCCCGGTAACGATATGGTTTGGTCTGCATGCGCTAGTCCTGCCATAGCACAGATCGCCAATGTCATAATATTTATGCGAATGTTCATAGTGTTCCCCAGTATGTCCCTATGGATGAATACAATTATTTTTGAGGCTGATCTAGTTAAGATTTGGAATTTTACTTGAACTACCATTTGTGGGGGGGGGGAGCTGTTGAGATCGGCAACTAATGGAACCGACTCAACCGGTCCCCGGCCACAGAGCCGGGGTCCAGAAAACAGGGCAATGCAACGAGTTGGCCAAAATGGCCCCAGACTAAATCCGAGGACCCTCACCCCAGCCCTCTCCCGGATAGGAGAGGGAGTCCCGAACGTGGTTTTGGTAAGGAGTGCAAAATCAGCAGATGCGCCCCTTCTCCCATTGGGAGACGGTTGGGATGAGGGGGTCGCCGGTATTTCGGGGAAACTACCTGCTCGGCCGAATTCGATCTTTTCCAATATGCCTGTAGCATCATTTATTGCAGTTGTTTTCGATCAAAGTAGGGCTTTGAATCACCTGGTTTTTTGCAAATTTCGAAATAGGTATCATTGCTTTTATGATAGCTCGTATCCACGCTGTTTTTGAGGTTGGATCCAAACCTCAAGCTATAGCAAGAACTGAACCCGTATGCGTCGGTCCAGATAGAAAGAGCAGCTTTGTTTGGAAAACGTCCGATGACTAGTTTTGAGGTAGTCAGCCAACGTTCTGCACCCAGAAAGTCCAGCATTTTTTTGGCTTCGGCTTCATTTGGTTCGCCGGTTTTATCGTATTGAAAAGTTAAAAATACTTCTTTGTAGCCCGCTATGGTGTTGGGTCTTGCGGCTTTTGCTTGGCTTGCAACTGCACCTTGGCAACCCGATACCCACTCTTGCTTGAAAGTTTGAATTGCGGTTCGTTGATCAGTATGGTTGGCGTATCGTTTACTCTCATACGCTTGGTGAATCATCATATTCGCCCCTTCTGCAAATTCTGGCTCGCCAGAAAGGGTCGATGCGATCAACTCTAATAATTCGTGCTTCTCCAAGCCCGCCTGCCTGCCCAGCATAATTCGTTCAGAGAGATAGCCGAACTTATAACACGGGTTGCTGCCTGAAAGCGCATGGGCGCTGACTTGCGGGGCTGAAAATGACCAAATGAGGATTAACAGCATGCTTTTTGTTTTGCTCATTGCGGTACAATGGCAGGCTATTATAGGTATTTCAATACCCCCTTAAAATTCAACTATTTCGTGGTAAATTTTATAATGCCCTGATTTCACTATGAAATGTGTGATACTGATCGAAGGAAGAGTTGGTTTTTATCTTCACCTTAGTTGAGGTAAACCTGTAGGAGAAGATCAATGGCATCGGTTAAAAGAGGCCAAATGACCGCATCACCCGAATGGGCCAGACATTTGCGAAAACTCGGTAAACGTTGGTTCTGGAAAGGCGAGCGCCGGGCATCCAAGGCCGATCTGAATCAAAAGCAAAAAAGGAACTAAGGGTCCGCATTTGGTCTTTTCCAAACCGTGTGGTGCGCCTATAGCAGCGGGCATGGATGTACGACGGAAAAAATTACGAGTCAGAGCGTGGCGGCGTGGGACGCGCGAGCTGGATCTGATTTTTGGCAATCTGATTGATCACAGGCTGGATCAAATGACCGATGTCCAAATGAGCCAGATCGAAGCCTTGTTAGAGGCACAGGATCTAGATGTGTATGACTGGATTATTGGCCGGGCTCCGGTGCCGGCCGAACACGATCATGAAATGATGGCGGAATTGCAAGATTTTTCCCGCTTATCTACCAAACTACAAACAGGACAATAAAGCCCCAATGAGCGTAAAACCGGTTGAAATGCTGGCCCGTTTTGAAGGGGCGCTGAAGGTTGGCGGTGCCACCGAGGGGTTGGATGCCTTGGCTTGCGCCAATACGGTACGGCTGCGCGGCGGTCTGTGTGCGTTTATCGCGACTGATGAAGTCCGTGCCACGCGATTTGCCCAATGTATCCGGTTTTTTGATCCAGATTTGAAATTGATCCAATTGCCCGGCTGGGATTGTCTTCCCTATGATCGGGTTTCGCCATCGGCCGAAATCGCGGCAACGCGTGCGGCTGCTTTGGCTGAACTGGCCGCTCACCGGGGCCACGATGTCCCGGTTTTGGTGGTGACCACCATTAACAGCCTGTTGCAACGCATTCCACCGGTTGAAACCTTGGCCAAGGCCGGGTTTTTCGCAAAACTTGGGGACACCGTCTCGCAAGATGATTTGCTGCTCTACTTGCAAACCAATGGATATGCCAGAGCCGCTAATGCGGTGGAGCCCGGTGATTTTGCAGTGCGCGGCGGCGTGGTCGATATTTTTGCACCAGCTTCCGAGCAGCCAGTGCGGTTGGATTTTTTCGGAGATGTGCTGGACGGCATTCGCAGTTTTGACCCGCTGACCCAGCGCTCCACATCCGAGCTAAAATCAGTCAATCTAACCCCGGTCAGTGAAGTGTTGCTTGGGCCGGAACAAATATCGCGGTTTCGCCGAGAATTTGTGGCCAGCTTTGGCGCGGTGCATGATGGTGATCCGATTTATGATGCGGTCAGTGCCGGTGCGCGACCGCAAGGTGTCGAGCACTGGTTGCCGCTGTTTTACGAGCAAACCGATACCTTGCTTGATGTGTTAGGCGCGCAAGCCTTGTTGGTCTATGACCATCTGGCCGAGCAAGCGTTTTCTGAACGCCAAACCTTGATCCGCGATTATTATGAAGCCCGAAAACAAGCCCCGACCGGGCGCGGGGATTTATCGGCGCCGCAATACCGGGCGTTGGCCCCGGCGCAATTATATCTGGACGAGGAGGAGCTAGCCACGCGAACCAGCTCGATGATGGTGCGCCATTTTGCGCCGTTTATCTTTCCGCCGGCTGACGACGTGACAGATCTGGGTGGCCGCGAAGGACGCAATTTTTCGCTGGAACGACAGGATCGAAACACCAACGTGTTTGATGTGGTTGGCCAGCATGTTGATGCGGCTCGTCAAGCGGGTAAACAGGTAATGATTGCCTGTCTGGGTGTTGGTTCGAAAGAGCGTTTGGCCCAGATGCTACGGGACCATGGGGTGCAAGCCATCGGATTGCCCGAGAGTTGGGCCGAGGCCAACAGCGCGCCGAAAACGGTTTTGCAAATGGTGTTATTGCCGCTGGAAACCGGATTTGAAACCGATACCCAAGTCTTCTTGTGCGAACAGGATATTTTTGGGGATCGTCTGGGGCGGGGCAGGCGCAAACGCCGAGCCAAAAACTTCATTTCCGAAGCGGGTTCCTTGCATCTGGACGATCTAGTGGTCCATGCCGATCACGGCATTGGGCGCTATGTGGGCTTACGAACGCTGGACGTACACGACGCGCCACATGATTGTTTGGAACTGGAATATGCTGGGGGTGACCGCCTATTCCTGCCGGTGGAAAACATCGAGTTATTGTCGCGCTATGGCTCGGATAGTGCTGAGCACAAACTGGATCGGCTGGGGGGCGCAGGTTGGCAATCGCGCAAGGCAAAAGCCAAAAAACGCCTGTTGGAAATGGCCGGTGAGTTAATCCGCATTGCCGCAGCGCGAGAGCTGAAAACGGCTGAAAAACTAACGCCGCCCGAAGGTGCTTGGGAAGAGTTTTGCGCTCGGTTTCCCTACACGGAAACCGATGATCAACTCAACGCCATCGTGGATGTGCTGGACGACATGGCCAAGGGCCGACCGATGGACCGACTGATTTGCGGCGATGTCGGGTTTGGCAAAACCGAAGTGGCCTTGCGCGCCGCGTTTGTGGCGGCGTTAAGCGGTCGTCAGGTGGCGATCATCGCGCCGACCACCTTGTTGGCGCGCCAGCATTTTGCCACGTTCTGCGAACGGTTTCGCGGCTGGCCAGTTAAAGTCCGGCAATTGTCGCGACTGGTGCCGGCCAAACAGGCGGCCATTACTAAAAAAGGCATGCGCGACGGGCAGGTTGATATTGTCATCGGCACGCACGCTTTGCTGGCCGACACTATCAAGTTTCGCGATTTGGGCCTGATGATTATCGACGAAGAACAACGCTTTGGCGTGAAGCACAAAGAGCGACTGAAATCATTTCGGGCCAATGTGCATGTGCTGACCCTGACCGCCACGCCGATCCCGCGCACCTTGCAAATGGCGCTAAGCGGCATTCGTGAATTATCCTTGATCGCCACGCCGCCGGTCGACCGGCTGGCCATCCGCACCTATGTTTCGCCATTTGATCCGGTGACCATCCGCGAAGCCTTGTTGCGCGAACGGTTCCGGGGTGGGCAGAGCTTTGTGGTTGTGCCGCGCATTGCCGATCTGGACGGAATCGAGGAATTTTTGCGCGAAGATGTGCCCGAGGTCCGTTTTGTGGTCGCCCATGGGCAAATGCCACCGCGCGAACTGGAAGACATCATGACCGCCTTTTATGAAGGCAAATATGATGTGTTGGTTTCCACCACCATCATTGAATCGGGTCTTGATATTCCGACGGCAAACACGTTGGTGGTGGTTCGGGCTGACCGATTTGGTCTGGCTCAACTGTATCAGTTGCGGGGGCGGGTCGGGCGCTCCAAGGTCCGTGCCTATGCATATCTGACCACGCCAAACCGACAGCGCATCACCAAACAGGCCGAGCAGCGGTTACGGGTGCTCTCGTCGCTCGACAGTCTGGGGGCTGGGTTTACCTTGGCCAGTCATGATCTGGATATTCGTGGCGGCGGCAATTTGTTGGGCGATGAGCAATCCGGGCAAATTCGTGATGTCGGGGTCGAGCTGTATCAATCCATGCTCGAAGAGGCCGTTTCTGAGCTGAAATCCGAGGGAATCGGACAAGAAGACCATTACTCGCCGCAAATCAGTACCGGGGTTTCGGTGCTGATTCCCGAAAATTATGTGTCCGATTTGGATGTACGGCTCTCCCTGTATCGTCGTTTGGCCAATCTGGACGAGGAAATGGACCGCGAGGAGTTCGCTGCCGAATTGATCGACCGGTTTGGGCCATTACCCGAAGAGGTCGAGCATTTATTGCTAGTTATGCGGATCAAGGCGGACTGCCTGCGGGCCGGGATCGAGAAAATAGACGCCGGACCCAAAGGCGTGATTATCACGTTTCGCAAAGCCACTTTTGCCGAACCTCGGGCGTTGTTTGAACTGGTCTCAAACCATCCAAGCGGCTTTAAAATGCGGCCCGATCACAAGCTGGTCATTCGGGGGGAATGGCCCGAACCGCCACAGCGGTTACAGGGCGCGGCCCACTGGGCCAGACAGATTGCCGGGATTTTACCAGCACCACAATCTGACGATTGATCAAACGTTCCAATCGGCCAGAATGGCCTCTCGATCTCCATCAATTTGCGGCGGTGGGCCGCCGATATGGCTGGGGGTTTTTGAGAAGCGTGGGGCCGGGGCTGGTTGTAATATGCCGTCCGGTTTTACGAAGCTGTTGCGGGCCTTGAGTTGCGGGTGTTCAGCTGCTGAGAGCATATCTTCAATCGGGGCCACGCACGCATCAGTGCCGGCGAATAGCTGGGTCCAATGCTCTTGTGGGTGTGCAGCAAAAACCCCAGCTAATTGCGCCTTAAAAACCGGCCATTTATCCTGGTCATATTGCGCGTCTTGGATTTCTTTTGATAGATTAAGTTTATCACATAAAACATTGTAAAATTGTGGTTCTATTGCCCCAACAGAAATATGTTTTCCATCGGCGCAAGTGTAGGTTGCGTAAAAATGCGCTGCGCCGTCTAGCAAGTTAGCTTGCCGCTCATTTTGCCACATACCGCTTTGTTTGAGCCAGTGGATCGGCGTCATCAGGCTGATCGTGCCATCGACAATCGCCGCATCAATCACTTGGCCTTGGCCGCTGGTCCGTGCGTGGGTCAAACCAGCCAGTAGACCAATGGCCAAATACAGCGCGCCGCCGCCATAATCCCCCAACAAGTTCAACGGTAGCGGTGGCGGTTGGTTGGCTGGACCCATCGCACCCAATGCGCCGGTAATTGCAATGTAATTGATGTCATGTCCGGCTTGGGTTGCCATCGGTCCATCTTGCCCCCAACCGGTCATGCGGCCATAGACCAAAGTCGGATTGTCTTGCAATGCGAGTTTCGGACCCAGTCCCAAACGCTCCATTACACCGGGGCGAAACCCCTCCATCAACAAGTCAGCCTTGGCCATCAAGGCGAGGGCGGTTTTGGTTCCTTGTTCGGATTTCAGATCAAGTGCAATCGAGCGTTTGCCTCTTCCTTGCAGGTCAGCCTTGGGATCGCCCCCGGTGCCGGGTCGATCAATGCGAACCACATCGGCCCCCATGTCGGCCAGCAACATGCCACAAAATGGAACCGGGCCAATCCCGGCGAATTCAACGACCCGAACCCCATTCAAAGGTCGGGCCAAAGGTTGGGCCAATGGGCTGGCTTTCGGCATGGCTGTGGTTTTCTGCATTTTGATAACCTTCCATTTATCCGAATACGTCTAGTTCTGTTGCGAATCTAGGTCTCAAACAAGGGGATGGGATCAAACAAAGGTGAGTTTGGAACAAAATATGGTGTTTACGGCACAAATTCTGGTGGTGGCCAAACAACATGGCGCGGTATTTCAAGCGGCTGACCGGCTACAGGATCGGGGATTACCCACCGTTTTGGCTGAATCTGATGCTGCCGCATTGGTTGCAGCTGCCGATATGAAGGTTGACGCGGTGCTGATGGACGGCGACGGGCGCTCTGCTGAGCAACTTGAACACTTCGCCGGACAACTCAAAGCCGCATGTTCAAATCGACCTTTACCGATCATTGTGGTGTCTGAAAATATCGCGCAACCGGCCAATCCGGTGTTCGCCAGTGTGATGTATCCACCGGTGCACGCCGCACAATTGGTGGCGCGGGTACAATCGGCGCTGCGATTGTCGATCATGGAAGAGGAAGTGGATTTACGTTCCGACACCATGAAAGACTTAGGCCGTGAAATGGATATTGCGTCGGCTGATCCAATGGCGGATTTACCAATCTCCATTTTATTTACCGGCGGGGCAACGCCGCAATTCATTGCCTTGAAAAATGCTTTGGAAGAAGCTGGGGCGGAAGTCACCGCCGCTTTGACCTCGTTTACCGCATTTGATTATTTGCACGACAAAACCTTCGACGTGATTTTGCTCAATGTCCTAAAAGAGCTGGAACCGGCTTTTACCATTTCGTCGGCCATGCGCCGAAACACCCGCCTGTTTCACGTGCCGGCGGTAATGCTGGTCGATCCGGCCAATTTTACTTCGGTCGATGAAGCCTTTGCCAGAGGCGCATCCGATCTGGTCAACCCGGATAACGGCCCGGATATTGCCTGCCAGCGTATCTTGAACCTAGCCCATGAGCGCCGTCGCCGCGAGGAAGTTAAAAGCGCGTTTGAAGCAGTTCGCAATCCGGCAGTGATTGATGGCGCAACTGGGTTGTTCACCGGTCAGTTTTTTGCCAAACATTTGTCGCGAACCATCCAACAGGCCAAGAAGATTGATCGCCCATTATCGCTAACCGTCATTCGTGTCACGCCACCGCCGGGCATCGCCGAAATTCATGTGGAGGCAGCAAGGCGCCAGTTTGGCGGCATGTTGCGACATCTGGTTCGGGCCGAAGACATGGCGGCTCGTATTGAACCGGGCGTTTTTGCCATTTCCATGCCAGCTGCGGGCAAGACTGCCGCCGAAAATGCGGCCAAGAGAATTGCTGGCGTAGTTGAATGCACCGCATTTGAGAGCGGTGAGGATGAAAAACCATTCCAACTGGAGCTGGACGTGAAAGTTCTCGAACTGCGCCCCCGTGAGACGCCGGGTCATCTGTTGCAGCGCGCTGTTACCTCCTGAACAAACCTGAACAAAGTTGTTCATGATACATTCAGTGAGGAAAATCTATTGTTGATCTCGAGATCGGGGCTCGTCATTTCGTCCCTCGCATGAGCGCCGGTTTCACCCAAGGTTGGTAACAACCCTTATCTAGCGCCGACCTCTCCCAAGGAGGTCGGCGTTTTAGGTTTTGGGGGAAAAGTCGGCCGAATGTTGGTCCAAGCCAGCATGGTTTCTAGGTTATTCATATTCGAGTTGCACAGTGCGGCTTGCATCATTTGCATTTTGAACAGCAAGCAAAATGCTATCAAGGTCGGTTCTAGATAGGATTCGACCGTTCACGATCACCATTTCTATCGAGTTCGTTGCCTGAATATCTTCCAATGGATTGTCTCTCAAAAGCACAAGGTTTGCCTTGAAATTCGCGCGGATTTCACCCGTATTCGTTTGCATCCATTTCGATGGAACACTGGAAACAGATGCCAGAACTTGGGAGGGGCTCATTCCTGCTTTGTTGAGCGTTATCATTTCGTCGTGTAAGGAAAATCCGGGAACAGTTACGGGAACATTTGCATCGGTCCCGGCCATGATTGGAACCCCCTTTTTCAGGAGGGATTCAAATACAATATGCTGTGCTTCGGCATATGTTTTCCAATAAACAATGCTTCTCTGGCGTCTTGCTTCTTCCAAATTGTCGGGCCACCGGTATATGTTTACATCTGGTAACCAACCCATGCCACGTGAGGTAATGACTGTTCCTTCTGTTATTCCGGGGTTTGCGTAAGAGAGTTCACTAATGCGTAGGACTTCACCCAAATTTGTTTTTTGCCTCGAAAAGCTATCAATCAACCACAGTGTTGAAGTGACAGATTTTTTCTCCTGAAGTAAACGATCTGCCACGTCGTCACTTCGGCTGCGTACAAATTCCAAAAAAGAGTCGGCATTCCGGCTGGTGTATTCACCAAACTCCCTATTAAGAGCTTTCATCAGCTCTTCAACGTGTGCCAATTCAATTTGATTAGAGTTCAAAAACTCTTCCGAGCCAACGGCCATTGGAATGTGCCCGACTAACGGGATCGAGATGTTTGCCGCAGCATTGCTGAGCGCAGTATAACTGTCTTTATCAAGAAAGCTGCTTGATTTAACGGCATCATACCCATCGTCTTTCAGCGATTGAACTGCCTTGTTCACTTGGGTTTCAGTCCGCACAATTACTTTATTTTGTGTCCAACCGACAAATAACCCTTCGAAAAAACCAAAGGTTGCTAGCTGCGGCGCGACGACAAACATATCCGGGCCTAACCGACCTGCTTGAATTTGTGCCTTCCACCGCAAATGGGCTTTGCTACCATTCATTTCTCGAATTTGAGTGACGCCATTGGCAACATATAACAGCAGGTCGTTTTCGCTTTCCCATAAATGAACGTGAGAATCAGTATATCCGGGAACCAGAAACATTCCCTGACCATCAATCGTCGGCGTATCGTCTGCGAATTCAACATTCGCGCCAACAGAAAGAATTGTTCCCTGATCTACGAGAACTGTTTGATCGCTAATAAATTTATCAGCCGACGGCGTCAGTACATTGACATTGGTCAAAGCAAAATAAGAAGGGGTCTTGTCCTCTAGTTTGAGTTGCGCAAGCTGCGTGTGACCGCCATACATTTTGCTCAGTTCATAATTCATGAAGGCACCGGTCAACAAAACCGCTAAGATCACGAAGAGTCCAAACCTAAGTATCCATTTTTTCACAATATTCGTTCCCTTTTTTTATAACTAGTCACTGTCAAGTTTGTGAGTAGGGTACAAGCTAGACAGTGTCAAGATATAAGTTTAAGGTGGGGCATGACTCAGATCAAAACCAGCCTTGGAAATAGTGCAAGAAAAAAATACCATCATGGTGATCTTGCATCAGAATTATTACGTGCTGCCGAGGCAGAATTATCGGAAAATGGCATAGAGTCTTTTTCTTTGCGTGCAGTCGCCAAACGGGCGGGGGTTAGTCATGGTGCGCCTGCACATCACTTTACGGATGTAAGAGGGTTGCTTACGGCGCTCACGGCTATTGGCTATGAACGTTTTGTTAGAGCCCAAAACCATCGGCAGCAATTAGCCAAATCGGATCCTAAATCGCAATTGGTTGCTTCCGGTCTAGGTTACATTGATTTTGCAATGCAAAACCCTGCGCTTTTCCGGTTGATGTTTTCCTCCGAAAAACCTGACAGGAGTAATGAACGATTGGCAATTTCGGCACGTTCTGCATTTGATAAATTGGTAACTGATGCCCAGAATATTCACGATGCCGACCCATACCATGATCCGATTGCAATGATGGATGTTATGGCGACGTGGGCATTGGTACATGGCTTGGCTGATCTTATGATTTCCGGTCGTATGGAGCAGCCAATGGGATTTACTCAGATGGCACAATTAGAACGAGATGCGGCATTTACAGATATTATTCTTAGAGTGATACCAGATAACGCAGATTCTTGATTCATGAATTCCATGCACAAAAAATGTCTTTGTCATTATTGGCATTTTAGTTAGGTTGACGCAATCAAACACAACCCTTTCCAAACAGGGAAATACCCATGGCCAACAAGATTTATGAAACTGCTGCCAGTGCGCTGGATGGCTTGTTGTTTGATGGCATGACCATCATGTCCGGTGGTTTTGGATTGTGCGGGATACCGGAAAACGCGATTGCGGCGATTGAGCAATCCGGGGTGAAAGACCTGACCGTGATTTCGAACAATTGCGGTGTTGATGGTTTTGGGCTGGGCATTTTGTTAGACGCCAGAAGGATCAAACGCATGGTTTCGTCCTATGTTGGCGAAAACAAAGAGTTTGAGCGCCAGTATATTGCCGGCGAGTTGGAACTGGAATTTAACCCGCAAGGCACCTTGGCTGAACGTATTCGGGCTGGCGGCGCTGGGATACCGGGCTTTTATGTCAAAACCGGGGTTGGAACGGTAATTGCCGAGGGCAAGGACCACCGGGAATTTGACGGGGAAACTTATATTATGGAAACCGGCCTGACGGCTGATCTTTCCATTATCAAAGCGTGGAAAAGCGACACGCAAGGCAATCTGGTATTTCGCAAAACGGCACGCAATTTTAATCCAATGATGGCCACGGCCGGCAAGATGACCGTGGTTGAGGTCGAGGAAATTGTCGAATTGGGTGCGCTGGACCCTGAGTGCATCCATACGCCGGGCATTTATGTGCAACGGGTGGTGCAAGGCACATTTGAAAAACGCATTGAACAACGAACCGTCAGCACGCGGGAGGGCTCATAATGCCGTGGACACGTAATGATATGGCTGCAAGAGCTGCCCAAGAAATGCAAGACGGGTTTTACGTCAATCTGGGGATTGGTATCCCGACCTTGGTTGCCAACCATATCCCGGATGATGTGGACGTTACCTTGCAATCGGAAAACGGCATGTTGGGCATGGGACCGTTTCCATTTAATGATGAGGTCGATGCCGACCTGATCAATGCGGGCAAACAAACCATTACTGAGCTGCGCCGTACCAGCTATTTTTCATCATCTGACAGCTTTGCGATGATCCGGGGCGGGCACATTGATCTGTCCATTTTGGGTGCCATGGAAATATCCGAAGATGGCGATATCGCCAATTGGATGATCCCCGGTAAAATGGTCAAGGGCATGGGCGGCGCGATGGATCTGGTCGCCGGGGTCAAGCGCGTGGTCGTGGTGATGGATCACACCAACAAAGCCGGTGCGCCGAAACTGCTGCACAAATGCTCTTTGCCACTAACTGGCCAAGCCTGCATCCACCGGGTGATTACCAATCTGGGTGTGTTCGATGTAAAAGACGGCGCACTACACGTAGTTGAGCTAGCACCTGAGGTTTCGATCAATGAAGTTCGAGCCAGCACAGAGGCCAAACTGGTAAGCTAGTTTTCCGGCCAAACCAGTCGCACAGCTTTCTTTCACAAACAGAGTCAATATGCAGAATATCGGATTGATTTTATTGGTCGTTTCGTTGAGCTTCTTGGTTCTATTGCTTCCAAAAGTCTATAAATCCATTGGTTGGCGCGCAACAATCACTCCGCTGGCTTCCATAATCGGTAGTGGATTTTTGGTTCTAGGACCGATATTGGCAAGTTCGTTTGGCGCGTGGGCGGTTTTCGCAATGGCGGCCTTATGCGGCGTGGCCTACCTGTTTGGTCATGCTATTCGTTTTAATATAACCAGATTATATCAAACCAACCACCGATCTGATGCCGAGAGGTTTCTGGAAAAATTGGCATCGTGGGCGCTTGCTTTCGCTTATATTATTTCTGTTTCTTATTATTTGAACCTGTTTGGCGCGTTTGGCGTCAGCCTTACCGCTTTCGATACGCCATTTGCCGCAAAAAGTTTAACCAGTGCGGTGTTCGTGGTAATTTTGGTCGTGGGTTGGACCAAGGGGTTTACGGCGTTGGAACGCATGGAGCAGGTTTCAGTCAGTATTAAACTGGCGATCATTGTCGGGTTATTGGTTGGTCTCATTTTGATTTTAGCCCGCAATGTGAGCACCAATACCTTGGTGTTCACGCCAAGTACTCTTTCGGGCTGGCCAGCTCTTACCTTGCTATTTGGCTTGTTGGTCACGGTGCAAGGGTTTGAAACCAGTCGATATTTAACAGATGAATATTCCGCAAATATGCGTGTACGTAGCATGCGTTGGTCGCAATGGCTCTCAACGCTAATTTACCTCGCTTACATAGCCATGGTATCTTTGGTTTTTACTCCCAGTGAAATCATTACTACAGAAACTGGGATCATCGACATGATGGCGAAAATTTCGCCCGTCTTGCCCATTTTACTGGTGGCCGCAGCGTTAAGTGCGCAATTCAGTGCGTCTGTTGCGGATACGGGCGGTGCTGGGGGGCTGTTTGCGGAAGTAACAGACAATCGCATACCTCCAAAATTTGCCTACGCTTTGCTAACCGCCATTGGCCTTATTTTTACGTGGGTGGCTGATGTCTTTTTGATCATCAGGTATGCATCTCAAGCGTTTGCCCTATACTACACATTGCAGGCCTGCATTGCGGCTATTGGTGTATTCCATCAAAAGAAATCCTGGTTGAATACAGTATTGTATTTGGGGTTAGCTATACTCGGTATGTTCATTTTGGTGTTCGGAACTTCCTTTGAGGCCGAACTACATTAACAACAACCATCGCCCAATTGGGTGGGTGGGCATTTGACATCGCCATAGGTGCAATACACACAGCAATCGCCCTTGGCAGGTTTCAACACTGCACCACACCCCTTGCCGTCATAAAAATACTGACAGGCATCGGTCGGCATCATTTCATTTTCATTTGCCGTTCAACGGTAGCGCGCACTTCGGTGTCAAACGCGTCTTTGCCAGTTGTCGCAGCTTGCTTTTTGCGCTCGACATCCATGAAGGCATCGCGTTTTTTGACTAAGCTTTCGAGTTGCTGGTTCAGCTCCTTGCGTTCCGCGACTAGGGTTTTGACTTTGGCTTCTTTTTGGGCAGTGCTTAAACCCTTCAGTTCATCCGGCAAATCGACTTCGGCCAAACTATCCAGATCAAGCGTGCCATCCTCATAATCCTCAACCAATTCCTTGGCTCCGGTAATCACCTGATTTTTCTTGCCGGCCTTTAATCGGTATTCGGCCATATCCGATGCCACGGCTTTCGGTGCGGCCATGGCGCGACTTAGTTTGCCAGCAAAGGCACTTTGCTCGACTTGGCTGCCATAGCCTAAACTGGTGCGGTTGATCCGTTGTTGCAGGCCTTCGATTTGATCGTCATAGGGCGTGTATATCATCTGCATGCCGCCGTTTTGCGGAATGGCAATATAATCGCCCTGACCCAGATCGGCAATGTCGCGCCAAATACGAGCCGTTTCGCGGTCGGAACCAGCTTGCACGGTGTTCAAAATGATATTGTTACGGGAGGCCCGGCTGGCGATTTGTGGGTATCGGATTTCGTTGTCGTAATCCATATGGGGCGGTGCATCGCCGACCAAAAACACCATACGAAGGGTTTTACTGCTCTGGCTCCAGCTCAGGTCTGCCACCGCTTCGTTGAGCGCCTGGTTGACCGATTCTGGTCGATCTCCGCCGCCTTGCGCTTGAAAATCAAGCAAATGGCCATAAATGCCGTGAATATCGTCGGTCATGTCAAAGCTCTTGGCAACATAGGCGTCGCCGCGATCGCGATAGCCGATCAGCGCAAAGCGAACTTTGGTCTGGCCATCGCCTTCCACATCAATGATTTCATTGGCGATGGACCAGATCTTTTGCTTGGCCCCTTCGATCAGGCCGGACATCGAGCCGGTGGTATCCAGTACAAAGGCCACCTCGACGTTTTTGTAATTGGTGTGGGCCGTTACAGAAGTCGACAACATGGTACTGCCGATCAGTGCTAACGTGGCAGCTTTGAGCGCAATGCGTGAACAATTTTTCATGAGACTATTTCCTGATTCCCATCCCTCCATTGCAGTACAGCGGCCAATCATGCCGAAAATTAGGCGCGATCAAGGCATTTTGCGACCGATAGGGGCGGGGCAAAATGGTTCGGCAGCGGGTGTCGGTTGTTTGTGGGTTTGTCTGGTGCGCCGGTAGTTCTATACCATTCCAATGACCGACCTAAAAATTCGCTAGGAATGGCTGATTCAAGCGTTGCAAAATGGCCCATACGGTCCTAGCGTTGCGCCGGTAATTGGGGCCTTGCGCGAAGTGAGTCGCGCTGGTGCATTTACGTGTGACACTGGAGGGGTTGAATGAACGGTTTGTTACTGGATTACCTTCCCATTCTTATTTTTGCCGGCATTGCTTTGGTGATTGCTTTGGTATTTTTGGTACTGCCTTTGATCTTGGCACCGTCTTCGCCGGACCCGGAAAAGGTTTCAACCTACGAATGTGGATTTAACGCATTTGATGATTCTCGAATGAAATTCGACGTTCGGTTTTATCTGGTGGCGATCCTGTTCATCGTGTTTGACCTTGAGGTCGCATTTTTGTTTCCATGGGCAGTAACATTAGGCGAAGTCGGACCGTATGCATTTTGGTCAATGTTGGTCTTCTTGGCTGAATTGGGCATCGGGTATGTCTATGCTTGGAAAGTTGGCGCGTTGGAGTGGGGCTAGGATCATGAGCAAGCAAATCACCCCTGCAATGGCGGCAGCCCGGGCGCAAACTCCGGCTTATGATCCCAAAAAACACGATCCGTATTATGACGGCGTAACCGATGCCCTGATGGATAAGGGTTTCGTGATCGCCAGCGCGGATGAGCTGATCACTTGGGCCAGAACCGGCTCCTTGATGTGGATGACCTTTGGTCTGGCTTGCTGTGCCGTGGAGATGATGCATGCCGCCATGCCGCGCTATGATGTGGAGCGTTTTGGCTTTGCCCCGCGCGGTTCTCCACGCCAATCTGATGTGATGATTGTTGCGGGAACCCTGACCAACAAGATGGCTCCGGCTTTACGCAAAGTGTATGATCAAATGCCCAACCCGCGCTATGTGATCTCGATGGGATCGTGCGCCAATGGCGGTGGGTATTATCACTATTCCTATTCCGTGGTTCGCGGTTGTGACCGTATTTTGCCAGTTGATATCTATGTGCCAGGTTGTCCGCCTTCGGCTGAGGCCTTGGTTTATGGCATTTTGCAATTGCAAAAGAAAATCCGCCGGGAAGGGGACATTATCCGATGAGCAAAACCCGGCTCAAACAATTGGCGACACGACTGGACAGCAAAATGGGCAATGCGCTCAAAGGCTGGCAGATCGTGCACGAGCAACTCAGTGTCGATGTGCATCTGGATCAAATTCTCTCTGTGCTCAGTTTTTTGCGCGATGATACCAAGTGCCGTTTTACGACGCTGGTGGATATTTGCGGGGTTGATTATCCTGGCCGCAGCTCCCGCTTTGATGTGGTCTATCATTTTCTATCCATGACGCAGAACATACGTATTCGACTAAAAGTAGCGGTTGATGAGGACGAGGTTGTTCCCAGTGCCATTCCGGTGTTTCCGGCGGCCAATTGGTATGAACGCGAGGCGTTTGACATGTATGGCATCGTGTTTGACGGGCACCCGGATTTGCGGCGCTTGCTGACCGATTATGGCTTTAGTGGCCATCCGTTACGCAAAGACTTCCCGCTGTCCGGCCATGTGGAGTGTCGCTATGACGAAGAGCAGAAACGGGTGATCTATGAGCCGGTTTCCCTGCCGCAGGAATTTCGCCAGTTTGATAATTTAAGCCCGTGGGAAGGAGCGAATTACGTGCGTGAGGAAGAAGCAAAAGGGGAGGCGGAAGATGGCTGAACCAGCTGCAACAGATCGCAAATTTACCATCAATTTCGGACCGCAACACCCGGCGGCGCATGGCGTGTTGCGACTGGTGCTGGAGCTGGACGGCGAAGTGGTCGAGCGGGTAGACCCGCATATCGGCTTGCTGCATCGGGGCACTGAAAAGCTGATCGAGCACAAGACGTATTTGCAGGCCCTGCCGTATTTTGATCGGCTGGATTATGTGGCTCCGATGAACCAAGAGCACGCGTTTTGTCTGGCCATTGAGAAAATGCTGGATATCAAAGTGCCGCGCCGTGCCCAGTTTATCCGAGTGTTGTATTCGGAAATCGGCCGGATTTTGAGCCATTTGTTGAATGTCACCACGCAAGCTATGGATGTGGGCGCACTGACCCCGCCTTTGTGGGGTTTTGAAGAGCGTGAAAAACTGATGGTGTTTTATGAGCGCGCTTGTGGTTCACGGCTGCATGCAGCCTATTTTCGACCGGGTGGCGTGCATCAAGACCTGCCGCCGGAACTGATTTCCGATATTGGCGATTGGTGCAAAACCTTTCTGCCGGTTCTAAAAGATATTGAAGGCCTGCTGAACAACAACCGTATCTTCAAACAGCGCAATTGCGATATTGGCGTAATTAGCCAGCAAGACGTGTTGGACCTTGGGTTTTCCGGGGTGATGGTCCGGGGTTCCGGTTTGCCCTGGGATATCCGCCGGGCCGAGCCGTATGAAGTCTATTCAGAGTTGGAATTTGAGATTCCGGTCGGGGTGCATGGCGATTGCTATGACCGGTATCTGGTCCGGATGGAAGAAATGCGCCAATCCATACACATTATCGAGCAGTGCATTGCCAAAATGCCAGAAGGCCCGGTGATGGAACCCGGCGGCAAAGTCGCACCGCCACGCCGCGCCGAAATGAAGCAATCGATGGAAGCCTTGATCCATCACTTCAAGCTCTACACCGAAGGCTTTCATGTGCCAGAAGGCGAAACCTATGTCGCCATCGAAGCGCCCAAGGGTGAGTTCGGAGTGTATCTGGTCTCGGACGGAACCAACAAGCCGTATCGTTGCAAAATCAAAGCGCCGGGTTTTGCTCATTTGCAGGCGATGGATTTCATGTGCAAGGGGCATATGCTGGCTGACGTTTCAGCCATTATTGGCTCGTTGGATGTGGTGTTTGGGGAGATCGACCGGTGAGTGAATATCTCAACTGCGGCACCCATGGCAAACAACCGGCGACTTTCGTCTGTCGCCATATCTCCAAAAGCATGAAAACTGGCGATGCGGTCGGGTTTTACTGGTCCAAAACAGACGGCGATTACGATGCGATTTGCGAAGAATGTAACGAGTTGAGCGACACCGAATGGGATGCCCAGAAAACTGATTTGGTCAATTTGCTTTGTCTCGGCTGCTTCAAAGTAGCCGCCAATCTAAACGATGTGAAAATTGGGGGGGCTGCCTGATGTCGTCGCGTCATCTTGCCAAAGAGCAACCAGACAGCTTTGCTTTTTCCCGCCAAGGCGAGAAAAAAGTCAAATACTGGATCGCCAAATACCCGAAAGGGAAACAGCGTTCGGCGGTGATCCCGATGTTGTGGATCGCCCAAAAGGACCATGATGGCTGGATACCTGAAGCCGCGATGCGGGTAATCGGTGACCGGCTGGACATGGCCTATATCCGGGTGATGGAGGTCGCGACCTTTTACACCATGTTTAATCTGGAACCCGTTGGCAAACATCTGATTCAAGTGTGTGGCACCACGCCATGCATGTTGCGTGGATCCGGCGATCTAATCAAAGTCTGTCAAAGCCGCATCGGTTCGGCCGGTAGCGTATCAGCTGATGGCAATTTTAGCTGGATGGAAGTCGAATGTCTGGGTGCCTGTGTGAACGCACCGATGGTCCAAATTTCCAACTCAGACGGTGACCTCTATTACGAAGACTTGGGTGAGACTTCGATGAATGCGCTGCTCGATGAGTTGGCGTCCGGCAAAGCCGCCATGCCGGGGCCACGAGTGACACGCGATCATTCGGCCCCACAAGGCGACGTACTGACCTTGGTTGATAAGGCGCTCTATGATGGATCACGAGGCAAGCCGCTCAAATCCATACCGAATGCACCGGCGAAACCAAAGGCAAAGACATCGAAAAAACCCGCTGCGGCTAAGAAAGCTGCACCTAAGAGGGCTGCGGCGAAAAAAGCTGTTGCCAAACCTGCTTCTGACAAACCACGCTTGATGAAAAAAGCGCGCAAAGGCGGACCGGATGATTTGAAACGCATTTCTGGGGTCGGGCCAAAGATCGAAGGCATTTTGCATGAACTGGGCGTGTTTCATTATGACCAGATTGCCGGGTGGACAAAAGGCCAAGTGGATTGGGCCGATGAACGTCTGAAATTCAAAGGCCGGATCGTTCGCGAGAAGTGGGTGGCACAAGCCAAAAAACTGGCCAAGGAGGGGGGCAAGTAATGCTGGCAGATAAAGACCGTATCTTTACCAATTTATATGGCCGTCATGACTGGTCATTGGATGCCGCTAAACAGCGCGGTGCGTGGAATGGTACCGGTGATTTCCTAAAATTAGGTCCAGACTGGATTGTCGATCAGATCAAAGCATCTGGTTTACGCGGTCGCGGCGGCGCAGGGTTTCCAACCGGTCTGAAATGGTCATTTATGCCCAAGGAAGTTGGGGCAAGACCGCATTATTTGGTGGTCAATGCGGACGAAAGTGAACCCGGCACTTGTAAAGACCGCGACATGATGCGCCACGATCCGCATTTGCTGATTGAAGGGTGCTTGATTGCCTCGTATGCCATGCGCGCCCATGCGGCCTACATCTATTTACGCGGTGAATATGTGTTCGAACGCGATCGGCTACAAGCCGCCATTGATGAAGCCTATAAAGCCGGGTTGATCGGCAAAAACGCTTGTGGTTCCGGCTGGGATTTTGATGTTTTTGTCCATCATGGAGCGGGTGCCTATATTTGCGGCGAAGAAACCGCTTTGCTGGAAAGTTTGGAAGGCAAAAAAGGCCAACCTCGCTTGAAACCACCATTTCCGGCCAATGCCGGCCTGTATGGCTGTCCAACCACGGTCAATAATGTCGAGAGTATCGCCGTTACGCCGACCATTTTACGGCGCGGCGCTGAATGGTTCTCGTCGTTCGGTCGTCCGGGTAATGTCGGCACCAAAGTCTATTGCATTTCGGGGCATGTAAATAATCCGTGCAACGTAGAAGAAGCTATGTCGATCCCGCTAAAAGAGTTGATCGAAACCCATGCCGGTGGGGTGCGTGGCGGTTGGGAAAACTTAAAAGCCATTATTCCTGGCGGTTCGTCCGTGCCGTGCCTGCCGCGCGATATTTGCGATAGTGTTTTGATGGATTTTGATGCCCTCAAAGAGCATAAATCTGGTCTGGGTACGGCCGGCGTAATCGTGATGGATCAAAGCACCGATATGGTGCGGGCCATTACCAGATTGTCCTATTTCTACAAGCATGAGAGCTGCGGCCAATGTACACCGTGCCGCGAAGGCACCGGCTGGATGTGGCGGGTGCTGACCCGCATGTGCGAAGGCAAAGCCGAAATGTCGGAAATTGATTTGCTGCTGGATGTTTCCCAGCAAATCGAGGGCCATACTATCTGCGCGCTCGGCGATGCGGCGGCATGGCCGGTGCAAGGGCTAATCCGGCATTTCCGTCACGAAATTGAAGACAAAATCCACAGCTACCGCGTCGGTAAAGCGGTGCATCAAGTGGCTGCGGAGTAGGGATATGACTGAAGTGCTTCGCAAAGTGAATATTGATGGAACCGAGTATGAAATGCCCGGATATTACACGCTGATGCAGGCGTGTGAGGAAGCTGGGGCGGAAATCCCGCGTTTTTGCTATCACGAACGTCTGTCCGTAGCTGGCAATTGCCGCATGTGTCTGGTCGAGTGGGTCGGTGCGCCTAAACCAATGGCATCTTGTGCCATGAGCTTGAATGATTTGCGGCCCAATCGCGATGGCAGCCCGGCTGATATTCGAACCAACACGGCGACCGTTAAAAAGGCCCGCGAAGGGGTGATGGAATTCCTGTTGATCAATCACCCGCTGGATTGCCCGATTTGTGATCAAGGCGGCGAGTGTGATTTGCAGGATCAGGCGGTTGGCTATGGCCGCTCAATGACCCGCTATGACGAAGACAAACGCGCCGTTGAAGAAAAAAATATGGGACCGTTGGTCAAGACCAATATGACCCGCTGTATTCAATGCACCCGTTGTGTGCGTTTCATTACCGAAGTGGCCGGTGTCGAAGAACTTGGCCTTGTGAACCGGGGTGAAAATGCAGAGATAACAACCTACTTACAAGCAAACTTAACGTCAGAACTATCGGGAAATGTGATTGACCTTTGCCCGGTCGGGGCGCTGACTTCGCGACCCTACGCCTTTAATGCACGGCCATGGGAATTGCGCAAAACCGAAAGTATTGACGTAATGGACGCGGTTGGCTCGGCCATCCGGGTTGATGCGCGCGGCTCCGAAGTGATGCGGATCTTGCCGCGCTTGAACGAAGAGATCAACGAAGAGTGGATTTCTGATAAAACCCGCTTTGTGTGGGATGGTTTGAAGCGCCAACGGCTGGATAAACCCTATATTCGGGTAAATGGCCGGTTGCGCCCGGCCAGTTGGGATGATGCGTTGGCAGTTGTGGCCAAACGCCTAAAAGGCGATCCGGATCGGATCGGGGCCATTGCTGGTGATCTGGCCGATATGGAAAGCATCAAAGCACTAAAAGACTTGATGGAATCTTTGGGTATTCGCTCGATGGATTGTCGCCAAGACGGTGCGCAATTGGGCGAGCAGGGCCGGGGCGGTTACATCTTCAACTCCGGGATTGCTGGGATTGATCAAGCCGACGCAATATTGCTAGTGGGGACCAATCCACGGCTGGAAGCGCCAATTATCAATGCCCGTATTCGCAAAGCCTGGCTCGATGGTGGAGCGGAAATCGGCGTTGTAGGTTCCGCTTCTGATTTAACTTATCCATATGCTCATTTGGGTGATGGGCCGGACGTGCTGGATGAATTGGCCAAAAAGCGCCATCCGTTTACCAAAGCGATGCGCGATGCCAAACGTCCGATGATCATTATCGGAATGGATGCATTAAAGCGGTCCGATGGCGCGCAGATTTTGCGAGCGGTGGGCAAACTAGCCGCTGAATGGAAGCTGGTTCAGGGCGACTGGAATGGCTTTAATGTATTGCATGATGCGGCAGCGCGGGTTGGCGCATTGGATTTGGGCTTTTTGCCACGCAAAAATGGCATGGACACCAGTGCCATGTTGAAAGCCGCTGACAAGGGCGATCTCGATACCCTGTTCTTGCTGGGTGCTGACGAATTAGACATGACCAAAACCGGCAAATCATTTGTGATCTATCTAGGCAGTCATGGCGATGCGGGCGCGCACCGGGCCGATGTGGTGTTGCCCGGACTGGCCTATACGGAAAAAAACGCGACTTATGCCAATACCGAGGGGCGTTGGCAGCAAACCAGAGCTGCCGTATCGCCTAAAGGCGACGCCAAGGAAGACTGGAAGATTTTGCGGGCGCTGTCTGATGCCGTCGGGCGGACTTTGCCCTATGATGATGTAGCTGCGTTGCGCGCCACATTCCCGCAAAACGAGCCAACCAAGTTGGAACTGGCTAAATTGGGCAAAGCCGGAAAGATCAAGGCCAAATCCTTGGCACCAAAGAGCAATTCGTTCTGGTTTACCAATCCGATTGCCCGAGCTAGCGAGATCATGGCGCAATGTGCCGGGGCCGAAAACAGGCGATTAGAGGCGGCGGAGTAGGGCGATGGAATTTCTATTTGATACTTCGACAATGCTCGGCTGGTTTGTGGTCAAAACCCTGATCATTCTGGCCTATGTGGTGGTGCTTTTGGTCTCGCTTGCCTTTATTTTGCTGGCTGATCGCAAGATATGGGCCGCAGTGCAAATGCGCCGGGGACCCAATGTGGTTGGGGCGTTTGGCCTGTTGCAATCGTTCGCGGATTTCCTGAAATTTGCGTTTAAGGAAGCAATCATTCCAGCCGGGGTTGATAAACCAGTTTTCATTCTGGCACCGATCCTGACGTTGGTTATGGCCTTCATTACGTGGGCGGTAATACCGGTGGCACCGGGTTGGGTCATTGCTGATTTGAATGTGGGTATCCTATACGTTTTGGCGATTTCATCGCTGGGGGTATATGGCATTATCTTGGGCGGTTGGGCCTCCAATTCCAAATATGCGTTTTTGGGTGCATTACGTTCTACCGCACAAATGATTTCCTATGAGGTTTCGATCGGTTTTGTGCTGATTACCGTATTGTTGCTCAGTGGATCGCTCAATTTGTCAGTCATTGTCGAGGCGCAGGCTGGCGGGTTCTGGCATTGGAATGGCATTGCCCTGTCGCCGATTACCTTGGTGATGTTTCCAATGATGGTGGTATTTTTCATCTCGGCACTGGCCGAAACCAACCGACCACCGTTTGATTTGCCCGAGGCCGAATCCGAATTGGTAGCAGGCTATCAGGTCGAGTATTCCTCGACCCTTTATCTACTATTTATGATCGGTGAGTATCTGAACATCGTGCTGATGTGCGCCATGGTTTCCCTACTGTTTCTGGGCGGCTGGCATGCACCGTTCGATTTTGCACCGTTTACTTGGATACCGCCAGTTTTATGGTTTGTTGTCAAAATCTGTTTTGTGTTTTTCTTGTTCTCAATGGTCAAAGCCATTGTGCCGCGCTACCGCTATGACCAATTGATGCGGCTTGGTTGGAAAATCTTTTTACCCCTCTCCTTGGTTGCGGTTGTCGCGGTCGCCGGTTGGGTAACGTTCGTGCAAGGGGGCGCTTGATATGAAACGCATCACCCGGTTTTTACATTCCCTGCTGTTGCTGGAATTCGTCAGCGCATTCTTTTTGGGCATGAAGTATTTCTTCAAACCCAAAGCGACCTTGAACTACCCGTTTGAAAAAGGCCCGCTAAGTCCACGTTTTCGTGGCGAACATGCGCTGCGGCGTTATGCCAATGGCGAAGAACGCTGCATTGCCTGCAAACTGTGCGAAGCGGTTTGCCCGGCCCAAGCCATCACCATTGAGGCCGAACCACGCGAAGACGGTTCACGCCGCACCACGCGCTATGACATCGACATGACCAAATGCATTTATTGCGGATATTGCCAAGAAGCCTGTCCGGTCGATGCGATTGTTGAGGGGCCAAATTTTGAATTTGCCACTGAAACCCGCGAAGAATTATTTTACGACAAAGAGCGTTTGCTGGCCAACGGAGATCGTTGGGAACGCGAAATTGCCAAAAATCTGGAGCTAGATGCACCTTACCGCTAGGTGTGCAGGAGAAACCCGTATGGAATTTGCCAATCTGCTTCCCGTCATTGCTTTTTACCTGTTCGCAGGTTCGGCCTGTTTTTGCGCCCTGATGGTGGTGATCGCCCGTAACCCGGTGCGATCTGTGCTGTTTCTGGTCGCTACCTTCTTCTCGGTGGCAGCATTGTTTGTGATGCTGGGTGCTGAGTTTTTAGCGATGTTGCTGGTCGTGGTTTATGTGGGCGCGGTGGCGGTGTTGTTCCTGTTCGTGGTGATGATGCTCGACGTTGATTTTGTTGAGTTGAAGCAGGGTTTTGCTGAATACCTGCCATTGGGTGGCTTGTTGGCCTTTGTGCTGACGGTGGAACTGATCGTGCTGGGCGCAACGTTTCGCTTGCCGGAAAATGTGGTGGCCCAAGTGCCGATTGATCCGGGGGTAAGCAATCTCGAAGCGTTCGGATTGGTGCTCTATACGGAGTATGCGTTTTTCTTTGAGGCGGCGGGGTTGATCCTGCTGGTGGCAATGATCGGAGCCATTTTGCTGACCCTGACCGACAAAAAAGGCGTGAAGCGCCAGAGTGTTTCCGCACAAGTGGCACGCACGCCAAAAGACGGCCTGAAACTGGTCGATGTCAAACCAGGCGAGGGGATTATCTAGATGGAAATCGGGCTTGCACATTATCTGGCGGTTGGCGCCATCCTGTTTACCATCGGGATATTCGGTATTTTCGTAAACCGCAAAAACGTCATCATTATCCTGATGTCGGTCGAGTTGATCCTGTTATCGGTCAATGTAAATTTTGTGGCATTTTCGGCTCATTTGAACGATTTGGCCGGACAGGTATTTGCCTTGTTTGTGCTGACCGTTGCCGCAGCCGAAGCGGCGGTCGGGCTGGCCATTCTGGTGGTGTACTTTCGAAATCGCGGCGACATTAGTGTCGATCACATCAATCTGATGAAGGGCTAGGCGAAACATGATGTATCTCGCTATCGTATTTTTGCCCCTGCTGGGTGCGGCGATTGCCGGTTTGTTGCCAAAACTGACCGGTGTGCTCGGCGCGCAATTGATCACTACGGCCATGTTGATCATATCAGCCGTTCTTTCGATCTACGCATTTTATGATGTTGGCTATCTGGGCCATGAGAAAACCGTGCAGATTGCTCGTTGGTTTGCCATTGGTAATTTCGAAGCCAATTGGACGTTGCGGATTGATACCCTGACCGCCGTGATGTTGGTGGTGGTGACGTTTGTTTCCTCGCTGGTCCATGTGTATTCGTGGGGTTATATGGCTGATGATCCGCACAAACCCCGGTTTTTTGCCTATTTGTCGTTGTTTACCTTCGCCATGTTGATGCTGGTAACGGCGGATAATTTCATGCAAGTTTTCTTTGGTTGGGAAGGGGTCGGGTTAGCCTCGTACCTGCTTATTGGGTTTTGGTATAAAAAACCAACGGCCAACGCTGCGGCCATCAAAGCCTTTGTGACCAACCGGGTCGGGGATTTCGGCTTTGCGCTAGGGATTATGGCGATATTTGCGATTTTTGGATCCTTGTCGTTCGACACGGTGTTCGGCGATGTGGCTTCCAAATCGGATCAGGTCTTTCATTTTCTCTGGTTGGAAATTAACGCGATTGAACTAGTGGCGTTCCTGTTGTTTGTCGGGGCTATGGGTAAATCGGCCCAGTTCTTCTTACACGTCTGGCTACCCGATGCGATGGAAGGTCCAACCCCGGTTTCGGCGTTGATCCATGCTGCGACCATGGTAACCGCCGGGGTGTTTCTGGTGGTACGCTGTGCGCCATTGTTTGATGCGGCTCCGGTCACCTCAATGATTGTGACCATGGTTGGTGCGATGACCGCATTTTTTGCCGCGACAGTCGGGCTGGTTCAGAACGACATCAAGCGGGTGGTGGCTTATTCCACCTGTAGCCAGCTTGGATATATGTTTTTTGCTGCCGGTTTGGGCATGTACAATGTGGCGATGTTTCATCTGTTTACCCACGCATTTTTTAAGGCGTTGTTATTCTTGGGTGCAGGTTCCGTCATTGTCGGCATGCACCACGAACAGGACATGCGAAAAATGGGCGGTTTGTGGCGCAAAATGCCATTGACTTGGGGCTTTATGTTGGTCGGCACCTTGGCGCTGACCGGATTTGGTATTCCGGGCACGCCGTTCGGGTTTGCCGGATTTCATTCCAAAGATGCGATCATTGAAGGCGCTTGGCTGGCCGGGCAAGCGGGGATCGCCTTTGGTACACCGGCGTTTTGGGTCGGCGTGATTGCCGCCCTGATGACCAGTTTTTATTCGTGGCGGGTGATCTTCATGACCTTCCACGGCAAGCCAAAAGGCGATGCCCATACCTTTGAACATGCCCATGAAAGCTCGATCTCCATGTTGGTCCCGCTGGCTTTGCTGGCCACAGGCGCCATCTTCGCCGGTGTAGCATTCAAATCGGATTTCGTTGGCTCGAATTCCGCCGGGTTCTGGCGCGGTTCAACCGTGGTCGCGGGTGGGGTAGAACCAGCCGACACCGGCCATGCACTGGTTGAGGCTGCATCTCATGAACCCGTAACTGACACATACGCAGCCCCAGAACATGGTGCCGCACAAGCGGAAGAACATGGTGGTGGCCATCATGTGCCGCTCTGGGTGCTGTGGGCGCCGTTTACTGCGATGATATCTGGACTGGCTTTTGCCTTTTGGCTGTATATCCGTAATCCGGGGCTGGCTGAAAAATGGGCTAAAGAATCAAAGTTCCTGCACCCGTTCCTCTACAACAAATGGTATTTTGACGAATTGTACGACGCGGTATTGGTCAAAAATGTCAAACGATTGGGCGATTGGTTCTGGAAAGGCGGCGATCAACGAATGATTGATGGGTTTGGACCCAATGGCTTTGCTTCGGTGACCGCCGCGATTGCCCGAAAAGCATCCCGCTTGCAAACCGGGTTTGTCTATCATTATGCGTTTTTGATGTTAATTGGATTGGTGGGCTTTGTGACTTGGATTTTATTGCACCAGAGCGGAGGTCACTGACATGAGTGATCTTCCACATCTGTTGTCACTGATTACCTTTACGCCGCTGATCGGCGCGTTGCTGTTGGTGATGTTCAAGGCGTTTGCCCGGGCTGACGACAAGGCAGTGGTCGAGCGCAATGCGCCAGCCGTGGCCTTGGTCACGTCATTGTTCACCTTTGTCCTGTCGGTGATGGCTCTGATCGAGTTCAACCCGGCCGATCCAACCTTTCAACTGGTTGAAGATGTCAGTTGGTTTGCCGGGTTTCATTATCGGATGGGGGTCGATGGTATTTCTATCTTGTTGGTATTGCTGACCACGTTCTTGATGCCGCTTTGCTTCATTGCATCGATGGGAACCATCAAGTCACGCATTACCGAATATATGATTGCGTTTCTGGTGCTGGAAAGCCTGATGATCGGCGTATTTTGTGCGCTCGACATCATGATGTTCTACGTGTTTTTTGAAGCAGGTTTGATCCCGATGTATCTAATTATTGGGGTATGGGGTGGCGACAACCGGGTCTATGCCTCGTTCAAATTCTTCCTCTATACCCTGCTGGGATCCGTGCTGATGCTGATCGCGGTGATTACCATGATCAATGTGGCTGGCACCTCAAACATGATCGAGTTGCTCCACTTTGATTTCGCCCCCGGATTACAAACCTGGCTGTGGCTGGCATTCTTTGCCAGCTTTGCAGTGAAGCTGCCTATGTGGCCGTTTCATACTTGGTTGCCCGATGCCCACGTACAAGCGCCAACCGCTGGCTCTGTGGTGCTGGCCGGGGTATTGTTAAAAATGGGGGGCTATGGCTTCATCCGGTTTTCACTGCCGATGTTTCCACTGGCCAGTCAGTATTTTGCACCGATGGTTTTTGCCCTCTCGGTCATTGCGATTATCTACACGTCTTTAGTGGCGTTTCGCCAAACCGATATGAAGAAGCTAATTGCCTATTCCTCGGTGGCCCATATGGGCTTTGTAACCATGGGCCTGTTCGCGTTGAACTTTACGGGCCTGCAAGGTGCGATGTTCCAGATGTTGAGCCATGGACTGATCTCCGGCGCACTCTTTTTGATTGTCGGCGTGATCTATGATCGCATGCACACCCGTGAAATTGCTGCCTATGGCGGGCTGGTTCACCGGATGCCGATCTATGCAGCGATCTTTTTGCTGTTCACCATGGCCAATGTCGGTTTGCCGGCCACTTCCGGGTTCATCGGCGAGATTTTGACCTTGGTCGGGGTATTTCAGGTCAATACTTGGGTGGCGTTTGGGGCCACTACCGGGATTATTTTCTCGGCGGTTTACGCGCTCAACCTGTATCGCGAAGTGATGTACGGCGAGATGACAAATCCGAAATTGGCCAAAATTACCGATGTCACCCGTAAAGAGCTGATTATCTTTGCGCCTCTGGTGTTGGGCACTTTGATTTTGGGCGTCCTGCCGAACTTGGTAACCGATATTACCGGCCCGGCCATTGAGGCGCTAATTGAACGAATAGATGCGGGGCTGGCTTTGGCCGCTTCAGGAGGAGTGGACATTGGCTGATCTGGTTTCCAATATAACCGCAATGGCACCAGAGGTATTTCTGGTTGTAACGGCTTTGGTCTTGTTGCTGGTCGGTGCCTTTGGCGGTCGCCGCATGGCCGGGCCGGTTAATCTGGCCATTGTTGTGGCGCTTATTATCGCCGCCGGTTTGGCGTTACGGGACATACCCAATGGTTCGCTTGAGCTGTTTGGCGGTGCGCTGGTGCTGGATCATCTCTCTACATTTGGCAAGTTTTCGGCGCTGATTGCCTCGGCGCTCAGCTTGTGGCTGGCCCACGGCTATTTGAAAACTGAAAATCGATTGAGCGCTGAATTTGGCATCCTCGTATTGTTTGCCAGTCTGGGCATGTTGATCATGGTTTCGGCCAATGATCTGCTTAGTCTTTATATCGGCGTGGAAATGCAAAGTTTATCGCTTTATGTGTTGGCCGCCAGCAATCGCGACAGCTTGCGATCCTCGGAATCCGGCTTGAAATACTTTGTGTTGGGTGCCTTATCTTCCGGGTTGCTGCTCTATGGCGCATCGTTGATTTATGGCTTTTCCGGCAGTTTGCGCTTCGAAGGAATTGCCGCCGCCGCAACCGGGTCTGGATCAGGATCAGTCGGATTGATTGTCGGGATTGTATTTCTTCTGTGCGGGCTGGCATTCAAAATTTCTGCCGTCCCGTTTCATATGTGGACCCCAGATGTCTATGAAGGCGCGCCAACTCCGGTTACCACCTTCTTCTCCACCGCACCCAAAATTGCTGCAATGGTCCTGATTGCCCGGGTATTATTTGGCCCGTTCCATCATCTGGTTGCCGACTGGCAGCAAGTGGTCATTGCGCTGTCGGTGCTCTCGATGTGTATCGGGTATCTGGGCGCAATCATGCAGACCAATATCAAGCGTTTGATGGCCTATTCCTCGATTGCCAATATGGGCTATGCGCTGATTGCCATGGCCAGCGGGACGGTGCAGGGGCTAAGCGGTTTGCTGTTCTATATGGGCCTTTATTTGATCACCACGTTGGGCATTTTCGCCTGCATCTTGGCCATGCGGCGTTCCGAGGGCATGGTCGAGCAAATTGATGATCTGGCTGGATTGTCGCGTGCTAAACCGGGACTGGCGCTGGCTCTGACCGCGTTATTGTTCTCGGTGGCCGGTATTCCGCCACTGGCCGGATTTTTCGGTAAGTATTTTGTGTTTATGGCAGCCGTCGACGCGAACTTAACTTGGTTGGCCATTTTGGGAGCCGTGGCCAGTGTGGTCGGTGCATTTGTTTATTTGCGCCTGATCAAAATTGTCTGGTTCGATGAACCGGCCGAGCCATTTGTTCCAGCTTCTTTCGCACAAATTTCACTGGCTGGGGTAAGCGCCTTATTGATGTTGCCGGGTGCGATCTGGTTATTACCCGCTTTGGCCAAATGGTCACAAATTGCCGCAGCAGCTATGTTTGTTCATGGTTGATCTGACCCCGTTTCGCCATGTAAAGCAGATCGACAGCACCAATACTGAATGTTCCCGTTTGGCCCGGGCTGGGCGTGACACACCACTTTGGATATTGGCCGATGAACAAACCCATGGTCGGGGGCGGTTGAACCGGCCTTGGCAAGGCGGCGCGGCAAATTTGTATGCCAGTGGTCTGTATCAATTTAACCAGCCTCCGGCGCGGTTGGCCGAGTTGGGCTTTGCTGCTGGATTGGCGGTGATTGAGACACTGGCACAATGGGTTCCGGCCGAACAGCTTCGATTAAAGTGGCCTAATGATGTAATGTTGGACGGTGCAAAACTGGCCGGCATATTACCGGAAAGCGGCGGCGCGGACGGGCAATACTGGTTGGTCACCGGTTTTGGGATTAATCTGGGGCAGGCTCCTGACGTACCAAGCAGAAAAACGGCTTGCCTTGCGGAGGTAATATGGGGTGCGAGCGCTGTTCCGAAACCGATAGAGATTTTACCAGAACTGATCGTCGCGTTCGAAGGATGGATTGAGCGCTGGCAGGCACAAGGTTTTGAGCCGGTGCGCCGGGCTTGGTTGGCAAACGCTTTTAGGTTGGGGCAAACCATTACCACGTCAGATGGACGAACAGGTATCTTTGAGGATCTGCGTAAAAATGGCGCTTTGGTCTTGCGTAAAGCAGATGGTCAGGCCATTGAAATATCTGCCGGTGAAGTTTTCTTTTCCGAATAGTCAGGAGTAAATTCCATGCTGCTTGCCATTGATTGTGGCAATACCAATGCCTTGTTTGCTGTGCACGATGGAAATCGGTGGTGCAGCCAATGGCGCACTGCGACCAATACCAGCCGCACAGCCGACGAATACGCCGTATGGCTGCATCAGTTGCTGGCCATGGATCAATTAGAATTGGGCGATATTGATGCCTGTATTATCTCCACCGTGGTGCCGCAATCCCTGTTTCATTTACGCAATTTATCACGCCGCTATTTGAAGTGCGAGCCGATGGTCATTGGCGAGGGCGATCTGACTTTGAGCATAACGTCTGCCACCGATAATCCGGCCGAAGTGGGCGCTGATCGGTTGGTCAATGCGGTCGGGGCCAGATCGTTGGTCGAAGGTGCTTTGCTCTTGGTGGATTCAGGCACGGCCACCACGTTTGATGTGGTGACCGCAGATGACAAATTTATCGGTGGCGCCATATCGCCGGGCATGTATTTGTCACTGGAAGCCTTGCACGATGCGGCGGCCAAGCTACCGCGCATTGCGATGCAAAAACCGGAAAAATCCATCGGGACCAATACAATCAATGCCATGCAAACCGGCATTTTCTGGGGGCATGTGGAAATGATTGATGGACTGGTTCGTCGCATTCGCAAAGAATATGGCAAACCAATGACCGTGATCGGCACTGGCGGGGTATCGCCCTTGTTTGATGGGGCTTCGACAGAAATTGCGCGCTTTGAATCGGACCTGACCATTCGTGGTCTGCTGGAAATTTATCGTCAAAATGCGGGGCAAAATGTCTAAACGAAAATCTGACCGCTTGGTATTTGTCCCATTGGGCGGCTCCAATGAAATTGGCATGAACCTGAACCTGTACGGGTTCGGTCCAAAAGACCGCGAGAAATGGATCATGGTGGATTTTGGCGTGACGTTTGGCGATGCCAGCACGCCCGGCGTTGAGGTGATCTATCCGGATCCGACTTTTATTGAAGAACGCAAGTCCGATTTGTTGGCGATTGTGCTGACCCACGCCCACGAGGACCATATGGGCGCTGTGGCACCGCTTTGGCCGCGCCTGCAAGTGCCGGTCTATGCCACGCCGTTTACCGCTTATCTGGTTCGGGATCGTTTGAAAGAGGCTGGTTTGCTCGGTGAAGTGGAATTACACGAAATCCCGCTTAAGAGCCGATTTTCGCTGGGGCCGTTTGATCTGGAACTGGTCACATTGACCCATTCCATCCCGGAACCAAACGGGCTGATTATCCGCACCCCGGTTGGCACTATATTGCATACTGGGGATTGGAAAATTGACCCGGACCCGCTGATTGGCCAACCCACAGATGCCAAGGTGCTGAATGATTTGGGTGACGAAGGCGTGTTGGCCATGGTCTGCGACTCGACCAATGTCTTTAACAAAGGCGAAGCCGGTTCCGAAGCTGGCGTTCGTGACAATCTGATTGAATTGGTCGGGCAACAAACCGGCGCGGTGGCCGTGGCAGCTTTTGCTTCGAATGTGGCGCGACTACAAAGTGTGGTCGAGGCCGCAGAAGCTAATGACCGGACCATTTGTTTGGTCGGACGCTCGATGCACCGGATGATGGGCGCGGCGCGCCATGTTGGGCTGTTTGCCAATGCCAAGGCGTTCATTGACGATGAAGATGCCGGATCATTGCCCAAATCAAATGTGCTTTATTTGTGTACGGGCAGTCAGGGTGAAGAACGCGCAGCGCTTTCGCGCATTGCCTCTGGGACGCATCGTTATGTGAAATTGAACTCCGGGGATTGTGTGTTGTTTTCGTCCAGAGTGATCCCCGGCAATGAAAAATCGATTTTTGCCTTGCAAAATGCGCTGGCCGGGCAGGGCGTACAGATCATCACTGAAAAAGATCACCACATTCATGTGTCGGGCCATCCGTGCCGCGATGAATTGCGCCAGATGTATTCATGGGCCAGACCCAAGATCGCCATCCCGGTGCATGGCGAACGCCGCCATTTGATCGAGCATGGAAAACTGGCTCGCGAGTTACAGGTCCCACATGGCTTTGTCCCCAAAAACGGCGACATGATCGAGCTGTCTGAAGCGGGTGCCGAGCTGGTCGATGAAGTGTATGCGGCCCGACTGTTTCGCGATGGCAATATCATCGCGCCAGAAGGTGCGGGTGCCCTACGTGAGCGCAAATACCTTGGCTTTGGCGGGATGTTGGTGGTGACTTTGGCGGTTGGAAATGACCGCCGACTGACGTGTCATCCGATTATTCGGGTATTTGGTTTGCCTGATCCCTATGACGATGATTTTGCCAGTATATTGGACGAGTTGGAAGAATTGGCTGACCAAACTTGGTCTGCACTGGGACGCAAGGCAAAGCAGGACTTGGACGCGGCAGAAACAGAAGTATTTCGCAAAATAAAACGCCAATGCCGAAACATTTGGGGCAAGACACCCCACATTGAAGTGATTGTCATGGGGCAAGACACCCCACATTGAAGTGATTGTCATGGGGCAGGACTAGGAGCAGATCATGATCGGCCGGTTAAACCATGTGGGCATCGCAACGCCCGATGTTGAAAAAGAAGCGGCAAACTGGGCGCGGATTTATGGCGCGATTGACGCAGAAGCTGCATTTGATCTGCCGGAGCAGGGGGTTCGCGTAAAATTCGTGAACCTGCCCAACGGTCAATTGGAACTAATCGAGCCATTGGGTGAGAACTCACCTATTGCCAAATTCCTGGCTAAAAACCCTGCCGGTGGGCAGCATCATATCTGCTTCGAAGTGCCGGATATCATCAAGGCACGCGATGCGATGATTGAACGCGGTGCAAAAGTGCTGGGCAATGGCCAGCCACGTATCGGGGCGCACGGTGTCCCGGTGATTTTTGTGCACCCGGCCAGTTCTGGCGGGGTGCTGGTTGAGTTGATGCAAGAACCGGAAGGACACTGAGATGGGTATCATTACCAGTTTGGCCCTATTTTTTATTATTTGGTGGCTTGTACTGTTTGTCACCTTGCCGCTTGGGGTGCGTGGACAATGGGAAGATGATGCAACAGAAAAAGGAACAGAACCGGGTGCGCCGATCAAGGCAAATATCGGGCGCAAGTTCTTGCTGACCACCCTGATTGCACTTGTGGTTTTTGCCGGGGTTCGGTTGGCTTTGGCCTTTGGACTATTGGATCAATTGATTGGGTAAGTCGTTTTGGTATTTTTATCTGTTTTTTGATGATAATTGAGATTATTTTGCAACAAAAAGCGGGTTTATGTCGCTTTGAAGCAAAAAATTTCAAAAACCTGTTGAAATCCTCATCAAATCACGCAAGTTAAGTGGGTCGGCGCTAGCGGTTCGCTCGCCGACATTTGCTTGATGGCGTATTTAACTTGGGCGGTCGGGGTTTTCCCGACCGCTCTTTTCTTTGTGCGTTCCGGTTTGTCCGGTGGACAATAGCCCTGCGAGCGGTCTATCAGTTTGGGCAAGATACTGGACCGGAAACTGGCCCAGAACTTAGGGTCTTCAACATTATGCGTCTTTCACGTTTTTTCCTGCCTACCTTAAAAGAAACCCCGGCTGATGCGAAAATTGTGTCGCATCAACTCATGTTGCGGGCCGGAATGGTTCGCCAAGAAAGTGCCGGTATTTATTCCTGGTTGCCGCTCGGGTTTCGTGTCTTGAAAAAAGTCGAGCAAATCGTGCGCGAAGAGCAAGACCGGGCTGGCGCCATTGAAATGTTGATGCCAACCATTCAACCGGCTGAACTTTGGCGCGAAAGTGGCCGCTATGATGCCTATGGCGACGAAATGTTGCGGATCCGAGATCGCCACGATCGCGAAATGCTGTACGGCCCGACCAATGAAGAAATGCTCACCTCGATTTTTGCAAATTTTTGTCGTTCGTACAAGGAAGTGCCCAAACTCCTGTATCACATTCAATGGAAATTTCGCGATGAAACCCGCCCCCGGTTCGGGGTGATGCGCGGGCGCGAATTTTTGATGAAAGATGCCTATTCATTTGATTTGACCAAAGAGGATGCAATCAAGTCTTATAACCGGATGTTTGTGGCGTACTTGAACACCTTTGCTCGGATGGGCTTAAAAGCCTTTCCCATGAAAGCAGAAACCGGCCCGATCGGTGGCGATCTGTCCCACGAGTTCATTATTCTGGCTGAAAATGGCGAGTCAGAGGTGTTTTGCCACCGTGATTTACTAGATTTACCGGCACCGGGTTTGGATGTGGATTTTGATGGTGATCTGCAAGAGATCGTCGATGAACGCACCGCGTTTTATGCCGCGACCGAAGACGTGCATGATGAAGCAGCCTTTGCGGCCATCCCCGACGACAAAAAAGTATCGGCCCGGGGCATTGAGGTCGGGCAGGTGTTTTACTTTGGCACTAAATACTCAGAGCCGATGAAGGCGCGGGTCACGCACCCGGACATGGGCGAAGTGCCGGTTCATATGGGGTCGTATGGCATTGGTGTGTCGCGTATTGTTGGTGGACTGATCGAGGCCTTTAACGATGATGCAGGCATTATCTGGCCTCGTTCTGTGGCGCCGTTTGATGTGGGCATTTTGAACATGCGATCCGGTGACGAGCAGTCAGATCAGGCTTGCGAAACGATATACCAGCAATTGCAAGAGGCCGGGCTGAACCCGCTTTATGATGATACCAAAGACCGGGCTGGTGCTAAGTTTTCCAAAATGGATCTGATCGGATTGCCGGACCAGATCATTGTCGGTCCGCGTGGGCTGAAAGAAGGAACCGTCGAGGTCAAGGATCGCGCCAGTGGAGAACGAAAAGACCTGTCACCGCAAGACGCAGTGATAGAAATCATCAAGCGTCACCAACAAGAAATTATATGAAACCCGAAGTCGACAATCCGGGGCGCGGCGCTCTACCCTTTTCGCTGTTCGAGCGATTGCTGGCTATGCGTTACTTGCGTGCCAAGCGGGCCGAGGGTGGCGTATCCCTGATCACGGTCATTTCGTTTGTGGGCATTACACTGGCCGTCATGGCACTCATTATGGTGATGTCGGTGATGAATGGATATCGGGCCAAAATCATTGAAATCATGACCGGCGCGCAGGGTCATATTTTCGTCTATACCAGCCAATTAGAGATCGAAGAAATTGAGCCCTTGCGGAAGCGGATCAGTCTTGTTCCCGGGGTAAATGGAGCGCGTGCCATGATTTTTGGCAATGCTGCTGCCATGTCACCATTGGCGCCATCAGGTGAATTGGCTTTGATTTTCGGGATTGAGCCAGAGGCTTTGGTTTCGCTGGATGTGGTCACTTCCAAGATTACTTCCGGCAATTTGGGTGAGTTTGGCGTGGGTCGTCATGGCGGCAATCAGATACTGATTGGCGCGTCCATGGCGCGAAAATTTGGATTGATGGTTGGCGATGATCTGACCTTGCTTAGTTTTTCTGGCGGGACCATGACCCCGTTTGGCACCAGACCCATTCGCAAGACCTATCGGGTCGGCGCTATTTTCCAGATGGGCTTTGCGGATTTTGATCAACATTTTATCTATATGCCGTTGTCGCAGGCTGACTTATTTTTCAAGAAAAATGGCAAGCCTGATTTTATTGAATTGCGTCTGGATGAACCTTTTGATGCGCCGGACCTAAAACAATCGGTGCATGACGCGGCTGGCTTTGCGGTGCTGATTGATGACTGGCTGGATAAAAATCGCAGCTTTGTATCGGCCTTGCAGATTGAACGAACCATGATGCGGATGATTTTGCTCCCCGTGGTGTTGATTGCCGCCTTAAACATTATTTCTGGTCTGGTCATGTTGATCAAAAACAAGGGGCGTGACATTGCCATTTTGCGGACCATGGGGGCCAGCAAGGGTGCCATGATGCGGGTGTTTATCATGGTCGGGGCGACCATCGGGATATTGGGCACGATTTGCGGTGTGTCGCTGGGCGTCTTGTTCGCGTGGTATATCGATCCGGTGCAGGATTTTGTGCAATGGATTTTCGGCATGTTTTCACCCGGAACGTTGTTGTTTGACGAAGAGGTCTATGGCTTGGCCCGACTGCCAGCTTTGGTCGATTGGGCCGAAATATTTGTGATTGCCCTGTTCGGATTTTTTGCATCTATCGTGGTCACCTTGTATCCATCTTGGCGGGCCTCGCGCCTCGATCCAGTTGAGGCCTTGCGCTATGAATAGGCATGACCACGATCCGGTTTTGCGCGTAGAGGGCTTGGCACAAAGCTTTGTGACCAGCGCCGAAACCTTGCACGTATTGCGCGGGGTTGATTTGGAGGTTCATGCGGGCGAAATTGTTGGCTTGCTCGGGCCTTCGGGGTCCGGCAAATCCACGTTGCTGCACGCCGCTGGCCTGCTGGAGCGGCCCAGTGCTGGCAAGGTCTGGATCAAGGGGCGCGAATGTCTGGGTTTGCCCGACCGGGACCGAACCCGTATCCGGCGCAACACCATCGGGTTTGTCTATCAATTCCACCATTTGCTGCCGGAATTTTCGGCATTGGATAATGTGGCTATGCCGCTTCTAATTGAAGGGGTTTCCAAATCAGTAGCCCGCAAAGAAGCGGCGCGGTTGCTGGATATGATGGGCTTGTCCGACCGGGTATCTCATCAGCCTTCTCAACTTTCTGGCGGTGAACAGCAGCGTGTGGCCATTGCCCGGGCGCTGGCCAACAAGCCTGCGGTTCTGTTGGCTGACGAACCGACCGGAAATCTCGACCCGAATACATCTGCCACCGTATTTCAGAGCCTGTTTGATCTGGTTCGCATAGAAGGGGTGGCAGCCTTGGTCGCTACTCATAATATGGCGCTGACCGCCTATATGGACCGGGTTTTGACCATGTCAGACGGCGTTACCATCGAAATTAAGTCGTAACGGGTTCGCTCTTCCAAAATAATATTTCATGTTTTCAAACACTTGTGGGGCTTCGGTGTTTTGCGGAACCTTTGCGCTTGACAAAAAGAACAAAACAAGAATACTCCAAACAAGAACAAAACAAGAACTTAAAAATTGGAGAACACAATGAGAGACATCCTTCGCGAATTTGCAGCCCTTTCCGCTCTGACCGGATTTGCCGTGATGGTTAGTGCATGGTCGGTGGTTCTCGGCGGCTGAATGTTCAGCTAGCATGACAATCAGATTCGATGGGGCAGATTCGATGAGGCAGATCGTCTGCCTTGAGACAATCGGGATATTTGATGGCGAGATCCAGTAGAAGCAGCGCAACGCCTTTCGTGCATTTACGCAGCCACTCAGCCTATTCGGTGCTCGAGGGTGCCATTCAAATTGATGCGTTGAAGGACCTTTGTGTGCGGGGTTCCATGCCGGCGCTGGCCCTTACCGATACCAATAACATGTTCGGCGCACTGGAATTTTCCGAAACCATGGCCAAGGCCGGTGTCCAGCCAATTTGTGGGCTTACACTGGCGGTAAAACTGAGCGAGCCTTCACCCGGATCTATGCCGGAGCCCGATGGAAATCTGGCACTGCTGGCTGCAACGGAGCAGGGGTATCTCAACCTGATGCAACTGGCCAGCAAGGTCTGGCTGGAAAAAGAGCCGACTGAACATCCGTGTGTCAGTCTTGAATTGATCCTTAAATATTCTGAAGGCGTGATTGCGCTTACCGGCGGTCCCGACGGTTGTATCAATCAATTGATCATTGCCGAGCAGGAAGAACAGGCCGCTGAAATACTGGCTCGCTTGCAACAGACCTTTGGTGATCGACTGTATGTCGAATTGCAGCGCCACGGCAGGGCCGATGAATTTGTGGCCGAGACTTTTTTGATCGATTGGGCTTACAGCAATGATGCAGCATTGGTTGCGACCCAACAGCCATTTTTTGCACAGCCCGAAGACTATCAGGCTCATGATGCTTTATTGTGCATTTCCGGCGGCACGTATCTTTCGGTAAAGGACCGACGCAAGGTAACACCGCGGCATTATTTCCTGCGGGCCAATGAAATGGTTACCTTGTTTGCCGATCTGCCCGAGGCCATTGAAAACACGCTGGAGATCGCTCAACGGTGTAGCTACCGCCCACATACGCGGGCCCCAATCCTGCCAAGTTATGACAGCACACAAGGGCTGAGCGAAACGGAAGAATTGGCCACTCAGGCTCGGGCCGGTCTGCAAGAACGTCTCAAGCATGTTAAGTTGGCCGCACCTCCGCAAGAATATGTGGATCGACTTGAGTTTGAATTGCAAGTGATCGAGCAAATGGGCTTTCCGGGGTATTTCCTGATTGTGGCCGATTTTATTCAATGGGCAAAAAAGCAGGATATACCGGTGGGGCCGGGGCGTGGCTCCGGGGCGGGTTCCGTTGTGGCGTGGGCCTTGACCATTACCGGGCTTGACCCCATTCGATTTGGATTATTGTTCGAACGGTTTTTGAACCCAGAACGGGTATCCATGCCGGATTTTGATATTGACTTTTGTCAGGACCGGCGTGGCGAAGTTATCGAATACGTCAAACAGAAATATGGTGCCGACCGAGTTGCACAGATCATCACATTTGGCACCTTGCAGCCACGAGCTGCATTACGTGACGTGGGACGTGTCATGCAATTGCCGTTGGGGCAGGTTGATCGCTTGGCAAAAATGGTGCCGAACAATCCGGCCGATCCATTGTCATTACGCGAGGCAATCCGCCGAGAGCCTCGTTTGCAAGAAGCGCGTAAAGACGATGAAGATGTCGCGACCCTGTTGCACACCGCGATGCAATTGGAAGGTTTAACCCGAAACGCCTCAACCCATGCAGCGGGTGTTGTGATCTCCGATCGACCTCTGGTCGAGTTAACCCCACTTTACCTTGATCCGCGATCCGACATTCCCGCCACCCAGTTCAATATGAAATGGGTTGAGAAAGCTGGCTTGGTTAAATTTGATTTTCTGGGACTTAAAACCCTGACGGTGATTGATCGGGCAGTTCGGTTTTTGCGCCAAAGCGGCACCGAACTGGATATGGAAGATCTGGCCCTCGAAGACGACGAGACCTATGCCATGCTGCGTCAGGCCGACACCGTTGGTGTTTTCCAACTGGAGAGCGCCGGGATGCGCGATACTTTGCGCAAAGCTGGTCCGGATTGTTTTGAAGACATCATTGCGATTATTGCTTTGTACCGTCCGGGTCCGATGGACAATATCCCGAGCTATGTCGCTTGCAAGTTTGGGCGTGAAAAACCTATTCATTTGCATGATATGATTGCGCCATTGGTTGCCGATACTTATGGAATCATCATTTACCAAGAACAAGTCATGCAAATTGCTCAGGTCTTGGCCGGGTATTCGCTGGGTGAAGCGGATTTGCTGCGCCGGGCAATGGGTAAAAAAGACAAGAAGGAAATGGCGGCGCAACGCAGCCGGTTTGTGCAAGGCGCTGTTGAAAATGGAGTTGATCCCAAGCGGGCCGACGAGATTTTTGATATTGTAGATAAATTTGCTGGATATGGGTTCAATAAATCCCATTCGGCAGCCTATGCATTGATTGCCTACCAGACGGCTTGGTTAAAGGCACATCACCCGGTGGAGTTTTTGGCAGCCTCCATGAGCCTTGATCTGGCCAATACAGATAAGCTGGCGGTCTTTATTCAAGATGCAAAACGCCATGACATTGTGGTGGAACCCCCAGATATCAACACCAGTCAGGCGGATTTTTCAGTACATGAAGGCCGCGTGCGATACGCATTGGGTGCGGTCCGAAATGTTGGGATACAAGCAATGGAGCACTTGGTCGAAGTGCGCGATGCGGGGGGGGCGTTTTTGAACTTATATGATTTTGCTGACCGGATTGACCCGGGCTTTATCGGACGACGGACCATTGAAAATCTGGCCAGAGCTGGCGCCTTTCGATCTATTGAGCCGAATTGCCGAAATGCACTGGAAGCTGCACCGTTAATACAGGCCGCAAGTATCTCGGCCAATCAGGGCCGGGTTTCACAACAGGACAGCTTATTTGGTGAGGAGTTGAAAGACTTCGGGCGACCTCCTTTGCCAAACCTAGAGCCCTGGTCAAATGAATCCCAAATGGATGAAGAGCTGGCCAGCATAGGGTTTTATCTATCTGGCCATCCGCTGGATGGTCATTTAGAGCGCATTGAGAACTTGCACATTTCGCTGAGCGCCGAGGCCATGCAATTGGCAGATCAAGGAAAGACCAGCTTTCGGATGATTGGTGTTGTGCGAAAACGCCAAGATCGTATTGCGGCAAAAACCGGCCGACGATTTGCGTATGTTTCTTTTTCTGATCCCGAAGGCGAATTTGAAGTGTTGGTGCCTGCCAAGGTGCTGGACTTGCACCGGGATCGTCTGGTGCCTGGGGAAATCTGCGTGGTGCGTGTAAAAGCAGAAAACCGTGACGGGGATATTCGATTGTTCCTGGACGGTGTTGATACGCTGGATAATGTTGCGGCCATGCGGATACAGGGTTTGTCGGTGCATGTGCGCGATGGAAGTGTGGCGGCGGATATTAAGGCGCAGATGTGCGCGATTGATGGTGCCCGGGATACGGTTCTTGGCGATCTTCGGATTGTGGCTGGCCTACATGATGGTAGGTCAATCGAAATGGATATTGGATCGGGTTGGCCTGTTGGCGCAACAGCACAGACAATCCTGCAGGGAATTCCCGGTGTGGAGTCGGTTTGCGAGATCGAAAAAAGCCACTGAAAACAACTGAAATTCGTGATAAATATGGGTTGCCAAAGCCTTGGCTCCTTCCTATAACCCGCGCCATCACGCACGTGAAGCCGGGCCATTTGGGGATTATCCCATATTGATCCATCCGGTGCCGCTTTTTGGCGGAACAGACTTCACGGAGGCGAACCGGAAAAGGATAACGTTATGTCACTACCTCAAGTAAGTATGCGTCAACTTTTAGAAGCTGGCGTTCATTTCGGCCACCAGAAACACCGCTGGAACCCGAAAATGGAATCATATATTTTTGGCGTCCGTTCAAACATTCATATTATTGATCTGTCGCAAACTGTCCCGCTGTTGCACCAGGTATTGGTCAAAGTGCGCGAAGTTGCAGCCCGTGGCGGTCGTATTTTGTTTGTTGGGACCAAGCGCCAAGCGTCTGAGCCGGTAAAAGTTGCCGCCAAACGCTGTGCACAATATTATGTGAACCATCGTTGGTTGGGTGGTACCATGACCAATTGGCAAACGATTTCCAACTCGATCAGCCGCTTACGCAAACTCGAAGAATTGCTCTCTGACGGTGCGGAAACCGGATTGACCAAAAAAGAATTGATCGGACTGACCCGCGAACAAACTAAACTTGAACGCTCTTTGGGCGGAATCAAGGATATGGGCGGTATTCCGGATCTTCTGTTTATTATTGATACCAACAAGGAAGTGATCGCTTTGGGCGAAGCGCGCAAACTGGGCATTCCAGTTGCTGCGGTACTGGATACCAATTCAGATCCTGCTGATGCAGATTTTCCGATCCCGGGTAATGATGATGCGGCTCGCGCCATTTCGCTTTATTGTGAATTGGTTGCTGATGCTGCATTGGATGGCATGGCCGATGCACAGATCGGTATGGGTGTTGATCCTGGCGCGGCTGAAAATCCAGTTGAGCCTGCCTTGGCGGAAGTGACTGCCGAGATGGCAAAGCAGGAACCAGCAGCTAAAGCAGAAAAACCTGCCGAGAAAAAAGCAGAAGAAAAAGTTGCTGAACCGAAAGTTGAGAAAAAAGAAGCCAAACCAAAAGAAGAAGCCAAAGCAACTGCGACCAAAAAATCAGCCGACAAAGCAAAAAAAGAAACCAAAGCTAAAGCTGCTGACGAAGAAAAACCTGCGGTGAAGAAAAAGCCTGCTGCAAAGAAAAAAGAAGCCAAGCCGGCAAAAGAGAAAAAAGAAGATTAAGCTGAGGTCTTGGCCAATTCGAGAGATGCTCGTTTTGGCCAACCCGCTTCTTGCTAGATAATTTAATACGTCGTTGCCGGATTAATTGGGCAACGAAAACTCAAAAGGAATAGTTCCATGGCACAAATAACCGCGTCATTGGTCAAAGAGCTTCGCACCCTTTCAGGTGCCGGAATGATGGATTGCAAAAAAGCATTGTCGGCGTGTGATGGTGACGTTGCCGAAGCCGTAGATTGGTTGCGGGCAAAAGGCTTGTCAAAAGCGGCCAAAAAATCCGGACGTGTGGCGGCCGAGGGGCTGATTGCTTTGGCTGGGAACGAAACTTCCGGAGCGATGATTGAATTAAATTCAGAAACGGATTTTGTGGCACGCAATAGTGAATTTCAATCATTCGCGCGCGCACTGGCCAATATCTCTATTGATTGCAATGGTGACGTTGATCAGATCAATGCCGCTAAAATGGATACCGGTGAGGTCGTATCGGTGGCTTTGTCCCAATTGATCGCAACCATTGGCGAAAATATGAATTTGCGCCGGGCCATTTCCATATCTGTAGATCAGGGCGTGGTTTCCACTTATGTCCATAATTCAGTTGCGGACAAGCTGGGGCAGATTGGTGTTTTGGTTGGGTTGAGCAGTAGTGCCAGCGCGGAACAGCTGGAACCTGTTGGCCGTAAAATTGCCATGCATATTGCCGCAACCTCACCAATGTCGCTTTCGGTGGACGATCTTGATCCAGCGGACGTGGAACGTGAGCGTTCCATATTGATTGAACAAGCCAAAGAGTCTGGTAAACCAGAAGCTATTATTGAGAAAATGGTAGAGGGCCGTATCAATAAATTTTTCTCTGAAGTGGTTTTGTTAAAACAAGCATTTGTGATGGATCCAGACGTTTCTGTTGAAAAGTTTATTGAAAATTGCGGTAAAGAGATTGGTGCAGATATCAAACTTACTTCATTTGCACGGCTTACCATTGGCGAAGGTATTGAAAAGAAAGTAGAAGATTTTGCAGCTGAAGTAGCGGCAGTTGGAAAAAAGAGCTAAAACGCATCAAAACTTTGAGCCAAAGCAACTGTCGGCTATCATGGGCAAAGTGAGTCGATAGAATTGGATGTGTCTGCATGGGACAAACACCGGACGCGAATAGCAAGCCTGAGTATAACCGGATTTTACTGAAACTTTCTGGTGAATCCCTGATGGGGGATCAGGACTATGGCATTGAGCATTCTGCGGTTCTTCGCATTGCCAAAGAAGTCGCCCGTTCCTTGGAGACCGGCATTCAAATTTGTCTGGTAATTGGCGGCGGGAATATTTTTCGTGGCCTTTCGGCATCCGAGCAAGGAATGGAGCGTGCCACTGCCGATTATATGGGCATGTTGGCGACGGTCATGAATGCGTTGGCCATGCAAAATGCGCTGGAAAGCATTGGCATGGAAACCCGGGTTCAGTCGGCCATTCCCATGATGTCGGTATGCGAACCCTATATCCGCCGCCGTGCCATTCGGCATATGGAGCGTGGGCGAACCGTTATATTTGCTGCAGGTACCGGCAATCCATTTTTTACTACCGACACCGGAGCCGCTTTGCGTGCTGCCGAAATGGGTTGTGATGCCTTGTTAAAAGGCACACAGGTTGATGGGGTGTATTCCAGTGATCCTAAAACAAATCCGGATGCCAAGCGGTATGATCGATTGTCATATGGGGACGTATTGGCGCAGAATTTAAGAGTAATGGATGCATCAGCCGTGGCGATGATGCGGGACAATGATATTCCAATTATCGTTTACTCAAACCAAGATTCAGGTAGTTTACAAAATGTATTGTCCGGCAAGGGCAAATGTACCGTGATTGATGGCGGCAATTCAGTTTCTAGTTAAGAGAGCAAAATAATGGATACCTATGACATAGATGACATCCGCCGCCGTATGGCCGGAGCTCTTACTGCCATGAAACATGAATTCTCCGGGTTACGCACCGGGCGAGCCAATGCAGCAATGCTGGATACGATCGTGATCGAGGCTTATGGCTCGATGACACCAATAAATCAGGTTGGCACGGTCAATGTTCCCGAGCCCCGAATGCTTTCGGTTTCGGTTTGGGATAAGTCGATGGTTGCAGCAGTGGAACGAGCTATTCGAAATGCTGACCTTGGGGTCAATCCGATCGTTGATGGACAGAATATTCGCATCCCGGTTCCGGCTCTGAATGAAGAAAGACGGGTGGAAATGGTCAAGTTAGCTGGTCGTTTTGCAGAAAATGCTAAAGTTGCCGTGCGAAATGTGCGTCGTGACGGGATGGAAGCGCTTAAATCCATGGAAAAAAATGGTGACATTGGCGAAGATAATCACAAGAAGCTAAGCGCGGAAGTGCAATCGGCAACCGATGATGAGATTGCCAGTATTGATTCCACGTTAAGTTCCAAAGAAGAAGAGATCATGCAGGTCTAGACCGGTGCCAACAGGACCTGACGACTCACCACCAAGCTCTCCTCCGCATGTTGCCATTGTTATGGATGGCAATGGCCGATGGGCAGCAGCGCGCGGCAAATCAAGAATTTCGGGCCATCAGGCCGGCGTTGATGCGGTTCGTAAAATCGTTCATCATGCCGCAAAGCGCGGGACCCGTTATTTGACGCTGTTCAGTTTTTCCACGGAAAACTGGAAGCGACCCAAAGACGAAGTCCAAGCCCTTTTTGCCTTGCTGAAAAAGTTTGTGGAGAAAGACTTGTCCCGGCTGCACGATGAGGGAGTGCGCGTTTGTGTATTGGGTAACCGAACAAATTTACCGGTAGAAACCCAAAAGCTACTGAGCAATGTTGAAGAAAAAACCCGATCAAACACCGGTTTGAATTTGAATATCGCCTTTAACTACGGCGGGCGGGACGAAATCCGACGTATGGTTCAATCCATTGGTCAAAAAATATTATCTGAAGAGATCAAACCCGATCAGGTTACCGAGGAAATGATTTGCAAATCGCTGGATACCGCCGGGCATCCGGATCCAGACATGATTATTCGAACCAGCGGCGAAAACCGCATCAGTAATTTTTTACTATGGCAAAGCGCTTACTCCGAATTCATTTTGCTGGATGTGTTGTGGCCTGACTTTGGTGAGCGCGAATATGATCAGGCGCTGAAACTGTTCTCGAAGCGCAATCGAAGGATTGGGGGGGTTGATTCAAAATGAATTCTTCATTTCCAAATCCTTTTCGAAACAAAGGGTTCAAGACTCGGGTTCTTTCAGCAATTGTGTTGATTGGCATTGCGTTGGCCGGGGTGTTTGCCGGAGGGTATTTGTTTGTAATTGGGGTGGCAATTTTTGGCGCCATGATGCTGAATGAATGGAAAAATATCTCTGATCCAAACGGAGGGAATTTGCCGCTGATATTGAACGCTCTGGCCCTAATTGGCACGACTATTTTTGTGGCGTCGGGAATGGTGACTCAGGCCGGAATTTTGTTGTTCGCCTTTGTGTTTCTCAACAGCTTGGAACGGGCCAGACGTGGCAGCGCATGGCGCGCCGGATTTGGTCTGCTTTATTTATTACTTCCAGTTTTGTTGTTGATGATTTTACGCAGCATTGAGGGCGGGTTAGGCTTAGTCCTGTTTATTTTTGCCGTGGTGTGGGCCGCTGATTCCGGCGCATATTTGCTGGGTAGCATGTTGCGTGGCCCAAAACTGTGGCCGGAAATCAGCCCGAATAAAACCTGGTCCGGATTTTTTGGTGGCATTGGGTTGGGGACCATTTGCGGTGCCGCTTTGGCGTTCTTTTTAGGCCGCGACTTTATTGCTTTTGGCGCTTTGGCCTTTGTTTTGACCATAGTCGCGGCTGGCGGGGATTTATTGATTTCGCGAATGAAACGGCATTTTGGGGTAAAAGATACCGGGGATACCATTCCAGGTCATGGTGGGGTGATTGATCGTATGGATGCTTTTTTGGCTGCCGTGTTGGTTTGTTCCGCATTGGTTTATGAGTACCCCGGTATTTGGGGCCAGTTTTAACCAGTGTCCGGCGAACCAGATAAAACAGTCACCATTTTGGGCGCAACCGGTTCAGTTGGTTGTGCAACTTTGGATATCCTTCGCCAGCAACGTAAAGAATTGGGCGATGATGCCATTGTGCTGGAAGCTCTGAGCGCCAACACCAATTGGCAAAAGCTGGCAGAATTGGCGTTGGAGTTTCGTCCAAAATTCGTGGCATTAGCTGAGCCTGCCCATGCAGATGAATTGACAGCTGCATTATCCGGCACCGGAATTGAGATAGGTTTTGGCCCACAAGCCATCGACATGGCCGCAGCCCGTGACGCAAATTGGGTAATGGCGGCCATTACCGGTGCGGCTGGATTGCGTTCCGTTTTAATTGCGGCGAAACGTGGCTGTTCGCTTGCTTTGGCCAACAAGGAATCGCTGGTTTGTGCTGGCTCATTATTGATGGAGACCTGCGCCCGCCATGGCACTACGTTATTGCCGGTCGATTCAGAACATAATGCCATTTTTCAAGTATTTGATCCCGCAAAAAAAGCACTGGTTCGCCGGATCATCCTGACTGCGTCCGGCGGTCCATTTTTGCATTGGGATAAACCGAAGATTGCCAAAGCCACACCCGCCCAAGCCATTGCTCATCCGGTTTGGTCGATGGGTGCCAAAATATCGGTCGATTCAGCCAGTTTGATGAACAAGGGCTTGGAATTAATTGAGGCTCGCCATCTTTTTGACGTAAGTCCGTCACAACTTGAGGTCTTGGTTCATCCGCAATCGGTTGTCCATGGTTTGGTTGAATACAAGGACGGTTCCATGTTGGCTCAATTGGGTGCCCCAGATATGCGCGTTCCGATTGCTTCGGCATGGGGATGGCCGCATCGTATCCCGACGTCCTGTGAATCGCTATTGTTAGCCGATATTGGCCGGCTAGATTTTGAAAATCCCGATCTGGACCGATTTCCGGCACTTGGTTTGGCGATAGCGGCCATGAAAATTGGAGGAAATGCCTGTAATGCTTTGAGCGCTGCAAATGAAATTGCTGTGGCCTCGTTTTTGCAAGGCAAATTGGGATTTTTCAAAATCGCAGAAACTGTTGAATATGTACTGGAACATGGTGATGATCACGGAAACGCTTGGAATGGTGAACCCGAAAGCATCGACTATGTTTTTGATGTGGACCAACGGGCACGCCGTGCCTGCCATGATCGTATTGCAACTCTCCAAAACCCATTTTAAAGTGTGAACCGCCATGAACCTGTTTCTTTTTTCCTTTGCTTCGATCCTTTCATTTTTGTTTGTGTTTACCATCATCGTTTTTGTACACGAGATGGGGCATTTCCTAGCCGCGCGATGGTTGGGCTTCAAGGTTGAGACGTTTTCCATCGGATTTGGAAAGCCTTTGGTTCAATGGCAGGATAAACACGGCACCTTATGGCGTATTTCCCGACTTCCCTTGGGTGGATTTGTAAAGTTCGCAGGCGATTCCGATGTGGCCAGTGTTCCAGACGTAGAACAGATAAAAAAACTAAAAGAATTGGCAAAAACCAATCCGGAAGAAAACCCGTTAAATGGTATATTCCCTTTCATGCCGCTTTGGCGCCGTGCCGTGGTGGTGGTGGCCGGGCCATTGATGAATTTTGCCTTTGCCATTGTGGTTTTCTCCACATTTTTGATGATTTTTGGAACGTCTTATACCGGGACAACCATTGGGTCCGTGCGGTCCGGAAGTCCGGCTGAAACCGCCGGGTTTCAGGTAGGGGACAAAATCATCAATGCCAATGGTGAGCCGTTGGAAAGTTTCCAAAGATTAGCCACAATCGTTTCGATAAGTGCGGACGACCCCATCCAATTTATCGTAGATAGGGCCGGGCAAAAGATTGCTTTGACCGCCACACCCGAAACCGTAATTGAAAAAGATCCATTTGGACGGATGTCTAAAAAAGGATTGCTGGGTGTTGGCGGCAATGCGGAGGTTTTCACCAAGCGCTATGGCCCATTAGGTGCGGTTGCCGAAGGATCCGCCATGACCCAAAAAGCTATCGGTGATCAAATTGCATTCGTCGGCAGATTGTTTCGAGGTAAAGGTTCTGCCGAAATGTTGGGCGGACCACTTCGTATTTTGTATATCGCCGGAAAAGTCGGAGCCGGAGATATTGATACGGCTCAACCGGTCAAGCGAACATTGTCGCAGCGAATATTATCTTTGATCTGGTTGGCGGGCGGGCTGTCGGTTGCCATTGGCTTGATTAACTTGGCACCGGTCCCCATGCTGGACGGTGGACATTTGGTATTTTACGCCTATGAAGCGATTGCCGGACGCCCTTTGAGTGAACCATTCCAAATAATAGGCTTCAAGCTGGGTTTTTCTGCGGTAATATGCTTATTGGCCTTTGCCACATTCAATGACTTGCGCTATTTCGACGTGTTTGATTTTATTGGACGGATGTTTTCCTGAATAATGGTACAGGGACTGTAGGATACATGCCTCGATTTGGCTTGAATATATTGGTAGCAGTTTTGCTGGGGCTCGCTACATTTGGCAGTGCCCGTGTTGTTGTCGCGCAGGATGCTGGCGCCGCTGTTCCACAGCAAGTTTCGCGTATTCGCCAAATTATCGTTCGCGGTAATCAGCGGTTAGAAGCGGGAACCGTTCAATCGTATTTATTGCTGGGGCCAGGGGATCCATTTGATGCCCAGTTGATCGACCTTTCGCTCAAAACATTATTTGCAACGGGTTTGTTTGCCGACATCTCTATTGTCGAACAAAACAATACTTTGGTGGTATCGGTTGTTGAAAATCCAATTATCAATCGGGTGATATTTGAAGGAAATCGGGCATTAAAAGAAGACAAGTTGCGTGATGAAGTTCAGGCAAAGCCTCGGGCAATCTTTACGCGGGCCAGAGTACAAGGTGATGTACAGCGCATTATCGAGTTGTATCGGCGTTCTGGACGGTTTGCTGCGACGGTTACTCCAAAAATTGCAGAGCAACCACAAAACCGGGTGGATTTAATTTTTGAAGTGACCGAAGGGCCGGTCACCGATGTTCGCCGGATTAACTTTGTTGGCAATGTAATCTTTTCTGATGCCGAGCTTCGTCGTGTGCTGGCCACCCAGGAATCGCGGTGGTGGAAATTACTGACCTCTAACGATAATTATGACCCGGACCGGCTGGAATATGATCGAGACCAGTTACGTAAATATTATGGTGATAAGGGCTATGCGGATTTTCGGGTTGTTTCGTCAGTTGCCGAACTAACGCCGGACCGCAAAAACTTCTACATCACTTTTACCGTCGATGAAGGCATCAAATATAAATTTGGCGAAATTTCCGTTGAAACCGAATTGGACGCGTTGAACACCGATATATTGGAAGCCTTATTGCCGCTCCAAACTGGGCAATTGTACAAAAATCAAAAAATCGAAGATTCGGTAGACACCCTTACCTTTGCGGCGGGGGCCACTGGATATGCGTTTGTTGAAATTCGCCCCAGTCGGAGCCCAAACCGTGACACGCGAACCGTTGATGTGACCTTTCGGGTGAATGAAGGCCCGCGGGTTTATATCGAGCGGATCGATATTATTGGAAATACCAGCACGCTGGATCGGGTGGTTCGCCGCGAAATGCAATTGGTCGAAGGCGATGCGTTTAATCGGGCATTGCTGGACCGTTCGCGCAATCTTATTCGCCGACTTGGATTTTTTAAGGAAGTCGAGATTAGCGAGACCGCTGGATCAAAACCGGACCGGGCAGTCATCGAAGTAAAAGTAGAAGAGCAACCGACGGGTGAGTTGTCATTTGGTGCAGGTTTTAGTTCAGTTGATTCCTTTTTGTTGGATATTTCGGTGTCACAGCGAAATTTTCGAGGGCGTGGCCAGTTCTTGCGATTTGCAATTTCAGCCAGTTCCCGTCGTCAAAGTGTTGATATGCGCTTTACCGAGCCACGGTTTTTGGGCCGGAATATGTCAGCCGGATTTGATCTGTTTAATATCCGGTCTGATTTCCTTCGTGAAGCCAGCTTTGAAACAAAATCTTTTGGCGGCGGTGTCCGCTTTGGTTTGCCATTGACCGGTAATTCCTCACTGTTCCTGCGTTATACGCTTCGGAATGATACGATTTCTGCACCAGAGAGTTTTCAGACCGATTTGTTTGGCAATCCGGTGATTGATGCCAACGGCAATTTTGTACTGAACTGTATCGCGTCGGACCAAATTTGTTCGCAAGTTGGCTCCAGATTAACCTCATTGATTGGTTTTACGTTACGTTGGGATCGTAGAAATGACCCGATTACACCAACCCGTGGGTTTGATATTTCATTTGATCAGGATTTTGCCGGCTTTGGTGGCGATGTCCGGTTCTTGCGTACCCGCATAACGGCCAACGCATTTCGGGGTATCATCAAAGACTTTATCTTTAGCGCGCACTTGGACGCCGGTTATATCACCGGCTGGGGCGGCGAAGATGTACGGATTAATGACCGATTCTTCAAAGGTGGTTTGTCATTTCGCGGATTTGATGTGGCGGGTGTTGGCCCGCGGATTGTCGAATTGGTAGACGATGGCAATGGCGGTATTACGGAAGTGGCCCGCGACTCTTTGGGTGGTAAAGCCTATGCAATCGGCTCATTTGAATTGGCCTTTCCAATTGGATTGCCCGATGAATACGGGATCAAGGCTGCATTATTTTCTGAATTCGGAACGCTGGGCGTATTGGATGCAAGTGATAAAGTGGTCAGTGATCCAACCCGTTTCGCTGTCAAAGATGAATTGGCTTTTCGTGCATCGGTTGGTCTTAGTATCTTCTGGGATTCGCCATTTGGTCCGGTTCGCTTCGACTTCTCTCGCGTCTTGAGAAGTGAAACTTATGATGACGTGAAAACATTCCGCTTCTCGCAAACAACAAGGTTCTAATTATGACTTTTATTCGCTCTATTCTGCTATTGGCAGCGCTGACATTTTCCGCACCTGCAATGGCGCAAAACGTTGCTGTAATCAGTCAGGAAATGGCACTGACCACTTCGAAGGTTGGTATCTATGTGGGGCAACAATTACAGGTGATTGATAATCAAATCGATGCAGAGTTCGAGCCTGAACTGGTGCCTTTGCGGGCACAGGCCCAGCAGTTAAACGCTGAGGCGTCCGCGTTAGCGCCAGAAGTTTTGAGAACGCGCAATGACCTGATGCGGCGTGAGCAAGATCTGCGATTGAAATTGGGTGAATTGGCCAATTGGAAACAACGCCAAATGGCGGCTTCCAGAAATCAGGCGTTAAAACCCGTACTCGAAGCCTATCAAGCGGCAGTAAACGGGGTTATCGCCGATAAGAAAATTGATATTTTATTTGATGGAGCAGACATTTTGTTTCGGAATAAACAGTCGGACATTACTGAGGCCGTTGTGATAAAAATGGATGCGGCGCTCACCACAACATCTGTAGCACGGGTGCGGGTTCCTCGGGTGCCACCTGCGGCTCCGGCACAAGGCGCGCGGCGATAGTGAAAGCCGTCTAGGTCGATGCATGATTGATCAAAGGTTTTATACGCAACTCTCTCCGATTGCCTTGGTTGATCTGGCGAAGCAATCCGGCGCACAAATTGTGCGCGGGGATCCGCAAATTCTGGTCCATTTTGTTTCTTCATTACGCGATCTGACTGCGGGCAATATCGCTTTTGCCCGAAATAAAAAACACCTGACAGATCACATTCCGACGGGTGGTGTTATCATTGCAGATCGGGCGACACTGGACGTGATCTCGCAATGGCCGGTAGCGGCTCTGCAAGCGCAGAGCTCACAATCCGTTTTTGCGGGAATTGCCAACTCCCTGATATCCAGCAGAAAGTCCAAAAGCCGTAGTGATTTGGTTTCTAAAAGTGCGGTGTTGGATTCTGGAGTGGAAATTAACCCCGGCGCGGTAATTGGTGATGATGTTCATATCGGAAGCGGTTCTCGGATTGGTGCGAACGCCGTAATTGAATGCGGAGTTGAGATCGGTCGGAACTGCGATATTGGTTCCGGTGCACATATTGCTTTTACGCAAATAGGCAATGATGTCCGCCTGATGCCAGGCGTAGTGATCGGCGGGCAGGGCTTAGGCGTTGCAAAGGGTCAAGAAGGTTTGATCGATATGCCTCATTTTGGAGTGGTCCAAATTGCCGATGGGGTAACTATTGGTGCAAATACCACAATTGATCGCGGGGTATTTGACACCACCAGTATTGGTGCGCGATCCAAAATAGATAATCTTGTGCAAATTGCCCACAATGTTGAAATTGGAGAAGATTGCATTTTTGCGGCACACGTAGGCATTTCGGGAAGTGTGCGGATCGCCAATCGTGTGCTGATGGGAGGGCGTGTTGGAGTGACTGATCACCGCACCATTGGCAATGATGTGGTAATTACAGCCGGCTCCGCCGTATTGCATGACATACCAGATGGCCAGACGTGGAGTGGATACCCCGCCAAACCAAACAGGCGGTATTTGCGCGAGGTCGCAACTTTGAGTAAATTGTCACAGCAAACCAAAAAAAAGCCGGGAAATTGATGAACACCGAAGCCAATACCATCTCTTATGAAGAGATATTGCAATGGTTATTGCATCGTCCGCCGTTTTTGTTGCTGGATCATGCCTCTCATTTTGTCGAAGGCGAAAGCCTGATTGGCCACAAACAACTTGCTGCAGACGATCCATGGTTTTCCGGACACTTTCCAGGAAACCCTGTAATGCCTGGTGTCATGCTGATCGAAAGCATGGCTCAAACCGGTGCCTTGCTGGCCGCAAAATCATGGAATATTCGCCCCGAAAAAGAGACGATCTTATTTTCTTCCGTTGAAAAGGCCAAGTTTCGTAACCGAGTATCCCCCGGTGACTGCCTTGAGATACCGGTATCAATTCTTGCTCGGAAAAGAAATTTTGTTCGTTTTGAGGGGCAAGCTCTGGTCTCGGGAAAAGTAGTGGCTAGCTGCACATTCATGGCCATGACTGTGGAGAACCCATAAGTGGAACGCATTGATATTCATCCCACGGCAATTGTCTCGCCGAAGGCCGAGGTCGGCGAAGGTGTTTCGATTGGTGCGTATAGTATCGTCGAATCTGGTGCAATTTTGGGCCAAGGGGCAAAATTATATTCGCAAACCCATATTGGTGGTGCCACTACACTGGGGCCGCGGTGTGAAGTATTCCCGTTTGCAGTGCTTGGTTTGCGCCCGCAAGACTTTAAGCACAATGGAGAAAAAACCCGTCTCGAAATCGGCGCAGATACCATTATCCGCGAGCATGTAACCATGCACCCCGGCACGACATCGGGTAAGCGAATTACCCGGGTCGGGCAGGGTGGGTATTTCATGGTTGGTTCGCACGTGGCACATGATTGTGTGGTTGGCGACAACGTAGTTTTCGCCAATAACGCTGCCTTGGCCGGGCTGGTTACCGTTGGCAATAATTGTATTTTGGGTGGCCTAAGCGCCGTGCATCAAAATACCCGAATTGGTAATTTTGCCTTTGTCGGGAGCATGGCCATGGTGACCCGCGATGTCATTCCGTATGGTTCCGTATTGGGCAATCACGCGCATTTGGCCGGGTTGAATATTGTGGGATTGAAGCGGCGAAATATGCCGCGCAAGACAATTCACAATCTTCGGTCGGCCTATCGATTGTTATTTGCCGATGAGGGCACGTTTGAAGAGCGTTTGGTGGATGTAAGCGCGACATTTGCCTCCAGTACCGAAGTCATGGAAATTGTGGATTTTATCCGGGAAGAAAGCGCTCGTTCATTGTGTATGCCGCATGTCAGGTGACATGAAAAAGCAGACCAAACCCAAACATTTGGGACTGATTGTTGGTGGCGGAGAATTGCCGCAACAAGTGGCAAAACTAGCCCGCCAAGCGGGTATGATGGTTTATCCAGTAAACTTAAGTGGCTTTGCCAAAACCAAATCGGAACTATCCAATGGCCCATGGCGTTCTATCGGCCAGATCGGCGGAATACTTGAAGATTTGAAGGATGCCGACGTGTCGCAAATTTGTTTTGCCGGCATTGTTGATCGACCCAACTTTTCGACTTTGCAGCTTGATGAAATTGGCCGACAAGAGATGCCAAGGATTTCGACCGCCGCACAACAAGGCGATGACGCATTGATGCGCGCTGTTCTCAGTGTTTTTGAAAATGCCGGGTTTGACATTATTGGTCCAGATGAAATCGCCGCCTCTCTTTTGGCTCCGGCTGGGCAATTAGGAACGATTGAGCCAAACCAGCAACAAATAGCAGATATGAATAAAGCGGCGCAAATTGCCAAGGCGGTTGGTCAGCTTGATATCGGGCAAGGGGCCATAGTTTGCAGGGGGGTAGTTTTGGCCGTTGAGGCACAAGAAGGAACCGATGCAATGTTACGCAGATGTGCCTCATTGCCCAAAAGCATGCGCGGCACCCGAAAAGAACCTGCCGGGGTGCTGGTCAAAACGCCCAAGCCGGGTCAGGAAATGCGAATTGATTTGCCAACCATCGGTGTCGAAACTGTTCAGCGAGCATCCGAGGCAGGTCTGGCTGGTATCGGGTTTGTGACCGGACAGACTTTTTTGTTGGAGCGCAAGGCAATGCTCGCACAGGCTGATCGCCTCGGGTTGTTCTTGTTCGGGTTGAATTTGCAGGAAATTGAATGATGCGACGGGAAGCATCATCACGACTGTTTGTCATTGCCGGTGAGCCCAGTGGTGATCAGTTAGGTGCACGATTTATCGATGCAATACGCAATGTGCAGTCCGAAACCGTAGAAATCGGTGGTGTTGGCGGTCCAAAAATGGCCAAACTGGGTGTAAAGTCGCCGATTGATATACGCCCTCTTTCTGTCTTGGGCTTGGTCGATGGCCTACTGGCCTACCCGAATGTTCGTAAGCTGGTGGCTGCGACCGTGGCGCAAGTGGTTCTCTTCAAACCCGATTTGGTGGTGCTGATTGACTCGTGGGGTTTTACTTTACGTGTGGCGCACCAAATTCGAAAAATTCTACCAGACACAATTCTGGTAAAATATGTGGGGCCACAGGTGTTTGCGACTCGTCCCGGACGGGCAAAAGTTACGGCCGAGACCTACGATCATCTTTTGACCATCCATTCATTCGACGGCAAGTATTTTAAATCAGAAGGGTTAGATACCACATTTGTTGGTAACCCGGCCATTTCTGCGGTTCAGAAGGTGGATGATCAGGCATTTCAGCAAAAATATAATCCTGCGGGTCAGCCAGTTTTGTCGGCGTTTTTTGGGTCAAGACCCGGCGAGATCAAATTTCTGATGGAACCGTTTTTACGTGCCATCGAACAAATCAAAAGCAATCATCCTGATCTGGTCGTCGTGGCACCATTGTCGGACAATATTGCGATAATGGTCCGCTCTTTGGTGGCGCATGAGCCTAGATTGCAAGATATAATTTTGTTGGACGAGGCAGAAAAATCTGTTGTTTTTACTGCTTCGACCTTGGCGCTTGCTTGTTCGGGTACCGTGACGTTGGAGCTGGCCAATGCCGGTGTTCCAATGGTGATCGGGTATCGGTTAAGCCCGGTTTCTGGTTATTTGATGGAGAAATTCGTATTCAAGGCGCAATTCGCTAATTTGATTAATTTGGCTGCAAATCAGGAAATTATCCCTGAATTTTTGTCGTCCAAATGTACCGGCCCAGCACTTGCTAAGGCGCTGGGTCTGTTACTGAATGATCCGAAGTTACGGGGCCATCAACAAAAGGCGGCGCAAAAGACACTTATCAAAATGCAATCAACCAAAGGTAATGTCAGCCAAGTTGCAGCAAAAAAGGTGCTGGAACTTATGGATTAACGACCATCAATGGGTTGGTAATCTCTGGTTGGTTCGCCGGTGTAAACCTGCCGTGGTCGGCCAATTTTCTGACTGGGATCACTTAACATTTCTGACCATTGCGCGATCCAACCGACGGTTCTGGCTAAGGCAAACAAAACGGTAAACATGGTGGTCGGAAAGCCCATGGCTTTTAAGGTGATGCCAGAATAAAAATCAATATTTGGATACAGTTTTTTCTCGATGAAATATTCATCACTTAATGCAATGCGTTCCAACTCGAGTGCAACTTGCAAAATTGGATCATTTTTCTTGCCGGTGATCTCAAGAACCTCATGACAGGTTTTCTGCATGACCTTGGCTCGTGGATCATAATTTTTGTAAACTCGGTGTCCAAAACCCATAAGCCGGAACGGATCACTCTTATCTTTGGCGCGGGCAATATATTCGGGGATCCGATCTACAGAGCCAATTTCATTGAGCATATTCAAAGCTGCTTCATTGGCACCGCCATGCGCCGGTCCCCACAAACAGGCAACACCAGCCGCAATACAGGCAAAAGGGTTGGCCCCTGATGAGCCAGCAAGCCGCACTGTAGATGTCGAGGCATTCTGCTCGTGATCGGCATGTAGAATGAAGATACGATCCATGGCCTGGGCCAGAACTTTTTCAACCTTGTAATCCTCGCAAGGAACAGCAAAGCACATCCGCAGGAAATTTTCGGAATAAGAAAGCTCGTTGCGAGGTTCGACAAACGGCTGGCCGATTGAGAATTTATACGCACGCGCCGCGATGGTCGGTATTTTAGCAATCATGCGTAAACTAGCAATTTCTCGTTGCTTTGGATCATTGATGTCGGTTGAATCATGATAAAATGCCGACAATGCACCAACCGCTCCGCAAACGATCGCCATCGGGTGAGCATCGCGACGAAACCCGTTAAAAAATGCGTCGAATTGTGCATGCAGCATGGTGTGGTAGGTCACTGAATGTTTAAAGTTTTCCATTTGCTCTTTGGTCGGTAATTCACCATTGAGCAACAGATAGCTGACTTCCAAAAAGCTGGACTTTTCAGCCAGTTGTTCAATCGGATACCCGCGATAGAGCAGCGTACCCAGATCACCATCAATATAGGTGATTTGTGATTCACAACTGGCAGTAGAGGTAAAGCCAGGGTCAAAAGTAAACAATCCGGTATCGCGGTACAGGGTGCGGATGTCGATTACATCTGGTCCGACCGATCCAGAGTAAACCGGCAAAGTCAGATCATTTCCGCTTGGTAATTTAATTTTTGCTTCGCTCGTTTTGTTTATTTTGATTTCCATGGAAAATCCCTCATCTGACCGGTTTATTTTATGATTCGCTTGTCTCTATGATAAACGGTTCGCCAGCAAATCGTCTACACGGCCTAGGGTTTCTTTCTTACCTAATAATGCACAAGCCAGAGCAAGATCCGGCGCAGGAAGGCCTCCACTGATTGCAGCGCGCAATATTGGCCCAAATTTTCCAAATCCAATCTGATGTTGATTAGCAAAATCTTGCATTATTTTATGGATGTTTTGTACATCCCAGTTTTCCAATTCAGACAGGGATGCGATCAATTTCTCCAAATATTTGGTTCGTTCTTCGTTGATCGATTTTCGTGCATTTTTGTTCAAAGTAAGAGGGCGTTTTTGAATCAGGAATGCCACTTCTTTGACTAGGTCAGGTATTAATTTTGCCCGTGAAACCAGATGAGGAATGCTGGACAAAATGCGCTCTCGCTCATCTGTATCCGGGGCAATACCATTGTCACTGGCCATGAAGTTACAAACCTCTGTACACAACATCTCCGGGTCAGCCAGTTTAAGAAAATGGCTATTGATGTTGGCCATTTTTTCAAAATCAAGTCGCGATGATCCCTTGTTGATCCCGGATAACGAAAAAGCTGAAATGGCTTCTTCATCGGAAAAAATTTCCTGATCGCCATGCGACCAACCCAACCGAAGTAGATAGCTACGAATGGCTTCTGGTAAGTATCCCATGGCTTGATAGGCATCGATGCCCAGCGCACCGTGTCGTTTGGATAACTTCTTACCATCAGGGCCGTGGATCAAAGGGATGTGGGCAAATACCGGGATGGACCATTCCATCGCCTGATATATCAATTTCTGTCGCGCCGCATTTACCAGATGATCATCGCCGCGAATGACATGCGAAACCTCCATGTCGTGATCGTCCACTACAACCGCCAACATATAGGTCGGAGATTGGTCAGCGCGCAACAATACCAAATCATCCAATTGTTGATTTTGGAATGTGACGCGCCCCTGTACGGCATCTTCAATTACAGTTTCGCCGCTGAGTGGTGCCTTTAACCGAACAGCAAAGGGGGCATCGGCTGGATACTCTGCGGCCTCCCTTTCGCGCCATGGCGAGACAAATCGGCGATTTTCCTGGCGGGCGCTTTGCTTTTCTGCATCCATATCTTCGGGCGACATATAGCAATGATAGGCGGTTCCCTTGGCCAGCATTTGCTGGACGACGACACCATGATGAGAAGCTGCATCGCTTTGAAACATTGCTGGTTCATCCGGGCTTAGTCCGAGCCATTCCAGTCCGGATAAAATGGCCTCTATGGCATCATTCGACGAACGGGTTCGGTCCGTGTCCTCAATACGTAGTAAAAATTTCCCACCAAAGTGGCGAGCAAAAAGCCAATTAAACAATGCTGTTCGTGCGCCGCCGATATGCAAGTATCCGGTCGGTGAGGGTGCAAAACGTGTTACGATTTTTGACATCAATCTGCCTTTGAAGAAGAACCATGCAAGCCATGATGTCGCGTGATAGCATGGGGGTGCGGTAAGGCAAGGAAAACGAATTTGCGTGAATCCAGCAAAATAGCATCGAGGTTAATCCGCCTCGATTGGGGCAATGTACAAATTTCCAAAGTGCTGGCCGGGGTGTTTCCAGAGCCATCTGCCGGCAGCATTGCCTTGTGGGGCCCATGGGCCTTTTGTTTTGGCATTGCCTTTTGGTTTGCTCCACACTCTGAACCGGCCATCTGGTTGGTCCCTTTCGCACTGGCGCTCAGTAGTATCGCAGTGCTTTGGGTCGGGTTTCAAAGGCGTTCCAGCGCAAAACTGTTTTTTTGTTTGGCTATGATTTGCGCCATGTTTTTGGGCATGGGCCGGGCCGAGTGGCGCGGATACAATAAGGCAGCGCAAGTTATGCCGTCAGGCGCAAGGTCATGGGTCGTCACCGGAAAATTAAACAAAATCGACCGTGAAATCGGACATCGAGCTAGATATCTGATCCGTGTGCAGAAAATTGAGGGGATAAACCCTGAACAACTCCCAAAATACGTTCGGGTAGGTGGTTTTTCTGGTGACGCAAAGATCGGATCCGTTGTCCGGTTTCTCGCTAGACTAGAGCCGCCGCGTCAAGCGGTGGTTCCCGGCGGATTTTCATTTTCCAGAAATGCCTGGTTTCAACAAATTGGAGGAACCGGGTTCACTTTGGGGCATCTAGAAGTTTTGGTTGAACCCAAAATTAACTCGAATGCATTGCGCTTGTTCAAGCTCCGATACGACCTCTCAGCAGCAATTCGCAACCGAATGCCGGGGCAGTCAGGCGCATTGGCTGCCGCTCTGATCACCGGGGATCGTAGCGCAATTAAGGAAGAAACTTCTGTGGCATTTCGAGAGGCCGGGTTGGGACATTTGCTAGCCATTTCGGGCCTTCATATGTCGCTGGTTGGCGGGCTGGCTTTCTTTATTGCATCTTTGCTTTTTTCGATGATCCCGGCGATCGGAGCACGAATGGATGCGCGAAAACCTGCGGCAATTATCGGGCTTATTGTGTCCTTTTCCTATTTGATGATCTCGGGTGCGACCGCGCCAACCCAGCGCGCATTTATTATGCTGGGCCTGATCTTTCTAGCCGTATTACTCGGGCGGCGAGCCTTATCGATTCGGACTATTTCGATGGCCGCATTGTTGGTCGCAATTCTTTCGCCCGAATATGTGGTCAGCCCCGGCTTTCAAATGTCTTTTGCCGCTAGTTTGGCCTTGATCGCATTTTATCAACGAGCCAGACCAATGCTTTTGATCAATACGCAAAAAGCGGCAAATAGTTCTGTGATATTTAGTGGTTTGCGTAAGGGAACGGCTTTTCTGCTTGGGGTTTTGTTGACCAGCCTGATTGCCGGGATTGCAACCGCGCCATTTGCCAGCTGGCACTTTCATAAAATTGCCGTTTATTCACTGCTGGGGAATTTGTTGGCGATGCCAGTTTTTACCATTTTGGTGATGCCGTTTTTGTTTATCGGAGTGTGCCTGATGCCGTTGGGGCTTGAGGGCGTTTTCTTTGACGTAACATCCATCGGGCTGCATTCCATTCTACAAACTTCCAAATATACAGCGGATTTGCCCGGCGCGATTTGGGCAATTGGGTCGGTATCGTCCCTTAGCCTGTTGCTCGAATCCATGGCTCTCATCATGGTCTGCATTGCTTGGGAGCGACTAAAATATGTTGGTTTGGTACTCGTTTTGGTTTCCATGATGGTACGGACCAGTCATGTGCAACCGAATGTATGGCTGGATCAAAAAGGCGGTGTCATCCTGCCGCAAACCGGGCAGGGTGCAATGCCGATTGTGTTTGGAAAACCAAACAAATTTGCCTTGCGGTTATTTTTTGAAGCGGTCGGGATGCCAGATGCAGCAAATATCAAAATTCAAAAGTCCGAAAATGCCCAGTGCGATGCAAATGGTTGCACATACAATTTAGGGAGCAAGTTGATTTCAATTCGATCGTTTGGCGAAGATGTGGAGACGGATTGCCAATTTGCAGACCTAATTGTTGTGCCGGGTTCACTCTCAATGCGCCAACTGGTTGCCTGCGAGAATGTACAAATTATGACATTGTCAAAAGATACGGGCGCAATGGTTTATCTTCAAGAAAACCAATGGGTCACTAAGTATCCGAAAAGTGACAGAATCTGGGATCGGGCCGCACGAAAACCTCGATGAGTTGGCTTTGCTACGGTCTTGTTTTAACCGCACCAAAAATACTTATTGGTAGGTTCGCATTAAACCAACCAATGTACCTTGTACTTTTATCCGGTCAGGTCCGAAAATCCTAGTTTCATATTCCGGATTGGCTGCTTCCAGCGCAATGGTGCTGCCTTTGCGACGAAACCGTTTCAAAGTGGCTTCCTGATCATCAACCAGAGCAACAACAATATCGCCATTCTGGGCGGTGCTTGAACGACGAATAACCACCGTGTCGCCGTCATGAATACCGGCGTCAACCATGGAATCACCTTGAATGGTCAGAGCAAAATGTTCACCGCGACCAATCATGTCTGCCGGTGCTGAAAAGCGGTCGGTTTCGTGTTGGATGGCCTCAATGGGCGTTCCCGCCGCGATCCGTCCCAAAACCGGGATGTCTACCGTATTGGCTGCTGCAGGCCGATCCAGATCAGGATTGTTTGAGACCACATTAGGCTTGAACCCGCCAATCGGTTGTTTGGGTACATTTGCCTCAGGGAGTTTGATGACTTCCAGCGCTCTAGCCCGATGGGGCAAACGGCGGATAAAGCCTCGTTCCTCCAACGCAGTAATCAATCTGTGAATACCGGATTTTGAAGCCAGCCCAAGCGCGTCCTTCATTTCGTCAAAGGAGGGCGAAACACCGGTATCGGTCAATCGTTGGTTGATGAAAACCAGCAATGCGTGTTGTTTTTTGGTAAGCATAAAACCTCCTCGAGTGAAATAAGAGAACAAATCGACAACAAGTATCGATGTTCTACATGTGTTCTATTTATTCGTCAAGGGTGGTCATTTTGCCAAAAGATGCCTTGTGGCATCTGCCAGGTTTTCTTGCCGCATCAGGCTTTCTCCGACCAAAATGGCGACGGCACCAGCGCGGGTTACGGCTTTGACATCTGCCGGACTATGGATCCCGCTTTCCGATACGTACGTTCTGGATTTGGGTGCGCTTTGCAGCAAATGGTCCGTTGTTTGCAAATCTGTGTTGAAGTTGTGCAGATTTCTGTTGTTTACGCCGATCAGGCAAGTTGCTGGCAATTGCAAGGCCCGGTCCAGTTCAGCCAGATCATGGGTCTCGACCAACACATCCAATTGGCATGATTGAGCAATGGCCTGCAATTCTGCGGCCTGTGCATCTGACAGGATGGCCATAATAAGCAAAACACAGTCGGCACCCAGTTGGCGGGATTGCAGAATTTGCCAAGGATCAATCATGAAATCCTTCCGAAGCATAGGCAATTGGTTGGCATTTCTGGCTTCGGTAAAGTGTGCATCTGTTCCCATAAAGTGAATATCTGTCAGCACAGAGAGACAGGTTGCGCCGCCAAGTTGGTATTCTTTTGCGTGGGTGGCAGGACAAAAATTGGCGCGGATCAGTCCCTTGGACGGGCTTGCCTTTTTGATTTCGGCAATCAAGGCTACTTCTTGGCGCAAAGCAGCATCGTGGATGGCTTGTGCAAAGCCTCTGGTCGGCGGACAGTGCTTTACTTCTGTTTGGAGTGTTACGATCGATATTTGTGCTTTGGCTTGCACAAGTTCCAGCCTTTTTGCCGCTACAATGTCGTCCAACACACTCATGATGCCTCTCGATTGGAGACATTGACCAGCTTGGCCAAGGCAGATGCCGCGCGCCCTTGATCAATGGATTGTCTGGCTTGGGTAATTCCGTCATGCAAATCAGAAGCAAGATCGGCCACCAACAAGGCGGCCCCGGTGTTCAGCAAGACAATGTCGCGAAAGGCTCCGCTCTGACCAGCCAGCAATGCGGTGATGGCTGCGGCATTTTCTTGCGGTCCACCACCAGCCAATTCGTTAGGATTGACCAAGTGTAAACCATATTGCTGCGGATCCAGTGAAAAGGTCTTGATCTGACCGTCCTTTAGCTCAGTGACTTGCGATGTTGTCGTTGTGGTCAATTCATCCATCCCATCATCACCACACACCACCCAGGCCCGCTGTGCGCCCAGATTGCGCAGGGTGTGTGCCATGGGTTCGGTCCACTTGCGATCGAACACGCCCAATAACTGACGCTTGGTTCCCGCCGGGTTGGATAGGGGACCGAGCAGGTTGAAAATTGTTCTCATGCCCAATGCCGTTCGGGCCGGAGCCGCGTATTTCATGGCGGCATGGTGGGCCGGTGCGAACATAAAGCCGATATTGGCCTCCTGCATACAGGCGGCAACTCCGCCTTCGGGTTGTTGTAATTTCACGCCCAGCTTTTCGAGCACTTCCGAAGATCCTGATTTGGAAGACAATGCCTTGTTCCCATGCTTGGCAACGATGGCACCTGCCCCGGCGGCAACAATCGCGGTTGCGGTTGAGATATTAAACGAGCCTTTGCTGTCTCCGCCGGTGCCACAAGTATCAATGGCTCCGGCTGGCGAGAGAACCGGGATCAGGCGGGATCGTAATACTTTGGCACCGGCCGTAATGATTTCGGACGTTTCGCCAATTGTGCGTAAGGCGACCAGAAAGCTGCCGATCAGGATATCATCGACCTGTCCGGACATAATCAACTCAAAAGCGGTTTGCGCATCCGTCGACGACAATTGGCGATCGGTACAGAGGCTCTCCAGCAGGGTGGAAAATTCATTCATGACGGATCACCTCGCAGCTTGCAGAATTGCAGGAAATTTTCCAGCAATTGATGGCCGTGTTCCGAGGCAATAGATTCTGGATGAAATTGAACGCCAAAAATCGGTCGTTTTTGGTGTTGCAGTGCCATGATCTCGTCATCCGCTGTCCACGCATTGGCCCGTAGACATTCGGGCAATGTCTTTGCCTCAACCGAAAGCGAATGATACCGGGTTGCCACAAAATTATCGGGAATATCTGCGAACAAGCCAGACCCATCGTGGCGGATGCGGCTGGTTTTACCATGCATAATGGTTTTGGCTCCAATGACAGTGCCGCCAAATGCCTGTCCGATAGCCTGATGGCCCAAGCATACCCCTAACAATGGCAAATGCTCTGGTAGCTTTTGAATGAGTTCCAGACACACCCCGGCATCATCGGGTGTGCAGGGGCCGGGCGATAATAAAATGCCCGTTGGCTCTAGGACCAAAAATTCGGATGCGGTACGGGCATCATTGCGCTCGACTTGTATCTCGGCACCTAGCTCTTGCAGATAGTGCACCAAATTAAACGTAAAGCTGTCGTAATTATCGATCACCAGGATCATGGACTTTTCCTTGTTGGTACGCAAATGGGTGAAAGCCCGAACCGGGCGTTCTGGTCCTTTTAGACAAATCGCCAAGCATCTGTTGCGGCGTCAAATACGGCGCTGGATTTGTGCAATGTTTCCTGCCGCTCCATTTCTTCATCGCTATCCAGCACATTTCCGCCGCCCGCCTGAACGTACATTTTTCCATCTTTGATTACCGCAGTACGAAGTGCAATGCAGGTGTCCAGATCACCATGCGCCGAAAAATACCCAACCGCACCGGCATAGATACCCCGGCGGTCTTGTTCTAATTCGGCAATGATTTGCATGGCCCGGATTTTGGGCGCGCCCGAAACTGTCCCGTGCGGAAACCCGGCAAACAGGGCGTCCAATGCATTTTTGTCATCGGCCAGTTCCGCTTCGACGTTAGATACGATGTGCAACACTTTGCTATAACGTTCAATGACAAATGATTTGGTGACTTTGACCGTCCCGGGCTTGGCAACGCGGCCCGCATCATTGCGGCCCAGATCGAGCAGCATCAAATGTTCAGCCCGTTCTTTCTGATCGGACAGCAAGTCCACTTCCAAGGCCAAGTCTTCCGCTTCATCCTTGCCCCGGGGCCGGGTGCCGGCAATGGGTCTGATGGTGATTTTTTTATTGCGAACCCGAACCAGAATTTCTGGGCTGGAGCCAACAATTGAAAACTCGTCCATAGCTAGGAAAAACAGAAACGGGGACGGGTTGCTTTTACGTAACGACCGATAAAGCGCAAAGGGTGGCAGAGTAAATGGCATTGAAAACCGCTGGCTCAAAACCACCTGAAAAACGTCACCATCCACGATGTATTGCTTGGCCTTGCCGACCATTTGGTGGAATTGGGCAATGCTTGTATTGCTGTCTCGTTTTGTGGTTTCTTGACGCTTGGGTGCCTGTAAAACCGGTTTGGCTTGCAACGGTCCCAATATAGTTTCTTGTAAAGAATCCAGCTCAGCTTTGAGCGCCTGCCAAGTTGATTGCAAATCCTTTTCCGCAACCGGTTCAATTCGCCGGGACAGGATAATTTCCTGATTTACCGAATCAAATACCACCATTTGCGTAGGCCGCAGCAATAATGCTTCTGGCGTTCCCAAGCCTTGTCCAACCGCCAACGGCACATCATCAATCCAAGTGATTGCATCATAGCCGACATAGCCAAAGACACCGCTTAGCATGGGCGGCATTTGTGGTGGGACATCCACCTCTGCCGCCTCAACGAACTCCCGTAACGCGGCAATGGGGTTGCTGGGCAATGGTTGGTACGTACCTTGGCCATCAGCCATCGAAGGTTGTCCATCTAGAATTTTGAAACGCTGATCCGGTTTTAACCCAATGACCGAGTACCGGCCCCGAGTTTCACCGCCTTTGACCGATTCCAGTAAGAATATATCAGAGCGATCTGCGCCCAGTTTGAGTACAGCCGCCACCGGCGTGACCAGATCGTCAATCAATCTGCGAATGACCAGATGGGGCTGGCCGCTCAGGGATGCGCGGCAAAAGTTCTCAAAGTCATTTTGATCATCCGATGGCTTGTTCGCATGTTTAGCCATCGCCGAGAGCCAGATCTTTTAATCTGTTATCGCGGCGAATGGTATAACTGGAGCGCAAGCCGTTGATGAATTGACTCTCAATGTCCCGGCTCAACTCCTGATCAAGTTGGGCGCGGGATAATAACAAACTGGCATCTGATGCCAGGGGAGCTGGGATGATCGTTTGCAATCTGGAAACGATGATTTCCTCGGTTGCTCCCGAGAAAACGTAGGTAGATTGCCCTGGTTCCATTGCAAACAATTGCCGGGCCAGACTTGGCGGAATGGTGGGTTCTGGTTGATACCGGTTCAGTATGGCGATTTCCACGCGCGCTTGTGGGTGTTTTGCCGCAATGTCAGATGCGGCTTCGCCCGCATCGAATGCCGCTTTGGCACTATCGGCCAGCGCCCGTAGGGCATTCGAAGTTTGTTGTAAGGTCCAAGCGGATTTGACCTGTTCAAATACTTCATCCAGCTCCGGGTTGCGAGCACTGACAATCTCGTCAACGCTCAAGGCATAAAAGTCGCCTTGTTCGGTTTCTTCAATATCGCTCTCCACCAGTTCATCCAACAGGAATAGAGTTTCCAGCATTTCGGGCGACTTTGTAAAAAATTCGACGGCTTCGCTGGTTTCATCCAACCCGGAGCGGTCAACCGGTGGCAAGCTGATCGCCACTAGATTTTGGGCTTCGGCTGCTTCATCCATGGTCATGCCATCGCCTCGGGAGCCTTCAAAATCACCCATAATTTCAAACAGGCGGTTGCGGGCTTCTTCGCGGGTAAAGTCTTCGCGCAATTGGTCTTGCACTTCTTCAAAGGTTTGTTCCTCACCGGCGGTAATGGATTGAAGTTTCCAAGCTGCCCAAGCAAACCGGCCCTCTGTCGCTCCAGTGTCACCAGTTACAGCAGCAAACACCGCTTCGGCAATTTGGTCATCCGGGGAATTGCTGACGTCTGCATCGCTCAGAACAATCGGTGTGCCATCAAGCTTCATATCCAACATGATGTCTGCGGCTTCTTCACCGGCTTGTAGCCGTTTTGAAACCAGATCAGCAGTGACTTGATCTTGAGTTGGCACTTGTACCCAGGAGCGGGTTTCTAGTTTGGTAAACTCAGCTTTGCGAAAATCAAAAGTGGCGCGTAATTCTTCTTCGGTTGGCTGGATGTCGAGTTCCAGATCTCTGGCCGAGATCAAAACCAAAGTAGCAGCGCGCCGTTCAGGAATAGCGAACTGTGCCGGGTTTTGATCAATCATTTTTTGGAGTTGTTCGCGGGTTGGCTCCGACGGGCTGGGCAGGGAGGAGCTTGGTAGAAAAACAGATTCAACCTGTCGCATTTCCTGTTGAAACGCCATCAAGTTACGGGTGTAGGAAATGGGTGCGCTCACTCCATCGACGATCACCGACATTACCTGACGGCGGCCCAGATCGGCTTTGGCTTCCGATTCAAACATTTTGGGGGTCAGTTGTGCCTGGGTTAAGGCCAGCAAATACTGATCGTCCGTGAACTCGCCGGTTAGCGGGTCTTTGAATGCTTCATACCCTTTGGCGTATTCTAGCATCATCCGACGCGAAACGCTGACTCCAAGCTCGTTGAGCTTTGCGTCCAGTGCAGTTTCGGAAATCATCCGCTCGAGCAATTGATCGTCCATGCCCCGTTCCTTGGCCTCAATTTCTGAAAATTTACCATTGCTGGCTCGAATGCGCGAATTCACCTCGCGGCGCCAAGTGGAGGCGTATTCATCCACAGTAATTTTCTCTGGTCCAACAATCACCACAGCATCACCTGTGCCGCCTTGGAAAATATCACCAGTGCCCCAGACGACAAAACTCAAAACAATGAGCAGAAGGAACGCCACCGAAATGGGGGAGCGTAGTGATTTACGCATGGCTTCAAGCATGGAAGTCTCCGGTTTTGGAGTTGAACAGGAAGGCGGAATGTATGCGGTGTCATTTGCACTCGCAAGCACCGATTGCGGTGTTTATTGCACAGGGGTAAATCGCCTGCTAGGGACAGTCATAAAATTGCTGCACGCTGGAGAATGAAATGCCTCGAAAAATGCTGATCGCCGGGAATTGGAAGATGAACGGGTTGCTGACTAACCAGTCCGAGTTGGGTCTGATGATTGACCGGATATCGGCTGAACAATTCGAGCGTCATGATGTGTTGATCTGCCCACCCGCGACCATTTTAGCCAGTCTGTATAACCAAGCGAAAAATTCTGGCCTTTTGCTGGGCGGCGAGGATTGTCATCCTGAAAGCTCCGGCGCGCATACTGGTGATATTTCAGCCGAAATGTTGGCTGATGTCGGAGCCAGCTATTGCATCGTCGGGCATTCAGAACGCCGTGAGGGCTATCACGAGAGTAACGCCCTGATCAAATCCAAGGCCGAAGCGGCGCTCCGTGCCGGCCTGATTGCCATCGTTTGCGTGGGTGAAACCTTAGATCAACGTGAATCTGGTGAAGCTATTTCATTGGTTTCGTTACAGGTCACAAACTCGCTCCCCAGTGGGGCTGATGCAGACAATTGCGTCATTGCCTATGAGCCGATTTGGGCCATTGGCACAGGCAAAACCGCGACGCTGGACGATATCAATGAAATGCATGGGGCAATTCGCGGCGTGCTGAAATCTTGCGGCGGGGACGATCTGGCACAAGCGCGTATTTTGTACGGCGGGTCAGTTAATCCGGGCAATGCCACAGAAATATTTGGTTTGCCGGATGTTGATGGTGGCTTGGTCGGTGGTGCCAGTCTTACCGCCGACAAGTTTTGCCCGATCGTTGATGCGGCTGGCTAGGCGTTTCTCGAACAGTCAAAAGATTACAAGTATTTAATGTCGACACACGTGTCACGTAGGGGTTAGTTGTCTCGATCTGGGTTTTGGAGGTTGTTATGTTTCGAATTGTAGCGCTCGGGTTTTTGGCATCGGTTTTTGCCAATGTGGCAATTGCCAACCCTATTCAACAAACCAAAGGCAGCTTTGAAGACAAGTTCAGGCAGCTGGAGGGCGAAGAATGGCCGGATGTCAATTCCATGCGGACCGCTAGCGGCTCGCCCGGTCCAGATTATTGGCAGCAACAAGCAGACTACAAGATTGACGTAACTTTAAATGAAGCCAAACGCCGACTGGATGGCATTGTTCGGGTTACCTACACCAATAAATCTAGGCAGGATTTACCCTATCTCTGGGTGCAACTGGACCAAAATCGGTTTCAAAACGGCTCCATCGGCGAGTTGGGCCGGGCGGTAACTTCTTCCAAAGAAGTATCCTACAACGCAGCAAGGCGGGCCTTGGCCATGCGTAAGTTTGATGGCGGTTATCGGTTGAGCTCGGTTACCGACGCAACAGGCCGTAATTTGCCGTATCAAGTGGTGGATACGGTTATGCGTATTGACTTGCCAACACCGTTAAAGGCCGGTGCTCAAATGAGCTTTGCGATTACCTATGGCTATAACATCATTGAGGAAAGAGTTATTGGCGGTCGTGGCGGCTATGAGTGTTTTGAAGCAAAAAACGAAGACGGGAATTGTATTTTCGAAATTGCCCAATTCTATCCGCGAATGGCAGTATTTTCCGATTATGAAGGCTGGCACAACAAGCAGTTTATGGGTCGCGGTGAATTTACGCTGGAATTTGGAAAATATGAGGTTTCAATCACGGTGCCGGCCGATTTGATCGTTGCCGCCACCGGTGAATTACAAAACCCGGATGAAGTATTAAGTGCGGCGCAGGCCTCCAGATTAAGAGAGGCCAGAACCGCTGACGAGCCGGTGTTTATTGTGACGCCCAGCGAAGCCAAGGCCAATGAACGCAGTGTCGCCAAAGGCACGAAAACATGGCGGTTCATGGCCGAAGATGTTCGTGATTTTGCATTTGCGGCATCTCGAAAGTTTATCTGGGATGCTCAGGGCATGAACCAAGAAATCCCCGGCGGCCCTGATCATGTGATGGCCATGTCGTTCTACCCCAAGGAAGCAGAGCCGCTTTGGTCGGCCTATTCCACCAAATCAGTGATGCACACACTTCGAGTCTATTCCAAGTATTCAACGCCGTATCCATGGCCGGTCGCCATATCAGTAAATGGCCCGAAATTTGGCATGGAATACCCGATGATTTGCTTTAATGGGCCTCGTCCCAAAAAGGATATGCGGGGGAATTTAAGTTATACGGATCGAGATAAATACGGGTTGATCTCGGTTATTATTCATGAAGTTGGCCATAATTTCTTTCCGATGTGGGTCAACTCTGATGAGCGCCAATGGACTTGGATGGATGAAGGTCTAAACACCTTTATGCAATTCTTGGCGGAACGTGAATGGGAAGAAAATTACCCATCGCGCCGTGGCGAGCCGAAAAAAATGGCCGAATACATGGTGTCGCAAAACCAAGTGCCGATCATGACCAATTCTGAATCCATTTTACAATTCGGCAATAATGCCTATGCCAAGCCAGCCACTGCGTTGAACATTTTGCGCGAAACTATTTTGGGCCGCGAGGCGTTCGACCGGGCATTTACTCAGTATTCAGAAGACTGGAAAATGAAGCGCCCAACACCCTATGATTTCTTCCGAACCATGGAAGAAGTATCGGGCACAGATCTGGATTGGTTCTGGCGCGGCTGGTTTTATTCAACCGATCATGTTGATATTTCGTTGGACAATATCAGTATTGGAACCCTCAATACTGCTGATCCGGAAATTGAAAACAAATTGGCGCGCAAAGAAGCCGGTGAGGAACCGTTGTCATTGACCATCGAGCGCAACAAATCCATGCCCATGGAAGTTGATAGGGATCGCGCTTTGTTGGATTACTATAATTCGCATGATAAATTTGAGACCACCAAATTTCAAAAATCTGATTATCAAGAATTATTGAAAAACTTGAAACCTTGGGAACGCGAAGTCCTGAAAAGTGATGAAAATTACTATTTCTTCGAGTTTTCCAATTTGGGTGGGTTGGTCATGCCGATTATTCTAGAGGTGGAATATAAAAACGGCCGCAAGGAAGAATTCCGCTTACCAGCCGAAATTTGGCGCGCCAATCCTAAAAAGGTGACCAAGATGATCGTAACTGATCGTGAGATTGTCTCGGCAACAGTCGATCCGCGTTGGGAAACGGCTGATGTGGACGTACACAACAATACCTTTCCACGCCAAATTACCCCAACCCGGCTTGAAGCGTTTCGGGGCAAAAAACCACCGCGCAACAGAATGGCCGAGGACAAGCTGGTGGTTTCTGAAGGTAGTCTGATCACCAAAGCAGAGAAAAAAGCACCGAAGAAGTGATTGCGCCAAAAATCAGCAGGTTAGCCATATTGGCGGCAATCGTTTTGTTTGCCGCCAATCAGGCCGCCCAAGCGCACCGTCTGCATGCCGGGTTGAGTGTTATTGAATATGGCCAAGACCCGTCTGAAATACAGATAACCCACCGTCTGTATGCCCATGATTTTGAGAAAATTATTTATGAGAGTTTTGACCATGGCTGGGATGATCAGGCCGAAACGTTGGAGCTGATCAAAACATATTGTCAAAAACGCTTTGTCATTGCGTTGGACGGCAAGGTGATGGAGTTGGAATTTGTCGGTAGCGAGGCGGAGGCAGAATACATTTTTGTCTATTTTACGCTTCAAATAGATCAGGCGCCAAAGCAATTGATTGTCCTGAACGCTTTGCTGATGGATCAGTTCCCCGAACAGATCAATTTAACCAATATTCGGCTGGGTTCGGGCACGATCAGCGCCACAACAAGCGCCGGACAAACCACAAAAACCCTTGCGTTGGGAGATGGGTAACCTAGATATAATCGACAACCCGATTTACCTTGAGCAAATCCCATGACGACATTGATCGATACCAATCAAAAAACACCCCTCCGCCACCCGGAGAAACAAAAGCGTCCCGACAGCAAGATTTTGCGTAAACCGGCTTGGATTCGGGTTAAAGCGCCGGTTGGCAAGGGATATGCAGCAACCCGAAAAATTGTGCGGGATAAGGGTTTGGTCACGGTTTGCGAAGAAGCAGCCTGTCCGAATATGGGCGAGTGTTGGGACAAGAAGCACGCCACCTTGATGATTATGGGTGATACCTGCACGCGGGCTTGTGCGTTTTGTAACATTCGGACCGGATTGCCGGGACCGCTGGACGAAAGTGAGCCGGAAAACGTAGCCAAAGCCGTGTTTGAAATGGGCTTAAACCATGTGGTCATTACTTCGGTTGATCGTGATGACCTTGAGGACGGCGGTGCAGTACATTTTGCAAAAACCATTGCGGCAATTCGCAAAACTACACCCTCGACCACCATCGAAATACTGACCCCGGATTTCTTGCGTAAAGAGGGGGCTGCCGAAACGGTAATTGATGCCAAACCGGATGTGTTCAATCACAATCTGGAAACCGTGCCGTCATTGTATCATTCGATCCGACCCGGCGCCCGGTATTTTCATTCCTTGCGGTTGTTGCAAAAAGTCAAAGAGCGAGACCATACGCAATTTACCAAATCCGGCATCATGGTCGGGTTGGGGGAGACCAAGGCAGAAATCATGCAGGTCATGGATGACATGCGATCTGCCGATATTGATTTCATTACGATTGGCCAATATCTGCAACCCACCAGAAAACACGCGCCGATCAGTCGGTTTTGGGAACCGGACGAGTTCAAGGCGCTGGAAGTTATCGCCCGTTCCAAAGGGTTTTTGATGGTATCGAGCAGTCCGCTCACCCGCTCCAGCCATCATGCCGGGGATGATTTTGCCAGATTGCGCGCTGCCAGACTGGCAAAACTGGGCACCAATCCGGCATGAGCCGCCATCACATTTTTCGCCACATGCCATTTTCGCCGCACGATTTGCACGATTTAGCTTGGGATGTGGAAGACTACCCGAATTTCATCAAGTTTATCTCGGCAATCCGCTTGCTGAAATCAGCCAAGAATGAGATGCGGGCCGAGGTGCGGGTGCAATACAAAATGTTGCGCGAGTCATTTGTGACCAATATCACCCGCGAACCAGACGATGGTGAGATATTGGTTTCGCTGGTCAGTGGTCCTTTTAAGGATTTGAACAATCGATGGCAGTTCCATCCATTGGCTGATGGATCGACCTTGGTGGAGTTCATGGTCAGCTACAGGTTTTCAATTTCATGGTTGGGCAAGTTATTTGGTTCCAAACAAAGTCGGGCTGAACACAAGGTTTTACGCGCCTTTGAAAACCGCGCCGCCAGTCGGTTCACCGAAATCAAAACACCACACGAATTTGAGCATCAGGTGCGATCCGAAATTGCCGAGTTAAAGGCTACTTTCAAGCATTGATAATGCCTGTTTTACGCTTTCCATACGGATGGAATCGCGGCCAGTATTTTCAAATAAGCACTCTTTAGTTTTGGTCTTGAACCCGATCCGGGCCACTGCAAAGCAAACCAGACCAACTGGCTTCTCATCGGTGCCACCGCCCGGTCCGGCAATGCCGGTGATGGCCACGGCAATATCGGCGTTGGAAGCCGACAATGCCCCCTCGGCCATCAGCAAGGCGACTTGTTCACTCACCGCACCATGTTCAACCAACATGCCTTGCGGCACGCCCAGTAGCGATGATTTTGCCTTGTAAGAATAGGTGGTAAATCCGCAGTCAAATACCGCAGACGAGCCATCAATGGCGGTCAAAGCGCCGCTCACCAGTCCTCCGGTGCAACTTTCTGCAACCGCAATGAGATGTTTGCCATCGCGGGCTTTTTTTAACACATTGGTGGCCAGTGCCATAATATCGTCAGGGTACATCAATCAACCTCTTTTGGCGCACTATAGGCCCAGAACAATCCGGCACAAGAAAATCAACAGACCAGCAACCAACCCGGCCAACATATCATCGGCCATGATGCCAAGTCCGCCCGGCAGTTTTTCCAGACGACGGATTAGCCAAGGCTTGGAAATGTCAAATATTCGGAACAAAACAAAGGCAGCAACCACCTGCCACAAAACCGGTTGTACGAAGGCTAAAGCCAACCATTGACCCGCCACTTCATCAATCACCACTTCCGATGGGTCTTTATTGCCGGTGTTTTTGGCGTATTGATCGGAGGCCCATAAGCCAATCAAAAAGGCCGTAATACTGGCTGCCAGCAAGATTGACCAACCACCCGTTACCAACATCCATAATCCGATCGGCATGGCAGCCAGTGAGCCCCAGGTTCCGGGGGCTGGGCGCAATAATCCAACACCAAAAAATGTCGAAATCCATTTGGATACTATTTTGCTCAAACTTCGATCTCCATCGTAACACAGGCTTGCGCAGCGATACCTTCGCCACGGCCGGTGAACCCCAGTTTTTCCGTAGTGGTTGCTTTTACACTGACCCGCGTCAGGGGCAATCCCAACAAATCAGCGATATACTCTCTCATTTGCAGGCGAAAAGGTGCAATTTTCGGCGCTTCACAAATCAAGGTGATATCCACGTGGCAAATCTGCCCGCCTTGTTGTTCGGCCAATTGTTTGGCATGGGTCAGGAACAAGCCGGAATTTGCATTTTTCCACTGCTCGTCACTTGGCGGAAAATGGTCGCCAATATCGCCAAGTGCCATTGCGCCCAAAATGGCATCGGTGAGGGCGTGTAGCCCAACATCCGCATCTGAATGGCCTTTGAGGGCCAGTTCAGTATCGACCTTGACCCCGCACAGTATCATTGGCCCATTGGTCTTGCTGACCGCACAAGTCTGATGCACATCAAACCCCAACCCGGTAATTTGAATTTTCTGTTTGGCGTTCATGAGCCGGTTTGCCTTTGCCAAGTCAGCTTGCGTGGTGATTTTTAGATTATTTGGATTGCCTGATACCAACTTGCAAGTCATTCCCGCTGCCATCGCCACAGCAAGGTCATCAACATGCTCTTCATCTGGTGGCAAATTGGCATAGGCTGAGACCAGCCGGGTATAATGAAACCCTTGCGGGGTTTGTACGCGCTGAAACTCATTGCGATCTGCATCCCCAATGATCTTTCCGGTTTTTTGATTAACTTGCTTGATCGCGTCAATAATGGGCACGGCCGGAGCGCATCCATCGAAATGGCTTAGCTCGGCCAATACGGCACTGATATCTTCGGACGAGATTAGAGGGCGCGCTCCATCGTGGATCAATACACGGTCGGGCTGGGTTCGTTCCAGCGCGATCAAGCCAGCCTGAACCGATTGGGTGCGGCTGGCGCCACCGAAGACAAAGGCCGGGCAGGGCGTGCCCATGGTATTTTCAAACTGTTGTTGGGCATCTTTTGCGATGACAATCAAAACATGATCAATTTCAGGGTGACCGGAAAATGCCCGAGCCGTACGGCGCAGCACGCTTTGGCCGGCCAGATCGCAATATTGCTTGGGCAATTCACCACCAAACCGGGTGCCAGATCCGGCGGCGACAATTACCACTGCTGTTTTCATGACCAGACCCTGCTTAAAAAGTTGCACCACTGCCCTCAATGGTGCTTAAAATTTGGCACCAATAAATGATCACCGGCTTATGACCTTATATATACAAAACATTCAGCTAGAAAATCCAGTAGTTCTGGCCCCGATGTCGGGCGTAACGGATTTGCCATTTCGCAAATTGGTCAAAAAGCTGGGGGCGGGTCTGGTCATTAGTGAAATGACCGCCAGCGAACAATTGGTTGGTGGTCGGCGGGACATGCTCCGAAAAATTGCCAGGGACGCATCGCCGGGACCGTTTGTCGTGCAATTGGCCGGGCGCGAAGCCATCTGGATGGCCGAAGGGGCAAAGATGGCTGTCGATGCTGGGGCGCAAATCATTGATATCAACATGGGGTGTCCATCACGCCATGTGACCAAGGGAGCCTCTGGCTCCGCGCTGATGCGTGATTTAGATCATGCCATGGGGCTGATCGAGGCAGTGATTGATGCGGTCGATGTGCCGGTAACCTTGAAAATGCGTCTGGGTTGGGATCATGCCTCGCTGAATGCACCAGAATTAGCCCAGCGGGCCGAGCAAGCCGGGATTGCCATGGTCAGTGTGCACGGTCGTACTCGGTGCCAGTTTTACAAGGGAGATGCCGATTGGGCGGCGGTGCGCCCGGTTCGCGATGTGCTCAAAATTCCATTATTGGTCAATGGCGATATCGCTTCGGCCGAGGATGCCAAAAGAGCCATGGACCTATCTGGTGCCGATGGTGTGATGGTAGGCCGGGCGTCCTATGGTCGTCCGTGGTTGCCCGGATACATTGCCAATCAAATGGCCGGTAGATCATCATCCATACCTGATCCAGCACAGCAGGTTGGATTTTTGTTGGAACAATTTCAAGGCAGTTTGCAATTATATGGACCGACCATTGGCATAAAAATGTTTCGCAAACATATTGCTTGGACGTTGGATGCGGTTTGTTCCCATAGCCAAGATCAGTTGGAGATCAGCAAGACGCGACAACAATTGTGCCGCAGTGCTGATGCGGTTGAAATTCACAGCAAGCTGACCGCATTACAAAACGATCTGGCCCAAACCTCGGTTAAGCAGGTCGCATGAAACGTTCCGCAAATTCAAAACCAAAAGTCCTGATTGCCAATGGCGATAAAAAGGGGCGTTCTTCATTGGCCCGAGACTTGGCCTCTCTGGGCTATGGCGTGCGCGCTACCGATGATTTGTCAACAATTCTGGGTTGGGCAGCCAATGCAAAATCAGCAATTGTCTTGCTCGATGTTGATTTGTTCGATGCACACCGCAACGGATTTGATGTCATGCAGGAAATCAGAAAAGTAAACCCGGATTGCCCCATTATTGCGATGGGCGGTGAAAACACAGTGCTTTCCTCGTTATTGTCGGCTCGTTTTGGTGCCGTGGATTTCTTTGCCAAACCCTATAGTTTTTCGCAATTGGCTTCAGCAATTGCCAACGCGTTACTGGAAAAAGAAACCGGAAATACTCAAGCCAAACCACGTGTTGAAGAGCCTGTTTCGGGAAAATCTGCCTCGATGCATCACGTGATGCGGACCATAACCAAAGCGGCTAGATCGGTTCACCCTGTACTGATTATTGGCGAGCCGGGAACCGGTAAATTTCGGGTGGCCGAAACCATTCATAAATATGGTGACGATGAAAGCGCGCCATTGATCCGCTTGCAGGCAACCACTCCAGATGACCAAATGAAGGAATGGCTTTCGTCTTCCGAGGCAAGACCAACCGGGACGTTGGTGTTACAACGACTGGACCGGTTCGAACCGGCCCGGCAATTATGGATATGCGACTGGCTGGATCGGCAAAGCAGCACAGACCAGCAATTACGGTTGATTGCCACGGCATTGCCCACAGAGTTGCAGGCCTCAGAAGAGGCTCCGATTGTTGGCGAGTTGGCTGATCGTCTGAATGTTTTGCAAATCTTCATGCCCAAACTATCCAAACGAAAAGACGACATTGGAGGTTTAGCTGAAACTTTTTTGGATGAAGCATCCGCCGGACAAATGCGATTGAGTGAAGAAAGCCTACAAAAATTGCGAGCCGCGCATTGGCCAGGAAATGTTCGGCAATTGAAAAATCTGATGATCCGGGCGGCCACGATCTATTCCGGAAGCATCTTGGATAGCGTACAGCTGGACGAATTGCGTGCATCTCAACCGGGGTCATTCCCGCCAAGTGCCGGTTTGGAGGGCCAGATGGAAGCTCTCTTGCAACGAGCATCGGAATTGCAAAATATAAAAACTGGTGATGGACTGCTCTATCGACAGGTGATCGAGGCGGTTGAACGACCGTTGTTACAACTGGTTCTAGAGCAATTGGACGGTAATCAGGTCAAGGCAGCAAAGGTGTTGGGCATCAACCGAAACACCTTACGCAAAAAACTGTCTACTCTCGACCCTGATCAAAAATAGTGATAATCACGCAACAAAGTGTTGAAAATTAGTCACACATAGCGCAAGGTACAGGCTGTTTCTTGGTCAAAGTATCGATTTTTAAGCTTTATGAGCCTTTCCGTTTCATCCAGTCCAGTTGCTGCACGGTTTTCCAGACCGCTCAATTTGCTGTCTTCAGCCATTTTTGGTGCGCTGTATGCCCTGACCATCACGGCCACCATTTTATGTGCCTATTTTGCCCTGTCTGGTGCGGGCAAGTTGGGGCCAGCCAGCCAATCCTTGTTTATGATTTTGGTCGGCAATCTCGGTTTGATCCTGGGGCTGGCTTTTTATTTAGGCTGGCGGTTGATCCGGCTCAGACAACCTCTGCCGGGCGATGAATTTGCACCTCGCTTACACGTACGGTTTGCCATGTTGTTCAGTGGCGCAGCGGTTTTGCCAGCTGTTGTGGTCGGTATATTTTTTGCGGTCGTGTATTCTCAAGGGATTGAGAGTTGGTTTTCACCGGTGGTGGAAACGGCGGTGGATCGGGCCGCGACAGTTGCCGAAGCGGCCTTTAATGCCGAACGGGATCAAGTGGTCAGCGAAATCAGACCGATGGCGATTGACTTGAACCAGCAGCAAGCGGTTTCGCAGTTCAAGGATGGCCCCATATTATACACCAGCTATCTACGGAGACAGGCCGAACTGCGTTTCTTTCAGGCTGCGTATATTATCGACAGTTCAGGGGCAATTTTGTCATTGGCTGAATTTGATTCTTCTCCGCCTTTTGCCGTACCCACGGCCGAAGCCTTATTGGCCGCAGATAGTGGCAGCATCAACTTGCATTTTGAAAATGAAAAAAACCTGATCCGGGGGCTTTTCCGTCTGCAAGCCTATACGGACGCATATTTGTACGTTGCGCGTTATGCCACTGGTGGCAGCTTGCTCAATCTGGTTGAAGCCCAAGGGGCGCGCAACGCGTATCGCGAAGCTAATTCACAAAGAGGGCGGCTGACCCGCTCCTTTGCGTTGGTCTATGTCGAAGCCGCATTGTTGGTGCTGATCGGTGCGATCTGGGTTGGATTAGCAGCCGCCAACCAAGTGGTGTTTCCCATTGGCCGTCTGGCCTTGGCAGCGCACCGGGTCCGAGATGGTGACCTGGACGTTCGGGTCGATCCCGGCAATCAAAATGACGAAGTGGCCAGCTTGGCACGGGACTTTAATGAAATGACCGCAATTCTGGGGACACAGCGCGCCGAATTGATTGCTGCACATGATGTGTCCGAACACCGAAGACGATTTACCGAGGCCGTATTGTCTGGGGTAAGCGCCGGTGTTTTGGGTGTAGATCACCAGCTAAAAATTACCTTGGCTAATTCCTCTGCTGGCTCCTTGTTATCGTTGGATGCAGATCAGTTGATCGGCAAATCGGTTTTGGATATTGCCCCATTTTTGAAAAACCTACTGGATCAAACTTCCGAGTCCTCCGGTCAAGTCGTGCAGGGGGTTGTTGAGTTTGAAAGCGAAAACCAACACCAACACATGATACTGAATGTGAACATCACCCCGGAAGGCAAAAGTAATGATGAGGGCTTTGTCATTACATTTGATGATATGAGCCAACTGATTTCCGATCAGCGTAGTGCGGCATGGCGTGAAGTGGCCCGACGTATTGCCCATGAAATTCGTAATCCTTTGACCCCCATTCAACTCTCTGCCGAGCGTATTCGTCGTAAATACCGTGATGAAATTAAGACCAGCCCAGCCATTTTTGACCGGTGTCTGGATACGATCACCCGCCAAGTCGGGGATATCGGCCGAATGGTCGACGAGTTTTCTTCGTTTGCCCGAATGCCAGAGCCAAAAATCGAATCGGTGGACCTGAACGAGTTGGTCCGTGAAACCATGTTTGGTCAGCAGGTTTCATTTCCGTCTGTTAAATTTGAATTTGGACAAACTGAACCAAAATTTCAGGTTGATTGCGATGCTCGCTTGTCGGCGCAAGCCATTTTGAATGTGCTGAAAAATGCAGCCGAAGCTACCGAAACAGGTGCTGCAAAGGGAAGTGATCCGCTGATCGAGCTAGAAATAAGCCAAATAGATGGTTTTGCCATTTTGGACGTTATCGATAACGGTCCGGGCTGGCCGGTCAGCAACCGACAACGCTTGGTTGAACCTTATTTTACAACGAGGCAAAAGGGTACCGGTCTTGGACTGGCCATCGTAAAGCGGATTATGGAAGATCACCACGGGAAGCTGGAATTACGCGACCGAAAAGACGAACAACAAGGCGCGGTGGTTCGCCTTAGCTTTCCAATATCAAAACTAGAAAATAAACAGGGGAAAACCTGATGTCAGCAGATATATTGATCGTTGATGATGAAGAAGATATTCGTGAATTGGTTGCGGGCATCCTTGAGGATGAGGGCTACCAAACCCGTACTGCGGCGGATGCAACGCAAGCGTTAAACGCTGTGCAAGAACGAAAGCCAGCTCTTGTCGTGCTGGACGTCTGGTTGCATGGCAGCGATCTGGACGGGTTGGGCGTATTAGAAGAGGTCAAGCGGCTTGACGCGGACTTACCGGTTATCTTGATTTCGGGTCATGGTACGATTGAGACGGCAGTGGCCGCCATTCGCAAAGGTGCATACGACTTTGTTGAAAAGCCGTTCAAGAGCGAGCGGTTGCTACTTCTGGTGCGTCGAGCTTTGGAACTTTCAAAATTGAAGCGTGAAAATATCGCATTGCGCGCCAAGGATGTGGCCAACCTAGATTTGATTGGAAACTCCTCAAACATCAATGCCATTCGTCAAATTGTCCAAAAAGTTGCACAAGCCAATTCCCGGATATTGGTCTATGGCGGGCTTGGGGCTGGCAAAGAAACTGTGGCACGAAAAATCCACCAGCAATCGCACCGACATGCTGGTGAGTTCGTGGTGATCAACGCCGCTGCGTTGAGCCCGGAAACGGTTGAGCAGGAATTATTTGGCATTGAAGATCAACGGGGCAGGACCACAAAAACCGGCCTGTTTGAGCAGGCCCATATGGGCACACTTTATATCGATGAAGTTTCTGATATGCCGATGCAAACCCAAGGTAAATTGTTGCGAATTCTTGTGGGGCAACGGTTCCGGCGAGTAGGGGGGCAACACCCGGTAAGTGTAGACGTCCGGGTGATCAGTTCCACGTCACGGGATCTGAATGCGGAAATCACTAATGGTCGTTTTCGGGAGGATTTGTATCACCGGCTAAATGTAGTGCCGGTTTCCGTGCCCTCGCTAAACGAGCGCCGCGAGGATATACCGGACCTTGTGCGATATTTTGCCGATAAAATCAGTCAGTCTTCCGGAATGGTTGTTCGCGAAATCGGCGAAGACGTCATGGGTTGGATGCAAGCGGCCGAATGGCCGGGGAATGTCCGCCAATTACGGAATTACGTAGAACGCTTGATGATCTTGGCCAAAGGTTCCAATGAAACGGCCATCACGCTGGATGATATACCAGAAAACAGTGAACCTTCTAATGAAAAGGGCGGGATCAGTGTCGATCGCTTGGTGTCTTTGACCCTGCGCGATGCCAGAGTGGAATTTGAGCGCGAATACCTTGAAGTGCAAATCAGTCGATTTGGTGGTAACATTTCGAGAACTGCCAATTATATTGGAATGGAACGTTCCGCTTTACACCGAAAATTAAAAACCCTTGGCATACATTCATCCAAACGCGGTGATCTGGGAGCCGAATAATGAAAGTTATCATCTGCGGCGCCGGTCGGGTCGGGTATGGTATTGCCGAGAAACTGTGCGCCGAAAATAACGAAGTGACAGTCATAGATTTATCCAACTCGCTAATTCAGAAAATCAGTACAAATCTGGATGTCAGAGGCGTAGTCGGTCATGGCGCGCATCCGGAGGTGTTGGTTCGGGCCGGTATTGAAACCGCCGATATGATTATCGCTGTTACCTATCTCGACGAAGTGAACATGGTTGCCTGTCAGTTGGCTCATTCCTTATTTGATGTGCAGACCAAGATTGCCCGAGTGCGGGCGCAAAGCTATCTGGACCCGGCGTGGCAGGATCTATTCTCTCGTAATAACATGCCGATTGATGTCATCATTTCCCCGGAATTGGAGGTGGCGCGGGCCGTTTTGCAACGGGTTACGACACCGGGTGCCTTTATGAACACACCATTTTCAAATGGTCGGGTCAGTTTGCTTGGGGTGCGATTGCTCGACAATTGCCCGATCGCCAACACGGTTTTGACCCAACTCACCGAATTGTTCCCGGATTTGCATTCGATGGTTGTCGGGGTGAAGCGGGCCGGGAAATTATTCGTTCCAAAAGGCGAGGATCAAATTTTGGCCGGTGATGAGGTGTATGTTATCGCCCATAAAAACCAAATTGCCCGAACCTTGGACATATTGGGTCGAACTGAAGATCGCGGGCGAAAAATCGTCATGATTGGCGGCGGTAATATCGGCGTACATGTAGCGCGTGAGCTGGAAACAATGGCCGGTGTCCGGGTTCGCATGATCGAAATTGATAAGAAAACAGCCCAACAGGCCTCGATCTCTTTGAAAAAAACCGTTGTGTTGCACGGTGATGGTCTGGATCGGGATACGTTGATTGAAGCCGGGATGGATAGCACTGATATCGCCATCAGCCTGACTGATGATGATCGGGTAAATGTGTTATCGGCCGGACTGGCCAAAGAGTTTGGGGTGCGACGTACTTTATGCCTAGTTAACGACCGGACTTTGAACTCACTCAAAGAACCCTTAAAGGTGGATATCTTTGTGGATCCGCGCGAGACCACGATTTCAACCATTTTGCAACACGTTAGGCGCGGACGTATTTTGGCAGTCCAAACGGTTGAGGACGGTCAGGCAGAAGTGATCGAAGCCATTGCATTATCTACATCACCTTTAGTTGGTAAACCTTTGCTAGAATTGGATATTCCGGATGGTATTCGTGTCGGCGCGGTGACCAGAAATGATGAAGTTCTGTTTCCCAGCGGGTCCTTCGTGGTTAAGCCGGATGATCATGTCATCTTGTTTGTTGAACGAGACAAAGTTCCTGTGGTCGAGAAAATGTTTCGCGTCAGTGCCGATTATTTCTAACCCAACCTGATCTGGAGTACGGCAATTATTGGTATTTTGAAATTTTTGGCATTTGCCTGTTTCGGATTGGCGTTATTGGCCTTGTTCTGTTTCGCTTTGGCTTTTGCATGGGAGGAATCCGATGCGGTTACCGCGTTTGGTTTTACAGCCTTTGCCAATGTGGTTGTCGGGTTGGTTTTTACGCTGATTGCCAAAGGCGGGGATATCCGATTGTCTTTGCGCCGCTCAATCGTATTATTGGTGTTATTTTGGGTTTTATTGCCCATTATGGCCGCCATTCCCACGATGGAATTAGATGGCTCTGCAGGCTGGATACGCGCCTATGCTGATGCCAGTTCACAGATCACCACAACCGGCGCCATTATCGTTGATCGCGAGAGTTTCCCTCAATCGTTTTTTCTTTGGCAGGCTGGCCTGCAATGGATGGGTGGCTATGCGTCAATCGTTTTGGCATTGCTGGTGCTTGCGCCTTTAAATATGACTGCGCCGGGCGTACATCGATCCCCATTTCTGACCATAGAAAAAGGCAATATAGCCGCTAGGATAGGGCCGATTTCGCGCTCAATGTTGTTGGTCTATACGGGGGCGTCACTCTTGCTTTTGCTCAGCATGCTGGCGTCTGGTACGCCACGGTTCGAAGCCGTGTTGTTGACAATGGGCTCCATTTCCACCGGGGGATTTGTGCCAGCGGGCCAAGATTACTATACCAGCGCCAGCGTGTTTGGTGCCTGGTTTGGTACATTTGGGATGTTATTCGGCGCGCTTGGTTTTGCCTTACATTGGGATGTCCTACAGCGACGCACGCACTATTGGAATGATTTGGAATCAAGGGGATTACTGGTCATTCTGGCTCTGACCGCAATCTTGTTCGTGACCTTGGGCCAACCGTTCGCAAATGCAGTACAAAACGCGGTCTCGCTGATTTCCACCACTGCAATCCCGATGGGTCAGCAAGGGTTTTCCGAGATACCAAAGCCAGTATTGATGGCCTTGGTTCTGGTTGGCGGGGCTGCGGTATCGACCGCAGGAGGTGTTAAAATCATCCGGTTTCTGATCCTGTTTCGCCAGACTGGAGTGGATTTATCCAAACTGTCGCATCCATCCAGCACCCGGCCGATCCATTTTCGACAAATGACTATCGGGCCGCATGAGCTGGTTGGATTATGGGCTTATGTCTTGGGCTATGCGATGATTATCGCGTTTCTGGTTATCTTTTTAGGCTTAGCAAACATTGATTTTGGGCAAGCTTCCCAGATTGCAATTGCTGCGATATCCAATGCAGGACCGTCCTATATCGGCCCATCAGGCATTGCGGGGGACCTATCGAGCATATCAGACCCATTTTTGGTCGGGATCGCTTTGGCCATGTCGTTGGGCCGAATAGAAATTTTGGCTGCCGTGGCCATTCTTTCGCCAGAATTCTGGAGAGAATAATTCAATGTCAAGAATTGCTTATGTCAACGGAAGCTATGGCGCTCATAATCTGGCGGCCGTTCATATTGAAGATCGCGGCTTTCAATTTGCCGATGGTGTCTATGAAGTCTGGGCGGTGCGCGCTGGCGCATTGCAGGACCATGCATTGCATATGAAACGGTTGCGGCGCTCTCTTCGTGAACTTGATATTCCAATGAGGCTCACCGAGCGCGCTCTGGATGTGATCTTGGATGAAGTCGTGCGGCGCAATCGTGTGCAAGAGGGCATGGTATATTTGCAAATAACCCGGGGTGTCGCGCCGCGCGACCATGCTTGGGATGTTGATATCGAACCGTCCATCGTCGTAACTGCCAAGTCTGTCGATCCGGCGATTGGACATAAAAAGGCAAAACTCGGTGTCGAAATTCGAACCATTACCGACATTCGCTGGCAGAGGTGCGATATCAAATCCATCTCGCTATTGCCTAATGTACTGGCCAAACAAAAAGCAAGAGAGCAAGGCGCGTATGAAGCGTGGTTTGTGGATGACAAGGGCTTTGTCACCGAAGGATCATCGACCAATGCTTGGATCGTGACCAAGGACAAGGTTCTGGTCACCCGGGCGCTTGGTTCAGATATTCTGGGCGGCGTAACGCGATTGACCTTGTTGGGCATTGCCGAGCAACACCAACTAAAAATCGAGGAGCGTAGCTTCACCGTTGCCGAAGCCCAAAATGCTACGGAGGCATTTATCTCGGCAGCAACAACTTTGGCCATGCCAGTGATTGCTATTGATGGAGTTCAGGTCGGTGATGGCCGCCCCGGCGCTTTGACAACCAGCTTGCGGCAGGCCTATCTGGATCATGGTGCCAAGCAGGCTGATCGAGAATAGCTGATAAATGACCGTATATTTGTTCCCAACGGTCAAACAATAGCGTAAACTTGAATTTACCGAATCGCTCAAAAAAACAAAAATGGAGCAAACTCATGCCCGCAGACAAGAAGCAAAACTTGCAAGACACTTTTTTGAACACCGTCCGAAAAACAAAAACACCGCTCACAATTTTTCTGGTAAATGGCGTAAAGCTGCAGGGCATTGTGACTTGGTTCGATAATTTTTGCATGTTACTTCGCCGCGATGGACATTCTCAATTGGTATATAAACACGCCATTTCAACGATTATGCCTTCGGCACCGGTTTCGTTGTTTGAGTCATCTGAAGAAGAAGAAGGCGAAGATTGATACCGGTTGATGAAGCACCTCAAAGTGCAATTGTTATCCATCCAGTTGTCCGCTCTGAAAATCGTGAGCTTGACCCTGAAAATGGCCTGAATGAGGCCGTGGGACTTACCTTGGCTCTGGACTTGGTTGTTAGCCACGCGCAAACCTTGAAAATAAAGAAAATTATCCCAGCAACGTTTTTGGGCGGCGGTGCTATCGAGCAACTCAAGGATAATTTGCAAGCAGAACAAGCTGACCTGCTTATTTTTAATGGCCAGTTGACCCCGGTGCAGCAGAGAAACCTTGAGGAACGGCTGCATGTAAAAGTATTAGATCGCACGGGGCTGATTCTAGAAATTTTTTCCAAACGAGCTAGAACCAAAGAAGGGCGTTTGCAGGTTGAGCTGGCCCGAATCTCTTATGAACGATCCAGGTTGGTTCGAACTTGGACCCATTTGGAACGACAACGAGGCGGTAAGGGTTTTTTGGCCGGGCCGGGCGAGCGGCAAATCGAATCTGATCGTCGGGCGCTGTCCGAGAAGGCAATTTCTTTAGGGCGATTGCTTGAAAAAGTGCGCCGTACACGGCAATTGCACCGTCAGGCCAGAGTAAAACGTGATTGCCCGATGATCGCGCTGGTTGGCTATACCAATGCGGGTAAGTCAACTTTGTTTAATCAGCTGACTGAGGCCAATGTCCTAGTCGAAGACATGTTGTTTGCCACGCTGGATCCCACCATTCGCGAGATCATACTGGAGAACAACAAGGAAGCAGTCTTATCGGACACCGTTGGATTTATATCCAATTTGCCGACGGAATTGATCGCCGCTTTTCGTGCGACACTGGAAGAGGTAACCCAAGCCGATTTGATCCTTCACGTTCGAGATATTGCCAGCGCGCAGACCTTGGAGCAAAAACAAGACGTTGAAAGCGTGCTTAAAAAATTAAAAGAAGAGGGCGGTTCTGAACCAAAAATGCTCGAGGTCTGGAACAAAATCGATTTGTTATCGGAAGAAGATCTAGATTACTTGCGCGGTAAAGCCAAAAAAATGGACATGCCGCCTGTTTTAATTTCAGCCGAGACCGGTGTCGGGCTGGATGCTTTATTGGAACGGGTTTCCGGAATTTTGCAGACGCGTGAGCAAACCATAGAACTGGTTGTTCCTTCGAATTCAGGCGCGGCCCTGAGTTGGTTACATACAAATGGGCAGGTGCTTAGCTGCGAACCTGATGAGTTTGGCGATCTGGCCTGCGTGGTGAAACTAAACCAGATTGCGGTCGGGCGGTTTCAATCGGCGTTTCCGAAATTGCTGCCCGCACCGAACAATAGCCGCTGGTAAGCTCGACTTAATCAACGGTTTCTTTCGATTTGGCTTCATCCCACAACCGATCCATTTCATCCAAAGTTACGTCTTCAGGGGTTTTGCCATCAGCAGCCAAGGCCGTTTCAATATATTGAAACCGTCGAATGAATTTAAGGTTGGTCTGGTTTAAAGCACGCTCTGGGTTCAATTTAAATTTCATGGACAAGTTTATGCAAACAAACAATAAATCACCTAATTCCGATTCAATATCATCCATGTTTTGAGGTTCGGTGTTGATTGCGTCTTGCAGCTCAGAGACTTCTTCCTGCAATTTGGCAAAAACCGGTGACAAGTCGGGCCAATCAAACCCGGATCGGGCTGCCCGGGATTGAATTTTCAAGGCGCGCAACGTAGCGGGTAACCCGATCGGAATATCATCCAGTCGACTTTTTTCACCTTTTGTGGCACGCTCCTTGGCCTTTTGTTGCTCCCATGCCTCAGTCTGGGCATCAGCATCGGCGATTTTTTGGGTTCCAAAGACATGAGGATGTCGTCGGATCATCTTGTCGCTTATGGCTTGAACGATATCGTCAAAATCAAAAAGCCCGGCTTCCTTGGCAATTTGCGCCTGGAAAACTACTTGAAATAATAAATCGCCCAGTTCATCGCGCAGATCGCCCATATCTTTGCGGTCGATTGCGTCTGCTACCTCGTAAGCTTCTTCGATGGTGTAGGGGGCGATGCTGGCAAAGTTCTGCTCCAAATCCCACGGGCAGCCGGTTTTTGGGGTTCGCAAGCTGTGCATGATCTCCAGCAATTGGTTGATTTGCGACGAGGTTTGCATTTGACTCTCCAAATGAACATTGAACCAGAAAAATTCCTGTTGTCCCTCATGCAAAAGGCACTGGCAGCCGTCAAGCCTGAACGCTTGGTGCAACCTCATATTGTTGATTTAAAAGGCCAGGCCTTAACCGTTGTTGGAATGGGAAAAGCGGCTGCCCACATGGCGCTGGGGATAGAAAAAACTTTAGGGTCGGCGGCGCAAGGAATAGTGGTTGTACCGTATGGTTATGAAGCCAATTGCCAATGGATCAAGGTGCGATCAGCCGCCCATCCGCTGCCGGACCAAAATGGGATTGACGCAACAAATGAAATCATTGAAATGCTGAAGAGCAGCAATAACCCAGTTTTGGCATTGATTTCCGGCGGTGGTTCCAGCGTATGTTGTGGGCCGGCATCATTCATCTCATTGTCCGAAAAACAATCGATCATTTCGCAATTGCTGGCCAAGGGCACATCAATTGGCCGGTTAAATCAGGTCCGGGCAGTGCTCTCTAGCGTAAAGGGCGGTAGTTTGGCCCGGTTTGTTGCTAAACAGCCAATCCAGGCATTGGTTCTCTCGGATGTACCCGGGAACGATCCGAACCTAGTGGCATCAGGGCCATTTGCACCCAACCGACCTGATGCAAAGGGATGTCTGGCGATATTGGATCGGGCTGGGATTAAAATATCAAAGCATATCCGAAAGGGTATTTTGTCTGTTTCAATACAGAACAATATTCATCCGCAGGTGGATACCCGTTTGATTGGTAGCGGCGCAACTGCGTTACAAGCAGCAGAGGGCTGGGCAAAAGCGCAAGGTCTGCGCGTGCTTAACTTGGGCGATGCATTGGAGGGAAATGCTGAGGCATTGGCGCGCGTTCATTTGCAGAGGGTCACTCTGTTAAATGGCCAATCACCCATATTGTTGCTGTCTGGCGGGGAGGCCAATGTAGAAGTGAGCGGCGCTGGGCAAGGCGGCCCCAACCGGCATTTTCTGGCTCATTTGGCTAGGTCGGCACCCAATAAGATGCAAATCGCTGCCTTGGCAATAGATACCGATGGCTGTGACGGATCGGATGGAGAGGCTGGTGCCTGGTTCGCCAGCGAGAAAACCCGTAACAGATCGCAAGACTTGGCGCGCGCCGTGAGCGCATGCGATTCTGGTGGATTCTTCAAGAAATTGGGCACCAGCATTCACACCGGCCCAACGGGTACAAACGTCAATGATTTTCGAGCCATTTTGCTGTTGAAATAATAAGGTTATTCCAAAATGTTTATGATGTGGGCAATGGCTTCAAGTCAGGCTCCACCCAGTTTTTGCGTGCCTTCACGCTAAAAAGCAATTCTTTGGAATAGTGGGTCAGAGGCCATGATTTATCAGCAATTTCACTCTGCAGGGCGGCGCGGACCAAGCTTTGCAGGTCTGTTGAGCCGCACTTGTTTCGCAACGTATCGAGCACCCGCAAATAAAGCAGGGTAATCGTGTGGTGATAGCCCTCCGTATCGCTGTTTTCGTTTCCGAGTGATGCATTATACGTCCAAATAGCCTTAGGCATCAGAATCTCGGCTTGTTCCAGGCCAAATTCATCCAAAAATGCCAACCCAGTTGAGATGTGGGCTTGATGGGACCATTCGGCATAGGGCAGGGAATGGTCTCGCATGCCTTGGTACACATGCGCGATCGATTTTTCATCCCATTTTACCATGAGATTTTCCTGTCAAAAATAAAACTAGCCAATTTTGATAAAGGGCACAGAGCCGTGGTGCAATTGGGGTGAAGCATTTTGTCACGTCAATAATAACGCGCATAATATATATTATGTGTTGTTATATCGGTTGTATTGAAGTCTTACTATAGAATTTCTAATAGTTATTTCGTTATATAATAAAAGTTTATAACCGATAATTGATGTAAATTACAAAATCCTGTCCTATGTCAACCTTGACTACACGGAAAATTTGATTCTGGTGCTCTTGACGGTTGCAAAGCTCTGCACCAGACATAAACCACATTCTGGTTCGAATACACAGGCTGCAATTATGAGTAAACACATCACAATTTTGGGTTCCGGATTTGCCGGTCTGGCTGCGGCTCGACAACTTCGAAAGCTGGATAAGTCGGTTCGGATCAGTCTGATCGCGCCAAAACCAGAATTTGTGTATCTGCCCAGTTTGATCTGGATGGCATCTGGAAAGCGCAAAGCATCTGATCTGGTCATTCCGCTGGATAGGTTTTTTGCCCGGACCAATATCTCATATATTCAGGCCAAAGTTCTGAATGTTTCGCAAAATGGCCGCATGGTTGAAACGGACGCTGGTTCATTCTCCAATGACGGGCTTATTATTGCCTGTGGCGGTCGGTTTATCAAAAAAATTCCGGGAATTGAAAATGTAATCACGCCCTGTGAGGGTATTAAATGTGGTGAGGAATTTCGGGATAGGTTGAAAAATATGGACGGCGGCACCCTCGCCTTTGGTTTTTCGGGAAATCCAAAAGAACCTGCTGCAATGCGTGGTGGTCCGGTATTCGAGTTTTTATTCGGGACAGATCAGTTATTGCGTAGCCAAGGTCGGCGCGACAAATTCAAACTGACCTTCTTTTCTCCAGCCCCAAAACCCGGAATTCGCTTAGGTGAACTTGCTGTAGAAAAACTACTTAACCGCATGAAAAAACAAGATATTATATCTTTTATTGGAGAGAAAATTGTCAAATTTTCAACTAAGGGTGTTGAAACAGAAACCAAGAAGTTTGATGCCGATATGATTTTGTTCATGCCGGGTATGACCGGCAATAGCTGGTTTCCAAAATCCGGATTGCCTCTTTCGGATGGTGGCATGATCAAAGCTGGTGCCAATTGCCAAGTAGATGGCACAAATTGGCCCATGACCTATGTGGCTGGAGATGCCGGGTCGTTTCCGGGTCCCGGTTGGATGCCAAAACAGGCCCATATGGCCGAATTACAGGCAAAAGCTGCGGCCACCAACTTGTTGGCAGAACTGGATGGCCGTCAACCGGGTGAGGAGTTTGAAACCGAGTTGATTTGTATCATTGATAGTGAAAACAAAGGTGCTCTCGTCTACCGAAAAGGTGAAAGATCACTCATGTTGCCACCTATGCGGATCGCGCACTTGGCCAAGCGGGTCTTTGAAAGGCTACATATTCGCCAGTATCGTTAGGCTTTGCTCGTGGTTTCCATGATGATTTCCATGCCGTCATAGGCCGGGATCACGTGATCCGGCAGGCTGTTTCGCAACGTCTTATAATCCATGCTGATGTGCATATTAGTCAGAATTGCGCGTCTGGGTTTTATTTTTGCAATCCATTCCAGAGTTAAATCGAGATGGAAATGGGTTGGGTGTGGGTCCGGACGTAAAGCATCAATAATCCAAGTATCTATCCCCTGCAACGCAGCAACGGCCGGTGCCGGTATATCCGATACGTCCGGCGTGTAGGCGATACTGCCAAAGCGAAACCCCAATGCTTGAACGGTTGGTCCATGCTCCAGCAAGAACGGGATGACTGAGATTGGGTCGCCGGCCCCTGAAACTGCAAATGCTTCACCCAGCGGCGGCATTTCCCTTGCGTCCAAAATCGCCGGATAGGCTGATTCAGGACTTTGTTCAAAAACATAAGAAAACCGCGAGACCAGCGAGTGTCGGGTAACATCATCAAAATAAACCGGGATGCGCTTACGCATCATATAACAAATTTGCCGCAAATCATCGATGCCGTGGGTTTGGTCAGCGTGATCGTGGGTATAGAGCACGGCGTCCAGATGCCGACATTCGGCCGCCAGTAACTGTTCACGCATATCGGGGCTGGTATCAACTAACAGGCTGGTCTGTTCGCCCTGTTCATTTTGGTTGACCACCAAAATTGAGCACCGGGATCGGCGGTTTTTGGGTTCCGACGGATCACAGCTTCCCCAGCGGTTTCCAAGGCGAGGCACACCGCCTGATGAACCGCAACCCAAAATTCGAACAATGGTTCTGGCTGATGTCATGGACGTTTCGCTTTGGTGAAAAGTTGAAAGAAGGCGTCATTGGTGCGTTGATCGGTATCGTTCGCGCTCCAGCCTTTAATGTCGGCCAGATGATCGCGGATGAGCGGCAAATACGCTGGTTCATTACGGCGCCCTCGGTGTGGAATTGGGGCTAAATACGGGCAATCAGTTTCCAGCATAATGCGGTCATCTGGCATGATATCGCGAATAATATCTCGGACTGGAGCTGCGTTTTTGAAGGTCGATATCCCGTTTACGCTGAAATACCCACCTGCTTCAGCTCCAATCCGCGCCAATTCCGCGCCAGAGGTATAAGAGTGCAACACAAAGCGAAAGGGCTGGAGCGCCAACTCCCGTTGCAAGATATCGCCCATGTCCTGATCTGCTTCTCGGGTGTGCAATACCAATGGCAATTTGGTTTGGCGCGCCGCTTCAATATGGGTCATCAGGTTTTTGATTTGATCGGCGCGGGGGCTGTAATTGTAATGATAATCCAGCCCGGTTTCACCAATTCCGATGACTTTGTCGTGTGCCGCGCTTGCAACCAATTCCGCAACGCTCAAATCTGGATGTTTTGCTGCGTGATGCGGATGCACCCCAATTGTACACCAGATATCTGGATCGGATTGGGCGATGGATAATGCCGGTGCAAATTCATCCATATGGCAACAAATAGTCACGATCGTGGTGATTTTGGCCAACCGCGCCCGGTTGATAACCTCGGTGATATCGTCATCAAAATCCGCATGATGCAAATTGGCGTGCGTTTCAACCAACATTAGCTTGATGCCATTTCAATTTGCATCGAAACCGCCGCTTTGCGGATATTGCCAAGCATTTGAACAATGACCATGGCCGGGTCGAGATTTAGCCGGGTCAGGCTATTTTGTAAATTCTGGTTTTCGGTTTGAACCTGTAACCATGCATCTAACCCGTACATTTGTTGTTTTTTTGCATATGCTTTGATTTCTTGCTCCAACCGCAATTGCAGCAGATCCAGAAACAGATTTCGAGATTGCTCTGCGGATTTGATGGCCAGCCGGTTAGCCAAGCCGTGGGTTTTTGATTGATCCAATATGGGCAAACCATCAAAGGTTTGCGTAATTTCAGCCCACAATTCCAACCCCTGCCCGTTGGCAATTTCGGCCGCGCGCCCTGGACTGCCATAGGCCAATTTGGCGGCCAAAATGGAATCAGCTTCATTGGCGCCGCAATCCATCGCCACATTTTTGGCAATCGAAGTGTCTGGATTGCGTAGTGCCAAGTGTCGACAACGAGAAGTGATGGTCGGCAGTAAACGTCCCGGACGGTGACATACTAGCATTAACAGGCCCTGTTCTGGCGGTTCTTCCAGCGTTTTTAACAGGGCATTTGCCGCGTTGTGATTCAAGTCGTCGGCGCAATCTATGATACAAATTCGCCAACCATTTCCAGCAGCTCGATTGGCAAAAAAATGGCTGATTTTTCGTATTTGCTCAATGCTGATTTCAGAGCGCCATTTTTTTGTCTTTTGATTCCAACCATTGGTGATGGCCATCAGATCAGGGTTGCTCCCCGCTGCAATCTGGCGGCTAGCCGGATCATCTTCACGCACGCCAAGTACGCCGTTATCCGGATCAGAGGCTGCACCCAACAACCGCCTTGCCACCCGATAAGCCAGACTGGCTTTGCCGCACCCCTTTGGCCCGGTGATTATCCAAGCGTGGTGTAATTGGTTTCTATTCATGGCGCTCAAAAAAGCTCGCTCGGCGGTTTCGTGGCCAAACAATTGATGGACAGCTCTGGGGTGTGGGCAGTTTTCAATCTTGTCTGGTGGGCAGTCTTCGAACGGTTGCGTCATGGAGCCAACTCGGCATCAAAATGCTTAACGACAATTTGTTCGATCTGCTGGCTGACGTCCATTTGGGATTGCGTGCCATCAATGACTTGGCACCTCTTTGGATTTTCTTTGGCGATTTGCAAATACCCGTCTCGTACTTGTTCGTAAAACGTCACTTTTTGTTTCTCGAAGCGAGATATGGTTTCGGCCCGGCTGGCAACTCTGTGCAGGCCAGTATTGGTTGGGACATCCAGAATTAACGTCAGGTCCGGGCCAAAATTGCCCAATACAATTTCGTTTAATTTGCGGATCCGAGATAAGGGGACGCCGCCGGCATATCCTTGATAAACAGTCGTTGAATCAAAAAAGCGATCTGATAAAACCCAACGGCCCTCTTTTAAGGCAGGTTTGATCAGGGTTCGAACCAGCTCGGAACGGGCCGTATACATGATCAGCATTTCTTCCAGTGCTGACCAGCGTCCCGTTTCGCCCAACACCACCAGATCGCGTAATAATTCGGCATTTGGCGTACCGCCCGGCTCGCGGGTGCAAACCACCGATATTCCGCGCGAAGTTAAAAAATCGTGCAAGGCGGCGATCTGCGTTGACTTGCCGGCCCCCTCTCCGCCTTCAAAGGTAATAAAATGGCCCGACATCGAGCTTTACTCCTTGCCTGAGCCTTGAATAAACCGCACCAACCCAGTGATGACACGAGAGAAAAATCCCTTTTTGGCAACGCTTTCCAACGCGAATAAATCAATTTCGACCGGAGGTCTATCTGGCGAAGTAAGGCGTAAAATCGCAATTTTCTGTCCCTGCTCAATCGGTGCAGAAACCGGCCCTTGATAGATAATTTCGGCTTTGACGTCTCTAATTTGTGGTTTGAAAACACCGAACTGAACGGTTTGTTTCACCCCAACGGATACTGTTTTTTGTGTACCCAAAAATACATCAATTTTCCCAATGGGTGCATCCGGCACAAATAATTCTTTAACATCAAATTCCCGAAATGCGGCACGCAATAAACGTTCGGACTGCCTCGAGCGATCTCGGTTGCTGCGTAGGCCAGAGATTACGACAATGCGACGTTTTCCGTCACGAACCGCTGAACCAACCAATCCGTAACCAGCCTCATTTGTGTGGCCGGTTTTTAGGCCATCGGCTCCGGCAACCAAAGACAAAAGTGGATTTCGGTTAAACCGGTTCGAAGGTGCGGCTTTGCACCAGCCAAATTCTTTTTCACCGTAATAGGCATAGTATTCCGGAAAATCCTGTGCGCTCATTCGGGCCAATCGAGCCAGATCAAGTCCGCTGATTACATGCCCTTCGGCCGGCCAACCTGTCGAGTTCAGGAAATTTACTGATGCCAATCCCAATTCGTGGGCCCGCTTGGTCATGGCTTGGGCAAAGGCGGCCTCGCTGCCGCTGATGTTTTCAGCCAGTGTAATGGCCGCGTCATTACCCGACAACACGATCACACCCCGGATCAAGTCTTCGACGCGAACCCGCTCATTCGGGTTCAAACACATGGTTGACGAGCCGGAGCGAAACCCGCCGCGCCGCCAAGCATCATCTGAAACGGTGAACTCGTCATCCAGCGTCAACGCGCCAGATTTCAAGCGTTCAAACACCATATAAAGCGTCATGATCTTGGTCATGGAGGCGGGTGGAATTGGTTCGCGCGCATTTTTTTCAAACAATATCGTACCGCTTTGTGCGTCCATCAAAACGGCAACTGGTGCAGTGGTTTCAAATCCTTGGCCGATTGCGGCGGCGGCTGGAAAAAGCAGGCATAGTGTACAAATTAGCGAACGCATCAGATTGGAACCCATGATCAATAAAAAGGGCGGCCTATTGGCCGCCCCTCTTCATGACACGATTCAATTTAATGAGCAAAGACTGCGCTCAGTTTTGTTCGGTAACCCTTGCTTTGACAAAACCGGCAGCAACTACTTCCGCGTGCTGGCTGACAGCTTGGGATTTTTGGGCGAATGGTCCAACCAATACGCGGTAGATATATCGGTTATTTACATAAGCAGTTTGTACAATTGGCTGAGTGGCAAGGTGCATATTGCTGGCAATTTGCTTGGCGCGCCCTTTGTTGGAATAGGCACCAGCCTGCACAAACCAACCACTGGCGGAGGTTCTGGGACGCGATAGGGCAATACTATATTTCTTTGCAGGATCTTCTGGCCAGATATTTGCAGCCTTTTGCACTGGTTTTTGTTTCACCACTGCTTGATAAATGTTTGCGCGGCTTTCAGGTCTGGTACTGGCAGACGTTTGCCGAATGGGCAGACGGGCACCGTTCAAACGAGCCGGGCCAATATACTCGACACGTAATTTCGCGATACCTTTTGATTTGTAACCAAGCTCGGTTGCGGCACGTTTGGACAAATCAATCATCCGGTTGTCAACGAACGGCCCCCGGTCATTAACCCGCACCAGGATTTGCTTGCCATTTCCCAGATTGGTCACGCGAACCACCGATGGCAAAGGTAAGGTCGGATGCGCTGCGGTCATGGCGTTTTGGTCAAATGTTTCGCCGTTGGCGGTTTTTTTGCCATGGAAGTTAGGGCCATACCAAGAGCCGATGCCAACCCGGTTATAATTATCATCACGGGCTGGAACGTAGGTTTTACCGGAAACCGTATAGGGGCGACCAATTTTTTGGTGGCCGCCACTTGATCCGCGAGTCGATGGGAGTTGCCTGCCTCTGCTGGCTTTTGCATATTTCGAGTTCTTACCAGATTTGTGGTAATCTGGCGCGCCCCAACTGCCACCATTGTTGGTTTGATAGCCGCCACCTGACGCACAAGCGGTGGCCAGACTGGCTGCACCAACAATCATGATGTTTCTAAGAATTCGAGTCGGAAAAAAGTTGATTACTTCACTTGCGAGAACCATTCTTGGTCTTCCTTTTATTGGCCCCACTTTTCGCGAAGCATCGCCTCACCCGGTTGGCCCGGGTTTTCTGGATATATCAAACCTTAAGCCAAGAACTTGAATCTTCGCTTAAACGAGATGGTTACCCAATAATGACCAGCCAGCAAAAAACTTGAATTGAATGCGATGAAACATTGAACCAAATTGTGGCATTTATTTCCCGGATTGGGACAAATCAGGATGTAACTTTATTGTTTTTATTAAAGTCAGTTCTGACATGCTAATCCGGGCTTGCCCGATACGCCGGGGCTTGCTACTCCCTGCGCTCAACTTGCGGATGGGTGGCAGAGTGGTTGAATGCACTGGTCTTGAAAACCAGCGGGCGTGGAAGCGTCTCGGGGGTTCGAATCCCTCCCCATCCGCCATATTTCTAGTCTTGTCACGAAGCTGATGTTTAACTTTTGATGATGGGGTCCGGTCTCGTTACCCGGCAGTTGAAATATCACGCAACTCTCGCTTCAAGACCTTGCCATTTGGATTGCGAGGTAAGGTGTCAATCAGATAAACCGCCCGAATTCTCTGTCGTTTGCCCACTCGTTGATTGAGCCATTCCATAATTTCATCGGTGTCCGGTTTCGTATCTGCTTTGGGCTCGACCCATGCGATTGGCGTTTCTCCCCAGTCTTTGGATGGAATGCCTATAATTGCTGCGTCACGCACTTGCGCGTGTTCAACCAAAACGGCTTCGATATCGGCTGGATAGATATTTTGCCCACCGGATAGGATCATGTCTTTCTTGCGATCCACAATATAGAGATAGCCTTCGGCATCCAGTTTTCCAATATCGCCGGTACGGAGCCACGCCCTGCCCTGCGGGTCGATCCATGTGCATTGCTGGTTGGCATCGGATCGATTGTGATAGCCCGGCATGACAATACGCCCCCGGCTTAGGATCTCCCCAGCCTGCCCAATGGGACACAATTGATCGTTATCGTCCAGCAAGCAAAGATCAGTACCGATCAACGGGCGGCCTACTGAGGCCAACCGCCCCTCTATTTCTTCTGGCTCCAATGTGGTGATCACGCCCTCGGTCAATCCGTATAACTCAATGATGCCGCAGGAAAATCGATCAAAAATCCTGGCTTTTAATTCTTCATGCAATGGAGAACCGCAAGACATCATGGCTTGCATGGAGCTTAGATCAGTTTGTGCCGCAGACTTGTGATCCAGCAGGCGTTGAAACTGTACAGGAACCATGGCGGTGTGGCTGATTTTATGGGTTTCAATTTGAGTTAGCACGTCCCCGGCATCAAAATTACGCAGCAAATACAAGGTTCCCCCGGCCAGCCAAGTACACATCATTTGCACCCAGGCAATGTTGGAGTACAAATTTAAGGTGCATAAGGTGCGCGAATTTCCGTGGTATCGCAGTGCAATCGATAGATCATAAGCCCAGTCCAGCCTTGTTTGCTGGGTGTGTACAATTCCTTTGGGTTGTCCGGTGGTTCCGGAAGAATAGATGATATTAAACGGATCACCTGGTTCCAATCGGCAATCTGGTGCCTGTTGGGATTGTTCCTTGAGCCAGTCGCCCCAATTCATCCAATTTTCGATTTCTCTATTGGACTCGCAGGTAACTTTAAGGGGCAGTTCCATAATGGTTTTGTTGGAGCAAAGCCGAATGGCCTGATCAGAACTGGTCAAAATGCCCTTGGCATCCGCGTCCTTGATCATCGCCTCTATGGCTTCGTCCGTGACCGACAGGTTCAAGGGAGCCGAAACCATTCCGGCTTTGGCAATGCCGAGCAGACCTTCAACCATTTCACGGCCATTTTGCATCAAAAGTGCGATCACATCGCCTTTTGTTCGCCCAGATGCCAATAGAGCATTCGCAACCTGATTAGCGCTAGCATCGAGTTCAGCCCAACTGATTGGTTGACCATTATCGACCAAAGCGGGTTTGTTGGCGCGCCATTTGCCATGCAGGGCAAGAATATCTGAAAACATGGGTGCGCGTCCGGTCAGGCCAGTGTCCGTTCGGTGTATTGTGGAGTGAACCAAGTCGGATGGATTGGCATTTGTCATGCAAAACCCCGCCTGACAGAAAGCATTTTGTTCACTTCTAGTGTAAAAAAGACGATGATGTAGATGGTTCTGCTCCGATTGGTTGTACGGAAAGCAAATTCAAACTTGGAGCGAATGTCAAGGAAATTCATACTACGTTGAAATAAGTTTTCTATTGGATGATGTAATTTTTAGCGAACAATATCCAAAGCGTAGCCAAAGATTATGATTTTTCGCTGTCTCGTTCTTTTAATGCCCGAAACCCAGCCGCAATAAATGGCGGTAACCGGCGGTGCACACTTTCCAGATCACTGGAACGGCACAGCCCATCCGACAAATTATCAATCCGGCCGGTCTCGGCAAAGGTCAGCACCAAAGCACCAGATAAGAAATGATAAGCCCAATATATATCCTCATCAGGCGTGTTGGGTAGCGCCCGTTTGATCGCGGCAATAAACCGGCGAACCAAGGGGTCGAAATACTCCGTCATCATCCGCCCTCCCCATTCTGGCGAATTGTTTACCTGTGCAATCAGAGCAAAATAGGATTTCCACTCTGGCCCGCCGCGTTCTGAACGATCCAGCAAGGGGTGGGTGAAGGCATCAATAACTTTTTCAAGGTCGGGTGGGTTGTCCCCTGCTTCGCGCTCAACGTCTTCTAGCGCTTTTAGCCGGGCTTCGTTCAGCCCTTCCGCCCTGCGGAGCAAGACACTGTCAAACAGGTTTTTCTTGGAACCAAAATAGTAGTTTGCCAGCGCCGTATCCACACCGGCCAGTCGGGTGATTTCTCGCACAGTCACGCCATAAAAACCTCTAGCTGCAAACAGTTCTTCTGCTGCATCCTGGATTTTGTTTCGTGTTACGTCGCCTCTTTTGGCCATAAAATCGTTCTTCTATTATGTCTTTGGCAAATCACTACGGAATTTTGGTCCAATTCGCAAGCCGCTGCTGTTTGTTGAATGCAACACTAAAAACCAAAATTAAACAAGTGTAGAAAATAACTTGACATTTCATACAACGTTGAAATTATCTAACCAACTGAAACAGAGCTGCACATCGTGCGATATATCAGCACTTGAATCTTGCAGGTTGGGGAGAACCACATGACCAAATTAAAAACCAGCATTTATGGCCGCGCCTTACTGGCAAGTGTTTTTGTATTGCCCGTTCTGGCCGCTAGCCCTTCGTTCTCGCAAGACGCAGCGGCGGTTCGACCTGATACCATTACGGTTACGGCTCGAAGACGAGAAGAATCAATTCTTGATGTTCCCATGTCGATTACAGCGTATTCTGGCGAAGCATTGGAATTAAGTGGTGCGGCAGATATCACCGCATTGAATGAAACCACTCCAAATGTGACGCTGGAATACTCTCGTGCGACCAACTCCACATTGACCGCCTTTATTCGTGGTGTTGGACAACAAGATCCGGTTGCCGGGTTTGAGCCGGGCGTTGGTATTTATCTGGATGATGTCTACCTCAATCGCCCGCAAGCCGCTGTTTTGGATATTTATGAAGTTGAACGCATTGAGATATTACGCGGACCACAAGGCACTCTGTATGGCCGAAATACCATTGGTGGCGCAGTCAAGTATGTGACTAAACGGATCAATCCAGAAAAACCAACAATGTCGGTCAAGTTAAACGCAGGCTCCTACAACCAGTTGGACGGCATTGTGATGGCTAGCGCGCCGTTAAGCGATACATTTCGCGTTGGCGGATCAGTGGCTCGCTTGTCCCATAGCGGGTATGGCGACAACTTGACCACCGGTCAGGACAATTACAACAAATCGGTTTGGGCCGGTCGATTATCAGCCGAGTTTGAGCCGGGCAATGGCCTATTTTTGCGCGTAAGTGGCGATATTATGGACGATGATTCCAATGCCAAAAACGGGCACCGCCTGTTGGTTGGCGGGTTTACCGGCGCGCCGGTTCTGGATAATGTGTTTGATACCCGGGCCGGGCTGACCATTGTTGATCAGGAGGTCAAATCAAAAGGCATCAACTTCCTAGCCGAATGGCAAGCCAATCCAAATTGGACGTTCCGCAACATTCTGGCCTATCGCGATGATGACACGATTTCCCCGATCGATTTTGACAGTCTGCCCAACTCTGATCTGGAAGCACCCTTTCAAGTAAATAACGAGCAATTCTCTGAAGAATTTCAAGTGTTGTATCAGAGCGACAAACTTTCCGGTGTCGCGGGGTTCTATTATCTCGACGCGCAAACCTTCAATGTATTTGACGTGTTGTTGGCTGATCTGGGCGGGCTTATCGGATTACCCGGCTTGCAAGCGCAAACCCTTGGTGATGTAGGCACTGAAACCTGGTCGGTATTTGGCGATTTCACCTATGATTTGACTGATAAATTCAGCCTTACACTGGGCGGACGGTACACAGATGATCAGCGCACTGCACAAGTGCTGCGGACCACGTTCTTAGGTGGGTTTTCACCTACATTTGGTGGAACCGGCTTCCCGATTGCTGTTACTTCTGACTTCAACGGCACTAATTCCTGGACCGATTTTAGTCCGCATATTTCACTGGCTTGGAAGCCGGATGCAAACAATAATTTCTATGTCAGCTTTAGTCAGGGCTTCAAAGGCGGCGGCTTTGATCCGCGGGCACAATCGACCGGCGCGCCTGATTTGAATAGCGATGGCAATGTAAGTCAGGCTGAAATCTTTCAGTTCATGGCTTTTGAACCGGAAGAAGTGGACAGTTATGAAATTGGCTGGAAAACTCAAATGGGCGCATATAGCCATTCCATTTCAGCCTTCTATGCCGATTATAAGGATGTGCAGGTGCCGGGTTCCGTTGGGTTGGATACCGATGGCGATGGGATAAATGACACCTTTACCGGTGTGACCTCCAATGCCGGCTCTATCGAAATCAAAGGGTTGGAGTTTGAGGGGAATTTGCAATTAGCGAATGATGCCTTCACACCGGGCGATGCATGGTCCGTGCAATGGGCTTTGGGTGTATTGGACGCTGACTACAAGGTATTTATCAACGCGTTTGGTGTGGATATTTCAAATATAGCGAAGGTGCAAAATACCCCGGATCTAACCGCATCGGCTACTTTGAACTATAGCGCACCGTTTCAAAACGGAAACCTGACCTTCTTAAATACAATTTCGTATCGGGGCGACTCGCAACAGTTCGAGCTGGCTTCGCCAATTGATCAGGACGCCTTTGCGCTGTGGAACTCATCTTTGATTTGGAACAGTGATGATAAAAGCTGGCAGTTTGGCATTCACGCCAAGAACATTACCGATGAGAAATACAAAGTTGCCGGATATGATTTTGTCACCAATACCACACTGGGACTGGAAGGCAATTTGACCGCGTTTTTTGGTGCACCCCGAACCATTACCGCGACGTTGGTCTGGCGCCATTAGGCCACATGATGATTGCTGACACAGCAGGGGCGCACCGATCGGTGTGCCCCTGTTTGGTTTGAAGTTTACATTTGCTTGGAGCAAACAATGAAGAAGTTTTTTTGGATCGCGTTGGCCGTAATTCTGATCGCCGTAATTGCCGGTTGGGTTTGGGTCTCCCAAAAGAGCGAGGGCAATGTGCCAGCAGAACTTGAAGCCCGGTATTTGACTGCCGACGATCGTTTTATTGAAATTGATGGTGCTCGGGTCCGGGTGCGGATCGAGGGGCCGGACCAAGCGCCGGTTTTGGTGCTGTTGCATGGGTTCAGTTATTCGTTGGAAAGCTGGGATGGTTGGGTTGCTGAATTACAACGCGATTTTCGCATTGTGCGCTATGATCTGCTGGGGCACGGCCTGACTGGACCTGATCCAAAACAGAGATATACGCCGCAACAACGTGCATTTTTTTTGGAAAAACTACTCGATTCATTGGAACTGAAGACAGTCAATCTAGCTGGAAACTCATTAGGTGGCACCATTGCATGGCGGTTTGCCGCGCAATTTCCGGATCGTGTTGAAAAATTGATTTTGGTTGATGGTCCGGCCTTTGCGTTTAACGCGGTTCACGATGAACCCGTCAAAGCACCGGCTGCCATGGCGGCGTTTTTGCGCTTTGCGCCGATGTCCGGACTAAAACAGGCAGCAGTGTTTTTGTGGGCCGACCCTTCCCGGCTGACGGATACCCGGTTGCAGAGCATGCAGGACATGATGTTGCGCCAAGGCAATGCAGATGCATTGATTGCCCATATTGCCATGTTCACCATGCCTGACCCTTTGCGGCAACTGGCTTGGATAACAGCCCCAACTTTAGTGCTTTGGGGTGGGCAGGATCGATTGATCCCGCCCGCCCAAGGTCAGCAAATTGTCGAAGCCATACAAGACGCCAGATTTGTCTTGCTGGAAGATGTCGGCCATATGGGCCAGGAAGAAAAGCCAGTGAAAAGCGCCCAGATTGTCCGCGACTTTTTGACGGCTAGAAAATCGGATTGAAATCGCCTATCCATAGGGTGAACTTGGCACAATTTTAGGTAGACAAATGCAAAAGCCCGACTTTTCCGACCACAAGATGCAAACCGCAGAAGGGCCGCAGATTGCCTACCGCGTCTATGAAGCGATGGGCGGTGAAGAAACCGGCGTGCCGATCCTGTGTCTGCATGGATTGACCCGCAGTCTACTGGATTTTGAAGATCTGGCCCCTCGCCTTGCCATGATGGGACGAAAAGTAATCACCGCCTCGCAACGTGGCCGTGGAGATTCTGACCCGGAGACAGACCCGGCGCGCTATAGCCCGCTGATCTATACCGGAGATATGCTGGGATTACTCGACCATTTGAGCATCAAAAAAGCACTTTTCATTGGAACCAGCATGGGCGGATTGATGACCATGATCGCCGCGTCAGCCGCGCCCGAGCGCATGACCGGCGCCATCATCAATGATATTGGGCCAGAGATTGATCCAAAGGGCTTGGCCCGTATTCAAGGATATGTGGGTAAAAGTACGCCTGTGACCTCTTGGGATGATGCGGCCAACCGGATCAAACAGATCAATGGAGCCGCCTATCCCAATGAAACGGGTCATGAATTCTGGCTGGATTTTGCTAAAAAAACCTTTCGCAACGACGAGAATGGTCAATTGATCGTCAATTACGATCCGAAAATCAGTCAATCGGTAACGCCAGGCAATCAGGATTTGGCTGATTTATGGCCCTTGTTTATGGCTTTAAAAGAAATACCAACCTTGGTAATCCGAGGCGGAATCAGTGACATTCTGTCGGCCGAAACTCTCCAGACAATGAAATCACGAAAACCCGATCTAGCCGTAAGCATTGTGCCGAACGTTGGTCACGCACCAACTTTAATCGAACCACAAAGCTGGGCGGCTATCCGCAAATTTGTCGGGGAAGTTGACTAATTTCGCTTCGATTGACCAGTACCCAGCGCCAGCTCCAAGTTTTGTATAGCTTGTGATGCTGCGCCTTTTAACAAGTTGTCGAGCACAACAATGATCACGCCATGGCGCCCTGTCTCATCGACGTGAAAGCCGCCAATGCGGGCTGTTGGTGAATGGACCACCTGTTTTACTTCTGGAATGGTTTCGCTGACAGATATCAAAGGATGATCCTGATAGAATTCCTCGAACTTGTTCCGCAGTGCTTCGGAGTTGATCGGGGCGCTAAAATTCAGGTGGATCGTCAGGCTGATGCCGCGAAAAAAAGATGCAACATGCGGGCTAAAATGTACGGGCTGCCCCAATTGGTGACTGATTTCGCGCTCATGAATATGATCGATCAGCGAATAGGGTATTAAATTGTCCTTCAGGTGTTCAGGGTCGTTTTTTGGGTTTGGCGTAGCACCCGCCCCGGAAAACCCGGAAACTCCGAAGATATTAGCTGGGCCGGCCAACATGTCCCGGATGGGAAATAGTGCAAGTTGCGCCGCCGTGGCATAGCAGCCGGGGTTGGAAATACGTCGTGCGCCGTGCAAAAGCTGGCGATTGATCTCAGGTAATCCATAAACCCAACCCGCATCAAAGCGAAAATCGGCGCTGATATCCAATATGCAAAGATCCAGACCGGCTTGATCTACTGCCTGCACCCATTTAGCTGCTTGGCCATTCGGTAAAGCTAGGATCAGCCCATCAAGCTGCGGGAATTGTTTTATGTCTTCAGGCTGCACGTCAATAAACGTGAGATCAGTGCCGGGAATGGCGTTGCCAGCATTTGAAGATGAAGAGGCAAATTCCAATTCCAAATTTGGATGATCGTTTAGAATTTCGATCAATTCGGCGCCGACAAAACCACGCCCGCCAATGATGCCAATCTTTTTAACAGGCATTATTGCGACTCCTTCAAAAAGGAGTCCGGCAGGTCTGCAATTTCCTTGAGGTGCGAATGGACATTTGGCCAGTCAATGGAACCGCGCCAAAAAACTTGCCATTGACCAATTTTGCAATTGCCATCTGCTTCCTGAAAATAAAATGGATTGATTGGATTTCCCACTCGTGAGCGCCAAAAAAGACACGGCGCTTCTTGTAACAATCGGGTCCAGACCGCAGCGCCCAACCCCTCGCCTCTGGCTTCTTCCAACACGGCAAATTTGTCTAGATACAACGTTTCGTCCAAGCGACTGACCATGGCCACAGCCCGGCAGCTTTGCGAAAGAACAGCAAATTCAAAATTGGTTTTCTTCCAGAAATTCGAATGCAAGTCTCGCCCAAAGGACGTTTCGATCAACTCGGAAATTGCCGCTCGGTCCAAGTCATCAAAATCCCGAATGACATGAATAGCTTCACCCTTGCGAATCAATGTGCCTGAGCCACTATGGGTGAACAATTCTTTGATCAGTTTATCGGGGCTGGTAATGGCCGCCGAGGCGGTCAACGGAAGTTCATCCAGAGTTTCCTGGATTTGCTGTAATTTCAAACGCATACCGCCATTCAGCCAATCTTGAGTAACTAGATTTTCGTAGTCACTGACCAATTGAACTACTGAAATACGCTGGCCATTTTCATCTAGAATACCGCCAGTGGGTGTCAGGAAAATAATTTTCTGTGGCTTCAAACCAATGGCTAGATCCCGCACCAGTGCATCGGCATTTACATTGACTTGCTTGCCATCTGGTCCAATCGCAATACTGGTCAGGATTGGAAGGTTACCTTGTTGGATCGAGCGGGTAATGGCCTGATAATTGATACTATCTGGCGCGCCGACCCGGCCGTATTTTTGGGGATTAACCAGCTTAGCCTGTACCGTATCGGCCGGGCAGAATTGAGCTTGCACGCCTTGTGCATTCAAGGCGGAAATAAAGTTCAGACTGACTTCGCGTAAAGCCGCCGAAATGATCGGCATGGCCTGTTCGGATGTGACGCGTAACCCATCCAGTCGCGGCGTTTTGATGCCCGCGTCGGCCAATGCAGTATCAATCTGCGGGCCGCCGCCGTGTACGACTATCGGGGACAGCCCCAGTTTTTGTAAAAACGATAATGCCGAGCAAATTGTATCCAGTTCATCGCGTAGGGTGCCGCCACCAATTTTGACGATGGCAAAGCGTTCTGGCTGCAATTGACCGAACTGTTTTAACCACGCACGGACTTCGCGCCCTTCGGTCATGGCGCCCAATAATTCGCGGACCAATTGCCGGGTGGCGCTGGTTTCTGATTTTTGCTCAGTCATCGAACGCAAATACTTTCTCAAATACTGAATGAACATAGAGCAATTGCTCGTATTTCACCCACTCATCGACCGCATGGGCTTGGGCGATATCGCCCGGTCCAAATACGAATGCTGGCAGACCCGCGTCCGAGAACAACGCAGCCTCCGTCCAAAAATTGACCGGATCACCCGTTGCAATCCCCAGTCGATTGGCCAGATATTGAGCATCATTCAATTGTTGGCCGCTTAAGCTAAGCGCCGGACTGCCATACGATTGTTCAAATTTTACGAAATGTTCGCTTGGAACCAGAGCTTGCAATTCGGCGGCAATGGTCTCCAGCTTATATTCTGGTCCCGGACGCATGCCAAAATTCAAACTGCAATTTGGCGCGCAAATGTTGGGTTTGATGCCGCCTTCGATATGTCCGGAATTAAAACAAATGCCGGGTAAATCTCCACCTTGTTTCCGCTTTTTATCCGCATAGGTACAGGCGGCAGAAATCCAGTTTGCAGCCCGATGGATGGCTGAGCTTTTCAGCGCGGCCCATTCGGAAGAATGCATGCTGGTACCTGCAAATTCCAATTCATAGGCACCCAATCCTCGATGGGCAAAAATGGCTTTTGAGCCAGTAGGTTCGCAGACAATAACCTTTGAAAACCCGTGATCACTATTGGCAAATTCCTCTACGCACCTTCCCTGTCCATTTTCTTCATCAGTGGTGAACAACAGGGCGAAGTCATCGCTCCCGGCTTGAGCGGCGGTTATCGCACAGGCCGCAGCGCCTTTGATGTCACATGCCCCAAGGCCATACACCCGGTCTTCGGCTCGGTGCAGGGCAAAAGGAGAATGGCTCCAGCCATCAGCACAAGGCACGGTATCCACATGGATATTGATCAGGGTAGAGGGAGAACCGCGTTGCAATAGTATTTGCACACAGCCCTCACCCAGATCATTGAGCGACAAAGCACTGTCTTCAAACCCGGCAGCTAACGCGCCAACAATCGGATGTTTCGCGTCCATCGCTCTTGGTGGATTTCGCGTGTCAATCGCCACCAATTGTTCCAAGCGATGCAGGATGTTCTCGAGGGGTTGCGTCATTACAGATACGTTTCTTGTCAAAAAGCAAAAATGTCGCTGTTTATGGTCCCAGAAACCCTTTCAGGGCAAGGGATCAATTGCCTGTTTGTATAGTTCAGTTTACACCGAACCAAATTTATCAAAAGGGCCGAACAATTGGCAAAGTTATATTTCAGCTACGCAGCGATGAACGCAGGGAAATCGACAGTCTTGTTGCAGGCTTCCTATAATTATCAGGAACGCGGTATGCAGACCATGATTCTGACGGCGGCGCTGGATGATCGCGGTGAGGTCAACTCAGTGACATCTCGCATTGGACTGAATGCCGAGGCAAAAGTGTTTTCAAGCGATACAGACTTGTTTAATTTGATTGCCACCCAGGTTCAGGATGGCTCCTTGCACTGCGTATTGGTGGATGAAGCGCAATTCCTATCTGAGCAACAGGTCTGGGCGCTGGCCAAAGCAACTGACGAGTTAGGCGTGCCGGTGTTGTGTTATGGTTTGCGAACTGATTTTCAGGGCAAACTGTTTCCAGGTAGTGCGGCATTGCTGGCGATTGCGGACAGTTTGCGGGAAATCAGAACCATATGCTGGTGTGGCAGCAAGGCAATCATGGTGTTGCGGTTAGATGCAGATGGCAATGCGATAGAACAAGGCGCGCAGGTGGAAATTGGTGGAAACGACAAATATATTTCATTATGCAGACCTCATTGGTCAGCGCGAATGTCGGAGCCAAAAAATGAAAACTAAACTGCGCGATTGCATTTTGTTGGCAGCAGTCCTTTGCTTTGCACCAATTCAATCGGCCATCGCAGATGAATGTTTAAGCTTGCGTACGATCGGGGTTGGTAAGGCTGCTGCCGTTGAAACCACCGTCGCATCATATGATGCCAAAGCAGAAATTTACAATCAAAAGCTAAAGGCGGCGGACGCTGCATTTGCCTTGCGTTCAGAAGCCAATTTCGAATGGCCGCAAGTTTTGACCACCAGAAATTCACTGATCATCGCCGGTGAAGCAGCCAAACGAGCCTTGGCGGAAATGAATGGTTTTAATCAAACATTTGCCAAGGCCAAATGCTTTGCGGCCAATCCGGCCGATATTGAAACAGAATACCAGTCGGCTAAAGCAAGGTTCGATACCAATTTGAACATTTTGTATAAAGTGCCGCAAAGCTGGCAGGCTAGGTATGCCAAAACCGATCAGCAAGAACAGTGCGCCGCATTAGACACAAAGGCAAAATTGGCTGATAAAAATGGCCTTGAATGGGCTGCCAAATATGACGGCTTGTTGCGATCCTATGATCAGGCGGTAAAGGCAATCCATGGTGTATCCTTCACAGCAGCAGAATACCCAAACTTGCGCACATCCCTTGTTATCGCACGTGATCAAGCCCTACCGGGTGTTATCGGTTATCCGGATATATTACGGACGCTGTTTGGCGGAACCCTTGAAAAGCACGATGCCGGTTGCATTACAATGAGTGCTGTAAATCTGGATCAATATAAAAAATCTCGAGATACATTATTGGCGGAAATTAAGCAAAAGCACAGTGAAATGCTGGTGGTGGAAACCGTCTTTCCGGCCGTAGTTTCCAAGGTTAAACCAGTCCAGAAATTAGGTTTGAAAAATGAGATTGACACCCTCCCAGCTCCCGCAGTGAATGTGCAAATTCCCATCACAGAAATCGCCAAACCCAAACGGTTAGTTTTGAATTTGTTCAATGCGAGTGGGCAGATTTTATGCGTATATAATCCAGATGACAGAACATCTCGTTGCAATTTTATGCCCGGAACGTCCCGGCAAATTCAGGCGCGGAGACTGACAGTTTTTGGTGGTGGGTATTGGAGTGGATCCGGCCGTTATCTGGACATGAAAACCTGTCATATGGTTTCTGAAGACGCCACTTCTTGGACCATATCAGGCGGCATTACATCTGGCTGTAAGCCCCCCGCATAACCGGGATTCAGTACCCCAGACTAGTTCATCTACGCCATGCGTCGGCATTTCAAAATAAAGTAAGCTGAACGCTGATCGGGATAACGACCCGCAATACAAAATCATGATGTATTGGTGATTGTCTGGAATTGAGAAAATCTATACAATGCTAACGTGGGACAGAAATCGGGGATTCAAGTATGCGATCCATTTTACTGGCGTTGGGCATTATTTTTTGTTGCAGCAATATAGTGCTTGCAGAACCTGATCCGACTGAAACAAAAAGCCTCTACGTGATCTTTGATGTCTCGAATTCGATGTGGGGCGAGCTGTCCGACGGAACTCGCAAAATTGAGGCAGCTCGCCAAGCCTTTCATAATATTGATGGTAAATTGATGGCCAATCGTGAGTTGGCTTTGCGCCTTTATGGACACCGAACCAAGTCAGATTGCGAAGATACCCAATTGGTCGTTCCGTTTGGTTCACCTGTCACTACATTGCCTAAAATGCGATCGTTGATCGACAGCGTTCAGCCACTTGGCAAAACACCAATTGCCCGGTCGTTGGAATTGGCGCTTGCAGATATGAAGGGCCGCACTGGTGAGGTTTTACTGATTAGTGATGGGGTTGAAAGTTGTGGTCGCGACCCCTGCGCTTTGGTGAAAAACTGGAAGTCTTCAGGTATTGAACTGGTTATCCACGTGGTGGGTCTAGGGTTGGATCGTCCGGGCCGTACAGCGATGCAGTGCATTACGGATACTGCAGGTGGTTCGTTTTATGATAGTCGTTCAGCCAGTGATTTAAGTGCCAACTTACAAAAAACAACCAGTGCCGAGCTCGGCGTGGGCCGGGTTTTTCCAGTTCGGGTCTTTGCCCAATTGTTTCCAAAGGGAAGCAATGCGCGATTGGTCTTGCCATTTGTTGCGATGCAAAATGGCAAAGACATTGGAATGATCCAATATGCCGGGGGTGGCACCATTCCATCGGGGACTTACACCTTGGAGGTTCGAAACAGTTTCACACCATTTCGGGTTGAAAACGTCGAGATATCGAACCAGCAAACCCAGACCTTGCGCTATGAAGTGCCGGTTGGCTGGTTTGAAATGGATTATGTTTTCAAAACAGAACCAAAAACCAAAAGTCGGGTTGGACGGCTCTATCGTCTAGATGGTTCCGGAAAACCCGGAACAGACAAGATCAAAATCAAACCGGGCCAAAACCTACCATTGGCTGCGGGGCGCTATCGCTTGGTCGCGTGGCAGCCAAGGGGTGATTTCGACCCAATCGATTTTACGATTACTTTGGGTCAAACAACCAAAGCTGTTCTTACCGAAAACTAGACATAGGTGAGGAGCCTATTTGAGGGCATCTTTGGCTGCATCATATTGGGCGCGCAATTTTTCAACCAACTCAGTAACCGGTAACACGGCTTCCACGGCACCAATCCCCTGCCCGCAGCCCCAAATGTCTTTCCATGCTTTGGCATCGCTACTGCCGCCAGAACCAAAATTCATGGCGCTGGGATCGCTGACCGGCAAATGATCCGGGTCCAGTCCTGCTTTGCGAATGGATGGTGCCAGATAATTGCCATGAATGCCGGTAAACAAATTGGAATTCACAATGCTGGATGCATCGCAATCCACCACCATTTGCTTGTAGTCGGCTACGGCTCTTGCTTCTTCTGTGGCGATGAACATGGATCCCGCATAAGCCAGATCAGCCCCCATGGCTTGAGCGGCCAGAATAGCCTGCCCCGTAGCGATGCAGCCAGAGAGCAGCAAGGGGCCGTCAAACCATTTCCTGATGTCCTGGATCAAAGCAAAGGGAGAAAGCGGCCCGGCGTGCCCCCCTGCCCCTGCAGCCACTGCAATCAGGCCATCGGCGCCTTTTTCTATCGCCTTGTGTGCAAAGCGATCATTGATCACATCATGCAGGACAATGCCGCCATAGGAGTGGATGGCTTCAAAGACCTCGACCCGGGCGCCCAGAGAGGTGATGACAATCGGCACTTCATGTTTGACGCACAAAGCCACATCTTCTTCCAATCGGACATTGGATCGGTGGACAATCTGGTTCACGGCAAAGGGTGCAGATAATTGATCCGGGTTTTGTTGGTCCCACTCGGCCAACTCTGCCTTGATTTGTATCAACCATTCATCCAATTGCTCGATCGGCCGCGCGTTTAGTGAGGGAAATGAACCGACAATTCCGGCTTTGCATTGGGCGATCACCAATTCAGGCCCGGACAAAATAAACATCGGCGCTCCGATCAGGGGGAGCCGTAAACGATCTGCTAAAATTGGGGGTAATGACATAATGGACCTCTACTTGTTCAATTCGCGCAATATCAACTGATTTGGTACAGAGTTCCACATAAAAACACCCTCGCCGGATTTCTCCAGCGAGGGTGTGTAATCAGGTTAAGTTTGGAGTTGGTTTTATTCCGCTCCGTTTGCAGCTTCTTTCAAAGCTTTTTTGATTGCGCCAGGTGAGCTGTTTATTTTCATAAAGGTCCCCATGGTCAAAGAGGGGAAGCTTTGGGCAATCCGAAACCTTCCGCCCAGCATGTAGGCAGTGTCGCCAGAAACCAGAATTTCGTAGCTCAAGTGCGGCGTAGAGCGGATATGTTCTTTGTCCACTGTGGCCATCACATGGGCGTCACCAGCATCTTCGGCGGCCTCTGACAGCGATACACCAAACAGGGTTTCATCTTTGCCGGGCACATCAACCCGATACACTTTACCAACCCCTAGCTTGTGTTGGTTTAGTCCAGCTTCAACCGCAGCAACGGCTTCGGCATAAGAGCCATGTGCAGCAATTTTCATGTGGCCCATAAAGCCGGGCATGCCAATTTTATATCGGTACTTACGTAATCTTTCGGCGGACAAGCCCTTTTTGGCACCAAATTGACCTTGATTGCCCAATGCGCCCTCAAGTGCAGTTTGTACTGCGGAAAGGTCACTGTTCATCCGATAAATATTGGAAATATAGGCCGGGTTATTATAAGCGATCTGGTCAACACCATCGACCGTTGTGATGGAAACCCGCAAAGCAGCGCCGTATCCACCAAAATCTGACTCCGCAGCAGCGGATCGAAGTGCGTCATTACTAATGGCAATGATTTGTGCGTTAGCATAAGGCGAGTATTCGCCAACGATTTCAAATCCTGCCGCGTTCAATGAACTGCGAACCTCTGCCGCCGGAGCGGTTCCTCGTTGATATGGCATCAAGCCAGCATCATCGGCAAATGCACTGCCGGTCGAAATTTGGGCAAAAGCCAAAACTGCACCTGTCAGAATCCGTTTTTTTGTCATGATGTACCTCCCTTTTTGCATCATCAATATAAGATAACGCTAATATGCGGGTAAATGCAAATCGGGAGGTATATAGTTATTTTGGTAAAATGGATTTCCCAGCGTAAACAGCCATGTCACCCAGCTCTTCTTCGATCCGCAACAATTGATTGTATTTGGCCAAACGATCAGAGCGGGCCAGCGAACCGGTCTTGATCTGCCCACAATTTGTGGCCACGGCCAGATCTGCAATAATTGTATCTTCAGTTTCGCCAGAACGGTGTGATATCACGGCGGAATACTGCGCACGATGGGCTAGATCAACCGCATCCAATGTTTCGGAGAGCGTTCCGATCTGGTTGACTTTGACCAGAATTGAATTGGCAACACCTTGGTCTATGCCTTGTTGCAGGCGCAACGGATTGGTCACAAACAGATCATCACCAACCAATTGCATCCGGGCGCCCAATGTATCGGTCAATTGCTTCCAACCGGCCCAATCATCTTCGTGCAGACCATCCTCGATTGAGAAAATTGGAAACTTATCGCTTAACCGCTTCAGGTAGTCGACCATCTGCGCCGAATCATAGCGGGCACCTTCACCTTTCAGGACATACGTCCCATCGTGGTAAAATTCGGAAGCGGCGCAATCCAGCGCAAATACAAAATCATCACCGACTGCATATCCGGCTTGCTGAATAGCTGATTCCAGAAATGCCAAGGCTTTTTCAGCAGAGCCAATATTGGGTGCAAAGCCACCTTCATCACCAACATTGGTGTTCAGGCCAGCATCCTGTAATTTGGATTTCAAGGCATGAAAGACTTCAGCTCCCATTCGTAAACTGTGGGCAAAGGTCTCTCCGCCAACCGGCATCACCATGAATTCCTGAATATCAATTGGATTATCGGCATGTTCGCCGCCATTGATTACATTCATCATCGGAACCGGAAGGGTTCGGGCATTAACCCCGCCGACATAACGATAGAGCGACTGCCCTTGGGCGCTGGCTCCAGCCTGGGCCACAGCCAATGAAACGCCCAAAATCGCATTAGCACCCAAGCGGGACTTATTTTGTGTACCATCCAGATCACATAAGACAGCATCAATTCGGCGTTGGTCCAACGCGTCAAATCCACCCAGTGCGTCAAATATCTCGCCGTTTACATTTGCAACGGCCTTTTGCACGCCTTTGCCACCATACCGATGATCTCCATCTCGCAGTTCCACCGCTTCATGGGCCCCGGTAGATGCGCCTGAAGGCACTGCGGCCCGGCCCATGGCTCCACCTTGCAAATAGACCTCGACCTCAATCGTCGGGTTACCTCGGCTGTCTAGAATTTCGCGCGCAATGATATCTTCGATGCCGGTCATGGGGGCCTCCTTGAACCTGATCAATTTGTCATTGTTCTAACGGCTCGAAGGCCACAGGCAAAGCACTATTGGCTCACTTTACGTTTCAAACGCAAAAACGCCGCCTCGAAGCTATCGAAGCGGCGCCATAATAAATGATTCGAACCTCTGGATTAGTCGTCTTTTGGTTCTAGGATTTGTTTGCCCCGGTACATACCAGTTTTCAGATCAATATGATGTGGGCGACGCAATTCGCCTGAATTTGCATCTTCAATGTAAGTTGCAGAAGCCAGCCGGTCGTGACTGCGACGCATTCCACGGCGTGAACGGGTGATTTTGCTCTTAGGTACGGCCATTGGAGTGGTCCTGAATTTGTTATTGATATTAAGCGAATTGTTCGCAAGTTTGACGGGCAGATACCGCATCTAAATGAATTGGGCAAGGGGGCATTTGCGGCATAATGGCACCGGGGGTGCAAATCTCTTCTTTTTGTGTTATACAGTAGTTCTTCGGTCGTCCCCATCTGACGCACGATCGCAAACGACTAGATAGATATAGCTATAAAGGGTCGTAGCGGTTCAGACAGGACGGCCGTTCTTTTGGGTTTACTGGCTTTTCTTTACCGGCAAGGAAGAGGTGGGCTCCATGGGCACGCCACCTAAGGGAGAAACTCGATGAAGTTTTTCCCGAGTGCGCGCAAAGGTGTCCCGGTTCAGCCTGTGAATGCTCATCAAAAGTTTAACGGTGCGCAAAACAAAGGCCGTATTGATGTTTTGCCGCCAGAAGGTGTGCCTCTCCATTTTGATGTCGCGGGATTGGGAGCGCGCTTCTCGGCCCAGTTTCTCGATTTGCTCATTACCCATGGGGGGCTGGCGCTGATCTTTATTCTGGTGATTTATAGCTTCACAATTTCTATTAGTCAGGTCAGTACGCTCTTTGTGCTGTTGATGCTTGGGATACGTGCGCCGTACTATATTTTGACTGAGTTGGTTTGGAATGGGCGCACCATTGGTAAGCGGCTTACCGGGTTACGGGTGATTAGCGCTGACGGACAACGGTTGAGTGCGCATCAGATTGTTGTGCGCAATTTGATGAAGGAACTCGAAGTCTTTCTTCCAATCTTGATCCTATTTGGATTTGGAGGGGCTGATGCGCCGTCTTGGGGCATTATGCTTTTCTGGTTATTTCTCATGCTGGCCACACCCTTTTTTCAGAAGCGTAATCAGCGGATTGGCGACCTAATTGCGGGCACCTATGTCATCAAATTACCGAAAACCAATTTGAGGGCGGAGCTGGCCCACACCAATGATGCAGCGGAAATGCGTTTTGAGTTTTCACCCAGCCACTTGGAACACTATGGGCGCTTTGAGTTGCAGA